>NZ_CP147026.1:0-62500 GCF_056632455.1 Aeromonas sp. MTB
GTGACTGCTTCGCTATGGCAGCAGTGCCTTAACCGGCTGCAAGATGAGTTGCCCTCGGCAGAATTCAGCATGTGGATCCGGCCGCTTCAAGCGGAGTTGAGTGACAATACTCTGACCCTGTATGCACCGAATCGCTTTGTTCTGGACTGGGTACGAGACAAGTATCTCATCCGGGTTAACGGCATCATCAACGAACTCTGCGGGGTCGACGGCCCCGCCCTGCGTTTTGATATAGGTAATCGTCCCCATCCTGTTGCTGTCGCCAGAGCGCCGGTACAGGGTGCCGCGCCTGTGAATAACTTGCAGAAGAGCTGGGAAAGCAAGGCTGAAGCCAAGCCCGAGCCGAACCACAAGAGCAACACCAACGTGAACTATACCTTCGAGAATTTCGTCGAGGGTAAGTCCAACCAGTTGGCGCGTGCGGCTGCCCGTCAGGTAGCGGACAATCCGGGTGGTGCTTACAACCCGCTGTTCCTCTATGGCGGCACCGGCCTGGGTAAAACCCACCTGTTGCACGCCGTTGGCAATGCCATCAAGGAGAGTAAAAAAGATGCCAAAGTCATCTATATGCACTCCGAGCGGTTTGTTCAGGACATGGTGAAAGCGCTGCAAAACAACGCCATTGAAGAGTTCAAGCGTTACTACCGCAGCGTCGATGCCCTGCTCATCGATGACATCCAGTTTTTCGCCAACAAGGAGCGCTCCCAGGAGGAGTTCTTCCATACCTTCAATGCCTTGCTGGAAGGTAACCAGCAGATCATCCTGACCTCGGATCGCTATCCGAAGGAGATCAACGGTGTCGAGGATCGCCTCAAGTCCCGCTTCGGCTGGGGCCTGACCGTGGCGATCGAACCGCCGGAGCTGGAGACCCGCGTCGCGATCCTGATGCGCAAGGCTGACGAGAACCAGATCCATCTGCCGGACGAAGTGGCCTTCTTCATTGCCAAACGTCTGCGATCCAACGTCCGTGAACTGGAAGGCGCCCTCAACCGGGTGATCGCCAACGCCAACTTTACCGGCCGTGCCATCAACATCGATTTCGTGCGCGAAGCGCTGCGCGACCTGTTGGCACTGCAGGAGAAGCTGGTCACCATCGACAATATCCAGAAGACGGTGGCGGAGTACTACAAGATCAAGCTGGCGGATCTGCTCTCCAAGCGTCGTTCCCGCTCCGTTGCCCGTCCGCGCCAGCTGGCGATGGCTTTGGCCAAGGAGCTGACCAACCACAGTTTGCCGGAGATAGGTGATGCCTTTGGTGGCCGTGACCACACTACCGTTCTTCATGCTTGCCGAAAAATCGAGCAGCTGAAGGAGGAGAGTCACGACATCAAGGAGGACTATTCCAACCTGATCCGTACCCTTTCTTCCTGATAACGGAATGGAGTGGACAGATGCAGCGCGAATATTCCAACCTGATCAGAATCTTTTCCTCCTAATCACAACGGAGAGCACAGATGCAGCTCGAAATTAGCCGTGAGGCCCTGTTACGTCCTCTGCAACTGGTGTCCGGCGCCCTCGGCGGCCGACCGACCCTGCCGATCCTCGGCAACGTGCTGCTTGATGTCAGCAACGGTCTGCTGTCACTGACCGGTACCGATCTCGAAGTAGAGATGATCGGTCAGGTCTATCTGAACGGGGCCAGCGAAGATGGCCGCACCACAGTACCGGCGCGCAAGCTGCTGGATATCTGCCGTGGTCTGCCGGAAGGCGCCGAGATCCGTCTCAATACCGAAGGCGAGCGCCTGATCATCCGCTCCGGTCGTTCCCGCTTCAACCTCTCGACCCTGCCGGCGACCGAGTATCCGAACATCGAGGATTGGGAATCCGTGCTCGAGTTCGATATCAGCCAGCTGGAGCTGAAGAAGCTGATCGATGCGACCCAGTTCTCCATGGCCAGCCAGGACGTGCGTTACTACCTGAACGGCATGCTGTTCGAGAGCGAAGGTCACGGTCTGCGCACCGTGGCGACCGACGGTCACCGTCTGGCTACCTGCCGCCGCGAGGTGGTCGGGGAATCGCTGCCCGATCATCAGGTTATCCTGCCGCGCAAAGGGGTACTGGAGCTGGTGCGTCTGCTGGAAGCGGAAGACAAGCCGGTGCGGCTGCAGATCGGCCGCAGCAACCTGCGTGCTGCCCTCGACGGCTTCATCTTCACCTCCAAGCTGGTGGATGGCCGCTTCCCGGACTGGCGCCGCGTCATTCCGCGCAACAGCGACAAGGCCTTGATCGCCGGCCGTGAGGATCTGCGTCAGGCGTTTGCCCGTGCCGCCATCCTCTCCAACGAGAAATTCCGTGGGGTGCGTCTCAATCTGCAGGAAAACCTGCTGCGCATCACCGCCAACAACCCGGAACAGGAAGAAGCCGAAGAGCTGCTTGACGTACAATATGCCGCTGGCGAGATGGAGATCGGCTTTAACGTCTCTTATGTGCTGGACGTGCTGAATACGTTAAAATGTGACCAAATTCGGATTAGCCTGAGCGATTCCATCAGCAGTGCCATTATTGAGGATTTTGAACATCAGGATGCTCAGTACGTGGTGATGCCGATGCGGATCTAGTCGTGTCCCTGGTCAAACTCCAGCTCAGCGACTTTCGCAATATCCAGCAAGCCAGTCTCAAGCTGTCGCCCGGCCTCAACATTCTGGTCGGGTGCAATGGCAGCGGCAAGACCAGCGTGCTGGAAGCCATTCACTACCTTGGTCTGGGGCGCTCCTTTCGCACTCATTTGACCGGGCGGGTCATCCGCCAGGGGGAGAGGGCGTTTACCCTGTTTGCCCAGTGCGAGCTGGAGGGGCGTCAGGTACCGATCGGTCTTGCCAAAGACAAGAGTGGCGAGACCCAGCTCAAGATTGCCGGGGCTCAGGCCCAGCGGCTGGCCGATTTGGCGGAGCTGTTGCCGGTGCAGTTGATCCATCCCGATGGCTTCAACCTGCTGACGGGCGGGCCTCAGGCTCGCCGCGCCTGGCTCGATTGGGGTGTTTTCCATCAGGAGCCGACCTTCTTTGCCCTCTGGGGACGAGTGCGGCGGTTGCTGAAACAGCGCAATGCGCTACTGCGCCAGAGCACCCAGTACCGCCAGCTGGCGTTCTGGGATCAGGAGCTGGTGCGGCTGGGTGGTGAGCTGTCCGAGTTTCGCGCCAGTTATTGTCAGGCCATTACGCCCCTGATCAAGGAGATGACGGCGGATTTTCTGCCGGAATTCGATATCAGTCTCGGCTTTTACCGGGGCTGGGAGAAAGACACTCCCCTCGGCGATCTGCTGGAGGCGGGGTTTGAGCGAGATCGGGCGCTGGGCTATACCGGTGTCGGTCCACAGAAAGCCGATGTGCGCCTCAAGGCGAACGGGGTACCCGCTCAGGATATTTTGTCCCGGGGTCAGCTGAAGTTGCTGGTCTGCGCCATGCGACTGGCCCAAGGGCTCTATTTGAATCAACATAGCAGCCGTGGCTGTATTTTTTTAATTGACGATTTTGCCTCTGAACTGGATGTCGACAAGCGCCGCTTGCTGGCCGCAAGGCTGAAGCAGTGTGCGTCCCAGGTGTTTATCACCGCCATCGACACCGGTCAGCTCGCAGACATGATGGATGCGAATGACTGCAAGTTGTTCCACGTGGAACAGGGTAAAATCTCCGAAACGTTAGAGAAGGCAGAGAGTAAGCTATGAGTGAAAATACTTACGACTCCTCGAATATCAAGGTGCTGAAGGGCCTGGATGCGGTCCGCAAGCGCCCGGGGATGTATATCGGCGATACGGATGATGGCTCGGGTCTGCACCACATGGTGTTCGAGGTCGTCGATAACTCCATTGACGAGGCGCTCGCTGGCTACTGCTCCGATATTCTGGTCAAGATCCATTCCGACGGTTCTGTCTCTGTGCGTGACAATGGCCGGGGTATCCCGGTAGACATGCACGAGGAGGAGGGCCGCTCCGCCGCAGAGGTCATCATGACCGTGCTGCACGCAGGCGGTAAGTTTGATGACAACTCCTACAAGGTATCCGGCGGCCTGCACGGCGTGGGTGTCTCGGTAGTTAACGCCCTCTCTGACAAGCTGTTGCTGACCATTCGTCGTAACGGTCACGTCTACGAGCAGACCTATCATCTGGGTGAGCCACAGGCGCCGCTCAAGCAGATTGGCGACAGCACCGGCACCGGTACCGAAGTTCGCTTCTGGCCGAGCCCAGCCATTTTCAGCGATACCCTGTTCCACTACGAGATCCTGGCCAAGCGCCTGCGCGAGCTCTCCTTCCTCAACTCAGGTGTCTCCATCCGTCTGCAAGACGAGCGTGATGGCCGCGAGGCGCATTTCTGCTACGAGGGTGGCATCAAGGCATTCGTTGAGTACCTGAACCAGAACAAGACCCCGATCCACCCGAAGGTGTTCCATTTCACCACCGAGCAGGATGGCATTGGCGTTGAAGTGGCGATGCAGTGGAACGACGCCTATCAGGAAGGGGTCTACTGCTTCACCAACAACATCCCGCAGCGGGATGGTGGTACTCACCTCGTTGGTTTCCGTACCGCGCTGACCCGTACTCTGAACTCCTATATGGACAAAGAGGACTACAGCAAGAAGGCCAAGTCTGCCGCCAGTGGCGACGACGTACGTGAAGGTCTGATTGCCGTTATCTCCGTGAAGGTGCCGGATCCCAAGTTCTCCTCCCAGACCAAGGACAAGCTGGTCTCTTCCGAAGTGAAGACCGCCGTTGAACAGGCGATGGGTGAGAAGCTTGCCGACTTCCTGCTGGAAAACCCGGGCGATGCCAAGATCGTGGTCAACAAGATCATCGATGCGGCCCGTGCCCGTGAAGCGGCCCGCAAAGCTCGCGAACTGACCCGCCGCAAAGGCGCGCTGGATATCGCCGGTCTGCCCGGCAAGCTGGCTGACTGTCAGGAAAAAGACCCGGCTCTTTCCGAACTCTACATAGTGGAAGGGGACTCTGCTGGCGGTTCCGCCAAGCAGGGTCGCAACCGTAAGAACCAAGCCATCCTGCCGCTCAAGGGCAAGATCCTGAACGTGGAGAAGGCCCGTTTCGACAAGATGATCTCCTCGCAAGAGGTGGGCACCCTGATCACCGCACTGGGTTGCGGTATCGGTCGCGACGAGTACAACCCGGACAAGCTGCGTTATCACAACATCATCATCATGACCGATGCGGACGTCGATGGTGCGCACATCCGAACCCTGCTGCTGACCTTCTTCTATCGTCAGATGCCGGAAATCATCGAACGTGGCTACGTCTACATCGCCCAGCCGCCGCTCTACAAGGTTAAGAAGGGCAAGCAGGAGCAGTACCTGAAAGACGAAGACGCGCTGCTGCAGTACCAGACCGCCATGGCGCTGGACGGTGCTACCCTGCACGTCAACGAGTCTGCCCCGGCTATCGGTGGCGAGGCACTGGAGCGCCTGGTCAACCAGCACCGCTCGGTGACTCACCTGATCACCCGCATGTCTCGTCGTGCGCCGGAAGCCGTGCTGACCCAGCTGATCTATCAGCCGGAGTTGAACGAAGCGCTGCTGAACAGCGAGAGCGATCTGCTGGCCTGGTGTCAGGGGATGGAAGCCGTGCTCAACGAGAGCAACCACGGTATCCAGTACCAGATCCAGGTTCGTCGTGATGAAGAGCGCAGCCTGTACGTTCCGCACGCCGTGGTACGTCAGCACGGTGTCGATCGCGAATATCCGCTCAGCTACGACTTCCTGCAATCCGGTGAGTACCGTCAACTGGTCTCGCTGGGCAAGGAGATCGCCAACCTGATTGAGGAAGGTGGTTTCATCAAGCGTGGCGAGAAGGTCAAACCGGTTGCCAACTTCGTGGAAGCCGTCGAGTGGCTGATGGGCGAAGGCAAGCGCGGCATCTACATCCAGCGCTATAAAGGGCTGGGTGAGATGAACCCGGACCAGCTGTGGGAAACCACCATGGATCCGGAAGCCCGCCGCATGCTGCGCGTCACCATCGACGACGCCGTCGGTGCTGACCAGCTCTTCTCCACCCTGATGGGTGATGCCGTTGAGCCGCGTCGTGACTTTATCGAGACCAACGCCCTGCGCGTAGCCAACCTCGACGTCTAATCGACACTGTCAGCTCGATATAAAAAAGCCGCTCCCTGTGAGCGGCTTTTTTTATTTTCAGGGGGGGCACGTTCCACGTGAAACATGAAACTGCTTGGTGTTGATGGTTATAACTCAGCTCAGTTCTGGTGCCAGGCAGTAGAGTCGCAGGCGATGGCCATCCGGATCGAGGGCCATGCAGGTGTAGCCAAACTCCATATTGGTCGGCGCCTGGATCAGGGTGAGCCCGCGTGCCAGCCATTCGGCAGACAGGCGATCGACGGCATCATCATCGGGGAGGGCGAAGGCCAGCTCCATCGCTCCGGCCGTTTGGGTCACGGCAGGTTCAACAGTGGCGCTGGACCAGAGCGCCAGTCTGGCGCCTGACTCGAATACGAACATGGCAAAGGTAGGTGACTCCTCCACCGGTTCACGCCCGAACAACTCGCGGTAGAAGAGCGCGCTGCGGGTCGGATTGGTAACGTAGAGGATGGCGAACTGGGGGACTAACATGGTGATGCTCCTTGCTGATGAGATGGCGCATCGGCGCCGACCCCGTCAGCATGGCGCTACCTGCTGTCAGTTTCTGTCAGCAATGAATTTCGGCTGCGGGATCTGCTGGGTGGCGCGCCACTCCTTCAGCAGACTCTCTCTGCTTTTTGGATAGCGGCAATCTTGCGGCTGCATCCGGGTAATGCGATCGACCCGAAAGTGGCGAAAGCCCTGACGCAGTTCGCACCAGGCCACCAGTACCCGTACCTGTTCGAAGTAGCCGAGGGCAAAGGGCCAGACGGTGCGCTCAGAGGCCTCATCCTTGAAATCGCGATAGCCCAAGGTCACCTTGCGTTGCTGGCGGATGGCGCTGCGCAGCGGGGCTTCATCGGTGAGGCTGTCGCTGCGTGAGGTACCGATCAGCAGGGCATTGCTGTGGAGCTGCTGGCGATAGTCGGCGGGCAGCACGGCTTCTATCTTGGCCAGCGCACTGCTGGCCGATGTACTCAAGGCTCCGTCACCGTGAGCGACGACCCAACGCGACCCGAGCACCAGCGCATCCAGCTCCTCTTCACTGAACATCAATGGCGGCAGCATGAAGCCAGGACGCAACACATAGCCGATCCCCGATTCGCCCTCGATATGGGCGCCTTGTGCCTGCAGGGTGGCGATATCCCGATAGAGGGTGCGCAGGCTGATGCCAAGCTGGCTGGCCAGTTCCGCACCTGTGATGGCGTAACGGTGGCCGCGCAGCAGCTGGAGCAGGGCCAGCAGGCGTTCGGAACGGGACATGGGATGACTCCTCGGGATTTCTGGTTAGCCTGCCATAGCGGAGTGAGCGGGTATAGATGATGTCATCAGACATTGTTGCCACGAAAAGAGCGTCGCCACTCGCTGGGGGAGATGGTAAAGCGGGCGCGGAAGTGATTGCGCAGGGAGGTGGCACTCTTGAAGCCGACCAGATCGGCAATGCGATCGATGGAATGGCCGCTTACCTCCAGCAGCTCCTGACTGCGCCTGAGCCGCTCCGCCAGCAGCCATTCACCCACCGAGAGGCCAGTTGCCTGATGAAAGCGGCGGGTAAAGGTGCGTCGGCTCATCAGGGTATGGGCCGCTAGAGAGTCCAGGGTGTGGGGTTCGGCCAGATGGGCACGCAGGTGATCGAGCAACTGGTTCATCCTGACATCGCGAGTGGAGGCGGGCACCGGCTGCTCGATAAACTGGGCCTGGCCCCCTTCCCGGTGGGGCGGGATCACCAGCCGCCGCGCCACCTTGTTGGCGATGGCCGAGCCGTGGTACTGGCGCACCAGATAGAGGCAGCAGTCCAGCCCGGCGGCAGTACCTGCCGAGGTGACCAGCCCATCGTCATCCACATAGAGGGCATTGGTATCTAGCTGCACGCAGGGAAAGCGGTGGCAGAAATCCTGTTCGTACTCCCAGTGGGTCGATGCCTTGCGACCATTGAGCAGCCCGGCGTAGGCGAGCACATAGGTGCCAAGACAGAGCCCGACCAGTCGGGCACCTCTGGCCCTGGCGGCAATCAGGGCATCGAGCAGCGCTGCAGGTGGCCGTGCTGACGGGTCGTGCCAGAAGGGGATGACGATGATCTCCGCCTCGGCCAGCACCTCCAGCCCATAGGGAGCCTGAATGGTGAAGCCTTGCGCCGAGCGTGAATGAGGGTTGCCATCACCGCAGCAGATCATGAGCTCGAACAGCGGCTGACCCGGCAGGATGTCGCCGAAGATGAGACAGGGGACGGCGCAGTGAAAAGGGCTGAAGTGATCGAAGGTCACCACGGCAACGATCGGGGTGGTCATGGTGTTGGCTCCTCTCTGCGCGCAGACCACTCATCATAAGCGTTTGGCTGTGAAAGCCGAAGGGCCATGTCTGACATGGCTCTCTTGTGGATCATAGCGATATCGCCTCGCCATCTTGCGGTACCCGTACCCGATCCATCATGCCCCGGTCCACCAGATAGTCGCGTAGCTCCTGGCGTGACAGCACGGCGTGGTTGACCGCCTCCATATGACTGGCGATCAGCGTGGCTTGCGGTGCCGCCTGATATACGGCGGCGACATCCTCCTTGCCCATGATGATGGAACCGAGTCCGGGCACCTGTGCATCGCCGCAGTTGAGGATGATGACCTCGGGTTGATGCAGTTGCAGGGCTTGTTCGACCGAGGGATGCCAGATGGTATCACCGGCCAGATAGAGGCTCTGTTCATTGGGGTGGGAGAAAACCACGCCGCATACCTCTCCCATGCGCTCGCCCAGTACCGCCATCAACGGGTCGCTGCCGTGTTGGCCACCGGTCTGCTGCAGACGAATGCCGGCAAACTCGGGCTGGTCGCTCAGCAGCCGCACATCCTCAAAGCCACTGGCACGAATGGCATCGGCATCTTTTTTATGTTGTACCAAGAGCGGCAGATGTTTGGGGATCAGGGCTCTGGCGGCGTCATCCCAGTGGTCGGGATGGTCGTGGGTGACGATAACGGCATCCACATCGACCAGCTCATCGATCGGTAGCGGCAGCTCGACCAGCGGATTGCGCAGATGGCTGTTGGCGGTGCCCTCAAAGCCGGGGAAGGCTCCCTTGGCCGAGAGCATGGGGTCGATCAGAAAGCGGGTGCCGGTATAGTCGAGCAGCAAGGTGGCGTTACGAACCTGGGTAATCTTCATGGGGTGGCTCCATGTTGGCTGGTGGATATGCAACCAATTATGGAGTGCGGAGCGCATTGCCATCAGTGGCCCACGGGTCGATTATCATCACTATCGGGCCAACAGGTTGATGTTCTACAGGTCGGTGCGGCCATTTAAAAAATTTGAAAAAATCCCCTTGAAAGGAAAAAGTGAGCCCCTATATAGGTAACAAGGCCGGAACGCTCGACAGAGGTTTCGACCAGGCGCCCGTCCATAAGGAGGGCAAACAATCCGTTATCGCTCATAAGAGGGTAATACTATGCGTTCTATCGACTTTTCTCCGCTCTATCGTTCTGCCATCGGTTTCGATCGTCTGGCCAATCTCATCGAATCTGCGGCCAGCAATGGCAATGCCGGTTATCCCCCCTACAACATCGAGCAGTTGGGTGACAACGACTACCGCATCAGCATGGCGGTGGCGGGCTTTACCCAGGAAGAGCTGGAGCTGAGCTTTCAGGAAAATCTGCTGACTGTGAAGGGCAACAAGCAGGCCGACACCGGGCGCAACTATCTCTATCAGGGGATTGCCGAACGTGGTTTCGAGCGTCGCTTCCAGTTGGCCGACTATGTGCGGGTGAAAGGGGCCGACCTGAAAAACGGCTTGCTGCACATCGAACTGGTGCGTGAAGTGCCCGAGGCGATGAAGCCGCGCAAGATAGAGATCAACGGCTGATAGCCTGAATTCACTGAAATCTTAAAATTTCCCGGGTGCCGATGACGGGCCTGTGGAGAGTTGAACCTGTTGCTTATTAGAAGGATAGGATTATGCGTAACCTCGATTTTTCTCATCTCTATTCCAACGCCGTCGGCTTCGAGCGGATGGCCCGTGAGCTGGAAGGTCTGTTCGAGCAGAAGACCGCCGCTTACCCTCCGTACAACATTGAAAAGCGCGATCAGGATGGCTATCGCATCACGGTCGCCGTGGCTGGCTTCGAGCGCGAAGAGCTGGAGCTGGAGACCGAAAACGGTACCCTCAAGGTGAAGGGTTGTAAAGGGGCCGCGGCCGGTGAACGTCAGTTCCTCCATCAGGGGATTGCCGATCGTGACTTCGAGCTCGCCTTCAAGCTGAGCCAGCACGTGGAAGTGCAGGGCGCCAAGTTGGAGCATGGTCTGCTGACCATCGATTTGGCGCGCGAGCTGCCGGAGGCGCTCAAGCCCAGAGCCATCCCCATCGGCAAACCCGAGCAGTTGGCGCTGCCCGGCTAAGCAAACCGGATCGCGATAAACGACAAAGGCCTGCATCTGCAGGCCTTTCTGTTTTTGGCTGGCCGGACTGACTTAGCCGGCGTAGAGGGCGTTGATCTCGTCGGCCAGAATGGCGATGCCGCGACGCACCAGCTCCTCGCTCTGGGAGTAGTTGAGGCGAATGCACTCTTGGCTGTGACGCCACTCGGGGTCATCGATGCCGGGGAAGAAGTAGTGACCCGGCACGATCAGCAGGTTTTTCGCCTTCAGTCGCTCGTACAGCTCCTGACAGTGGATCGGCAAGCCTTCAAACCAGAGCCAGAGGAAGAGGGCCCCTTCCGGTTTATGAATGTGGAAACGCGGGTCGGGGATCGCTTCGCGCAGCAGCTGCACCGCCAGCTCTGCCTTTTGCTGATAGAAGGGTTTCACCACCTGTTCGCTGAGGGTGATGATATCGCCGCTCTCGATCATCGGGATGGTGATGGCGGGCCCCAGACTGCCCGGCGCCAGATTGATGATGCCGCTCAGGTTGGTGATGGCCTGAATGATCTTCTCGTCGGCGATGACGATGCCGCAGCGGGTGCCCGGCAAGCCGAGCTTGGAGAGGCTCATGCAGAGGATGGTATTGGCGTTCCAGAACGGCTTTGCCTCACTGAAGATGATGCCCGGGAAGGGGACGCCGTAGGCGTTGTCGATCAGCAGCGGGATTCCCTTGTCGCGGGCGATCTGATCGAGGTGTTCGATCTCTTCGTCGGTCAGCACGTTGCCAGTGGGATTGGTGGGACGGGAGACGCAGATCACCCCGATATCGTCACCTACCTGAAGACTCTCGAAATCCACGTGGTATTTGAACTGGCCATCGGGCAGCTTCTCGATGGTGGGTTTGTAGGCCAGGAAGTAGTCGTCGGTCAGCGCCGAGTCGGCATAGCCGATGTATTCGGGGGCGAGCGGGAACAGCACCTTCTTCTTGCGGCCATCGGCAAATTCGCCGGCCAGCAGGTTGAACAGGTAGAAGAAGGCATTCTGGCTGCCGTTGGTCAGGGCGATATTGCGAGCCGAGATATCCCATCCCAGCTCCTTGCTGAGCAGGGCGGCCAGCGCTTTGGTGAACCTGTCTTTGCCTTGCGGGCCATCGTAGTTGGCCATCGCTTTGACCAGCTCGCCGTTGTCGAGCAGGCTCTTGGCCTCGGCCTGAAAGCGTTCCAGCATGGCGGGGATGGGGGCCGGATTGCCGCCACCCAGCATGATGGCGTCCGGATTGGTCAGCCCCTGATTGAGGTCATCCATGAGTTGGGTAATACCGGCGTGGCGAGTGAACTTCTCGCCGAACAAGGAAAATTCCATTCAGTGACAGATCCAGATTTGAGTTACGGGGATGTAGCACCATAGCTCAGTTTAAAAGCGGGTGTCGATCAAAAAGATGGGACGTTCCACGTGGAACATGGTGCAAAAATCAAGCGTGGTTAAAAGCACCAACTGTTGGTTTAAAAATGACCGAGCGGGATGCATTTTGCGACTCAATTTGGTATCGAGATATAGTTAATTTAAACAAAATCATCATGTTATGAATTTCGTGAGGATTGGCACAACTATTGGAATAGCTGTCTGGTCATCTCAACCATACCGGAGCAAACCAGATGAAAAGCCTGATCGCTACCCTGATTGTGAGTGCCCTGAGCCTGAACGTGATGGCCAACGAAAATCCGCGGCCCGAGCTGGAGAGTGCCCAGCTGGAGCAGGATGTGCAGAGCGAGTTGCAACAGGCATCCCATGCCGTGGTGAAGGATGCGTTGCATAACCTCAAGCCGCTGGCGCTGGATACCCTGGTGGTGGAAGCGAGTCAGGCTGTGGCGACTCACCCCGAGAGTTGAGGTAGCGCAGGGGGGTCTGTCCTGTATGTTGTTTGAAGAAGCTGATGAAGGCGCTGTCGCTGGAGAACTCCAGCGCAGCGGCAATCCGGCTGATGGACTCGCTTTCGGCCAGCAGCTCCATGGCGCGCAACAGCCGCCACTGCTGACGCCACGCCTGATAGCTCATGCCGGTCTCCCGCACGAAGATGCGGCCAATGGTCTTGTCACTGGCACCCACCCGTTCGGCCAGCCGGTTGAGCCGATCGGGCAGGGCATTCCCCCGTTTCAACTGCTGTAGCCAGTCGCCCAGTCTGGGATCGGTCGGCAGCGGCAACTGCCACGACTCCCGTGGCGCCTGCCCCAACTCCTCCATAAACAGTGCCACCGTTCGTTGCTGCTGCTCTTGCGGTTTGTCCCACGGCCAGAGCGCCATCCGCTCGATCAGTTCGTGCAGCAGCGGATTGACCGCCAGCACTTCGACCGTGCCGGGCAACTCGGGGTGCGGCTGGAAGTAGAGGGATCTGTAGGCGACGACACCGCGCATCAGTACCCGGTGGGCAGTGCCCGCTGGCAGCCAGGCGGCGCGGGTGGGCGGCAGCAGGCAGACCCGACCTTCCAGCTCCATGGTCATGCAGCCGGATTGGGCGAACAGTAGCTGATGGCGTTGATGTTGATGCAGGCCCGAGTCGTGCCAGCCGAGGGCGGAGGCAATGCCGATCACGCTGCCCGTCAGCTGGTCGGGGTCAAAAGGGTGATCGGGAAGAATAAAAGCCATGTGTCTTATTTTTGATGTTTATAGTCCTACTTATTGTAATCAGACAGTCGGCATCTCTCTAGAATGGCGACCTCTTGTGAAGGAGGTTTGTCATGAACAACAAGTTGCCACCGCTTTGGCTGGTGGTGGGATTGATGATGTTTCCCCAAATTGTGGAAACCATCTACAGCCCGGTCCTGACCCACATCGCCAGCCAGTTTCGGGTGAGCGAAGGGCAGGCATCCCAGACCCTGTCGGTCTATTTTCTGGCGTTTGCGGTAGGCGTGGTCTGTTGGGGACGGCTCTGCGATCTCATCGGGCGGCGTCCCGCCATGCTGGCAGGTCTGCTTACCTATGGCGTCGGCACCCTGCTGGCGCTGCTGGCCAACCAGTTTGAAACCCTGCTGCTGGCCCGGGTTATCTCGGCCTTTGGCGCCGCCGTGGGCTCCGTGGTGACCCAGACCATGCTGCGCGATAGCTATCAGGGCAGCGATCTGGCACGGGTCTTCTCGGTGATGGGCATAGCGCTCTCCTTGAGCCCGGTGCTGGGGCTGCTCAGTGGCGGCCAGCTGGCGAGCGGGTTCGGCTATCTCGGGGTGTTCAGCGGTTTGCTGATACTGGCGGTAGGCTTGCTGCTGGTGACCTGCTGGCAACTGCCGGAAACCCGTCCGGCCACCAGCCAGCGAGTCGCACTCTGGCCGCTGGCATGTCGGATGATGAAAGATGGCGGGCTCTGGCGCAGTGCCATGCTGGTCGCCTTGTTCAACACTATGCTGTTTGGCTACTACAGTCTGGCCCCATTCCTGTTTGCCGGATTGGGATTGAGCACTGGCGAGTTTGGTTACTCGGGGATCTTGCTGGCGCTGGCGACTCTGCTCGGCAGCCTGCTCAACAAGCATCTGCTGGGGAGGGGGTGGCTGCCGTCATCTCTGGTCAGATTGGCTTGCGCTCTGGCGCTGGTCGCCGGGCTGCTGGTCTGGGCGACTCAGGCCAGCCTCTGGTTCCTGCTGCCCATGATGGGAATCGTGGTGGCCTTCGGGCTGGCTATCCCCAACGTGCTGAGTCAGGCGCTGCTGGCCTATCGCGAGGTGGCAGGCAGCGCTGGCGCCCTGTTCGGGCTTGGCTACTACCTGCTGCTCAGTCTGGGGTTGGCGGTAGCGGCCGGATTGCAGGATCTCGGCCTGTTGCTGAGTGGCTGCGGTCTATTGGCGCTGATTTGCAGTGGGCGTCGTTCCACGTGAAACGTCAGTTGCCGATAAAGCGGTAGCCGATACCTGATTCGGTCTCGATAAGCGTCGGTTGCTGGGGGTTATCCCCCAGCTTTTTGCGCAGACTGGCGATGACGATGCGCAGGTAGTGGGTGTCCTCCTTGTGGCTCGGCCCCCAGATGTCGTTGAGCAGCTGGGTCTGCATCACCAGCTTGCCGGGGTGGCACACCAGCGCCTGCAACAGGGCGAACTCCTTGCGGGAGAGAGGGATCTCCTCGTCTTTCATGGTCACCTTGTGGCTGCTGATATCGAGCGTCAGGCCGCATTGGGGGAAGTGGCGCCGCTCGCCGCTGCTGACGCCAGCCCGCTGGCGCAAGAGCACACGGATGCGGGCCATCATCTCGCCGATGCCGAACGGCTTGCTCATGTAGTCGTTGGCGCCGGCATCGAGCAGCCGCACCTTCTCCTGCTCCGAATCGCGGGCCGACAACACCAGCACCGGATTGGGGTGGTGTTCGCGAATGGTCTGCAACACCTGAATGCCATCGCCGTCAGGCAGACCGAGATCGAGGATCACCAGATCGGGGTTGAGGTGGCGATACTGCTCCAGCCCTTCATTGACCCCCACCGCCTCACTCACCTGATGGCCCTCGGCAATCAGGCTGATCCGCAGAAAGCGACGGATCGCCGCTTCATCATCTATGACCAGAATGTGCGCCATCGAACCTCCAGAGGTGAATGGTGGGAGGGGCTGATTGACCCGATCTGGCGGTCAACTATCAGACCTCCGGTGAATTGAGAGCAAGCGGCAGGGAGATGCGCATGCAGGTTCCGTTGCCATTGGGGCCGGAGAAGGCCCAAATCTTGCCGCCGTGGGCCTCTATCATAGCGCGGGAAATGGCGAGGCCAAGCCCGGTGCCACGGCTGCCGCAATCACCCACCGGCTGGGTGTAGAAGAGGTTGAAGATCTTCTCCCGATCCGACTCGGCGATACCGACCCCGATATCGATGATGTCGATGATGAGGTCGGGCTCAGCCATCATCACCTTGAACTCGATGGGGGTGCCTGCCGGCGAGTAGCGGGAGGCGTTGTCGAGGATGTTGACCAGCACCTGCTCGATCAGGGCGCCATGGACATAAAGCTGGGGCACATGCTGATCGAAATGGACCAGCAGCTTGTGCTGGCGCCAGGAGGAGTCGAGTCGCTTGCGGGCGCTCTCCACCAGATCCGCCAGATCGACCCAGTCCCGTTTCAGCTGGAAGTCGGGGGAGCCGATGCGGGTCATATCCAGCAGATTCTGCACATAGCTGTGCAGGCGGCGCGCCTCCTCCTGCACCGAGTGGAGCAGTTCGTCACGGTCTTCGGCGGGGATCCGGTCACCATATTCCAGCAGAGTGCTGCCTGCCCCCATGATGGTGGCCAGCGGGGTCTTCAAGTCGTGGGAGACCGAGGAGAGCAGGGCGGCGCGCATCCGGTCGGTCTCCGCTTGCAACTGACTGTCGGCCAGCCGCTCGTTGAGGTCGATCCGCGCCAGCGCGGCGCGAATATCGGTGAGCAGCGCCTGCAGCTGATGCTCGGCAGAGGAGGAGAGCGGATTGGCCAGCGTTATGCCGATCACCAGATCATCGCTGAGGTGGTGATACTGGGCCTCGGCGGCATTGAGGGTGGCGGTGTGGGCCCCGGCGCTCTGCTTTTGGGCCAGACACCAGTCGATGGCCGCCTTGTCGGTCTGCCCGGGCCTGTGCTTCTCGTTGCCGAGCCGATCGTTGAACTCCTTGTCGATCACCACGGTTGGCTGGCCTAGCGCCAGTGAAATGGCCTGGGCACCTTGTCTGAGCACCTCCTCCGGGCTGCTGGCGGTCGCCAGCCCCTGACTGAGGGAGAGCAGGGCATTGCCCAGCTGCTGGGTCTCGCGCAGACCGATCAGCTGTTGCCGCTGGCGGGAGGCGAGCCGTCCCGCCGTCATGCCGACGATAAGCAGTACAAACAGAGTGAGCAGGTCGCTGTGGTTGGCGACGCTCAGGGAGAAGTAGGGGGCGGTGAAGAGCAGATTGTGGGCGATAAAGCCCAGCACCGCCGCCAGCGTGGCGGGTACCAGACTGGTGGTGAGGGCAGTCGCCAGAACCCCCAGTACAAAGATGAGTGGCAACGCTGCGGGCGGCAGCCAGTAGGAGAGCCCCCAGGCGGCGGCCGAGGTGATCCCCATGATGGTCACCGCCAGCAGGCTGTGGTGAATATCCTTCGGGGTCGGGACGCGCATCCCCACTTCGGGCTTCTGCTTCTCGGTATCGACCAGCGTGATTTCGAGCCCTTGCGCCTGCTTGAGCAGGTGCTGCACCAGCGAGCGGCGCCACGGCGCCTTGTGAGGTTTGCCGAGCAGCAGCTGGGAGACCTGCTGTTGTTCGGCGGTCTCCAGCAGGGTGTTGGCGACCGCCGGACTGGAGAGGGTCAGCACCTTGGCACCGAGGTGGGAGGCGAGCGCCAGCGCCTGCTCCACATCGGCAGAACGGCGGCCATTGCTGTCGACATGCACCACCAGCCACGGAAGCTGACGGCGCTGGGCAAAGCGGTGGCCGTAGCGCACCAGCGCCGAGCCGTGCAGGTCACCGAGGCAAACCATCAGCTTGCCCCGCAGCGGCAAGGTGCTCTTGCCTGCTGCCTGCCACTGCAGTTGCAGATCGCCCTCCACATGGCTGGCGGCGGTCTGCATCGCCAGCTCCCGCAATGCGGTGAGGTTGTTGAGGGAGAAGAAGGATTGCAGCGCCGCCTTGGCCTGATGGGGCACATAGACCTTGCCCTCCTTGAGGCGGCCGAGCAGCTCCTTGGGGGGCAGGTCGATCAGCACCAGACTGTCGGCCTCCAGCAGCACCTGATCGGGCAGAGTCTCTTTCACCCTGACCCCGGTGAGCTGCCACACCAGATCGTTGAGGCTCTCCAGATGCTGCACGTTGAGGGTGCTGTAGACGTCGATCCCGGCGTTGAGCAGCTCCTCCACATCCTGCCAGCGCTTCTCGTGGCGGCTGCCGGGGGCGTTGCTGTGGGCCAGCTCGTCCACCACGGCGATGGCCGGTTTGCGGGCGAGCAGGCCGTCGAGATCCATCT
Source organism: Aeromonas sp. MTB (assembly GCF_056632455.1). Lineage (NCBI taxonomy): Bacteria > Pseudomonadati > Pseudomonadota > Gammaproteobacteria > Aeromonadales > Aeromonadaceae > Aeromonas > Aeromonas sp. MTB. The sequence goes on from NZ_CP147026.1 coordinate 17,344, forward strand.
CCTCCAGTCGCTGCTGGCGGTGCATGTGGATCTTGCGCGGCATGATGGCGAGCTTGTCGAGCAGAGCCAGGGTCTCCTGCCGGCCGTGGGTCTCCACCACGCCGATCAGGATGTCGACCCCCTCCTTGGCCTGTTCCCGCACCGCCTGCAGCATGGCGTAGGTCTTGCCCACGCCGGGAGCGGCCCCGAGAAACACCTTCAGCTTGCCCTTGTGCTCCTGTTCCAGGCTCGCCAGCAGGGCGTCGGCCCTTACCTCATCACGCATCCCCATGCTCCTGCATCAGACTTGTCAGCAGGGCATCAGCGCTTGCTACATCAGCCATTGTTATCCCTATCGAGCCAACCGCCCGTTTCGAAAATCGAGGTCATCACCAAACCGGAATGGGCGCCATCAGGCGCCCTTTTTATGATCCAGCTGCAGATTCAGCTGGAGAATGTTGACCACCTGCGGGCCAAGGATACCAGCTTGTGTGGCCGACTTGACCTGCTCCGTCAGTTGGGCGGGATCCAGTCCACGTTCTTTGGCGACGCGGTCGACCTGAGCCAGCACCGCATCCAGCGGCAGGTGGGGATCGAGGCCGGAGGCGGAGCGGGTCAGCATGGCGGGGGAGCTGGTTCCAGGCTGAGCCTTGGCTGCCTGTTCGGCAAACTCTGCCCGCAGCGGTGAGCTCATCCCCAGATTGCTGGCGCTGCCGCCTATGGTGTTGAAATCGCTGGCGGAGGGACGGGGATGGAAATAGTCAGCCCGCTCGAATTTCTGCCCCAGCAGGGCGCTACCGATCAGTTGCTGCTTGCTGTCGGTGAGCTGGCTGCCGTTGGCCTGCCAGGGGAACAGCAGTTGGGCCAGCCCGGTGACCGCCAGCGGATAACCCACTCCCAGCAGCAGGGTCAGGGTCAACAGGGTTCTGATTGCTATCATGATTCTCTTGCTCCAAAAGGATGGTTGGGGATGCGGGTCTGACCCGCATCCCGATTATGTCGTTACACCAGACCCAGGCCGGTAATGACCAGATCGATCAGCTTGATGCCGATAAAAGGCACCAGCAGGCCACCGACACCGTAGATCAGCAGGTTGCGGCGCAGCAGGCTGGCGGCCGAGCCTTTCAGGTCGACACCACGCAGTGCCAGCGGCACCAGCGCCACAATGATCAGGGCGTTGAAGATGATGGCCGACAGGATGGCGCTCTGCGGGCTGCCCAGCTGCATCAGGTTCAGTGCCCCCAGTTGCGGGTAGGCGGCGATGAACAGGGCTGGCAGGATGGCGAAGTACTTGGCCACGTCGTTGGCGATGGAGAAGGTGGTCAGGGCGCCACGGGTCACCAGCAGCTGTTTGCCGACCAGCACCACGTCCAGCAGCTTGGTGGGGTTGGAGTCGAGATCCACCAGGTTGCCCGCCTCCTTGGCGGCCTGGGTGCCCTCGTTCATGGCCAGCCCCACGTCAGCCTGTGCCAGCGCGGGCGCGTCGTTGGCGCCGTCACCGCACATGGCGACCAGACGACCATCGGCCTGCTCCTGACGGATATAGGCGAGCTTCTTCTCCGGCGTCGCTTCGGCGATGAAGTCATCCACCCCGGCTTCGGCGGCGATGGCGGCGGCGGTTTTCGGGTTGTCGCCGGTGATCATCACGGTGCGGATACCCATGTGGCGCAGGATCTGGAAGCGAGCCTTGATACCGGGCTTGATGATGTCCTTGAGGTAGACCACCCCCAGCAGTTTCTCCTGCGTGCAGACCAGCAGCGGAGTACCCCCCTGACGGGCGATACTGTCGACCGACTTGAGCACCAGCTCAGGCACCGCCTTGCGGTCGAGGCTGAGGTAGTTCAACACGGCATCCACCGCCCCCTTGCGATATTGATGACCGTTGCGATCCAGTCCGCTCAGGCGAGTCTCGGCGCTGAAGGGGATCACCTTGTCGCTCTCCAGCTGGCTCGGCTTGGCCATGCTCTTGCTGGCCAGAGTCAGGATGGATTTGCCCTCCGGGGTGTTGTCACCCAGCGAGGCCAGCATGGCCGCTTGTGCCAGCAGGGCAGGGTCGACACCCGGTGCCGGGATCAACTCGTCGGCCATCCGGTTACCGAAGGTGATGGTGCCGGTCTTGTCCAGCAGCAGGGTACGTACGTCACCGGCCGCTTCGACGGCACGGCCAGATTTGGCGATGACGTTCAGCTTCACCAGTCGATCCATACCGGCAATGCCGATGGCGGAGAGCAGGCCGCCAATGGTGGTCGGGATCAGGGTGATAAAGAGAGCGATCAGGTAGAGACGCGGTACCTGGGTGCCGTTGTAGTCGAGGAACCAGGGCAGGGTGGCGACCACCAGCAGGAAGATCAGGGTCAGCCCGACCAGCAGGGCATCCAGCGCCATCTCGTTGGGGGTTTTCTGGCGCTTGGCCCCTTCCACCAGTGCAATCATCCGATCCAGCGTGCTTTCGCCCGGATTGTTGCTGACGCGTACCCAGATCTCGTCTGAAACGACGGTGGTATTGCCGGTTACACCGCTGCGATCGGTACCCGATTCGCGGATGACGGGGGCGGATTCGCCGGTGATGGCGGCCTCGTTGACCGAGGCGATACCGGCGATCACTTCACCGTCGGCCGGGATCATCTCGCCGCTGCGTACCAGCACCAGGTCCCCCTTCATCAGGCTGGTGGCGGGTACCCATTCGCCCTGACCATCTTTTGCGTTAGCCACCCGGCGGGCCTTGAGCTGGCTCATGCCCGCTTTCAGGCTGTCGGCGCGGGCCTTGCCGCGCCCCTCGGCCAGGGTTTCCGCGAAGTTGGCAAACCAGAGGGTCAGCCAGAGCCAGGCGGTCAGCTGCCAGGCCAGCGAGGGGGCGACGCCGGAGAAAGGCTGCCCCAGCAGGGACTCCACGGTCGCCATGACTGCGGCCAGCCAGAGGGTGAACAGGATGGGGCTGCCAAACAGCGCCTTGGGATTGAAGCGATAAAGGGCCTCAACCATTGCCTGGATGATCTGTGATTTCTGTTTTTTGCCCTTCACCAACATGGTGTCGGTGCTCATTGCAGTGGACTTGCTCATTGGAAAGCTCCCAGCATCAGATAGTTGGCCATTGGCATCCGGATGGTGATCGACAGGGTCAGGTTCATCAGAACGCCCCTCCGATCAGGCTCAGATGTTCGGCCACCGGACCCAGTGCCAGCACCGGCAGGAAGGAGAGGCCACCTATCAGCAGGACGGTGATGATCAGCAGGGTAACGAACAGCGGGCCGCTGATGGGGAAGTCCCCTTCGCTCGTCTCCTGACGGGGCGCACGGGCCAGCTGACCGGCTATGGCCAGTACCGGAATGATGTAGCCGAAGCGACCGAGCAGCATGGCCAGACCGATGGCGATGCACTGCCAGTTGTCACCGGCGGCAAAACCGGCAAAGGCGGAGCCGTTGTTGCCGGCAGCCGAGGCGTACGCGTAGATGAGGCGTGACAGACCGTGCGGGCCATCATGGCCGATGATGGTGTTGGCATCCGGCATCAGCAGGGTGACACCACCGATCACCAAAACCCCCACCGGCATGACCAGCATGCTGGCGACCACCCACTTCATTTCGGTGATGCCGAGGCGTTTGCCCAGATAGGTCGGGGTGCGTCCCACCATCAGGCCGCACAGGAACACGGTCAGCAGCACGAACAGCATCATGCCGTAGATACCGGAGCCGACCCCGCCGAAGATGACCTCACCCAGCAGCATGTTGATCATACCCACCATGCCGCCGAGTGGAGTAAAGCTGTCGTGCATGGCGTTGACGGCACCGTTGGAGGCGGCAGTGGTCGCCACTTCCCAGATGCTGGAGAGCACAGGGCCGAAGCGGCTCTCCTTCCCTTCCCAGTTGCCAGTCATGTTGCTGGCGTCAGTGGTGAGCTGGGCGAGGGCGTGATCCGGTTTCAGCTCCTGGGAGAGGGAGATGAAGAGCCCCAGCACCAGCATGAGGGTCATGGCGCCGAGAATGGCGCGGCTGTGGGCCATGTCTTTCACATAGCGGCCCAGAGTAAAGACCATGGCGGCAGCGATGGTGAGCAGGGCGACCATCTCCAGCCAGTTGGAGAGGGCTGTCGGGTTCTCGAACGGATGTGCCGAGTTGATGCCGAAGAAGCCGCCGCCGTTGGAGCCCAGCTGCTTGATGGCGATCTGCGAGGCCGCCGGGCCGAGGGGCAGCAGCTGCTCCTGACCTTCCACACCGTGGAACGGCAGATAGGCGGAGAGGCTTTGCGGCACCCCTTGCCATACCAGCACCAGCGCCATGATCAGCGCGATGGGCAGCAGCATATAGAGGCAGAAACGCACCAGATCCTGCCAGAAGTTGCCAAGGTTGATGGTCTGCTGGCGGGCGATGCCGCGGAACAGGGCAATGGCGACGGCGGCGCCCGTCCCTGCGGAGACGAAGTTCTGGGTGGTCAGCCCAACCATCTGGCTGAAGTAGGAGAGGCTGGCCTCGCCGGAATAGGCTTGCCAGTTGGTGTTGGTCATAAAGCTGACCGCGGTGTTGAATGCCAGTTGCCAGCTCAGACCCGGCAGTTGTTGCGGGTTGAGGGGCAGCAACCCCTGCGCCATCAGGATCAGGAACAGCAGACCGAAACCGGCGCCGTTGAAGGCCAGCAGGCTGAGGGCGTAGGACTTCCAGTCCTGCTCCCGTCCATCGGTGCCACAGCAAGCCAGCGTGGCGCGCTCGACCGGTGCCAACCAGTGGATTTTGCCTTCAAATACCCGGTAGATGTAGTTGCCCAGCAGCGGTGCCGGCAGCAGAACCAGCAGCACGAAGGCAACCGGATAGATTATTTCTTGCCACATGTTCTAGTTCCTCACTCGTGGTCACGGTGCGTCAGGGCTCGTATTGGATTGCTCACGAGGCTCGGCAGTTTGCTGGCCACCGGATAGATAATTTCTTGCTGCATATAGGTAGTCCCTCACTCGTGACTGCGCGTGAGTGCGCGCATCAGATAGGCCATCAAGGCGAGGACGAGCAGCAGATATAGCCAATTCATATCGACTCCATTGAGATAATTAGCTGCGAGAGCCGATGTAAGACCATATCGACTCTGTTGGTGTCATTGACGCTGAAAAGGGTATGTAAAACAGGCGTAAAGGCGCCATAAAGCGCCATGTGGCAGGCGTAAAATCGGCGTAAAGAACGACGGATTTGCGAGAGAAATAGCGAGGAGTGATCAAAAAACCCGGCCTGAGCCGGGTTTGAGGGGCGGGGTTACATGGCTGTAGACGCCGGCTGCTCGTGACAGGCCAACTTCATCAGCCCTTAGCGCATAGTGACGAACTCTTCAGCACTGGTCGGATGGATAGCCACGCAGTTGTCGAAATCAGCTTTGGTGGCGCCCATCTTCATGGCGACGCCGAAACCTTGCAGGATCTCGTCCATCGCAAAGCCGATACCGTGCAAACCGACCACCTTCTCTTCCGGGCCGACGCAGACCAGCTTCATCCGGGTGGGCTGGCGATGCTGGGTCAGCGCAGAGTACATGGCGGTGAACTGGCTGCGGTAGACCTTCACCTGGTCCTCGCCGTATTGGGCGATGGCTTCCGGTTCGGTCAGGCCGATGGTGCCGATGGGCGGGTGGCTGAACACCACGGTCGGCACCAGATCGTAGTTGAGGTGTTCGTTCGGCTTGTTGTTGAACAGCCGCTCGGAGAGGCGACGGCCCGCAGCGACGGCCACCGGGGTGAGCTGGATGCGACCCGTGTTGTCACCCACTGCATAGATGTTGGCGACGGAAGTGTTCTGGAACTTGTCGGTCGGGATAAAGCCCTTCTCGTCCAGCGTGATGCCTGCGGCGGCAAGATTGAGGTTGTCGGTAGCCGGTACCCGGCCGATGGCCCAGATCAGGCAGTCGACGGTGAGGTGGCGACCATCTTCCAGTTGCAGGGTCAGGCTGTTGTCAGCGTTCTTGAGCACGGCTTTGGGAATGGCGTGGGTGTGCAGCTGGGGCCCTTCCTGCGCCATGATTTCGACCAGTGTCTCGTGGATCATGGGGTCGAAGTTGCGCAGCGGCGCGTGCTTGCGCACCACCAGATGGGTCTCTGAGCCGAGCGCCTGCATCACCCCGGCGATCTCGACTGCGATGTAGCCAGCTCCAACCACGGCAACCCGCTTGGGTTGGCTTTGCAGATCGAAGAAACCGTCGGAGTCGATACCCAGCTCGGCACCCGGGATCGCCGGAATTTCCGGGCGGCCACCGGTAGCGATCAGGATATGATCGGCCGTGTAGTGCTCGCCATTAACCTCGATGGTGTTGCTGCTGACGAAGCGGGCGAAGCCCTTGATGACGGTGATCTGGTTCTTGCCCAGCACGTTCTGATAGGACTGGTGAATGCGGCCGATGTAGGCCTGGCGGGACTCGACCAGCTTGGCCCAGTTGAAGTGGTTGAGGGTGGTGTCAAAGCCGTAGTCGGCGCCATATTTCAGGGCATCGGCGATCTGGCCTGCATACCACATGGCCTTCTTCGGTACGCAGCCTACGTTGACGCAGGTTCCACCCAACTCTTTGGCTTCAATCAGGGCAACTTTCTTACCGTACATGGCAGCCCGGTTGGCAGAGGCGATGCCGCCGCTGCCGCCGCCGATGGCGATATAGTCAAAATGCTGTGCCATTGCGAGGTTCTCCGCTCATTAAGAATGCAATCACAGCATGATGGGGATAAAGCGGCTGGCTCACAAGAGCCAGCGCTCAGTTATGTTGTATCGGCAGGCGAATATGGAACTGGGCGCCCTGGCCCGGTTCGCTGGCACAGCTGATACGGCCTTTCAGCAGTTGCACCACCAGGTTGTAGATGATGTGGGTGCCCAGACCGCTGCCACCCTGACCCCGCTTGGAGGTGACGAAGGGATCGAAGATGCGCGGCAAGATTTCGGGCGGGATGCCGCGGCCGTTGTCCGAGTAGTCGATAAACAGCTCCTCTCCCTGCTGTTCCACCTTGATGGTGATCTTCTTCGGTTTGTCCCAGTTGTCGAACCCGTGGTTGATGGAGTTGAGGATCAGGTTCGAGTAGATCTGGGTAAAACTGCCCGGGAAGGAGAAGATAGACAGCTTGGGATCGCACTGGATATCCACTTCGCACTGGCTCTTCTTCAGTTTGTGGCCAAGCGAGACCACTACCTGATGGAGGTTGTCGGCGAGGCTGAAGTTGTAGCGTGCTTCCGATGACTGGTCGACAGCCACCTGTTTGAAGCTGGCGATCAGCTCGGAGGCGCGCCGCAGGTTGCTCTGCAGCAGCTGCATCGACTCGTCGAGGTTGACGGTAAACTCGTTGAGATAGGAGCGAGACAGCTGTTTTGACTCTATATGAGATTTGAAATCGGCGACCCGTTCCTGCAGGTAGGAAGAGGCGGTCACACTGATGCCGATGGGGGTATTGATCTCATGTGCCACCCCGGCCACCAGCGAGCCGAGGGAGGCCATCTTCTCCGACTCCACAAGGGTCTGCTGGGCTTGTTTCAGGTCGTCGTACGCCTTGCCCAGCTGGTTGTTGGCTTCGCTCAGGCTGCAGGTACGCTCCACCACCTTGCCTTCCAGCTGCTCGTTGAGCTGGATTATCTCCCGCTCGACCTTTTTCAGCTGGGTGATGTCGTAGCCGAAGCCGATCTGGTACTTGAGGTTGGGACCATCGTAGAAGGGTACGAAGGTCCACTGCAGTACCAGCTCATGAGCCTGCTGGTCATGCATGATGACCTCTTTGTCTGACAGTGAACCCTCCGCCGCCAGAATATCGTTCAGCTCTTCCCGTTGCGCCGGGCTGACAAAGAGATCCAGCCAGTTGTGTTGTAACAGCTCCTGCTGGTGGTAGCCGGTCAGCAAGATGGCTGCCGGGTTGATGCTGGCGATGGTCAAATCCGGTTCCATGCAGCAGATGACCATGTTGGCGGAGTTGATCAGGGTGGCGGAGAAGTCCCGCTCCTTTTGCAGCTGTTCCACCGCCTGATGGCGGGCAACCAGCTCGTCACGCAGTCGGGTACGCATCTGGTTGAGGGTGGAGACCAGGGTATCCAGCTCATCGGGTTTCTTGCGCGGCTGCGGGCGGCCTTCCAGCTCCAGCTCCATGTCGAGCCGATCGAGGTTGAACTTCTGGGCGTAGTTGGCGATGCGGTTGATGTGCCTGACCACCAGATAGTAAATGATGATCAGGATGCAAAATGAGACTACCAGGGTCTTGATGGTCTGGCTGACCATGATCAGCACCGATTTTTCGATGAGGCGCTGGTAGATCTGCTCGAGAGAGGCGGCAACGAACAGCTTGCCGACGATTTCACCCTGATAGGTGAGGTTGAATTCGCGGGAGATATCATAGCTTTCCCGTTCGACCCCCTGGGTCAGCAGCGGGACTTCGGAGTTGCCGAGCATCTCCTTGACCATCACGAACTGCATGTTTGGCAGGTTCATGATCCCTTCAATTTGCACTTTGACCTGCTCTTCATCCAGGTTCCACAAGCTGGCGGCGATGGGTTGCAGGAACGAGGCCTCGATCTGGCCGATGCTGTCTTCGATGACGGCGACATCCTTGCGGTAATCCCACGCGAGTTGCAACGCCGTAATGATCATCGCCAATACGGTACTGCAGACCAGAATGTAGGAGAGCAGGCGATATGAGAGTCCGTTGCGGCCTACGGCCCTGGCGGTCTTGGTGAAGAGTCCTGACATGGCGTCCTTGCGGTCTGGATGTGGTGTTTTTTAGTTTAACTGCTTCATGCACTTATGTCGTCTTTCCTGCGAAGCATAAAAAAGGCCCCGATACGGGGCCTTTGCATGTGATTGATGATTAATGTCCGCCGTTTGCTTTGGGCGGAATGGTTTCATCGAATACCGGCAAGGGTTTGTGCTCGGAAGCCAGATAGGTGTAGATCACCGGCAGCACGAACAGAGTGAACAGGGTACCGATGGCAAGACCTGCCACGATGACGATACCGATACTGAAACGCTGTGCCGCACCGGCGCCAGCGGCGTAGAGCAGCGGGATCAGACCGGCAATCATGGCCGCCGTGGTCATCAGGATCGGACGCAGACGCACCTTGGCGGCCTGCATCACGGCTTCCATCCGGTTCATGCCGCGCAGCAGCTGCTCTTCCTTAGCTACTTCACAGATCAGGATACCGTGCTTGGTAATCAGACCCACCAGGGTGATGAGGCCCACCTGGGAGTAGATGTTCATGGTCGCCATCCCCCATGCCAGGGCAATCAAGGCCCCGCTAATGGCGAGCGGTACAGAGACCATGATGACCAGCGGGTCACGCACCGACTCGAACTGGATTGCCAGCACCAGGAAGATGATGGCCAGAGCCAGCGCGAAGGTGGCATAGAGCGCATTGCCTTCGGTGACGAACTGACGTGCTTCACCCATGAAGTCGTAACGGTAGCCTTGCGGCAGCTTCTCGTCGGCGGTGGTCTGGAACCAGTTGATCGCATCACCCATGGCCACGCCCGGAGCCGGAACGGCGCCTATGGTGGCGGAGTTCAGCTGGTTGAAGTGGGGCAGGGCGCGGGGCTCGCCAACCACTTCAATGCTGATCAGGCTGCCGAGCGGGATCGACTTGCCGTCTGCGGCCCGCACGTAATAGCCCTTGATGGACTCCGGATTGAGTCGGTACTTGCGCTCGACCTGCGGGATCACCTCGTAGGAGCGGCCATCCAGGTCGATACGGTTGACGTAACCGTCCGCCATCATGGTGCCCATGGTGATTCCGATATCCTGCATGGTGATGCCGTAGGCACCCGCCTTGTCCTTGTCGATGCGGATCTTCATGGTGGCGGAGTCGTAGTTCAGATCGAGATCCGAATAGACGAACTGACCGTTACTCTGCGCCGCTGCCAGAATTTCACCGGCCACCAGGAACAGGCTTTCGAAGCTGTTCGGGGTGGTGATGACGAACTGGATCGGCAGACCACTCGATGCGCCCGGCAGTTCCGGGAACTGGAAGGTGGTGATGGCCATACCCGGGATGTCTTTCACCAGATTGGCGACCCGATCCAGCACCTCTTTCTGGCTCGCTTCACGCTGACTCCAGGGCACCATGGAGGCGATACCGAACGCCTGGTTGGCGTTGAACACCCCTGAGAAGACCTGGGAGAAGGCGATCTCGGGCTGGTCGTCCAGGATCTTGTTCACATCCGCCATGGTGTTTTCGATGTAGTCCAGGTTGGCGTTGGACGGTGCGGTACCCAGCACGGCCATTACCCCCTTGTCCTCTGACGGTGCCAGTTCGCTCGGGATGAACTTGAACAGCAGCGGCAGGCTGGCGAAGACGATGACGGCGAACACCACGATGACGGGGCGCTTTTTCATCACGGCGTGCAGCATGCTGTCGTAGCGATCGGTCATCCGTTCCAGCAGGTGGTGGACTGTGCTCTCGAACTTGCCCGGCTGCTCGTTGGCCTTGAGCATCTTGGAACACATCATCGGGGACAGAGTCAGGGCGATGATGCCCGAGACGAACACGGCGCCAGCCAGCGTCAGGGCAAACTCCTTAAACAGGGAGCCGGTGATACCACCCATCAGGGCGATAGGGGCGTATACCGCCGCCAGGGTGACCGTCATGGCGATAACCGGCACCGCAATTTCACGGGTACCGATAATGGCAGCCCGGAACGGTTCTTCCCCCTCCTTGATATGGCGGTCGACGTTCTCCAGCACCACGATGGCGTCATCCACCACCAGACCGATCGCCAGCACCATCGCCAGCAGGGTCATCAGGTTTATCGAGAAGCCGAACATATCCATCATCATCACCACGCCGATAAGACTGAGCGGAATGGTGATGATCGGGATGATGACCGCGCGGAACGAACCGAGGAACAGGGTGATGACCACCAGAACGATGGCAGCTGCCTCCAGGATGGTCTTGATAACCTCGTGGATGGACTCGTTGATCGCCACGGTGGAGTCATACATCACGTTGAGACGCATGGTGCTCGGCATGTTGCGCTCAAGGCTAGGCAGCAACGCCAGCACATCGTGGGCGATGTTGATGGGGTTGGCTGTCGGCGCGGCGTTGACCGCCATGACCACGGCTTCGCGGCCGTTGGCGCTGGCGCGATAGATGTCGTGGCTCTTCTCGAGGGTCACCTTGGCAATGTCGGAAAGGCGGATCACCTTGCCGTCACGGGTAGCAACGACCAGACGCTTCAGCTCGTCGACATCCTTGACCTGGGTCTCGGCGTTGCCGTTGAACAGGGTGAAGTAACCGGTCGCCTGACCTGTCGCGGACTGATAGTTGTTGCTGTTGAGCACCGTCATCACGTCGCTGGCAGTCAGGTTGAAGGCCGCCATCTTGGCCGGATCCAGCCATACCCGCAGGGCAAACTCGACACCACCGTAGAGATCAACCTTGGAGACCCCGCCGACAGTAAAGAGCTGCGGCTTGATAACCCGCTCCAGATAGTCGGTGATCTGGCTGGAGTTGAGCTCCGGGCTGGTAAAGCCGAGGTAGAGCACCGCCGTGGTTGAACCGGTGGAGGAGGTGACCGACGGGTCTTCCGCCTCTTTCGGCAACTGGGAGCGCACCGAGTTCACCTTCGCCAGGATGTCGGACAGCGCGGCGTTGGGGTCGGTGTTGAGCTTCATGTACGCAGTGATGGTGGAGCTGCCCAGCTGGCTGGAGGAGGTCATGAAGTCGATGTTGTCGGCTTGCGCGACCGCCTGTTCCAGCGGCTGGGTGATGAACCCCTGGATCAGATCAGAACTGGCGCCATAGTAGCCAGTGCTGACGGTGATCACCGTGTTGGTCACCTCGGGGTATTCCCGTACCTGCATCTTGAAGATGGCCTGAAAGCCCAGCAAGGCGATCAGGAAGCTGAGCGAGATCGCCAGCACAGGCCGTTTTATAAATATGTCAGTAAATCGCATCGCAGATCTCCGCGCTTACAGCATCGGGGTTTGTGCCGGAACGGCCAGGGCATCGTTCTCGACCACATGCACCTTGGTGTCGTTGCTCAGGCGAACCTGACCCGACAGTACGATCTGGTCACCGGCCTGGATGCCGGAGAGCACATGCACATCGTTGCCACGGCGCTCACCGGCCTTGACCACAACCTGCTTGGCTCGCAGCACTTTCACCTTGTTACCCTCTTTGTCGGTCTCTTCGCCCTCTTTGAGCACGTAGACGTTCTGACCGTAAAGGGTGAAGGAGATAGCGCTCTGCGGGATCACGATCTGATCTTTCACCGTCGGCAGAATGATGCTGGCGCGGGCGAACATACCGGAACGCAGCTGACCGTCGTTGTTCGGAATGTCTGCCTGTACCTGGATCAGGCCGCTCTGAAAGTTGACCGCAGGCTCGATGGCGGTGATATGACCATCAAACTGGGTTTGCGGATAGGCATCCACATTGATCTTGATGGTTTGGCCCAGCTTGATTTTGGAGATATCGGTCTGGGGCACGGTGAAGCGCAGGCGCATCACGCTGGTATCTTCCAGGCGCACGATATCGGTGCCCGGTTGCAGATACTGACCGAGGAACACATTGCGCAGGCCGACCACGCCGCTAAAGGGCGCACGCACTTCACGACGGGCAATGGTCGCCTTCAGACTCTCGATATCCGCTTCCAGTGAGCGATAGGCCGCTTCCGCCTCATCCAGCTGCTCTTTGGAGATTGAGCTGGTCTTGTAGAGGTTCTGGAAACGATCGAACTTGGCTTTTGCCGCCGGCAGCTTGGCCTGGGAGGCCCGCAGATTGGCCCGCTCCACGGTGGAGTCCAGGCTCAGCAGCAGCTGGTCTGCCTTGACCGGTTTACCCGACTCGAAGGTGATGGCATCAATAGTGCCTGCCAGTTCGGTGGAGAGGGTCACCCCCTGATTCGGCTCGATGAAGCCGATCGCTTCGATGGTCGGTACCCAATCCTGTGCCTTGGTCACCATGGCGGTGACGGGGAACTCGGGTTCCGGCCGGTTGGCCATGTATTGGGCAATCATCTTCTGTTTGAACAAATTGAAGCCGATGACGCTGCCAAACAAGGCGATCGCTATCAGCAACATAATGGCCATCCACTTTTTCATGAACAGGCTCCTGAGGTGGAAAGATTGGGGGATAAAATGGCATTCCAGCTGGCCCGGATCGCGGTTTCCAATTGCGATTCGGTCAGCGTGATGTTGTGAACCCTGCACTGCAGGGCTAGATGCATGACACTGTCCAGACTCAACACCTGGAGTGCCCGTATCGGTAAATCAATAAACAATCCTTGTTCAACGCCCTGTTCAAAAAATCGGTCCAGAGGCTCCCAGGCGGCCAGAATGACAGGATTGGTCTCCAATTCTGCCCCTAGCGGAGAGCTCTCGTACTGCAATTTGCACCGGATAGCGTTGGGTTCGTTAACAAAAATGGCATGAATATTGAGCCATAATTGGCGAAATTGTTGAAATGAAACTTTATCGATTGCTACATCGGCCATGACCATGGGCACACACTGCAAGATAGTGTGCTGGTGCAGTTGCCGGATCAGATCATCCTTGTCGCCGAAGTAGCGATAGATGGTGCCGGTGGCAACATTGGCCTTCTTGGCGACTTCCGCAATCGACAGACCATGAAAACCCCGTTCACCCAGTACCTCATGGGCCGCGTTGAAGATGCTCTCTTTTTTATCCAGAATCATCAGTGTGACTTTCGATTGAATGAACGTTCATTCATTCTAGATGGGCATCAAATCAAGTCAAGGCAGCAAGGCGATTTGCGACTGCGATCAGCCCCTTTTCGGCTGTCAGCAGGGGAATAGTGGAAGAAAAGTGCGCAATGTGCTTGAAAAAACAACGAACAGTGTTTCGGTGACAGAAAAGTGTAGACAAACCAGCAACCATCATTAATAATGCGCCCCGTTCGACAGCGTAGCGCCCGTAGCTCAGCTGGATAGAGCGCTGCCCTCCGGAGGCAGAGGTCACAGGTTCGAATCCTGTCGGGCGCACCATAAAAAGTGCGTCGGTTAAACGGGCGTTGTTGTGGAACGAAAACAGCTGTGGTGGCTGTAGCTCAGTTGGTAGAGTCCCGGATTGTGATTCCGGTTGTCGTGGGTTCGAGCCCCATCAGCCACCCCATTTTACAGCTTGTCAGGTACGCGAAGGTGGCGGAATTGGTAGACGCGCTAGCTTCAGGTGTTAGTGCCCCCCGGGTGTGAGGGTTCGAGTCCCTCTCTTCGCACCATACTTGCTGTATGACGAGGATGACCATCAGGTCGTCTTTGTTTTTTTGAAGTAAACTATTTTGAAAGAAATAGCCTCGGTGATTAGCGCAGTCCGGTAGCGCATCTGGTTTGGGACCAGAGGGTCAAAGGTTCGAATCCTTTATCACCGACCACATTTAGAAAAACCTCGCTTCGGCGGGGTTTTTTGCTTTCTGGCCTCCGCCGTGCCAGTACTCTCTCCCTGTTACGTCTGTTTACACTCTATTTGGGCAGCGCGCCCCGCCTTTCGGTTATGCTTCAGCCTCGAGTCACTGACAACCGGATGTCATCGGCCCATTTCAGGCATTTTCCATGAATAACAAAATTTCCTTTGCTTGCTCTCCCGCCATGCTGGCTGCCTTGCTGCTGGGTGGCTGTACCATCAAGCCGCCATCCACCGATGTGATGATGGGCTCCATTGCATCACAACCGCAGGAGGAGCGTTCTCTCTCCCCCTTGCTGACCAGCGGTGATTTTTGCGTTGCGGTGTCCCAACAGAAGGTGTTGGCACAACCTTGCAGCGGAAAAGACGATCAACTGTTCGAGTGGGATCTGGGTGAGTTGCGCCTGCAGGATCTCTGTTTGCAAGCCAAAAACGACAGCGAAGTGATGCTGGCACCCTGTGACGGTCAGGCGCAGTGGGAGTGGCAGAAAGACAGGCTTTTCAACAGCAAGGTCTCCCGCTGCCTCGATGTGGCCGGGCGACGCCATACCCCCGGCACGCCTCTGCGGTTGGCTGAATGCTACGGCGGGGCGAACCAGAGCTTCAGCTGGCAGCGGCCCAATCCCTGGCTGGAGACTCTGAAAAAACAAAGCCTCACATGGTGAGGCTTTGCTGAATCGGATGGCGGGCTGAAGAGGATCAGGCTGCGCTGACGCTCTCCAGCTCGAACAGCTTCTCCAGATAGACGGCGACGCCATCTTCGTCGGAGGTGAGGGTCTGCTCATACTCCGGCAGCGCCATTTTCAGGCGGTCGTGGGCGTTGCCCATGATGATACCGCGCCCCACCATGGTCAACATCTCGAAGTCGTTCATGCCATCGCCGAAGGCGATCGCCTCCGACATGTCGAAACCGTTCTGCTCCAGCACGGCACGCACCGCATTGCCCTTGTGCACCCCGGCGTGCATCACTTCGAGGCAGTCCGGCAGGGAGAAAGTGACGTTGAGTTGATCGCCGTAGCGCTGGTTGAGGTGCGCCTCGATCTTCAGCAGTTTCTCGTGGTCGCCGATGTAGAACACCTTGTTGATCTGCTCTTTCGCTTCCTGTTTCAGGTCATCGACCAGACGGTAGGTGAACCCTGACTCATCGTGGAACTGCAGCAGCCAGGGCAGCTCCTCTTCCACCACCCAGTCATCACCCTGATAGACATTGAGGTGGATAGAGGGGTCGCGCTCCAGCGCAATCAGTTCGGCGGCGATCTCGGTCGGCAGCGGCTGGTTGAAAATCAGCTGATCCTGTTTGTCATGGACCACGGCGCCATTGGAAGTAATGAGGTAGATGTCCATCCCCAGCGCATCGCGGAAGCTGCGTACGTCAACGTGATGACGGCCGGTGGCGACCACGAATTTCACACCTTGTTCTACCAGGCGGTGCAGGGTATCCCGGGTACGGGGAGAGATCTGGTGCTGCTTGTTGAGCAGAGTGCCATCGAGATCGGATACAACTACCTTGAACATCATTACCTCGGCATCGATTGAAAACAGGGGCAGTTTACCTTAGCCCGCACTGTCACCCCATTTATTTAGGGTTACAAAAAATAGCCAGCTCAGAAGCGGGCGAAAAAGTCGACCATCGCGGTCAGGGCGGGCTGGCGCTTGTCATCGGATTCGATAAACAGCTCGTGCCAGGCCCCCTCGATCCGCAGCGGTTTGCCCCCTTCGCACTTGGCAATGGTACAGAAGCGATCCTGCGCGGCATTGTCCACCACACTGTCGTTGCCAGCCTGCAGCACCAGCAGCGGGGTTTTGATGGCGCCCGCATCGGCAATGGCGGCATCGGCACCGGTGATCCCCTGATAAATCCAGTGCGCGGTCGCGCCACCCAGCTTGATCTGCGGGTGCTGCTCGTAGATTTGGCGGAAGGCTTGATAGCGGGGCTGGCTGTGAGTCAGTTCGTTATCGGCAAAGCCGTGATCTTGATATGCGCCCTGGCCGGGGCCGTAGGGAGGCTCACCAATCCAACCGCCGACCGTGCCTATGGTGCTAGCCAATCCCTTGGCCAGCCACTTGGGCAGACCGCCGAGATTGATGCCCAGCATGGGGGAGGAGAGCACGGCCGCCTTGATATCATCGGGCCAGCGTTCCAGATAGCGGGCCGAGATGGCGCCGCCCATGGAATGGGCCAGCAGGAACAGCTTGGCAGGCTGGTCCGCCATGATGATCTGGTCGTGAAAATGCTTGAGATCGACCACATAATCGTCGAAATGGTCGACATATCCCTTCTGCGGGTCATTCAGCATCCGGTCGGACATCCCCTGACCGCGATGGTCGATAAGGTAGAGGCTGTAGCCCTGACGCCAGAGATCCCACGCCAGCTCCTGATACTTGAGGTAGCTCTCGACCCGGCCATTGACGATCAGGATGGCGCGATCAACCTTGGCTTGCCGCAGCGCAGCATAGCGGATGGTCACCCCATCCTTGCCCTTGAACTCTCCTTCCACCGCATGCTGGCGCCAGAAGTCGGGCAGGGTTTGCTGGTAGAGGCTGGGTACATCGGCTTCGCTGGTGAGCTGATAGGTATTGGTCACGGCAAGGGCTCCGGCAGAAAACAGGGTCAGGGCCAACAGGGAAAGAGAGAGGGGTTTCATCAGGCACACTCCTGTTGCCAATGGTGATAAAGGGCGGCGATATCCCCCGAGCAGAGCAGCGCCATGCTGGCTTGCAAGCGGGGCAGGGGCCAGTCCCACCACTGCATCTCTTGCAGCATGAGGATCTGCTCATCACTGAAGCGACGGCGGATCGGTTGGGCCGGGTTACCGCCGACTATGGTGTAAGGGGCCACATCTTTGGTCACCACGGCGCGGGTGGCGATGACGGCGCCATCACCTATGGTGATGCCGGGCATGATCATCGCTTCCGAGCCGATCCAGACATCGTTGCCAATCCGGGTGTCCCCCTTGCGCAGAAAGCCGCTGCGGGCCCCTTCGCCAAAGGTGTCGGGATTGAACGGGAAGGTGGAAACCCAATCCAGCCGGTGTCCCTGATTGCCCGCCAGCATGAAGGTGGCGCCCGAGCCGATGGAGCAGAACTTGCCGATGATCAGCCGATCCACCTCGCCCCAGAGGCCGCTCTCCCAGGTGTCGCGGGTCGAGCCATCGCCGAGCAGGTAGCGGACGCAGTGATCCTCGAACGGCTTGCCGTGGTAGTAGCCGGAGTAGTAGCTGTAGTCGCCGGCCTCTATGTTCGGGTTGGTCAGGTGATCCCGGATGATGTGGGATTCCAGCCAGCTGCCAAAAGGGTTATCCATCACTCCTCCTGCGGATCGTCCTGTTCGCTCTGCTGCGCCCACCCTTTGCGGGTCAGCTGCATCCGTTGCCACCACTCTTCGTCCGCCAGAATTTCACCGGCTGGGCCGAGCTGGGGGTAGGGCATCTCTTTCTCTTTGCAGAGCTGTGCATAGATGGGGTAGCCCCCCTCGAACAAGATAGTGTTCTGCTCTTCAAGCGTGAGCGGGCAGCCGCGTTGATAGCAACCGGCCAGCTCGCGCTGGCGCTGCGCCTCGTAGAGGATGGCGGCGGCAGCCACCGAGACGTTGAGGGACTGCACCATGCCCACCATGGGAATGACGATATGGTGATCGGCCAGTGCCAGCGCCTCCTCACCGATGCCGTGCTTTTCCTGACCCACCAGAATGGCGGTCGGTTTGGTGTAGTCGATGGCGCGAAAATCGACCGAGCTGTCAGATAGATGGGTCGCCAGGATCTGCATGCCGGAGGCTTTCAGCTCTGCAACGGCTGTGCCGATATCCGGGTGCAGTTTTACATCCACCCAGTTCTGGCTGCCGCGGGCGGTGCCTTTGCGCTTGTGGATCCAGGTTTTGGGCCAGACGGCGTGTACCCGGTGGATGCCGATGGCATCGGCGGTACGCACGATGGCGGCCAGATTGTGAGGTTTGTGGACCTCTTCCATGCAGACGGTCAAATCGAGCTGACGTTGGGCCAGCATGTCGGTGATGCGCTTGAAGCGTTCGGGGGTCATGGCTTGTCTCTATAAAAGCAGCAGGCGGCTTGCGCCGCCTGTGTTCAGTTCTTCTGTCGGCTCACCTTGAGCACGTTGGGCATCACGCGGATCTTGCGCATGATGTTGGCCAGGTGGATGCGGCTCTTGGTGGTGATGAGCAGGCTGACCTGATAGACCCGGCCATCCTTCTCTTCGGTGCTGATGGCGTGAATATTGGCGCCGGTGGCGGCAATCACGTTGGCCAGCTCGGCCAGCGCACCCTGATGGTTGACGATCTCGATGCTGATACCGGTGCGGAACTCCTGTTCCTGCTCCTTGTCCACTTCCCACTGCACCGGCAGGTACTTGTCCGGCTCCTTGCTGTAGCCCTTGATGTTGCGGCAGGCTTCCTGGTGGATAACCAGACCCTTGCCCGGACTGATATGGGCGATAATGGCATCTCCCGGGATCGGGCGGCAGCAGTTGGCGAAGGTGACCAGCATGCCGTCGGCACCCTTGATCGGCATCTTCTTGCTGCTGGTTTTGGGCTGCTCTTCCGGCGGCAGTTCATCCCCCAGCATGCGGCGCGCCACCATGACACTCATGGCGTTGCCGAGGCCGACATCGGCCAGCAGCCCCTGCAGATTCTCATGCTTGGTATCGGCCAGCACCTGCTTGATGCGTGGCTCGGGGATGTCTTCGATATTCTTGGCGCCCAGCGCATGGTTGAGCAGGCGGCGACCCAGCACCACCGACTCTTCAGTGCGCAGGTTCTTGAGGAACTGGCGGATCTTGGATCGTGCCTTGGTGGTCACCACGAAGTTGAGCCAGGCCGCGTTGGGGCGAGCCCCCGGTGCCGTGATGATCTCCACCGTCTGGCCCGAGTGCAGTGGGCTGCTGAGCGGGTAGGGGTGGCGGTCGACCCGCGAACCGACGCAGGCGTGGCCGATGTCGGTGTGCACCGTGTAGGCGAAGTCGACCGGCGTGGCGCCAGCGGGCAGCTCCATGATGCGTCCTTCCGGCGTGAACACGTAGATCTCGTCGGGGAAGAGGTCGGTTTTGACCCCTTCGATGAATTCAAACGAGCTGCCGGCGCTCTGCTGCAATTCCAGCAGGCTCTGCATCCAGCGCTGGGCGCGGATCTGGGCAGTGGTGCCCGAGCTGTCGCCATCCTGCTTGTAGGCCCAGTGGGCGGCAACCCCTTTGTCGGCCATCTGATCCATGAACTCGGTGCGAATTTGCACCTCCACCGGTACACCGTGCGGCCCCACCAGCGAGGTGTGCAGCGACTGGTAGCCGTTGGTCTTGGGGATGGCGATGTAATCTTTGAAGCGGCCGGGGCGCGGCTTGTAGAGGCTGTGCATCTGCCCCAGCACCCGGTAACAGGTATCTATGTCCTTCACCTTGACACGAAAGGCGTAGATATCCATTACCTCATGAAATTGCAGCTCTTTTTTCTCCATCTTGTTGTAGATGGAGAAGAGATTCTTCTCGCGGCCACTGACCTGATGTTCGATCCCCGCCTCCTTCAGGCGACCGCTGATTTCGCTCTGGATAGAGTCGATGATCTCGCGGCGATTGCCACGGGCGCGGCGCACCGATTCGCGCAACACGCGGGATCGCATGGGATAGAGCGCCTCGAAACCCAGCTCTTCCAGCTCGTTCTTCATGGTGTGAATACCGAGGCGGTTGGCGATGGGGGCGAAGATTTCGAGGGTTTCCCGGGCGATGCGGCGGCGCTTGTCAGGGCGCAGGGAGCCCAGGGTGCGCATGTTGTGGGTGCGGTCGGCCAGCTTGATCAGAATGACTCGGATATCCTGAGTCATTGCCATCACCATCTTGCGGAAGTTCTCGGCCTGCGCCTCTTTGCGATCGCGAAATTTCAGCTTGTCGAGCTTGGAGACCCCGGCCACCAGTTCTGCAACCGCATTGCCAAACTGTTCGGCCAGATCGGCCTTGGTGACCGAGGTGTCTTCAATGACGTCGTGCAGCACGGCGGCCATCAGGGTTTCATGATCGAGGCGCATGTCACCCAGAATCCGGGCAACGGCAACAGGGTGGGTGATATAGGGTTCGCCACTAGAACGCATCTGACCCTGGTGGGCATCACGGGCCACCACATAGGCTTGCTTGAGCTTCTCAACCTGCTCTGGCGGCAGGTAGGAACTGGCTATTTCTTTAAGGTTTTCAAATAAATACAAGACAGTCCCCGCAGCGGTGAAACGGCAATTCGTGGAATTGAGGGTATAGCCCTGAGTTTGCGAGGTTTTCGAGCGGTTGTAAATGGGGATGAACAGTCGGCACCCGGGCGGGTGCCAACCGGAGGAATAACTTAACCGCGGCCTTCGGCGATGGCAGCAACGGCAGCCAGCTCGGCGGCTTCCTGCTCTTGCTGTTCGTAGCGGTCCTGGGTGTCCATCACTTGATTGTTCACCAGACCCAGCTCGATCTCACGCAGGGCGATCACAGTCGGCTTGTCGTTCTCTTCGTCGACCAGGGGATCTTTGCCTTGTACCGCGATTTGACGAGCGCGGCGCGCGGCGACCAGCACCAGGTCAAAACGGTTACCTACCTGTTTTACAGCATCTTCTACAGTAACGCGTGCCATGCAGGACTCCAGTGTTTGGGCTTTCTGTATTTAGAAAAGCAGTGTTTAAAAATGACGCAAAAGTTTACTTGTTTTTGGCTTACTCTGCCAGTAGCTGTTGCAGCAAGTTTTTTTGAGCCTGTTGCTGGTGACGCATCTCCAGCCGTTGGCACTCAATAATGGACCTGAGCTGGAACAGCGCCTGCTCGAAGTCTTCATTGATAATGACATAGTCATACTCGTCGTAGTGCACCATTTCGGCAATGGCTTTCGCCATCCGGCCGGCAATCACTTCGGCGCTGTCCTGACCGCGCCCAATCAGGCGGCGCTCCAGCTCTTCGCGGCTGGGGGGCAGGATGAAAATGGATTTGGTCGGCATCTGCTCGCGGATCTGGCGGGCACCTTGCCAGTCGATGTCGAGGAATACGTCGATCCCCTTGGCCAGACAGGCTTCGATGGCGGCGCGTGAGGTGCCGTAGTAGTTGCCGAACACTTCGGCCCACTCCAGAAAATCACCGCGTTCGATCAGTGCCTTGAACTCTTCCACCTGAACGAAGTGGTAGTGTACGCCGTGCTCTTCGCCAGGACGGGTGGCGCGAGTGGTGTGGGAAACCGACAGCTGCATCTTGCCCGCAGCGTTATGTTGGGTCAGCAAGGCATTGAGCAGACTGGATTTACCCGCGCCGCTCGGAGAGGAGATGATATAGAGAGTGCCTTGTTGCGCCATATTATTACCTTTAATCGAAACCGCTGTTTTGGTTGTAGCAGAGACCGCCGTCTTGTGCCCGAAAGGGAGACAGCCAAACGCAAAACGCGGAAAATTCTTGAGTCAGGAGGATGTAAAGGCGGCGAATTTTACCAGAATGCGGCGAATAAAAAAACGGCCGGAATCATATTCCAGCCGATCAAAGTATTCGTAGCTTGCTGCGGGAGCGTAACCCACATCAGCCTGCATTGTGCCTTTGGCTGGGGGCAGAGGCTATCAGGTTATCCCTGCCTGATGGCTCGGAATTCCCGAGGTGCCCTGTCACTACGGCAGTTGACGATCTGCACAGAGCCGATCGAACGCGGCGGTCACCTGCTCGCTGGTGATTTTTCGCATGGCCTCCGGGTCTTTGAGACGGGTGCGCCAGCTCAATTCGGCCAGCGGCTTGCCGGTCTCCTGCTCGACCAGCTCCTGATAGACGCTGACCACGTAGTCGCGGCACAGATATGGGCCGGTGCGGGCCGGATTGTGGTGGGCATAGAGACCGAGCACCGGCGTGCCCACTATGGTGGCCATATGGGTGGGGCCGGTATCGGGGGCCAATACCAGACTCGCCTCGCCAATCAGCGCCAGCAGCTGCTTGAGGTTGGTCTGCCCCACCAGATCGACCGGCTTGCTCTGGCTGAGTTGCCGGATCTCGGCGGCCAGATCCCGCTCCAGCTTGGCCGGCCCGCCACAGAGATAAACCTGAAAGCCCTTGTTGGCGGCGTGATCCGCCAGCGCGGCATAGCCTGCGGCAGTCCAGTTCTTGAAGGCCTTGCTGGCGGCAGCGCAGATAAGCAAGGTCGGTTTGCCGCCAATCTTCTCCCTTGCCCACGCCTGATGTTCGGCGCTGATGGACAGTTGCCAGTCCGGGGTCAGATCCTTGATGCCGAGCTCTTTGGCGAAAGCGAGGAAACCGTCCAGCACATGGGGGGAGGCGGGGGAGGGCACCTTGTGGTTGGTGAACAGCCACTGGCCGTCGTTGGCCCGCTCCCGATCAAACCCGAGTTTGACCTTGGCCTTGATGCCGAGGGTAGCGATGCTGGCCCGCATCGCCGCCTGCAAGTGGAGCAGGACATCGAATTTGCGCCCCTTGAGGGTCTGCCAGAGATCGCGATAGCCGCGCCACCCCTTGCTCTTGTCGAAGGGGATCACCTCGACCCCGGGCAGATCGGCAAACAGGGTTGCCTCGATTTTTCCGGTGATCCAGGTGATGCGGGTCTGTGGCCACTCCCGCTGGATGACGCGCACCAGCGCCAGTGCGTGGCAGCAATCCCCGATGGCGGAGAGCCGCAGGATGCAGATGGAGGAGGGGGGCGTTTGAAATAGCGGCATGTTGTGGCGCACGGCTGGCAAAAAGGGTGGATGGCATTATGCAAACTCCCCTCTGGATTGTAAAATTGCGCACAATCGTCAGCCAGGATAGGCCGGGCCCTGCGCCATGACCTGTTTCTGCACGTCGTTGATTAAAGGCAACTATTGCGGGCATGCCAGAGCGGCAGCCTCATCGCCAATTGAAAAATTGCGATCCATGACCCACCGAGCGGGATCTCCACGATGCGAGTACAGACCGAACACAACCAGATCTGCTGGTATGCCGAAGGGGCCTTTCGCGACCCCTCTCCCCAGTTATTCGATCCTGCCTGGTGGCAGAACAACCGTCAGGTGGTGGGAACCTCCATCGGGCGGGGGGTGACCTGGTTCGTCAAGGATGAGTCCCGCCATCTGGTGCTGCGCCACTACTATCGTGGCGGCATGGTGGGCAAGGTGGTGCGGGATCGCTTCTGGTTCGAAGGGGTCGAGTCGAGCCGTGCCATGGCCGAATACACCCTGCTGGCCAAGCTGTGCGAGCAGGGGCTGCCGGTGCCGCGTCCGTTTGGTGCCCGCATGGTCAAACAGGGCCCATTCTATCGTGCCGATATCCTGATTGAGCGAATTCGCGGTGCCAAGGATATGGTGGCGCTGCTCAAGCAGGGGCCGGTGGCGACCGAGGTATGGCACAAGATAGGCCAGACGGTGCGCCAGCTGCACGATGCCGGGGTCTATCACGCCGATCTCAATAGCCACAACCTGCTGCTCGATAAAGAGGGCAAGGTGTGGGTGATCGATTTTGACAAGGGTGCGATCCGCTCCCACGGCGAATGGCAGAAGGCCAATCTGGAACGCTTGCTCCGTTCATTCAATAAAGAGTCTCAACTGCATACCAGTTTCCACTTCGTACCGGAGAACTGGCAGACCTTGATGAACGGGTATCAGGGAAAAGCGCTCTGACCCTGTTGCTCGGCGTGAACGCCAATGTTACTTATTGAGCAGGTATTCAGATCCTGTTTCGAGGCGCCCCATGGAAATGCTCAAGACACCTTTGGTCGATGTGACTGCCCGGCTTGATCCGGGTCTGCTGTCTGATGCCATGGCACTGCTGGAGGCGGGGATCTGGAGCTGGTCAGCCCAACATGGACTGCAGCGTGATCCCTCCTGCCTGCGCCTGTTGGGATTGGGAGAGTGCTGGCCGGATGATCTCGGCTGGCTGGATCGGGTGCATCCCGACGATGTTGCCCGGCTGGAAGATGCCCTGCTCGCCTGCCAGAGCGGCCGCAGCAGCGGTCTGCGCCTCGAATACCGCATTCTGCATCATCACGGTCACTACATCCGGCTGGAAGAGCGGATGCGTCGTGATGAGCGGGGTTATCTGCTGGGGGTCGTCCGTCACCTCGATCCCGCTGCCGTGCTGGTGGAGGAGCGACATGGCACCGATCCGCTGACCGGTCTGGAGAGCCGTGGCCGTTTCGAGCAACTGCTTGAAGAGCGGCTGGCGACCGAGAGCGGCACTTTCAGTCTGCTGCAGTTTTCGGTCGATCACATGGCCAAAATCCAGCAGTTGTTTGGTGAAGCGGCTTGCGACGCTATGCTGGCCAAGCTGGCGCGTATCGTGCGCCACGAGCTGCGGCGGGAAGATCCCTTCGCCCGCTGGGATGAGGACGGTTTTATCCTGATGCTCTCCCAGACCGAGCGGATGAGTGCGCTGGAGATCGCCGAGCGGCTGCGCCTCGAGATTGCCGATGCCAGCCTGCTGTCACAGCGGCCGGTCACCGTCAGCATCGGGCTGGTGCAGAGTCAGGCTGGCGAGCAGCTCGATCATCTGCTGGCCCGGCTGGCTAGCTGTCACAGTCAGGCCAGACGGGAGCACAACACCGTCGTCGGCTGAGTGTGGTCAGGGTTGGCCGCGCTTGTCACGCTGGCAGATCCAGAGCGATGCCAGCATCAGCAGGCCGCCGATGGTCAGCCGGGTCAGGTCGGTATCCTTGCCCCAGAGCAGCAGATTGACCAGCAAGCCGGCCGGAATGAGCGCATTGTTCATGATGGCCAGCCCCCCGCTGGTGACCAGCGTCGCCCCCTTGTTCCAGAGGAAGTAGCCAAGGCCGGAGGCACCCACCCCCAGCCAGAGCAGAATGCCCCACTGCAACCCTGATGTTGGGTATTGCGGCTTGCCCAGCAGCCACCAGGCGGGCAATGCGATCACCAGCGCTCCCAGATAGAAGCAGCCGAACACCGCCAGTTGCGGCGGTTGCTCCGCCTCCCGTGCCAGCAGTACCTTGTAGCCCACCTGACCCAGGGCGAAACAGAGGTTGGCCCCCTGCACCACCATAAATCCCAGCACATAGCTTTCGGTCAGGCCATCGAAACGGATGACGGCAGCCCCGATCACCGCCAGCAGGGCGCCCCACAGATAGGTGGGCTTGAAGCGCCCTTCCAGCAGGTCGTGGAGCAGGGTGACGTAGATGGGGGTGAAGATGGTAAAGACCAGCACTTCCGGCACCGTCAGCAGCAGAAAGGAGTGGTAGTAGAAGAGATACATGATGCCGAGCTGGATGGCGCCCAGCGCCATCAGCTTGGCCGCCAGATCGGGGCGCAGCCAGCGGCGGCGCAGGAAGGGCAGAAACACCAGACTGGCGAGGGCGATGCGGGTCAGCACCGAGAAGTAGGCATCCACCTGACCGGCGAGGTAGACCCCGATCAGGCTGAAGGAGAATGACCAGAGCAGGGTGACCCCTATCAAGTAGTTCATGTGTTTGATTTATCGTCAGTTGTCAATTTTAAGGGGGCTATGATGGCCGAGATGGAAGCGGCAATCCAGCGTTTATGGGCGCGATTACCACAGGTCGGAGCATTTTCCTTTACCGCCAGCAATGGCGAGGGGTCGGCGACCGACTGGAATGGTCGGGGCGAGGGGCGTGTGCAGGTGACCGATCATCAGGGTGGCTGGCTGTTTAACGAGCAGGGCCGTTACATCACGCCTCATGGCAGGGAACTCGCCATGCACAACCGCTTCTGGTGGCAACGCAGCGAGCGGGGGATCCGCCTTTCTCACCTGCGTTATGAAGCGCCGGTTGAACTGTTCGAGCTGCTGCCGCAGGGGGATGGCCGCTGGCTGACCGCCGAGCCCCATCTGTGCGGGGCGGATCACTACAGCGCCGAGTTGACCGAGATCGACGGTGGTTTTCTGCTGAGCTGGCAGATCACCGGGCCGCGCAAGAACGAGCGACTCAGCTATCGCTATCTGATCTGACGCCGGCTGGCAGGCATAAAAAAACCGGCGCAGAGCGCCGGTAGCGGGGGACAAATCGGAGGTTTTTTAAAACAGTCCCAAAAACAGGAGAGATAGACTCTCGTCACACATTCAGAGATGGACTTCAGGCATTCAGGGCATAGCTCAGCATGGCTTGCAGCTTGCTATCGAAGAACCAGGGCAGCAGTACCATCAGCAGGCCCAGGATCCCGGCCAGCCGCTGGCGATACTGCCAGCCGGCAATCAGTACCAGACCACCGCACAGTGTGGTCAGGATGCCTGACATAGGGAGACCTCGCGCTGCATACGACGCTGTTGCGCCCACTGGTTCATGGCGACCGAGCCGAGGATCAGGGCCAGAGCAACACCTGTGGTGGGGTGGATCTGCTCGCCGAGGAACAGGGCACCCAGCATCACGCCGAACAGCGGCACCAGATAGTTGCTGAAGGAGGCGAACGTCGGGCCGGCCTTCTGGATCAGCGCCATGTAGAGGAAGTAGACCAGACCGGTACAGAGGGTACCCAGCACGGTAATCGCGCTCAGGGCCTGGGTGCTCGGCAGGGCCAGGCTGCTGAGGTCAACCATGAAGGGGGCGACCAGCAGCAACTGGATTGCCGAGGAGATCAGGATATTGCGGGCGACCACGACCGGATGGTCCTTGGCGAAGCGCTTGATCATCAGCAGGCCGATGGCGAAGCAGCTGGCACCCAGCAGGATGGCCATGGCACCGAGCAGACCGGCGTTCATGCCCTGGGAGAGTTTCGGCCAGAACAGGGTGAGCACACCGGCAAAGCCGATGATCACGGAAAGCAGACCGGCTTTGGTGATTCTTTCACCAGAAATAAACAGCGGTGCAGCCAGAATGGTCACAAACGGGATACAACCCATGACCACGGCGGCGATGGCGCTATCCACGTACTGTTGGCCCCAGGCGACCATGATGAAGGGGATGGTGGCATCCAGCAGGGCGATCAGCATATAGGTGCGCCACGGGGTGTGCTCACTCTTGAGCCGCATGAACAGGCAGAGCAGACCCAGGGTCAGGCTGCCGCACAGGGCACGACCGGCAGCCACCAGAATGGGGGGCAACTCGGCAACGGCCTGGTGCATGAAAATGAATTGGGAACCCCACAGCAGGCCAATGGCCAGCAATAACAGATAGCTACGCATTTGAATCTCCGATGTATTAAGCCAGCGCATTCTAGGCAATCTGTTACTATGGTAAAAATGAATTGTTGGCATTTAACTATGGCTAATATCGATGGATAGCTCGCTCGCCCGTCTCGACCTCAACCTGCTCGCTGTATTCGACATGCTGATGCAGGAGCGCAATGTCACCCGTGCCGCCGAACGGCTGCATCTCTCCCAATCCACCGTTAGTCACGCCTTGGGGCGGCTGCGGGTGGCGCTGGATGACCCGCTGTTCGTGATGAGTCGGCGCGAGATGATGCCGACCGAGCGGGCCAAGGCGCTGGCCGGGCCGGTGCGCCAGGCGCTGGCGATGCTGGAGCAGGGATTGCGGCAGGCCAAAGGGTTTGATCCCGCTACCGCACGGCGAATTTTCCGCATCGCCACCCCGGGCTCGGTGGAGCACGGACTGGTGCCGGTGCTGGTGGAGAGGCTCCATCGGCAGGCCCCTCACTGTCGGCTGGAGGTGTGCGAGCTGGCGGACAGCGACTACGAGCGGGAGTTGGAAAAAGGTGAGCTGGATCTGGTGATCGGTTTCGCCGGGGCGAATCATCTCTCACCCCGTTTGTGGCGGGAGGAGTGGTTCAACAACCCGCTGGTCTGCCTGTCGCCCCTTGGCAGCGAATTGCCCGATGTGCTGACACCGGTCGAGCTGGTGAGCCGTCCCCACATCCACACCTCCAGCTGGGGTCACAGTCAGGCGATGGTGGAGCTTTGGCTGGCTCGCTTCGGGGTGGAGCGGGAGTTGGGCGTGCGGTTGCCGAGCTTTATGGCAGTGCCGCCGCTGATGGCGACCGGTCGCTATCTGGTGGTGGTGCCCGAGATGATCGGGCGCCACTTCTGCCGCTACTACCCGCTGCGGATGCACCAGCTCGACCCCGCCATCCCCATCGTCTACCTGATGGCGGGGCACCCACTCACCGCCCACGACGAGGCGATCGGCTGGTTCAAGAGCATGCTGCACCAGCTGGTGTTCGACCTCTACGGCGACGATGCGCTCGGGACTCCCGCTCAGCGGATGCTGGCGAAGTAGTCGAGCCCCATGGCGCTTTTCACCTCCGCCAATACCTCATCGGTGATGATGCGAGCCTGCTCGGTGCCCTGATAGAGCAGTTCCAGCAGCATCTTCTTGTCGGCGATGGCCGCGGTCCGGCGCTCCCGCATCGGAGCGAGCAGGGTCTGCAGGCAGTCGTTCAGCACCTGCTTGCAGCGCATGTCCCCCAGTCCGCCGCGCCGGTAGTGGGCCTTCATCTCGGCGACCAGCGCCTTGTCGGGGTGGAAAGCATCGAGATAGGCGAACACCGTATTTCCCTCCACCTGACCCGGATCGCTCACCTTGAGGTGGTTGGGGTCGGTATACATGGCGAACACCGCCTGTTTGACCTCTTCCGTCGGCATGCCGAGCTCTATGGTGTTGCCGAGAGACTTGGACATCTTGGCCTTGCCGTCGATGCCGGGCAGGCGGCCAGTGTCGCTCAGGATCGGTTGGCATTCGGTCAGCACCTCTTTGCCTACCAGAGAGTTGAAGCGGCGGACGATCTCGTTGGTCTGCTCCAGCATCGGCAGCTGATCTTCCCCGACCGGCACATGGCTGGCGCGAAAGGCGGTGATGTCGGCGGCCTGACTCACCGGATAGACCAGAAAACCGGCTGGCAGCGTGCGTTCGAACCCTTTTTGCTGGATCTCCGCCTTGACGGTGGGATTGCGCTCCAGCCGGGCAACGCTGACCAGATTGAGGTAGTAACAGGTGAGCTCGGCGAGGGCAGGCAGGGCGCTCTGCAGGCAGAAGGTGGTCTTGGCCGGGTCGAGACCGACCGCCAGATAGTCGGCCATCACTTCCAGCACGTTGTCGGTCACCTTGGCCGGATTGTGGCCGTTGTCGGTCAGCGCCTGCAGATCGGCGATCATCACGAATTGACGGTAGTGGTGCTGGGCTTCGACGCGCTGGCGCAGGGAACCGACATAGTGGCCGATGTGCAGTTTGCCGGTGGGACGATCGCCAGTCAGGATAACGGGGTTGTGCATGTCACTCTCTCCAGTTGGGTGAGCCGGGAGGCGACAAAGGGATAAAAACAGTTGACCGCCTCTCGGCGGTCACGGTGTTTTCTTTGGGAAATTTACAATAGAAACGCGGTGCCGCCTGTTTAGGAGCAGCACCACCAGTAGTTGTGATTGAATGCGGTCATGTTCATAGCAAATCACACTACGCCGGTTTCATTACTTCTGCAAGGGGACGACCAGCAGATCGCAGGGCACGGTATTCATCAACTGACGGGCGCTGGAGGTGAGCAGGCTCCAGAAGCTCTGGCGATGGCCGCACACCAGCAGGTCGATCTCGTACTCCTTGACCGCCTGATTGACCCGCTCGCTCAGATCGCCGCAGATCACCAGCTTCTTCTCGATGGGATAGTCCACCGAGGCGAGAAATGCCTCCAGCTTCTCTTTCGCTTCGGCGATCACCTGATCCTGCACGTTGTCGATATCGATATCGATCATCTCGGTGTAGAGATCCTTGAGGTCCACATCGACATGGATAACCGACAGCTTGGCGCCGTTGGAGCGGGCTCTGTCCACTGCCTTGTCGATCACCTTGCGGTTGTCTTCAGAGAGGTCGATCGCGGCCAGAATATGCTTGTAATAGGTTGTTCCACTCATGGGGGTTCTCCTTACCGATCCTTCAGCCCACTATACCAATCTCTGCTGAAACTAAAATGGTGCCTCAGGCACAGTTTTGGGATTTAAATGAGTTTAATGACGTGTGACACAGGGTCAGCCACTCAGTTATTAACCACTATTTGCCTATAAATCAAACAAGAGTTTGACGCCGGTCACACCCCTCGGCTTGCCGATCAGGGGGGAGAGGCATAGGATGGGCCCGTGCTTCGCAATGAACACAAAACAACAAAAAGCATCTGAATACCGCTTTGGGGAGCCACGTGCTCCCTTTTGTTTTTCTGCCTCAATTCCCGCGGCTTTTCTGACTGATAGCGATCCGGCATCAAGTTAATCTCTTTCGATTTGGTTATGCTGTAGCCAATTTCTTTGGAGGCCTTCCCATGATCATTCATCCCCAGATTCAAGGTTGTGTTGCCCGCAACTGTCACCCCATCGGCTGTCGCGCCGCCGTGCAGCAGCAGATCGAACGTATCAAGGCCGCTGGCCCGTTCAACGGCCCCAAGCGGGTGCTGGTGCTGGGTGCCTCCTCCGGGTTTGGACTGGCGTCGCGCATTGCACTCGCCTTTGGTGCCGGTGCCGACACCATCGGTATCTCCTTCGAGCGCGGCCCTTCCGACAAAGGGCTCGGCAGCGCCGGTTGGTACAACAACATCTGGTTTCGCAAGGAGGCGGAGCAGGAGGGGCGTATCGCCATCAACCTGATTGGCGATGCCTTCTCCGACGGGATGCGCCAGCAGGCCATCGATACCATCCGCCAGCAGCTTGGGCAGGTGGATCTGGTGATCTATTCGATGGCGAGCGGCATCCGAGTGCTGCCCGACGGCACGCAGGTGCGCTCGGTGCTCAAGACCACCGGCCAGCCATTCAGCGGTTGGGGGCTGGATCTGGAGCGCGATACTCTGGTGCAGCAGTCGCTGGCACCTGCCACGCCGGAGGAGATCCGCGATACCGTCACTGTGATGGGGGGCGAGGATTGGCAGCTCTGGATGCAGGCGTTGCAGCAGGCCGGTTGTCTCGCACCCGGCGCGCAAACCGTCGCTTACTCCTATATCGGCCCCGAATCCACCTATCCCCTCTATCGGGATGGCACCATCGGTTATGCCAAGGAGCATCTGCACGCCACCGCCGAGACCATCAACCTGCAACTGGCCGAAATTGGCGGCCACGCCTGGGTATCGGTCTGCAAGGCGCTGGTGACCAAGGCGAGCGCCTACATTCCGGTGCTGCCGGTCTATCTGGGCTTGCTGATGGGGGTAATGAAGGAGCGCGGTGTGCACGAAGGCTGCATCGAGCAGATGCAGCGACTGTTTACCGCCAAGATGTACGGGCCCAATGGGGTGGTGGCTGATGGCAACCGGCTGATCCGGATGGATGACCACGAGCTCGACCCGGCCATTCAGGCCGCCGTTTCGGCGCTCTGGCCCAAGGTGACGCCGAACAATTTCCACGGGCTGGGGGACTTTGCAGGGCTGCGGCAGGACTTCATGCAGCTCAACGGCTTCGAGCTGCCGGGCGTCGATTATGCTGCGCCGGTGGATGTCGCCTCCCTTAGGGAGCTGACCCCCTGAGCTGAAAGAAACGGGATCTCCCTCTCGTTGGCGGGTTGATTCGCGGCGGGAGTGTGGCGACAATCGATACCAAATCACTGAGGAGAAACAAGATGCTGGCCCAAGCCATGATCGAGAAGTTGAACGAGCAGATTAACCTGGAGTTCTACTCCTCCAATCTCTATCTGCAGATGAGCGCCTGGTGCGAAGACAAGGGCTTTGAAGGGGCGGCGACCTTCCTGCGCCAGCACGCAGTCGAGGAGCGCCAGCACATGGAGCGTCTGTTCACCTATGTGAGCGAGACTGGCGCCATGCCCAAGCTGGGCGCCATCGATGCCCCTCCCCACGAGTTCAAGTCGCTGGGCGACGTGTTCCGTACCACCCTGGAGCACGAGTACCACATCACCAAGTGCATCAATGGTTTGGCCCACGTAGCCTTCACCACCCAGGACTACTCCACCTTCAACTTCCTGCAGTGGTATGTGGCCGAGCAGCATGAAGAGGAGAAGCTGTTCAAGAGCATCGTCGACCGTCTGGGTCTGGTGGGTGAAGATGGCAAAGGCCTCTACTTCATCGACAAGGAGCTGGCCGAACTGGCCAAGGGCGCCCCTGCCAGCATCATGGACAGCAACGCCTGATAGTCGTGGACACTTAGTGTTCAGCCAGTACAATAACGGCCCTTTTAAGGGCCGTTGTTTATTCTGGTGGGCAGTCACTATGGTTCTGTTCCGCCAGAGGCAATCACGGTTCAGGCCAGGTGCCGTTTCTATTTTGATAAGTGAGTGATGATGAAGCAGGTCGATGTGGTGGTGATCGGGGCCGGTGCGGCCGGATTGATGTGTGCGGCGCAGGCGGGCTATCGGGGCCGCTCCGTGCTGGTGCTCGACAATGCCAAGAAGCCGGGCCGCAAGATCCTCATCAGTGGCGGTGGCCGCTGCAACTTCACGAACCATCAGGCAGGCGCTCACGCCTACCTGTCGGAGAATCCCCACTTCAGCAAGTCGGCGCTGGCCCGCTACACCCAGCAGGACTTTATCGATCTGGTGGATCGCCACGGGGTCAACTATCACGAGCGCACTTTGGGGCAGCTGTTCTGTCTCGAGAGCGCCAAGGATATCGTCGATGTGCTGCTCACCGAGTGTGACTGGGCCGGGGTGACCCTGCAGTTCCAGACCGAGATCCTCACCGTCAGCAAGCAGGACGAAGGCTTTGTGCTGACCACCAGCAAGGGTGAGATCGGCTGCCACTCGCTGGTGGTGGCGACCGGCGGTCTCTCCATGCCCAAGCTGGGTGCTACCCCTTATGGCTTCAAGCTGGCGGAGCAGTTCGGCCTCAAGGTGCTGCCGACCCGCGCCGGTCTGGTGCCCTTCACCCTCCATCAGGCGGAGAAAGAGGCGTTTGCCGATCTGGCGGGCATCAGCCTGCCGGTAGCGGTGACCGCCGAGGATGGCACTCGCTTCAAGGAGGCGATGCTGTTCACCCACCGCGGCCTCTCCGGCCCAGTCATCCTGCAGATCTCCTCCTACTGGCACGCCGGCGAGAAGATCCACATTAACTTGCTGCCGGAGCTGGATATTCCGGCTGCCCTGCGTGAATGGGCGCAGGCGCACCCGGCGCAGGAGCTGAAAACCGTGCTGGGGCGCGAGCTGCCAAAGCGCTTCGTCGACAAGCTGGTGGAGCTGGGTCAGCTGGTCAGCAAGCCAATACGCCAATACAACGAGCGGGAGCTTGAAGCGGTGGCCAATTTGCTGGGTGACTGGCAGATCCTGCCCAACGGCACCGAGGGGTATCGCACCGCCGAAGTGACCCTGGGCGGCGTCGATACCAATGAGCTCTCCTCCAAGACCATGGAGGCACGCAAGGTGCCCGGCCTCTACTTCATCGGCGAAGTGGTGGACGTGACCGGCTGGCTCGGTGGCTACAACTTCCAGTGGGCCTGGTCCTCCGGCTGGGTGGCCGGTCAGTACTGTTGATGTCGTTGGGGCTGGTTTATCCGGCCCCGATTTATTGGTCAGGGTTAGGGTGATCGGTCGGGTTGCCGCAAGGGGGCGCAGATGCTTGAGAATCAGATGATGTTGTTGGCGGTGTTCGAGCGGGCAGCGCTGATGCTGATGACCCTCTTCTTCCTGACCCGCACCCGGCCGTTCCAGCGGCTGTTCCAGAAGCGGGATCACACCCCGGCGGAGCTGGTGCTGGTGGCCTCCATCTTCGGCCTGTTTGCGGTGTTCAGTACCTACACCGGCATTCCGGTAGAGGGGGCGCTGATCAACGTGCGGATCATCGCCATCATCTCCGGCGGCATTTTGTTTGGCCCCTGGGTCGGCATTCCGGCCGGGGTCATCTCCGGTCTGCACCGCTATCTCATCGATATGGATGGTCACACCTCGATCCCTTGCCTTATCGCCAGTATTATCGCCGGTCTGCTCGCCACCTGGCTGCACCTGCGCTGTCGCAAGTCGCGACTCTGGCTCTACGGCATTCTGGCGGGGATGCTGTGCGAAGGGCTGACCATGCTGCTGATCTGGCTGCTGACCGAGCCCCACGAAGTCGGGGTGGAGATCGTTAACCATATCGCCTATCCGATGATCGCCGGGGCGCTCTGCATCGGCCTCATCATCAAGCTGGTGCAGGATCTGGATGACGAGAAGGAGCTGATTGCCGCCAAGCAGGCCAAGCTGGCGCTCGATATCGCCAACAAGACGCTGCCTTTCTTCCAGAACATCGATCGCCACTCCCTCAGTCAGGTGTGCGATGTGATCCGGCGCGACATCAGCGCCGATGCGGTGGCCATCACAGATACCCATGACGTGCTGGCCTATGTCGGGGTGGGCAAGGATTACTACGAGCTGGACGAGCACCACGCCATCAGCGGCATGACCCAGCAGGCGGTGCTGCTCGACCAGATCATCATCAACAACGATCTGCGCCAGTATCACCTCTCCGATTTCCACTCGGTCATCATTATTCCGCTGCGGGAGAACGGCGCCGTCAGCGGCACCCTCAAGATCTACTACCGCCGCACCCACAGCATCACCAGTTCGCTGCGGGAGATGGCGGTCGGCCTCTCCCAGCTCATCTCCACCCAGATGGAGGTGTCGCGCATCGAGCAGTTGAAAGAGATGACCCGCAAGGCGGAGTTCACCGCGCTGCAGAGCAAGATCAACCCGCACTTCCTGTTCAATGCCCTCAACGCCATCTCGTCGCTGATCCGCATCCGGCCCCAGCAGGCGCGCCAGCTCATTGCCAATCTGGCGGATTATCTGCGCTACAACCTCAACAAGGGGGATGAGCTCATCGACATTCAGGAGGAGCTGCAGCAGGTGCGCGACTACGTGGCCATCGAGCAGGCCCGCTTCGGCGACAAGCTGGAGGTGGTGTTCGATGTGGATGACGTGCATATCGAGGTACCGAGCCTGCTGTTGCAGCCGCTGGTGGAAAACGCCATCCTGCACGGCATCCAGCCCCGCAGCGCGCCGGGTCGGGTCACTATCGAGGTGAAGCAGCTGGCGGGCGGCATCCGGGTGGCGGTGCGGGACACCGGTTACGGCATCAGTCAGGCGGTGATCGACGGGGTGGCTGCCGGTCGGGTGGAGAGCCGTAGCATCGGTCTGATGAACGTGCATCAGCGGGTCAAGCTGCTCTATGGCGACGGCCTGCACCTCAAGCGGCTGGAGCCAGGTACCGAAGTGAGTTTCTATCTGCCGGATCAGGAGTCGATGCCATGCTGAGAGCCATCATGGTTGAGGATAAGTGTGTGCCGCGAGAGGTGTTGTCATGCTGAAAGCGATCATTGTGGAAGACGAATGTTTGATTCGTGAGGAGCTTGCCTCTCCTGTGCTCCTTCAGGGGGCAATGTCATGTTGAAAGCGATCATTGTGGAAGACGAGTATCTGGCTCGCGAGGAGCTGATCTATCTGGTGAATCAGCACAGCACCATCGAGATAGTGGCGAGTTTTGAGGATGGGCTGGAGGCGTTCAAATACCTGCAGGATCACGAGGTGGATGTGGTGTTTCTGGATATCCAGATCCCCTCCATCGATGGCCTGCTGCTGGCCAAGAACCTGCACAAGTCGAGCCATCCGCCCCACATTGTCTTCGTTACCGCCTACAAGGAGTTTGCGGTGGAGGCGTTCGAGCTGGAGGCGTTCGACTACATCCTCAAGCCCTACAACGAGCCGCGCATCATCAATCTGCTGCAAAAGCTCGAGCATGCGGGCAAGTCGCAGCCAGCCACCACGGTGGAGGCGAGCGGCGAAGTGATCAGCCCGCAGAATCGCACCGTCAATCTGGTGAAGGGGGAGCGCATCATCGTCACCCCCTGCGAGCAGATTTACTACGCCGAGGCGGACGAGAAGCTCACCTATGTCTATACCCGCGACGATCGTTACGTGATGACCATGACCATCAGCGAGTTTGTCAGCCGCCTGCCTGCCGAGGGGTTCTTTCGCTGCCACCGCTCCTACTGCGTCAATATCAACAAGATCCGCGAAATAGTCCCCTGGTTTAACAGCACCTACCTCATCCGGCTCCATGATCTGCCGTTCGAGGTGCCGGTCAGTCGCAGCAACATCAAGGCGTTCCGTCAGCTGATGCGGCTCTGATTGTCATTCATTCCCGCCGATCTGCATTTCATGCCTTAATCGATCGGCGCGAACTGCGTCTTGCCTATAGTGGCCTCAATTTCCTTAAGGCCATCGACCGAGACGCATCATGACCACAGAGATGAACCGCACCCGGTACCTGACACTGATCGGTACCATCATCACCCAGTTCGCACTGGGTTCTGTCTACACCTGGAGCCTGTTCAACGCCCAGCTCTCCGACAAGCTGGACGAGCCGGTGAGTCAGGTCGCTTTCGCTTTCGGCCTGCTCAGCCTGTCGCTGGCAGTCGCCTCCTCCATGGCGGGCAAGCTGCAGGAGCGGTTCGGGGTGCGCAACGTGACCCTGGGGGCTGGCGTGCTGCTCGGCATCGGTTTCTTCCTCACTGCCCATGCCAGCAATCTGGCGATGCTCTACCTCTGCGCGGGCATTCTGGTCGGTTTTGCCGACGGTACCGGCTACCTGATGACCCTCTCCAACTGCGTGAAGTGGTTCCCGGAGCGCAAGGGGCTCATCTCCGCCTGCTCCATCGGGGCTTATGGTCTCGGCAGTCTCGGTTTCAAATACATCAACCTGCTGCTGCTCTCCAGCTCCGGCCTTGAGACCACCTTCCAGCTGTGGGGGCTGATCGCCATGTCCATGGTGCTGGTGGGCGGCATGCTGATGAAGGATGCGCCCAAGCAGGCCGCTTCCGTGCAGCAGAGCGAGAGCCGTGACTTCACTCTGGCCGAGGCGATGCGCAAGCCGCAGTACTGGATGCTGGCGCTGATGTTCCTCACCGCCTGCATGAGCGGCCTCTACGTTATCGGCGTGGCCAAGGATATCGGCGAGAAGATGGTGGGTCTGCCTGCCGTGGTCGCCGCCAATGCCGTCGCCATCATCGCTATGGCCAACCTGGGTGGCCGTCTGGTGCTGGGTATCCTCTCCGACAAGATGTCCCGCATCCGGGTCATCACCATTGCCCAGCTGATTACCCTGGCGGGCATGGCGCTGCTGCTGTTCGTGCCGCTCAATGCCAATCTGTTCTTCGTAGCGGTCGCCTGTGTGGCGTTCAGCTTCGGTGGCACCATCACCGTCTACCCCTCGCTGGTGAGCGACTTCTTCGGCCTCAACAACCTGACCAAGAACTACGGCGTCATCTATCTGGGCTTTGGTCTGGGCAGCATCATCGGTTCCATTGTTGCCTCCCTGTTTGGCGGCTTTATGGCGACCTTCCACCTGATCCTGGTGTTGCTAGTGGTGGCGCTGGTGCTCTCCCTCACCATTCGCCTGCCGGCACCGGTAGCGGTGGAGCGGGCCTGATAAGGTTCCCTGCCACAGCAAGCAAAAACATAGACCCGGGCCATGCCCGGGTCTTTGCATTTCCGATGCTCGATCAGCGCGGCGCCAGTCCCAGCAGCTGGCGGGCCTGACGGCAGCTCTCCTCCACTGTTGGCCAGTCGTCACCGGTTACCGTGATATGGCCCATCTTGCGGCCGGGGCGGGGTTCGCCCTTGCCGTAGAGGTGCAGATGCAGGCCGGGCAACGCCAGCAGGGCGGCCCAGTCGGGCGTGCCGTTCTGCCAGAGATCCCCCAGCAGGTTGATTAACAGGGCGGGGCGCACGGTGATCTGCTCCGGCAGCGGCAGATCGCACAGGGCCCGTACCTGCAACTCGAACTGGCTGCATGCGGCGTTGTCGAGGCTGGGATGGCCCGAGTTGTGGGGGCGTGGTGCCAGCTCGTTGACCAGCAATCGGCCTTCCACCAGAAAGAATTCCACCGTCAGCACCCCGACGTAATCGAGGGCCGCGATCAGTCGCTCAGCGATTCCTTTGGCTTCGCTCTCCAGCACCGGCACATTGGCCGGGGAGCGAGTCTGATCGAGGATGCCGCCGCTGTGCCAGTTCTGCACCAGCGGCAGGGCGCTGATGGCGCCACTCGGGCTGCGGGCCAGGGTCAGGGCAAACTCCCCCTCCAGTGCCAGCCGTTTTTCCAGCACGCAGGGCACGCCACTGGCTGCCAGCGCCGTCGCCAGCTCATCCAGATTACTCACCTGCCACTGTCCCTTGCCGTCGTACCCTTCGCGGGCCGTCTTGAGAATGGCGGGCAAGAGTTCGCTGGCCTGTGCGGGGATGGGCTCTTCCGGCAGTAGCGCCAGATAGGTGGCGACCGTGATGTCAGCTCCGCGCAGAAAGGCTTTCTCTTCACGGCGATCCTGACAGATGCGCACCGCGCTGGCGCCCGGGCGTACCGGCTTTTGTTGTTCGAGCAGGGCGAGGGTGGCGGCGGGCACGTTCTCGAACTCGCAGGTAATGGCATCGCAGCGGAGTGCCAGTTGGTGCAGGGCGGTCTGGTCGTCATAGGGGGCGACAATATGGTGATCGGCGGCGGCACCGGCGATGCTGGCCGGGTCGGGATCCAGCACCACCACCTTGTAGCCAAGGCGGTGGGCGGCCATCACAAAGTAGCGGCCAAGCTGACCGCCACCGAGCATACCGAGGGTGGCGGGAGGCAGGATCATGTCGGCTCCTCCAGTTGCAGTGCCAGCACCCGATCTCGCTCGTGGGTGCGGAAGTCGTCGAGCTGCTGCCGGTAGCGGGGGGCGTCGCCGTCTTGTGCAACGGAGAGTAGAGATACGGCAAACAGGGCGGCGTTGGCGGCCCCCGCTTCACCGATGGCGAAGGTGGCGACTGGCACCCCTTTGGGCATCTGCACGATGGAGAGCAGGGAGTCCATTCCCTTGAGATGGCGTGATGGGATGGGCACCCCCAGCACCGGAAGAGTGGTCTTGGCGGCGACCATGCCCGGCAGATGGGCAGCGCCACCGGCCCCGGCGATGATGGCCCGCAGTCCGCGCTCGCGGGCAGTGGCGGCATACTCGAACAGCAGATCCGGGGTGCGATGGGCCGAGACTACCTGCGCCTCGTAGGGCACGCCGTGCTCCTTGAGGATGCGGGCGGCGGCCTGCAGCACGGGCCAGTCGGAGTCGGAGCCCATTACCAGGCCGATCAGGGGAGGGGTGTTCATTTTCTCTGAATCCTTGATGTTAAACGTTTGCTTTTGGTGGACAAAAAGAGCCGGCAAGCCGGCTCAGAATTTCTCGGGTCGCACGATTTCGACCGGTTGCAGAAAGGCGATCATGGCGTAATCGGGGTAGTAACGACTCTGCAGGTGGGCCAGCAGCCGCTCCGCCTGCTCCCGGCT
Organism: Aeromonas sp. MTB; assembly: GCF_056632455.1. Classification (NCBI taxonomy): domain Bacteria; kingdom Pseudomonadati; phylum Pseudomonadota; class Gammaproteobacteria; order Aeromonadales; family Aeromonadaceae; genus Aeromonas; species Aeromonas sp. MTB. The sequence continues at coordinate 56,758 of NZ_CP147026.1, forward strand.
GCAGATCGCCTCCAGCCGGATGTTGCCGCTCTCGCTCCAGCTGGCGTTGCGCTCGCCATGATCCCCTCGGCCGCGGGCATCTGTGATGGTGTAGCCGCGCAGCCCCTCGCGGGTGAGGGTGCGCAGCAGGGTCGGCTCCAGATTGGCTTCCGTAATGACGGTCAGTAGGGTGCGGGTCTCGGTCTGCATGTGGCTACTCCGTGAAGTGGCGGGCCCAGCTGTGGTAGAGCGGGATCCCCAGCATGATGTTGAACGGGAAGGTGACCCCCAGCACGGCGCTGAGGGACAGCCCCGGATTGGCCTGAGGCACGGCGATGCGCATGGTAGCCGGCACGGCAATATAGGAGGCGCTGGCCGCCAGGGTCGCCAGCAGGGTCAGTCCGCCGAGGGAGAGGCCCATCAGCTGGCCAGCTGCCAATCCCAGTCCCGCCGAGGCGAGCGGCATCAACAGGGCGAAGCCGAGCAGGAAGAAGCCATGCTTGCGTAAGTCCTGACACTGACGGGCGACGATGAGGCCCATCTCCAGCAGGAACAGCGCCAGCGCCCCCTTGAACAGGTCGACAAACAGCGGTTTGAGCGGGGCAATCCCGTCCGGCCCGGCCAGATAGCCGATGGCCATGCCGCCCAGCAGCAGGGTGACCCCTTTGCCGAGGAAGGTCTCGTGGGCCAGCATGCGCCAGCGAGTCTCGCGACTGATGCCGCGGGCCAGCACTATGCCCACCAGAATGGCGGGGATCTCCATCACCGCCAGGAAGATGGAGAGCTGGGATTCAAAGCTGATGCCCCGCTCGGTGAGCCAGTTCACCCCGACCGCAAAGGTGGCGACGCTGACCGAACCATAGTGGGCGGCGGTGGCGGCGGCATCGACCCGGTTCATCTTGAGGCGCAGCACGGCAAAGCCGAGCAGGGTCTGCACCACGCCGAGCAGGATCACCAGCGCCAGTTGTGGCAGCAGAGGTTGCAGGGATTGCTGGGCCAGACCGACGCCGCCCTTGAGGCCGATGGCCAGCAGAAGAAAGAGGGAGAGGGTGTCGTAGAGGGCAGGAGGCAGTTTGAGCTCGGAGCGCACCAGACCGGCCAGCAGACCAAACAGAAAGAAGAGTACAACAACGTCCAGCATGATGGTTCGCAGGGCAGTTCAGATAATGGTTGCATGCTAGAGCCCGCAATGTTTCGATAAAATCAGATTCTCACTGATGGTTGTTCGGTAAAAACTGATAGGGAACGGCATGCTCAACTACAAACAGCTCTACTACTTCTGGCATGTGGCACGCAGCGGCAGCGTGACGCAGGCCGCCGAACAGCTGCATCTCACGCCGCAGACCATCAGCGGTCAGGTTGCAGAGCTGGAGCAGTCCCTCGGGGTGGCGCTGTTCAACCGGGTGGGGCGGCGTCTGGTGCTGACCGCCGCCGGACGGCAGGCGCAGGAGCAGGCGGGGGCCATTTTCTCGCTCGGTGCCGAGCTGGAGCACACCCTGCGCCACGCCAGTCAGGAGCTGACCATGCAGGTGGGGATCGCCGATTCGGTACCCCGCACTCTGGCGTTCGATCTGCTGGCCCCCGCCATGGCGCTGGCGACTCCGTTGCGGCTGGTGTGTCACGAGGAGCGGGCCGAGCAGCTGTTCAGCGAACTGGCCCGCCACAAGCTCGACATGGTGCTGATCGATCGCCCGCTCCCTCCCGACAGCGGCGTGCGTGGCTATAACCACGAGCTGGGGCGCAGCCCGCTGGCGCTGTTTGCCAGTCCCGAGTTGGCGGCGCGGGCGCGGGATGGCTTTCCCGCCTCGTTGGAGGGGTTGCCGTTGCTGATCCCCGGAGATAAGTCGGCTACCCACGATCGGCTGCTGGCCTGGTATCGCCAGCAGGGCATTCACCCCCATCTGGTGGGGCAGTTTGATGACTCCACTCTGATGAAGTCGTTCGGCAAGGCGGGGATGGGGATCTTCCCGGCGCCGCTGGCAATGGCTGACGAAATTGGCCGCCTCTACGGGGTGGAGCGAATTGCGACCCTCACCGACGTCACTCTCTCTTACTATCTGGTTTCGGCAGGGCGCCATCTCTCCCATCCCGGGGTACAGGCGGTAATGGAGGGGGCCCAGCAGAGGCTGGCGGTGCTGGCTGGCAAGAAATAGAAATCTGGATGGCTATACATCCAGCTTGGCTCTGCCTATAATCCTCCCGCTTTGGCGCATCATGCTTAATAGGGAATCCGGTGAGAATCCGGAGCTGGCGCGCAGCGGTAAGGGGGAACGAAGCGACATCAGGGCACTGCCGTCAGGCGGGAAGCCGTCGCCGTAGGCTATCAGCCCCCGAGCCCGAAGACCTGCCAGAGTTCGTATTTCGGGCCGAGAGAAACCGGCCACGAAGTAGATACTTACGCGAACTTAAGGATCTCTCATGTCGAAGAAATTTCTGGCGGCTGCCCTGTTGCCGACGGCGGCGTTTGCCCAGCAGCTGACCATTCCCGTCAATCCCACCATGGTGGTGACCGCTACCCGCGTCGCCCAACCTGCCTCCAGCGTGCTTGCCCCGGTCAATGTGGTGACCCGGGACGAGATCGATCGCCTGCAAGCCCAGACCGTGACCGATGTGGTCAAGACCCTGCCCGGTGTGGAAGTGGTCAGCAATGGTGGCCGAGGCCAGCTTAGCTCGCTGCGGGTGCGTGGTGGCACCTCTTCTCAGACGCTGGTGCTGGTGGATGGGGTGCGCAGTGCCTCCCTGACCGCCGGGATGACCGAACTGAACAATCTGCCACTCAATCAGGTCGAGCGGATCGAGTATATCCGCGGCCCGCGCGCCACCATTTATGGTTCTGATGCCATCGGCGGGGTGATCAACATCATTACCCGTCCCGACAAGGGGACAAATCAGCACAAGTTCAATATCGGTGCTGGTTCCCATCAACAGCGTCAGGCCGCTTTCAGTAGTGCCAGCCAGGTAGGTGAGGCGGGTCAGCTCAAGGTGGCTGGCGGTTTTGATGATGAAGAGGGTTACAACGTACACCCCTTGCCCGGCATCAACGATGGTGACCGTCACGGGCATCAGGGCTACAACGCCATGCTGGACTACCAGCAGGCGTTCGGCAGCAATTGGGATCTGTTCGGTACAACCCGCTGGTTCCGCAATGTCGCCCAGTACGACCGCTCTTCTGCGGCTTCCGCCTGGGGGCCTGCCACTCATCAGCGCAACGAGACTTGGACAGAAAACCAGAGCTATCAGCTGGGGTCGCGCTATCACGATGATCGCTATCTGAGTGAGTTGCGTGGCGCCTTTTCCAAACAGGATGCGTACGACTATCAGGACAACAGTGGCCGCGATCAGGCCAATAACCGGACCTACACCCGGCAGTACAGCCTGAACTGGGTCAACAGCTTGAAATTGAACGAGAGCTGGACGCTGGGAGGCGGGGCCGATTGGCAGAGTGATCGACTGGATGATCGCTCCCGCTCCTCCGGCGCCACATATCCGGCCGACGCCAAAGAGCGGGACAATACCGGCCTCTATGCCCTGGCCCAGTTTGACAACCAGATATGGCAGGGTGAGCTGAGCGGCCGTAGCGATGACAACGAGCAGTTTGGTCGTCACAACACCTGGCAAACCGGCGCAGGCTGGCGTTTTGTCGAGGATTACCGCCTGAGCGCCCGCTATGGCACCGGTTTCCGCGCCCCGACCTTTAACGATCTCTACTATCCGGGTTCTGGCAATCCCAACCTGAAGCCGGAAGAGTCGAAGAGCAGCGAGCTGATGCTGGATGGTCAAACCGCTGGCGTGGAGTGGCGAGCCACCGGTTATCGCAACGACTTCGAACAGATGATCCAGTGGGCGCCCAACAGTCAGGGTATGTGGACACCACAGAACGTTGGCAAGGCGCGCATTGAAGGGATCGAGCTGGAAGGGGAGTTTGATACCGGCTGGTTGAGTCATCGGGTCTCTGCCGAATACAAGGATCCCAAAGACAAGGTGACTGACAAGCAGTTGCAGCTGATCTCCCGCAAAGGGGCCAAGTGGGTGACTCAGGCGCAGTGGCAGCAGTTTGATGGTTCATTGAGCTGGATCTATCAGGGTGAGCGCTATGGCGATGTAGCCAACACCACAACACTTGGTGGCTACAGCGTGTGGAATCTGGCCGTTGGCTACAAGGTAACTCCGGCGCTCAAGGTATCTGGCAAGATCAACAACCTGCTGGATAAGGAGTATCAGACTGCGGTGGGTTATCCTGCCGATGAGCGTGCTTACTACGTGACGATGGATTACTCACTCTAAGCCGGACCCGGCCAAGCGGAAAAATCAGGGGCCCTGCCATTGGCAGGGCCTTTTCTATTGGCGGCAGGCGGGAGTATGATCGCCGCCTTGCACCAAAGGGGAGCTCAAGTGGCCAATATTCTCGTGTTTGATTCCGGTATGGGTGGCCTGACCATCTACCGCGAGATCCGCCGCGTTCTGCCGGCACACAACTATTTCTACTGCTTCGACAACGCCAACTTCCCCTATGGTGAATTGAGCGAGCCCGCCCTGATTGCTGCCTGCACCCGCTTGGTGACCACCATGGTGGCCCGTCATCAGATCGATCTGGTGGTGATTGCCTGCAACACGGCCAGCACCATAGCGCTGCCGGCCTTGCGTGAGGCACTGGATATTCCCGTGGTGGGGGTGGTGCCAGCCATCAAGCCCGCCGCTGCACAGACTCGCAACGGTTGTATCGGTCTGCTGGCCACTCCAGGCACCGTCAGCCGCGACTATACCCATGAACTGATCGCCCAGTTTGCTCCCGGCAAGCAGGTGCTGCTCAAGGGCACCACCGAGCTGGTCATAGAAGCCGAACACAAGCTGGCGGGCCTACCGGTCAATATGGCGCTACTGCGCGAGGTATTGGCCGATTGGCTGGAGGGGGAAGAGAAGCCGGATACGCTGGTGCTCGGTTGTACTCACTTCCCGCTACTCAATGAAGAGATTGGGCAACTGATGCCGCAATGCCAGCTTATTGACTCGGGCAGTGCCGTTGCCAAACGGGTGGCCTGGTTGCTGAACAATGGCGGGCATGCCGCCGTGCAGCCTGTACATATAGAAGAGGTGATTGCCAGGGCTTACTGTACCCGGCTGGATGGGGAGGCCCAAAAACTGACAGCCCCCTTGCAAGCATGGGGGCTGTCATCACTGGAAGAGGTGGGGTACTGACGAGCGGTTAGACGTCAGCTTCACTACCTTCCCTTTCCTCTTTATCACGTTTGTCATTCGCTTCACGCACCTTGAGGGTGCGCTGCTGGTACTCTTTATCATTCAAAGCGGCAATCGCTTTGGCGGCATCGGCGGCGGGCATCTCCACGAAACCGAAACCTCTGCGCTTGCCGGTTGCCTTGTCCTTCATCAACCGCACGGAAATGACCTGGCCCTGTTCGGCAAACAATTCGCGCACAGCAATCTCATTGGCGCGATAGGGCAGGTTGCCTACATATAAGGTGCAAGTCTCCTGATTGGCGATCGACTCGGCGACATTGGCCGGTGTTCGCTTCAGGAACAGCGGTACCACGAAACCGCCGATGGCCAGACCTGCTGCAAAAATCACTTCCGCTTTCAAAGAGAACTGCAGGGCCTGGGCAACCAGGTAGCCAACCACTGCCAATACCAGAGCAAGGATTGCGGCCTGCATATATACGGGAAACTTGGATAAATTCATCTTAAAAGACCTTTTGTAAATGAAAGCAAAAAAGGTGCAACACTATATTCACCTCCATGGTAACCAGCT
>NZ_CP147026.1:65000-225000 GCF_056632455.1 Aeromonas sp. MTB
AATTTTATTTGGTCCTTGTTGTACGACAACAAGCTGTGCCGGTTTCACCGACACTTCTTGGGGTTGTATGGTTAAGTGACTAAGCGTACATGGTGGATGCCTTGGCAGTCAGAGGCGATGAAGGACGTACTAACCTGCGATAAGCTGTGAGAAGTCGGTAAGAGACGCTATTACTCACAGATTTCCGAATGGGGAAACCCACCCGAGATAACTCGGGTATCTGTTACTGAATACATAGGTAACAGAGGCGAACCGGGAGAACTGAAACATCTAAGTACCCCGAGGAAAAGAAATCAACCGAGATTCCCTCAGTAGCGGCGAGCGAACGGGGATTAGCCCTTAAGCATCTTGGAAGTTAGTGGAACGGTCCTGGAAAGAACCGGCGATACAGGGTGATAGCCCCGTACACGAAAACGACCTTGATGTGAAATCGAGTAGGGCGGGACACGTGACATCCTGTCTGAATATGGGGGGACCATCCTCCAAGGCTAAATACTCCTGACTGACCGATAGTGAACCAGTACCGTGAGGGAAAGGCGAAAAGAACCCCTGTGAGGGGAGTGAAATAGAACCTGAAACCGTGTACGTACAAGCAGTGGGAGCCCTTCGGGGTGACTGCGTACCTTTTGTATAATGGGTCAGCGACTTACATTTTGTAGCGAGGTTAACCGTATAGGGGAGCCGTAGGGAAACCGAGTCTTAACTGGGCGTCTAGTTGCAAGGTGTAGACCCGAAACCGGGTGATCTAGCCATGGGCAGGTTGAAGGTTGAGTAACATCAACTGGAGGACCGAACCCACTAACGTTGCAAAGTTAGGGGATGACCTGTGGCTGGGGGTGAAAGGCCAATCAAACTCGGAGATAGCTGGTTCTCCCCGAAAGCTATTTAGGTAGCGCCTCGGACGAATACTACTGGGGGTAGAGCACTGTTTGGGCTAGGGGGTCATCCCGACTTACCAACCCCATGCAAACTCCGAATACCAGTAAGTAATATCCGGGAGACACACGGCGGGTGCTAACGTCCGTCGTGAAGAGGGAAACAACCCAGACCGCCGGCTAAGGTCCCAAAGTTCTGGTTAAGTGGGAAACGATGTGGGAAGGCTCAGACAGCTAGGATGTTGGCTTAGAAGCAGCCATCATTTAAAGAAAGCGTAATAGCTCACTAGTCGAGTCGGCTGCGCGGAAGATGTAACGGGGCTCAAACCAGGCACCGAAGCCGCGGATTCACACTTATGTGTGAGTGGTAGGGGAGCGTTCTGTAAGTCTGCGAAGGTGTATCGAGAGGTATGCTGGAGATATCAGAAGTGCGAATGCTGACGTAAGTAACGATAAAGGGGGTGAAAAGCCTCCTCGCCGGAAGACCAAGGGTTCCTGTCCAACGTTAATCGGGGCAGGGTGAGTCGACCCCTAAGGCGAGGCCGAAAGGCGTAGTCGATGGGAAGCAGGTTAATATTCCTGCACGACTTGTAATTGCGATGGGGGGACGGAGAAGGCTAGGTGGGCCAGGCGACGGTTGTCCTGGTGAAAGTGCGTAGGCGGTGTTTCTAGGCAAATCCGGAGACACAACACTGAGACACGAGACGAACGCACTACGGTGCGGAAGCCATTGATGCCCTGCTTCCAGGAAAAGCCTCTAAGCTTCAGATTACAAGTCATCGTACCCCAAACCGACACAGGTGGTCGGGTAGAGAATACCAAGGCGCTTGAGAGAACTCGGGTGAAGGAACTAGGCAAAATAGAACCGTAACTTCGGGAGAAGGTTCGCTCTTGATGGTGAAGTCCCTTGCGGATGGAGCTGTCGGGAGTCGCAGTGACCAGATGGCTGGGACTGTTTATCAAAAACACAGCACTCTGCAAACACGAAAGTGGACGTATAGGGTGTGACACCTGCCCGGTGCCGGAAGGTTAATTGATGGGGTTAGCGCAAGCGAAGCTCTTGATCGAAGCCCCGGTAAACGGCGACCGTAACTATAACGGTCCTAAGGTAGCGAAATTCCTTGTCGGGTAAGTTCCGACCTGCACGAATGGTGTAACCATGGCCATGCTGTCTCCACCCGAGACTCAGTGAAATCGAATTCGCCGTGAAGATGCGGTGTACCCGCGGCTAGACGGAAAGACCCCGTGAACCTTTACTACAGCTTGGCACTGAACATTGAACCTACATGTGTAGGATAGGTGGGAGGCTTTGAAGGCGTGACGCCAGTTGCGCTGGAGCCGTCCTTGAAATACCACCCTTGTATGTTTGATGTTCTAACGCAGGGCCCTGAATCGGGCTCGCGGACAGTGCCTGGTGGGTAGTTTGACTGGGGCGGTCTCCTCCCAAAGAGTAACGGAGGAGCACGAAGGTTGGCTAATCCTGGTCGGACATCAGGAGGTTAGTGCAATGGCATAAGCCAGCTTAACTGCGAGACGGACAGGTCGAGCAGGTACGAAAGTAGGTCATAGTGATCCGGTGGTTCTGAATGGAAGGGCCATCGCTCAACGGATAAAAGGTACTCCGGGGATAACAGGCTGATACCGCCCAAGAGTTCATATCGACGGCGGTGTTTGGCACCTCGATGTCGGCTCATCACATCCTGGGGCTGAAGTCGGTCCCAAGGGTATGGCTGTTCGCCATTTAAAGTGGTACGCGAGCTGGGTTCAGAACGTCGTGAGACAGTTCGGTCCCTATCTGCCGTGGGCGTTGGATGATTGAAGGGAGTTGCTCCTAGTACGAGAGGACCGGAGTGAACGAACCTCTGGTGTTCGGGTTGTCACGCCAGTGGCACTGCCCGGTAGCTAAGTTCGGAATCGATAACCGCTGAAAGCATCTAAGCGGGAAGCGAGCCCTGAGATGAGTCATCCCTGACCCCTTGAGGGTCCTAAAGGGCCGTTGGAGACCACAACGTTGATAGGTGGGGTGTGTAAGCGCGGCGACGTGTTGAGCTAACCCATACTAATTACCCGTGAGGCTTAACCATACAACACCCAAGAAGTGTTTCTGGCCTTGTAGCGAATGAACGAACTACTAATTCAGTGATAATGACCAAGTCGTTACTCACGTCAGCTTTCTAGATTAAAGAATTTGCCTGGCGGCCATAGCGCCGTGGAACCACCTGATCCCATGCCGAACTCAGAAGTGAAACGCGGTAGCGCCGATGGTAGTGTGGCATTCGCCATGCGAGAGTAGGACACTGCCAGGCACCCAATACAAGAAACCCCGCTCATCGAGCGGGGTTTTTTATTGCCTGCAATTTATTGAATCGTCTAATAATTGACCTTTTATTCTCTGTTCTCTGCCGTTTTCCCTGTTTTTCCTTCCCAATTTTCTCCGGTGCTGCCATCGCGGCTGGCGGTGGTTGCCGTTATAATGGCCGCCCTCAAGCAAGGTGGTGGTATGAAAGCAGAATATCTACAACGATTCGGGGGCATTGCCCGTCTTTATGGTCAGAGTGCCCTGCGTTCCTTTAGCCAGGCGAAAGTCTGTGTGGTGGGGATCGGCGGTGTGGGCTCCTGGACGGCCGAGGCGCTGGCCCGCGCCGGTATCAACCAGATCACCCTGATCGACATGGATGATATCTGCATCACCAACACCAATCGCCAGATCCACGCTATGCAGGGTACGGTCGGTCGCCTCAAGACCGAGGTGATGGCCGAGCGTATTCGCGCCATCAACCCGGATTGCGAGGTGATCGAGGTGGATGATTTCGTCACCGCCGATAACCTGGCCGAGCATATCAAGCGGGAGTTTGATTATGTGGTGGACGCCATCGACTCGGTCAAGGCCAAGGTGGCGCTGATTGCCTTCTGCAAGCGCAACAAGATCCCGGTGATCGTCGCGGGTGGTGCCGGTGGGCAGATGGATCCGACCCAAATCACCGTGGCCGATCTGGCTAAGACCATTCAGGATCCGCTCGCTGCGAAGGTTCGCTCCGACCTGCGCCGGTTGCACAACTTCAGCAAGAATCCTGCGCGCAAATTCGGAGTGGAGTGTGTCTTCTCAACCGAGCAGTTGAGTTATCCAGATGGCAATGGGGGTACCTGTCAGGCCAAGGCGGCCAGCGATGGCACCATGAAGATGGATTGCGCCTCCGGTTTTGGCGCCGTGACGCCGGTGACGGCAACCTTCGGGCTGGTTGCCGCGTCCCGGGTATTGAAGAAGATTGCCGAGCGGGGCGCCCGAGCCGAGAAAGAGGCAGGGAATGAAGATGCTGGGTCGATTAGCGAAGCCTAATCGACCACTGAACAAGGCGAGTTAGACCGCCTGCTCCCGGATCGCCAGCACGATCGCTCTGAGCCCGTTACCTCGTGACGGGCTCAAGTGTTTCTCAAGCCCCAGTTCGGTAAAATACCCTTCCATATCAAAAGCCTGGATCGCCGCAGACGATTGGTGGTTAAGCGCCGCCAGCACGATAACGATCAGCCCGCGCACGATGCGGGCATCGGAATCACAGGCAAAATGCCAGCAGCCATCCTCGCTTTGTTCTCCCTTCAGCCAAGCCTGGCTTTCACACCCCTTGAGGCGAAACTCCTCCTGCTGCCATTCGCCGGGTAGCGCTGGCAGCTGTTTGCCGAGCTGGATGATGAGCCGGTACTGGTTCTCCCAGCCGTGGGCGGCGGCAAACTGCTGGCGGATGGTGTCGGCGTTGGGCTCAAGGCCAATCTGGGTATAGCTTGCGAGGTCACTCATTCGGTTGTCTGCCTTAGAAGAAGTCACTGAGTTTGTGCAGGGCGGCCAGCAGGGCGTCGACATCGTCCCGATTGTTGTAGCAAGCCAGCGAGGCGCGCATGGTGCCGCCGATCCCGAGTGATTCCATCAATGGCATGGCGCAGTGATGGCCGACTCGCAGGGCGATCCCCTGCATATCGAGCAGGGTGGCGGCATCCTGCGGGTGGATGTCGTCGAGCAAGAAAGAGACCGCACCGGCGCGTTGGCCGGGTTCGCCGACCAGACGCAGCCCCGGCACCTGTTGCAGGCCTGCGACCAGATAGTCTGTCAGCGCTTGCTCATGTTTGACGAGCCATTGCCGATCTTGCCCCATCACAAAGTCGATGGCGGCGGCGAGGCCGATAGCGCCAGCAATATGGGGGGTGCCCGCCTCGAATTTGAAGGGCAGGGTATTGAAGGTGGTGCCGCTGAAACTGACCCGATCGATCATCTCGCCACCGGCTTGCCAGGGCGGCATCCGCTCCAATAGCTCGGTGCGGCCCCACAACACACCGATGCCGGTCGGGCCATAGAGCTTGTGGCCGGAGAAGGCGTAGAAGTCGCAGCCGATGGCTTGCACATCCACCTCGAGATGAGCCACCGCTTGGGCGCCGTCGATCAGCGTCACGGCGCCAACCACTTTGGCGGCAGCCACCATCCGGGTGACCGGATTGACAGTACCGAGGGCATTGGATACGTGGGCCACGCTCACCAGCCGGGTCCGTGGCCCCAGCATGGCGTGATAGGCGGCCAGATCGAGATCGCCCCGCTCATTGAGCGGGATGACCCGGATCACAGCACCGGTACGCTGGGCGACCAGTTGCCATGGGACGATATTGGCGTGGTGCTCCAGCGTACTGAGGATAATTTCGTCCCCCGCCTTGAGCTCGCTCATCCCCCAGCTTTGGGCCACCAGATTGATCGCCTCCGTGGTGCCACGGGTCCAGATCACCTCTTGGCAGCGTGGCGCATTGATAAAGCGGGCGACCGTTTCGCGGGCGGCCTCGAAGGCGCGAGTTGCGCGACCACTCAGCGCATGGGCGGCGCGGTGCACGTTGGCGTTGTCGACCCCATAGTAGTGAGCGATGGCATCCAGTACCGCTTGTGGTTTCTGGGTGGTGGCGGCGTTGTCCAGATAGACCAGAGGGTGGCCGTTTACCTCCTGCGCCAAGGCCGGAAACTGGCTGCGCAGTTGGTTGTGCTGTTGCTGATTCATGCTCCCCTCATCATCTGGAAAAAGTCATCATCTCGAAAGGTCGGCCATGATCCTGAAAATAGCGCCCGAACACAAGGCGCGATAAGCCAGATGGGCGGTTGCCTGCCGTGCAGCAGGTACGGCTCGTCGGGTGATTTCTGGTACAATGCCGCCCCTCATCATAAGCCAAGAGATCCGGCCCATGAAGCTCAACCCCAATCAGAACGAAGCGGTCAAGTATGTTTCCGGCCCTTGCCTGGTGCTGGCGGGTGCCGGATCGGGCAAGACCCGCGTCATCACCAACAAGATTGCCTATCTGGTGCAGCAGTGCGGCTACAGTGCGCGCAACATAGCAGCGGTCACCTTTACCAATAAGGCGGCGCGGGAGATGAAGGAGCGGGTCGGCCAGACCCTGGGTCGCAAGGAGGCGCGGGGGCTGATGGTCTCCACCTTCCATACTCTGGGGCTCGATATCATCCGCCGGGAGCACAAGAGCCTGAATCTCAAGGCGAACTTTTCCCTGTTCGATGACACCGACCAGCTGGCGCTGTTGAAAGAATTGACTGAAGACGAGCTCGACAACGACAAGGACAAGCTCTCGGCCCTTATCAGCCAGATCTCCAACTGGAAGAACGACCTCATCCTGCCCGCCCGCGCCATGCGTATCGCCCGTGGGCCGGAAGAGGTGTTGATGGCCCAGCTCTACGAGCGTTATCACCGCCAGATGGTGGCCTATAACGCGCTGGATTTTGACGACCTCATCGTGATGCCGACCCTGCTGCTCAAGAGCAATCAGGAGGTGCGCGAGCGCTGGCAGAACAAGATCCGCTATCTGCTGGTCGATGAGTACCAAGACACCAACACCAGCCAATACGAGCTGGTGAAGCAGATCGTCGGTGAGCGGGCCCGTTTTACCGTGGTGGGTGATGATGACCAGTCCATCTACTCCTGGCGCGGTGCCAAGCCGCAGAATCTGGTGCTGCTGAGCGAGGATTTCCCCAGTCTCAAGCTGATCAAGCTGGAGCAGAACTACCGCTCCAAGCGGCGTATCCTCAAGTGCGCCAACATCCTGATCGCCAACAACCCGCACGTCTATGACAAGGCGCTCTTCTCCGAGCTTGATGAGGGGGTGAAGCTCAAGGTGCTGTTCGCCAAGAACGAGGAGCACGAAGCGGAGCGGATCGCCGCCGAGATGATGGGCCACAAGTTTATGAACCGCACCCGGTTCAAGGATTACGCCATCCTCTATCGGGGCAACCATCAGTCGCGCATCTTCGAGAAGGCGCTGATGACCAACCGGATTCCTTATCGCATCTCCGGCGGCACCTCGTTCTTCTCCCGCACCGAGATCAAGGACATCATGGCCTACCTCAAGCTGCTGGTGAATCCGGATGAGGACACAGCCTTCCTGCGGGTGGTCAACCTGCCGCGTCGCGAGATCGGCCCCACTACCCTCGAAAAACTGGGTCAGTATGCCAATCAGCGCGGCAAGAGCCTGTTTGCCGCCAGCTTCGAGCTGGGGCTGGAGCAGCACCTCTCAGGCCGTGGCCTCACTGCATTACAGGCCTTCACCAACTGGCTGGTACGCCTTGGCGATCAGGCGCTGCGTGGCAATCCGGTGGAGGCGGTGCGGGACATGATCAAGGAGATCCACTACGAAGAGTGGCTCTACGAGACCTCCCCCAGCCCGAAAGCGGCAGAAATGCGGATGCAGAACGTTTCTACTCTCTATCGCTGGATCACCGAGATGCTGGAAGGAGATGAGCTGGAAGAGTCGATGACGCTGGCTCAGGTGGTCACTCGCCTCACCCTGCGCGACATGATGGAGCGCAACGAGGGGGAGGACGACGCGGATCAGGTGCAGTTGATGACCCTGCACGCCTCAAAGGGGCTGGAGTTCCCCTATGTCTACATGGTGGGGATGGAGGAGGGCTTGCTCCCCCACCAGACCAGCATAGACGAGGACAACGTCGAGGAGGAGCGGCGTCTCGCCTACGTGGGCATCACCCGGGCCCAGACCGAGCTGACCTTTACCCTCTGCAAGGAGCGGCGCCAGTTTGGCGAGTCGGTACGTCCGGAGCCGAGCCGCTTCCTGCTGGAGCTGCCGCAGGATGACCTTGAATGGGAAAACCAGAAGAAGGTGACGGCCGAGGAGCGCCAGCAGAAGGGGCAGGTCGGTGTTGCCAACCTGCGGGCGTTGTTCAAGAAGGATTAACCCTAAGGATTGGCCGGGGTCAGTAGCGGCACTATATCTGCTCCCGGCATGGGCGGAGAGATATAGCGCCCTTGCCCCATCCGGCAGCCAATATCGATGAGCTTCTGCAACTGCTGCTGGTTCTCGATCCCCTCGACCACCAGGGTGTAATCGAGATCCTGACAGATATCCCGCATGGCGCGGATCAGCGCCAAATCTTTGGGCGATTGCAGCATCCTCTGGGTAAAGCTGTCATCCACCTTGATGTAATCCACCGGGAAGTGGAACAAGGCGTTGAGGGAGGAGAAGCCGGTGCCGAAATCATCGAGGCTGATCTGGATACCCTTGGCGCGCAGCTCGTGCAGGGATGCCAGCGCATCGGAATCTTGCCGCGACAGCTCCCGCTCGTTGAATTCAAAAATCAGATAGCCGGGGGCGACCCCTTCCTCTTCGATGATCCCCATCAGTCGCATGATGTGGTCATGGTTGACCAGATGCTTGCCCGACAGATTGATGGCGATCTTGAACTTGCCCTGCCCGGAGATTGGCAGCCAGTTCTTCAGTTGCTGACAGGTGTGGCGCAGGATCTGGTAATCCAGCTCCAGAATCAGGCCGCACTGCTCTGCCAGCGGAATAAAGTCGAACGCATCCTTCAGGATGCCCTCCTCGGTCAGCCAGCGCGCCATCACCTCCAGTCCGGTCAGGCGGCTATCCTGCAGCCGGATCACCGGCTGGAAGTAGGGGACGATACGCCCCTCCCGCAGGGCTCTGGCCAGCATCTCTTCCGGCGAATTCCAGTTCTGGTTGATGCAATCATCCGAGTAGCTGACGATGCGACTGCGGCCATTGCGCTTGGCCTGATACATGGCCAGATCGGCCTGATGGAGCAGCTGGCTGATATCTGAGGTTTGCTCGGAGACGCTCGATACCCCAAGGCTGACGGTAATGCTCAGCTCGTTGCCGAGTAGCCGGAACGGGTAGGAGAGACGGCTGATAATGCGGTTGAGCACCGGGCTGATGTCATCGTCGCTCTTGCTGCTGTCCAGATAGATAACGAACTCGTCGCCCCCCAGTCTGGCCACCAGATCGTTTTGCCGGATGCAGGTCTGCAGGCGGCGGCTCACCTCCTTGAGCAGCTGATCGCCAGCGCTGTGGCCCAGGGTGTCATTGATCTGCTTGAAATGATCCACATCGATAAAAATTACCGCGAATCCCGGCGATTTGTAGCGGTTGTAGTGGGTCATGGCGTGGTTGAGGTGGTTCATCAACAGCGCGCGGTTGGGCAGCTGGGTCAGCGGGTCGTGAAGCGCATCGAATTGCAGCCGCCGTTCCAGCTCCTGATGCTGCTTGAGCTGCTTTTGCAGCCTGAGGTTGGTCTGACGCAGCTGTTGCAGCCGCTGGTTGATGGAGTCTTCGGTATTGATGTCGTTGAGCTGCTGGCGGATCCGTCTCAGCTCCAGCAGCAGGGTGAGCTGGCCACGCAGGAAGTCGAGAAACAGCTTGTCGTCGGTCTCCAGCGGTTGAGCCGTGCTGATGATGAAGTGGGCGAAGTACTGTTGTTGCAGCCGCAGCGGCATGCTGTGCCAGTAGCGGGACTCCCTGCTCACCTCGATATTGCTGGTGCTGTGGCACAAGCCGCTGATGAACTCGTCTCCCTGATGGGGATGGGCGGGGTAGATCTTTTCCAGCTTCTGACTGGTTAGCCTGACCAGCAGCATGTCCTCGATGGTGAGCATCTGGCGCAGTACCGCTTCCAGCTGGGAGAAGAGCGCCTGGGCCGGCAAGGTATTGGCGAGCCGCATGATGCGGCTGATGCTCTCGATTTTCTTTTTCCAGTTCGGGTCTTTGCGGATCAGCGGCGAAGGGAGCTCGGTGAGATGGGAGCCCGCCTGGGTTTCGGTCAGCCGTTTGGCCAGACACTCCAGCAGTAGACGCAGGGTCGGCAGGTCGGCTGGTGTGCCACGCGCCAGCAACCACTGTATCTGGCCATGCTCGATGGGGAAGACGCACCACCCTTCGGCTTCATCCAGCTGGGTGAGTTGATCGGTGATGCGGGACTGCTCACGGCCCAGCTGTTGCTTGAAGATGTCGCTGACCTTGTAGGCGTAAAGCCAGTTCAGACCGGTATCGGAGAGGCCCAGCATGCCGAAATGTTGCAGCGGGCAGAGTTGGTCAATCTGCTGGATCAGTGCATCGTAATCGTCAGACGTGGCGGTTTGTGGCGCCGGGAAGTCCATAATGGCAGAGACCAACGCCAACAGAGGAGTTGAGTAGTGGGGTTCGATGGATTGGGCCGACATGTGCAACTCCCGATATGTCTACCTTACAAGAGTAGTCGGAAGCCGATAGATTGAAAGGGCCGCAATTGCGGCCCTTTCAAATACTTACAGCTTGTCGATCATGTAGTGGATGGCGTTTTCAATCTCTTCATCACTACAGTTCGCACAGGTGCCGCGCGGAGGCATCATGCCGGACTTGCCGGTAAAGCCTTCAATGGCATGTTTCTTGAGAGTATCAATGCCCTGGGCGATGCGAGGATCCCAGGCTGCCTTGTCACCCCGTTTGGGGGCACCGGCGGCGCCGGTGTCGTGACAGGCAAAGCAGGCGCCTTTGTATACCGTTTCGCCATCGCGGGGACCGGAAGAGGCGGCCGCCGCCGGTGCAGCACTCGCGCCGGCAATACCTTCCAGATCCTTGGCGGTATAGACCTGACCGATTGGTTTGATCCGCTCGGCAATGGCTTCCGGTGACATCTCATCGGCAGCAAGCACTGCCCCAGACAAGCTGGCGGCCGTCATCCCGACAGCCAGCAAATAGCTCAGTTTTTTCAACACGCTCATATACTCCCAGCAGTCTTTTATTATCCATGTAAACGACGGGATTATAACCGAATAGTTACAGCCATTTAAACGCTTGTGTGTGAAGTGTTAAACACTCTGCGTGCAAAGTTTTGGCCGATATCACGGCAATTCGGGTGGTGGAGATAAAAAGAAACCCGGCATTCGCCGGGTTTCGGGTAACCAAGGGGTGAAACGGCCTATTTATCCCAGCTCAGGATCACCTTGCCGGAGTGGCCGGAGCGCATCGCATCGAACCCCTGCTGGAATTCGTCGATGTGGAATCTGTGGGTGATGATGGGGGAGAGATCCAGCCCGGACTGGATCAGGCTGGCCATTTTGTACCAGGTCTCGAACATCTCGCGGCCATAGATCCCTTTGATAAACAGCCCCTTGAAGATCACCTTGTTCCAGTCGATGGCCATGGTGGAGGGCGGGATGCCAAGCATGGCGATCTTGCCGCCGTGGTTCATCTTGTCGAGCATCTCCTGGAAGGCGCTCGGGACGCCGGACATCTCCAGCCCCACGTCGAAGCCTTCGGTCATGCCCAGCTCGCTCATCACGTCGGCCAGCTTCTCCTTGGCCACGTTGACCGCGCGGGTGGCGCCCATCTTGCGGGCTAGCTCCAGTCGATATTCGTTGACGTCGGTGATCACCACGTGGCGCGCACCCACATGGCGGCAGACGGCGGCTGCCATGATGCCGATGGGGCCTGCCCCGGTGATGAGTACATCTTCACCCACCAGATCGAAGGAGAGGGCGGTGTGTACCGCATTGCCGAACGGGTCGAAGATGGCGGCCAGCTCGTCCGGGATGTTGTCCGGCAGCTTGAAGGCATTGAACGCGGGGATCACCAGATATTCGGCAAAGGCACCCGGGCGGTTGACGCCAACACCAATGGTGTTGCGGCACAGGTGAGTGCGGCCAGCGCGGCAGTTGCGGCAGTGACCGCAGGTGATGTGCCCTTCGCCGGAGACCCGATCGCCGATGGCGAAGCCGCGCACCTCCTGACCGATGGCGACCACTTCGCCGACATATTCGTGGCCGACCACCATGGGTACCGGAATGGTCTTCTGGGACCACTCGTCCCAGTTGTAGATGTGGATATCGGTGCCGCAGATGGCGGTTTTGCGGATCTTGATCAGCAGGTCGTTGTGGCCGAGCTCGGGGGCCGGCACATCCGTCATCCAGATGCCGACCTCTTTGTGCAGTTTGGAGAGTGCTTTCATGGCTGTTCCTTCAATATGAATGCAGAAAAAAGGGGCTGCAGCCCCTTGATTCAAATCAGATAACGCCGAGTTCACGGCCGATGCGGATAAAGGCGTCGATCGCCTTGTCCAGCTGCTCGCGGGTGTGAGCGGCAGACATCTGGGTGCGAATGCGCGCCTGGCCCTTGGGCACGACCGGGAAGGAGAAGCCCACCACATAGATGCCGGCTGCCAGCATGCGGCTTGCCATTTCGGAGGCGAGTTTGGCATCCCCCAGCATCACCGGAATGATGGCGTGGTCGGCGCCTGCCAAAGTGAAACCGGCGGCGCTCATCCGCTCGCGGAAGTAACGGCTGTTCTCTTTCAGGCGGGCGCGCAGGTCGTGACCCTCGGCCAGCATGTCGATCACCTTGATGGTGGCGGCAACGATGGAGGGGGCCAGCGAGTTGGAGAAGAGGTAAGGGCGGGAGCGCTGACGCAGCCAGTCGATCACCTCTTTCTTGCCGGAGGTATAGCCGCCGGATGCGCCGCCGAGCGCCTTGCCCAGAGTGCCGGTGATGATGTCGACCCGATCCATCACGCCGCAATATTCGTGGGTGCCACGACCGTTTTCGCCGATAAAGCCGACGGCGTGGGAGTCATCCACCATCACCAGCGCATCGTATTTGTCTGCCAGATCGCAGATGGATTTGAGGTCGGCGATGACGCCATCCATGGAGAAGACGCCGTCGGTGGCGATCAGCTTGAAGCGGGCGCCGTCAGCATCAGCCTGCTTGAGCTGGGCTTCCAGCTCGGCCATGTCGTTGTTGGCGTAGCGATAGCGCTTGGCCTTGCACAGCCGCACGCCATCGATGATGGAGGCGTGGTTGAGGGCATCGGAGATGATGGCATCTTCGGCACCGAAAAGGGTCTCGAACAGGCCGCCATTGGCATCGAAACAGGAGGAGTAGAGGATGGTGTCTTCGGTGCCGAGGAAGGCAGACATCTTCTGCTCCAGCGCTTTGTGCTGATCCTGGGTGCCGCAGATGAAGCGCACCGAGGCCATGCCGAAGCCGTGGTTGTCGAGTCCCTGATGGGCGGCGGCGATCAGATCCGGGTGGTTGGCCAGCCCCAGATAGTTGTTGGCACAGAAGTTCAGTACCTGCTCACCGCCGACGGCGATGCTGGCCTGCTGGGCGGAGGTGATGATGCGCTCCTGCTTGTACAACCCTTCAGCTTGCACCTGGTTCAGTTGCTCGGTCAGGTGACGATAGAATCCGTTAGACATCCTCGATCCTTATTGACTATTTCAGCTGCGTATCAACAGAGGGCGACATTTTACTGCAATCTGTTGCGGTAAATTCAAATGATTGTGCTGATATTCAACAAATGTGAAACAGATCTCACCCAGCTGGTTGGGCCAGCTGACGGTAGTGCTGTTCCAGTTGCTGGATCTGTCCGGCCACCTGAGGTTGCACATAGGGGCGCAGCAGGAACAGCACCTTTAATACGCCCTGATAGAGCAGCGGTTTGGTGATGCGGGTGTTGGGGGCCTGGGCAATCTGGAACGGGATCCAGCAGGTCACCACCATCTTGATGGTTTGGCCCAGATCCGGCAGGTCTTCATCGCTGACATCGATAATGCCGCCTTCGCGCAGGCTTCTGAGCAGCGCGACCACGGAAGAACGCATCTGCTCCTGGGCCTTGAGGTACTTCTGTTGCAGTGGTTCGTCACGGCTCAGGATGTCCGGCAGATTGGCGTAGAAGAAGCGGAACTGCCACATCAGATAGAAGATGGCATCCAGATAGCCCATCAGATCCTGCAGGGTGATCTCACGGTTGCGGGTCGGGACGAAGCTCTCGCTCAGGTGGCGGGCATACTGGTCGAAGATGGAGTGGATGATGTCTTCTTTATTGCGGAAGTGGTAGTAGAGGTTGCCCGGGCTGATGCCCATGTGCGCCGCAATGTGGTTGGTGGTGATGTTGCGTTCACCCTGATCGTTGAACAGCTCGGTCGCGCTGTGAATGATCCTGTCTCTGGTTTTCATCACTCATTCCTCCAACAGGTTCCGCTCGGGGCAGTTTTGAACAAGGTCGAATCCCCGGACGGCCCGTGATAAACTTTTCGGCAATTTCAAATTGGCTCACTATACACAGCTTTAACAAGCAGTCACATGTAGCCATCAACGTACGAGAGGCAAACTCCATGATCGTAGTAACTGGCGGTGCTGGCTTTATCGGCAGCAATCTGGTCAAGCAGCTGAACGCTCAAGGACGGACCGATATCGTGGTCATTGATGACCTGACCGACGGCACCAAGTTCGTCAACCTGGTCGATCTGACCATCGCTGACTACATGGACAAAGACGAGTTTCAGGCGCGCATCGTCTCCGGCGACGAGTTTGAAGAGTGGGACAACGGCATCGAGGTGATCTTCCACGAAGGCGCCTGCTCTGCGACCACCGAGTGGAACGGCAAGTTCATCATGGAGGTCAACTACGAGTACTCCAAGGATCTGTTCCACTACTGCATCGAGCGCGAAATTCCGTTTATTTACGCCTCCTCTGCCGCGACCTACGGTGGCCGCAACGACAACTTCATCGAAGATCCCAAGTTCGAACAGCCGCTCAACGTCTACGGCTACTCCAAGCAGCTGTTTGACCAGTACGTGCGCCGCTGGATGCCGGAGATCAACTCTCAGGTTGTCGGTTTGAAGTACTTCAACGTCTACGGCCCGCGCGAGCAGCACAAAGGCTCCATGGCTTCCGTTGCCTTCCACCTCAATACCCAGGTGAAGAAGGGCGAGAATCCCAAGCTGTTCGAAGGTTGCGATGGCTTCCCGAACGGTGGCCAGATGCGTGACTTCATCTATATCGACGACGTTTGCAAGGTAAACCTCTGGTTCTGGCAGAACCCGCAGCACTCCGGCATCTTCAACTGTGGTACCGGCCGTGCCGAGCCGTTCCAGAACGTGGCCGAAGCGGTGATCAAGCATCATCAGAAGGGTTCCATCGAGTACATTCCCTTCCCGGATCACCTCAAGGGTCGCTACCAGAGCTTCACCCAGGCTGACATGACCAAGCTGCGCAGCGTGGGTTATGACGCCGAGTTCAAAACCGTTGCCGAAGGGGTAGCGGATTACATGGCCTGGCTCAACCGCTAACGGGTGAGCACAACGCAGCAGTTTGAGCGCAAAACCGGAAGTGGGCACTCGCCTGCTTCCGGTTTCTGGTCTCTGTGGCTGCTTGCCGTTCCTCTCTTCTCTACCGGGTAACCGCGCGATGAATATATTGATGGCACTCTCCCAGCTCGAGGTAACGGGAGCTGAGGTCTATGCCACCACGGTCGGTAACGAACTGACCCGGCGTGGTCACAACGTCTTTTATGTGTCAGATACCCTGACCAAGCCGACGCTTGGCCCCGTCTTCAAGCTGAGATTCAACAAGCGCAGCATTCTGCGCCGCTTCTGGCACGTCTTCTACCTCATCTATCTCATCAAGAAGCACCATATCCAGTTGGTGCATGCTCACTCCCGCGCCTCCGGCTGGAGCAGCTATGTGGCCTGTAAGCTGACTGGCACCCCGATGATCACCACGGTGCATGGTCGCCAGCCGGTGCATGCTTCGCGCAAGGCATTCCATGCCCTTGGGCTTAGGGCGGTTGCCGTTTGTGAGGATATTGCCCATCAAATTGTCGACAATCTGGGGGTGGATCCTGCCATCGTGCAGGTGCTGCGCAACGGTATCGAAATCGACAAATTCCAGCCTGTGCCTGCGCCGGACAACCCAAAGCCGGTGATTGCCATCATTGGCCGTTTGAGCGGCCCCAAAGGGGAGCTCTGTTACCGTCTGCTCGATGAAGTGCTCGACCTGGATGCCTGCAAGGTGCGGATTGTCAGCGGTACCAAGGTACCGGAGCGCTTTGCCCGTTTCGAAGGACGCGCCGAGTTTGTTGGCTATGTCGATGATGTCCCCGCTCTGCTGGCGAGTTGCGATCTGGTGATCGGTGCCGGTCGGGTAGCGATGGAAGCACTGCTCTGTGGTCGGCCCGCCTTTGCCATTGGTGAAGCCAGGGCCATTGGTCTGGTGACCGAACAGAATCTGGATGATGCTCTGGCCAGCAATTTTGGCGATATCGGCCCCAAGGATCTGGCTATCGATTTTGCTGCCCTTAAGGGAGAAATCGAGACCGCTTTGACCAGCAAGACGGTGCCGGAAGCCATTCGGCAACGCATTCAAGATGAGTATGGCTTGCAGGGGGTAGTATCTGGCCTCGAAACCATCTATCAGGATGCCGTAGTCGAAACCCTGCGCCGCGAGATGCCCGTCATCATGTACCACCGTTTTATCGAACAGGATAGCGAGAAAGGGGTGCATGGCACCTGGATGCCGATCACCATGTTCGAGAAGCATCTGCGACTGATGAAGTGGCTCGGCTACGAAACCCTGACTTTCCGCGATTTGGCGGACAAAGGCTTTATCCACCGTCTGCAATACGGCAAGAAGTACCTGATGATCACCGCCGATGACGGCTATCAGGACAACCTGACCCGCATGCTGCCCCTGCTGGAAAAATATGGTTATAAAGCTGTGGTGTACGTGGTGACTGGCGAAGGTTATAACCGTTGGGATGTGGAGCATCCGACCAATCCGGACACCAAGGTTTCATTGATGAGTGGTGAGCAGGTCAAGGCGTTGGCCGCCAGCGGTCATGTGGAAATTGGTGGTCATACCCTGACTCACCCCCGCTTGAGCAAGCTCACACCCGAACAACAAGCCCATGAAATTCAGGAGAATAAACGCCAACTGGAGGCCCTGCTTGGCCATTCGTTGCTCTCGTTTGCCTACCCTTACGGAGATATGAACGAGAGTGCCAAGGAGCAGGCTATCGCTGCCGGGTATCGTTTTGCCGTTGCTACCAATAGCGGCCCCAAAGCGATGCACCAGGACCCCTACCAGATCCGCCGGATTGCTATCTTCCCCCGAACCGATGTGTTCGGATTGTGGCGCAAAATTCGCGGTAATTATGTGTTTAGGAAATGACTTGTGAATTTAGATAAAAAGTACTTACGACTAAATAATATTGTGCAATTTGCAGCTTTTTTATTTGGTGCAATAGTTTTAACTGTTCCCAGTGGCTATGGATATGGGCCTAGCATTTTAGTTTTGGCAAGTGTTTTTGTCTTTTGGCGTAAAAAGTATTATGTGGCAATGAGTTCTGAGGTAAAAATATTATCATATATATTCATCTCTTTTTTTATCATCCAGGCAGTGTCAATCTGGATTGATGGTGGTGCTCTAAAAGAGTTAGACCGACCCAGTCGCCTATTAATGGCTGCAATGACATTGCCTTTATTGAGTTTGTTTCCCGTGAATATTAATGTGTTTATTGCGGGGCTTTCTATTGGAGCAATTAGTTCAGGTCTAATTGCGATATATGAGAAAGTTTATTTAGGAATGCCACGAGCTTTTGATGAAAGCATGCCAATTCAGTCAGGCAACATCAGCATGACATTGGCATTGTTATGTCTATGTGCTTTTTTTTGGTTCCGCCATTTAGGGAAGAAAAGCATTGCTGCCATTATGCTTCTTTCATTTTTAATGGGGGGGATAGGCAGTTTTCTCTCCGGGACCAGAGGTGGCTGGGTTTTACTTCCAATCGTATTGTTTACAATAGTTTTTTATTTTCGAAAACAGCTATCCCTCAAAGATGGTCTCTATGCAAGTACAGTATGTGCCTTATTGTTTTTCTTGGCTATGCTTCCGCAAAGTGGCGTAATGGACAGGATATATAATGCGAAAGCAGATGTTGTTCATTATTTTGATGGTGTGAACCCGGATACATCTCTAGGCATTCGATTGCAGTTGTGGGAAAGTGCATATAACTCTTTTTTGGAAAAACCAATTTTTGGTTGGGGAAATAACGGCATTCGCTTATCACAATTAAACCAATATAATAATGGTTCTATATCCGAGTTCATTTATAATTTTAACTCACATGCACATAATCAATTTTTAGATGAATTGGCTAAACGCGGCATTATAGGCTTCTTGATGTTAGCTCTGCTGTACTTTTATCCACTTTGGGTTGCGAGTAAAAATAGAGATAACTTGTTGGTTAGTAGTATGTTGGCGGTTTCATCATTAACTCTTGTTGATTATAGCTTGAGTCAAGCATTTATAAGTCATAACTCCGGGATGATATTCTTCATGTTTTTATTTTCGGCTTTAACTACCACAATAAAGGTATCGCCTCTGGAGGGAAGAAAATGATTAAGAAATTGCAATCATGGCGCGATATCATTCGTCGTAAAATAGGGATTGTGCTTTTTGACCGGTCTTTGAAATCAGCTTCAAGTGATGATGGTGCTATAGTCTTTGTTCGTTGGGATGCCAAATTGGGGGATGCCATAGTATCATCTTGGGTTGCTCGTGAAATAAAAAAGAAGTTTCCAGGCAAAAAAGTAGTTGCAATTACAACTCCTGAGATGAGGTCTTTATTTAAAAACCAATTTCTTTTTGATGAAGTTTATTCTATTCCGAAAAGACCAAGTTATGCAGCACTCGCCTCATTGGCTAGAGATATAGGAGATGTTGAATATCTTGTTCATCTTACTAATGAAATGAAGATGAAAGATATTTTCTTTATCTCAAAATTATCTGTAAAAAATGTTATTGGCATAGATGACAAAATAAAATGTGTGAATATTAAAATTGGTCATTTAACCAAGAATATTCACTTCTCACAGAAATTTGCCTTGGCCGTTAATAAAATTGGGATTGATAACCCCGATACAGATTATATTGTTCCAGAATATCTTGAAGATGAGTCAAGCGTTAAATCTAGCTGGCCTGATAATCCCACAATCTGTTTTAATCCTTACGGTAGTGGCAGCGCGCGATCATTTAATGATGAAAAAATTATCGAGATCCTGAAGGTTATGTTGAGCAAGCCTGGATATAATGTATGTTTGCTCTATCCACCGATAAAGAAAATTGAAACAGAACACAATATCAGGAGAATGCCTGATATCTTAAGGGAAAGAGTTATCACACATGACTCATCCCATTCTTTAGGTATTCTATTCGCTCAAATAAGAAATAGTATCGGTATCGTGTCTGTAGATACCGCGACAGTACACATTGCCGCAGGGCTTAAAAAGCCTATATTTGGAATATATAATGACAATTTTGGTAAAGGTGAAAACCGGGAGTGGTTACCAAATTTTGAGAAAGCCATGGTAATGTATGTTGATGTCAAAAAAGAACAAAGTGTAAACTACATTAATATGGATGAGTTTGAGAATCAATTTAATGATTGGTATGTTCAGTACATAACACAATAATTTAAATTTCTGCACCATAGCCTGGTGCAGAATAAAAATTAAAGCATCGCCTTGATATATTTATTTACCCATATATCTAGTCTGTATTGATTTTTTATCTCGTCAGATATGTGATGATAAGGGATCGCTAAAAAGTCAGGTGATACTTTTAGATCTTCATCTGTTATGCAAAATATATTGTTGGGATGAAAGAACGGATATGTCTCTGCGGTATTGTTATTTGATATTATTTTTTGTTCATAGGCAAGAGACTCAAAAAATCTAAAAGACAAGCCTTTTTGTGACTGGTATCCTATATCAAGAATACAGTGATAAGCCGATGAGATTGCCAATAGTTCATCACCAGTAATTGGCTTGGTAATTATTTCGATTCTCTTGTCTCTTATTTTTTTGATCTTTCGGTGGTGATCAACATAAATCATGATTTTAATTTTTAAGCCTGGGTTGGCATCCAGAAATGCAGTTATAAAGGCGTAGCGTTCACGATCAAAACTAAAAATACCAAACACATCACCATCATAGTTTCTGTTTGGTTGGAGTGGGGTTAAATTATTTTTATAGTAATTAGTTACTGGTGTAAAACCATACTTTTTAACATCTTGCGGATCAAAGCTCAAAACTTTATCAAAAAGTGAAATGTTTTTGATATTATTTGGCATTCTGAGAGTACTGTCCCACAGGTGGCAAATCATCCTGTTGGTGCATTTTTTGATCTGTGTCAGATGTTCTGCCGTGTAAATATCAGGATTAGTGAGGATAGTGATATCAAAGTGGCGGTTTTTTGTAAAACCATTCAAAAACTGGGTTGTCGACAGCCAGCTTCTTTCTTGTTTTAAATTCCTTTTAAACAGAGCCTTTGAAATTAAGTTTGATATTCTCTCTACTGGATGCAGGTAATCATATATAGATATTTCCCCATTCTCAATAAATGTAACCGCGTGTCCTTGCTGTCGCATCTCTTCAACTATCGGGGTAATGAGCCCTGCGTTATCAATACCTATTAATAGGATATTCATTGGATTAGCTCTCAAAATGACATTTCAATGTTATTTCATTAAATTTAATAAACTAAAGTGACATAAATGATTTTATGGTCTCTGTACTAGAGAATGGGCTGTAAAAATGATCTGGTATATGCATTTTATCAATATCCATACGAGATATTTTTTGCGCTATTTTGGGAATGTCAAAAAGGGCGCAAAGGTTATCTTGCAGTGACCCAGTAAGAATCTCTGCCGGTCCAGACGGACAATCCACGCTGATCACCGGGGTATGGCAGATAAGTGCTTCAATAAGCACTGTTGGCAATCCTTCAGCATCTGATGTCAGGATAAGTGCTTGGGCCGCTTTGATATAGGGATAGGGATTCTTCTGAAAATCGATGATTTTCACCTTGTTGGCAAGGTTCATCTCCTCGATCATGGCTTCAATGTGAGGGCGTCGCTCCCCTTTGCCCATCAGGACGAGTGGCGTATCAACGCCACTTAGCTGATATGCCTGCAAGAGACGATCGTGGCGTTTTCGTTCTTCGAAGGTGCCAACATGGATAAAATACTTGTCGAATGGCTTGCTGAAAGGCTCATTGGCCAACGCCTGAGTTTTCTCGATATCAAAAGGATTGTAGATAACCTGACACGATTTGGGTGTAGCTTTTACATTTTGCAAAATGTCGTCCGCGATACCACGAGATACGCAGATCAGTTTCTTGCCATTATAGAAGCGCTTGAATTTTTCATATCCTTTGGCATTGTCTTTGGCAAAACCGGTGACATTACCGTGGATCCAGTAATAGATATTCAGTGTATCAGGCAGGTGCCTGGTAATTTTATCACATGAGCATGAGATGATGACGTCAGGTGAAATCTCTTTGATTCTTTTCAGGATCAGCGACGCTTGTATTTTTTCAACCGCAACATTGGATATAGCTTTAGTCAGCTTTGTGACAATGCCAAGATTAATCGGGTGAATGTTGTCAGGTAGCGTATGGTCTATTTTTTCCCGCAAGGTAAACAAAGTTACATCTGCACCGGCATCTTTTAGCAATGATGCGGTATTGAGCAAAACCTTTTCCGCACCACCACCATACAAGTCTTCAACAATGAATAAAAACTTTTTAACTGGTGGGGTCATAACTGCTCCGCGGGTCTCATAACTGACTGGTAAATCTACTAAAAATGTGAATCGTAAACGAGCAAAATCAGGTGGCAACTGTTAAAGTCGTTAGCAATTTTTTCAATAGGTATGGATCAATGATTGGTCTTAGTGGGCGCTACCATAACGCATTATTCGCGGCCTGTATATTTGCCGGGCTGTTGCTTTCCTGGTTGTTTTCCGATCACCAACTCCTCACCGGCGATCAGACCCAGATGCTCTACAAGGGTTACCTTGGGGCTTATGAGGGGGTCTGGCTCAGCTATGGCAATGCGGCGAGTGCGGTGGGTAATGTGCCGGGGAGCTTGTCGGCCTGGCTGATTGGCGGGCCGCTGCTGCTGTGGGATTCTCCCTATGCCCCCATGGTGTTGCTGCTGGCGATGCGGTTGGTCGGATTCCTGCTGTTTGATGCGGTGATCCGTCAGGTGTTTGATGACAGGGTGCGTCTGCTGTTTCTGGTGCTCTGCTGGCTCAACCCCTGGTTCCAGTACGAGAGTCTACTCTACAACCCCTCCTATCTGTTCCTTTTCTCGGCCATGCACTGCTGGTCGGCCTGGCATATGCGCGAGCGGGCCTCCTTTTGGCACATGATCGTTCACCTGCTGGCCATCGGTATGGCGATGCAACTGCACTACTCCTGGCCGCTGCTGGCGGTGATGTCCACCTATCTGTTTTGGCGCCGCATTCTCAAGGTGAGCTGGAGCGGGGTGGTGGTGGCTACCCTGCTGATCGGTGCCTCCCTGATCCCCTACGTGATGGAAGTGATGAGCAACAGCCACATCACCCAAAACGTCGATCCCGAGGCGCGCCAGCGCTATATCGGCTGGGGGCTGGTGCACGTCTATCCGGTGTTGAAATCAGTGCTCTACTGGCTGCGCTACGGCTCCTGGCTGTTTGCCAGCAAACTGGTCAATGACACCCAGTTCATCTGGCTGGCGGGGCACGAATACCTGCAGATGGCGGCAGTCTGGCTGTGGCGGGTGGTGATTTACGGGGTCGGCTCGGCGACCGTATTGCTGGCGGCCAAGGCCAACTGGCAGCTGTGGCGCGAACTCAAGCCGCGTCTGTTGCGTAGCGACCGCGCGCCAGTGGATGGTGAAAGCTGGCTCGGTCTCTATGCGCTGGCGGCAGTGCTGGCGGTGCTGGTGAGTGCGGCCCTCTCGCCCATCATCTTCAACTACTGGCACCTGATGCTGATATTCCCCTACGCCCTGTTCCCGATCCTGCTGTTACTGGTGCGCTGGAGCCGTCGTTATCCGCAGTGGGTTGGCAAGGGGCTGCTGGCAGCCACCCTGTTCTGCACCGCGGTCAACCTGATTGCGGCGTGCGACAGCACCAAGTTCTCCTATCAGGTGGACTACAAAACCCAGGTGCTGGAGTATCTGCAAGAGATGAAGCTGCAACCCAAGCAGTGAGTCATCCACGGCCAGCTCCCCGATCTCGGGGGGCTGGCTGTCACTATTCGAAACGGTCCATATGGGCGAAGTTTTTGGCTTCGGCAACCCAACCCTCACGCCCCTGCTTGTCCCGGATTTTTACCCACCACCGGTTCTGCGGTGACCGGCCGTATCTGATCTCTTTGCGCGCATAGTCATAATCGAGGATGTAGGTTTTGCCCTTGTACCAGAACAGGCTATTGCCTTCGCCCAGTCCGCCGAGGATATAAAGCGTTTCCCCTGCCTTCATATTCAACAGCGGCCCTTTGCCCTCTTTGCTGTAGCCCAGCTTGACCGATCTGAGTATCTCGACGATCCCCGGTTGTTCGGTAATGACGACCCCGGTCAGCCCTTCCACCTGCTGGCCGCGGGGTAGCCGGAACAGCGCTTTGGCCGTCAGGGATGGCTCGGCTCTGACGATCACCTCTTGCTTGGTGGTCCATGTCTTATAGGTGCAACCTTCAAACGGGCAGCGACCCCAGTCGTAATAGGGCAGGCGCGGCTTTTCATCAGAACTTACAGTCGCAGCAAACAACGACAACAACAGCAAAAACAGTCTCATGAATTTACCTGTCCGGCGGGGCGCTCACCCGCCGGTTTGATGAATGGGGCCGCACTATATCTCAAGAGACCAAAATCCATCAAAGCAGCGGAATTATTGATTTTCACCGCAATAAAACGGGGGCCCATTGGTCATGGGTGTAGGTGGCGCAAGAGGTCGAAGCGCAGCAGGAGCGGATAGCCCGCCCCTTTGCCTTGTGCCATGCTGATGGCTATCAGGGCATCGGGTCGGCACCTATGGGCATCTCTCGTTCGGGCACGCGTTTGTTATTACTGCTATCGGCACTTCTTCTCCCTCTTATGACCATCAGCCAAGCCGTGGCGATCAACGCGCCACTGCGGGGATGCGTCTTTCAGCTGGCGCCGCTGGTCACCATCGATCAGCAGGGCGAGGTCTCCGGGCCGGTGATCGACTACTTTCGCCGTCATATCGAACCCGCGATCGGGCGTATCATTGAGTGGCAGGGGCTCAATGTGGCGCGGCTGCTCAGCAACCTCGAGAGCGGCGAGTGCGATCTGACCCCGCTGCTGAGTTACAGTCCCGAGCGTGCTCGTCACTTTCGCTATATCGACCCCCACCTGTTGCTGCTGCGGCCAGTGCTGGTGGTACTGGTGCCATCGCGACTTCACTCGGTCGAACGGCAGGAAGATCTCTTCGGCACCACCATCGGCTGGTCGAGTCAGGCGATCGTGCCGCCGCTGTTGCAGCATCCGCAGATCCACATCGACACCCTCTCCCAGCTCAGCTGGGAGCATGGCAACATGCAGAAGTTGCTGCGCGGGCGCATCGATGCAGCGCTCTTCTCCAACGATATTTCCGCCAACCATTTTCGTGCCAAGCTCCCTGCGGCGACCCGCCTCATCTACCTGCCGGTCACCCCACTGCAGGTGCATATTGTGCTGAACAAGTCGTTGGGGGAAGGCAATCCCGAACTGGTGCAGCGTATGCGTCAGATGGTGGAGCGGGTGCCGCTCGCCTCGCTGGTGGAGTCAACCCCGCGGCTGTGGGGGCGTTGAGAGGGGGTTGCGTGCAATAATCTACAAGTCCAAGGCCCGCTTCTGGTGTATCTATAAGCCATGAGTACCACCGATTCCCTCATCCGCTACTGGCAATCCCCGCACCTGCCGGGGGTTGAGCTGTCACACTCCCACCACAGGGCGTTCAGCTACGGCCGCCATGTCCATCTCGACTACCATATCGGGCTGGTGCAGCGGGGTGGCCAGAAGTTTATCCACAAGGGGAACAGTCACCATCTGGTGCGCGGGGTGCTCTCTACCGTTAACCCGGACGAGGTGCACGACGGCCTCAGCCTGCTGCCGGAAGGGTACGAGGTGCGGGTCTTCGCCATCGATCCGCAGCAGCTGGCGCTTTGGCTGCCGGAGCAGCCGGAACCCTTCTTCGACAAGGGATTGCAGAGCCGCCCAGACCTCTATCAGGGCTTTGCCCAGCTGCACGGCTATCTCGACAATCCCAAGGCCGATGGCCTGCTGATCGAGAGCCAGCTGCTCGCCCTGCTGGGGGAGCTGCTGCATCTGGCCCCTGAGGTACACCAGCTGGCCGATCCCCAACTGCGATTCCTGCGCGACTACCTGATGGCCGCCCTCGACGAGCCCCACTCGCTGGAAGAGCTGGCGGGGCTGCTCGGGCTCGATCGTTTCGCCTTCCTGCGCCAGTTCAAGAAGCGCAGCGGCATGACCCCCTACGCCTGGCTGAAACGGCTGCGGCTGGAGCAGGGCAAACGGCTGCTGGCGAGCGGGATGGCGGTGAGCGAGGTGGCGCTGGCGGTCGGTTTCTTCGATCAGAGTCACTTCCACCACGGCTTTCGCCAGGCATTCGGTCTGACGCCCGCCGAATTTCGTGCCCAGATGCAATCTTTTACAAGCCGCGCCCCCCGCTGATCCGCCATGCTGGCTCTCCGTCGTTAAAGCGAGAGTTGTTATGCTGACCAGTCTGTTCGTTACCCTCGGCCTGATGCACCTGATTGCACTGGCCAGCCCCGGCCCCGATTTCGCCCTGATCCTGCGCACCAGCCTGCACCGGCCGACCGCCCTTGGCGCGGCGCTGGGCATCTCGCTGGCGATCATGGTGCACGCCACCCTGAGCCTGACCGGGATCAGCATGCTGATCGCCAGTCACCCGCTGCTGTTTATGGTGATCAAGTGCTGCGGCGCCCTCTATCTGGGCTGGTTGGGGTGGGGCGCCCTGATGGCGGCTCGGCAGCAGAGCAGTACCCTGATG
This sequence comes from Aeromonas sp. MTB, assembly GCF_056632455.1. Lineage (NCBI taxonomy): Bacteria > Pseudomonadati > Pseudomonadota > Gammaproteobacteria > Aeromonadales > Aeromonadaceae > Aeromonas > Aeromonas sp. MTB. The sequence continues at coordinate 90,832 of NZ_CP147026.1, forward strand.
GCCAGCGCCGCCAACGAGCTGCGCGGCTGGGGCAGGGGCGTGCGCACTGGCCTTGCCACCAACCTGCTTAACCCCAAGGCGCTGGTGTTCTTTATCGGTCTGCTGGCCGCCATGGTGACGCCAGAGGTGGATGGAATGACCCGCAGCCTGCTGGTGGGCGAGCTCTTCATCATCTCCCTCTGCTGGTTCGGGCTGCTGGCGTGGAGCCTCTCCACCGATCGCGCCCAGCGCCTGCTGCTGCGGGTGCAGCGGCCACTCAATCTGGTGACCGGCGTGCTGTTTGCGGTGGTCAGCCTCTCCATTCTGGCGAGCATGGGGGCCGAGCTGGTGGCCTGACGGGTGGGCGCATGGGCCTATACTCCAACAAGGTTTACCTGTCAGGAGTGCCCGGCCATGCGTCTACTGCCTCTTTGCTGGTTGTTGGGGATGACCCCGGCGCTGGCGGCCCCGGTTCAGCTCAAATTGCTGGAGTGGGGCTATCTGCCTGCGGGTTATGAACAACAGTTTGCCGACTACGCCAAAGCCCATGGGGTGGAGGCGACGGTCAGCCGGATCGAGCCGCTGCTGACCGATTTCGACAGCGTCTACCGCTCCCTGCGCACCCGCAGCGCCGATGTGGTGCTGCCGACCAGCTACTTCTACAAGGCCCATCACCAGCCGCTGTTCAAGCTGCTGCTCCCCATCGATTTCAGTCGCCTGCAGCACTACGCCGAGGTGAAGCCCGCCCTCAAGAACACCGAGTATGACAAGCAGGGGGAGCGCAACTACTCGGTGCCCTTCTCCTACGCCATGTTCAGCCTCGCCTATGACAGCAAGCAGGTGCCGCAAGCGCCCACCAGTTGGCAGGTGCTTGCCAACAGCTCGCCGCCAGGCCAGTTTGCCGAGTTCTGCGACCAGTTCGAGCCGCTGCTCTTTTCGGTGCTGCTCTCGCTGGGCAAGTCGCCCGCCCTGTTTGCCAGCGGCGAGATGCTGGCCGACAAGACCTTGCAGCAAGAGGTGGAGCAGCAGCTCTCGCAGCGGCTGCGAGCCAGTCGCGGCTTCTGGTTCAATCAGGCCAACCGCTGTGAGGATCTGCGCCAGCAGACCTTTGCCACCACCTGGGGGCTGGAGCTGGTGGAGTGCAACAAGCAGAACGATCAGCAGTGGCGGATCGCCATGGTGCAGGAGGGGGCCATCTATGCCCTCGATGCGATCTCCATCGCCCGCCATGTCGGGGATGATCCCGCACGGCTCAAGGCCGCCTACCTGCTGGTGGATTTTCTGCTGAGCGCGCCGCTGCAACGCCAGATGCTGGTGGGCACGCCCACCATCTCGGCCAGCAATATGGCCTCCCGGCCGCCCCTAAGCCCGCAGGAGCAGGCGGTGCTGCCGGATCGCCCGCTGCCGGAGTTTGACGAGCGGCTGCTGGTGCCCGCGTTGCCCGCCCATATCAAGAATCGCTACAAACGGATGGTGCAGCAGGCGATCGTCGCCAGCGGCAAAGAGGGGCTGGTCAAGCAGTGCCCCTGGGATCTGGATAACTGATGAATGAGCCTGCCGCTTCTCCGGCGGCAGGCAAGTTTGCGCAGGATGGCTGATGATCGGTCATCGCGCGTTCCAGGGCATTCCCCCGTTCAACTCACGCCGCCCGCTGGCTCGCATCGTTTGAAAAAACCGAGCGCTTTCCGCAGCCCCATTTAGCCGGATTAAACAACCGAACCCTCGCCAGACTGCCGCTCATACCCTGGCTGACCCTGTACAAAAGTGCCTCAATTGTGACAACTTGGATGTGAGCTGAACAATCCTGATCTGTTGCTTGTGGGAAGGTGATGAATAGGTTATTTCTCTGTGACATTGGCGGCATCCGGCACGGGTTCTCCAGCCATGTGGTGCGAAATCCACAGCAAAAACAAACAGTAAAATGCAGGAGCAAATATGAAAAAGGTCGTGATGGTTGCCGTGGCTGCGGCCCTTCTGGGTGGCTGCGCCGTCACGAATCAGGTATCCCACAGCTTGCAGGCGATCCCGCTGACAGCCTTCCAGCAGAGCGAGAGCAACCCCAATCAGCGTGTCTACAAGGAGCCGGGCGTTGACCTGCGCCAATACAATGAGGTGCTGCTCGATCCGCTGCAGTTTATCCGGCAGGAGAACGGCCAGTGGTATCTGCTGACCGCCAATGAACAGAACCAGATTGGCCGCTATTACCACGACAAGTTCCAGAGCGAGCTGATCAAGCAGGGCGTCAAGATCGCCACAGCCCCCGGCCCGAAAGTGATGCGGATCCAGGCCGCCGTCACCAACTTCGACCTGACCCGCCCCGACCCCAAGCTGCGTGACCTGCTGCCGGCCAAGATCGCCATCAACGTCACCCGCGAGGTGATCGGCAAGGAGCCCTACCTGCTCAAGGTGGGCAGCATGGCCCAACTGCTCGACTCCCGGAGCGGCAAGCTGCTGGTGCGGGTGATGGATGCCCGCGAGAGCACGGATACCACCCACAAGGATGAGCCCATCACCGCCGGGGAGATGGAGAAGATGATCGACCAGTGGGCGGCCAGCCGTGCCAAACAGCTGGCGGACAATCTGGGGAAATAAGAGCGGGAAATAAGAGCGGAATGTCAGCTTCAGAAAACGAGGGCAGACAAATCGAGAGAGGGAGCCAGCGGCTCCCTCTTTTTGTCTCCATTTTTGTCCGCACCGCTGCCGCTGGCATGGCCGTACAGCCCTTGCAGGATGGGAATTGACCCGCAGCCGAGTTCGTCTTTTCACCATCTGCTGCGAAGTGGGCTGACCGATTTCTGCTTTTCTCCGCCGCATTCAGGCAGTTAGGATGACCCTTCCCGTGACCGCATCCTCATAGAAAAGGAACCACTATGAATCGCCACCCCTGCATCAAACACTGGAGCGAGCTGCAAGAGCAGACGCCGCGCTACTACTCCGGCAGTCAGGAGCCCCTTTCTCGCGGCTGCGCCCTCGGCAAGCACTTCGGCTTTAGCCGCATCGGCATTCACCACGAGATCGTCGAGCCCGGCCATCGCACCAGCTGGCCCCATGCCGAAAAGACCGAAGACGAGTTTGTTCACGTGCTGGAGGGGACGCCGGATGTCTGGCTCGACGGCGTGCTCTTTCGCCTGCAACCGGGGGACTCGGTCGGTTTCAAGGCCGGTGACGGGCTGGCCCACGCCTTTATCAACAACACCGAAGAGACTGTCCGGCTGCTCTGCATCGGCGATACCGATCGGGAGGACAACCGCATCCACTACGCCGTGCATCCCGAGCGCAATATCACCCTCGGCAAGCTGCACTGGGATGACGTGCCCGCGCGCGAGCTGGGGGATCACGACGGCCTGCCCGACAAGCTGCGCGAGCGCAACGGCCCCTTCTAGGGCGCAGCCCTTCTGCGCACCAGCCCAGTGCCATCCGGCATAAAAAAGCCTGCCGCTTGGCAGGCTTTTGCTATCTGTTTGCCGCCAGTGGCGTGCAGCGCTTATTGCAGGTTGAGCCCGCCCAGATAGTCGCGCTTGCCGAGATCGACCCCGGCGCGGCGCAGCAGGGCGTAGGCCATGGTGAGGTGGAAGTAGAAGTTGGGAATGCCGTACTCATGGACGCAGGTATGGCCATCCATCCCCTTGCCGCCCGCCCAGTGGGGCACGTAACGGCCGCTGGCATACTGGCTGTAGTCTGCGTCCAGCTTGCCTTGCAGATAGCTGATGGTCTTGCCGAGATGGGCGCGCAGGTCCGCCATGGTTTTGGGGTCATCCCCCAGCACCGGCAGCTCGCTGTGGCTGGCGGTGGCGACCACGGCGCGGGCCGAATCGCAGCAGATCAGCACCTGCTTGGAGAGCGGTAGCATATCGACGATCAGCCGCTCGCCGAAGAAGTTCTCCACGTTGAACTGCTTCGCCGCAGCGTGGGCCTCGGCCTTGGCCAGACAGTGATCCAGATTGGTCAGCATCTTGATGAACTGGGCGGTAATGTCGCGATTCATGAGCACTCTCCATCTTGTTGAAACAGCGGCCCGCTTGCGCGGTCACGGTGAATGAGACTGGCTAATCGGCCACCAATATACCCCAACCGCTGCCGGGTTCGAGCCTGCCGCGACGAAAAGGGCAGGGCAGCACCACTGCGTGCGACAGCCGTTGGCCAAGGGGCCATGCTCGCTTTTTGAGCCTGCGAGTCCCTTATCATCCCTTTTTTGATCTGTGACATAAATCACCTTTTTTCAGGGGCGTAGGCTGAATGCCGTTGTCCTGGACACGCGCCTGCGCATTCGCCAGGACACAAGAAAAGGAGAATGAGATGAAGATCTATGACCGTAACCGCAATGTGCTGAACCTGGGTCAGCGCGTGATGATTGCCGCCACTGGCGCAGTCGATTTTCTGAAAGAGGCCCACACCGACAATATGACCCCCTATCAGGCGGAGCATGAGAAGTGCGTGCTGCTGGCAAACTCCGGTGAGCGCTACGCCCCCATCGAGTTGATTAGACTAGGCTGATCCCTTTCCCTGTCACCCTACTCTTTACAATTCACCCGGCCACCGCGCCCCATCTGGCGGCCGGGTTTCTGAGTTCCCCCCTTTATCCCACCAAATGCCGAAAAATTGAACCGGGTCACACCCCGACCGATTTGAGTGATTGTCAGCCAGCGCAGGCTCATGCGAACCTTTAAACCCCGTTAACCCACTAAAAAATAACGACTATGTTCAGGCAAATAATGATGAGTGCCGCCCTGCTGTCGGCGGCGCTGCTTTCTGGTTGTGCTTCCGTACCCATGGCCGATGCCACCGCAGACGCCCAGGCCAAGCAGTTTGTGGCGCCCAAGGATGCGGCCAACCTCTATATCTATCGCAACGAGACCTTCGGTGCCGCCGTCAAAATGCCGCTGCTGGTGGATGGTATGGCGGTCGGCGATACCGTGGCCCACACCTACATCCTCAAGCAGGTGACACCGGGCAGCCACACCATCACCTCCAAGTCGGAGAACGATGCCACCCTGACTCTCAGCACCGAGGCGGGTAAAAACTACTACGTCTGGCAGGAGGTCAAGATGGGCCTGCTGATGGCCCGCTCCAAGCTGAGTCAGGTCAGTGAAGAGGAGGGTAAGCAAGGGGTGATGGAGAGCAAGTTGGTCAAGTGACCAGAGGCTTTCACCAAAAACAAGGCGTAGCTCCACCAGTTACGCCTTTGCCCGAAAGTGGGTGTTCCAGATTTCCTGTCCATGTAGGTTCGATTAGCGAAGCGTAATCGGACGATCGCGTAAGTAACATCCGCATCATCACGGCCCGCAAGCAGATCGAAGTGAGGCAAGGCTATGCTTGGCTTTTCGGTCTCAACGAGGGGAAAGGGATGGCCAATTGGCGGCGGGCATGGTGGCCCGGAGGAACCTGGTTCTTTACCGTCAACCTGCTGGAGCGGCGCAATAACCGGTTGCTGGTGGAGCAGATCGACTTGCTGCGCCATAGCGTTACCAAGGTGCAACAGGCTCACCCCTTCGTCATTCATGCATGGGTGGTGTTGCCCGACCATCTCCACTGCATTCTCTCTTTGCCGGAAGGAGACACCGATTTCCCCCTGCGGTGGCGGTTGATCAAAAGCCACTTTTCCCGCGCCTTGCCGGTGAACGAGCGGCGCAGCCAGACGCGGTTACGTCACGGGGAGCGGGGCATCTGGCAACGCCATTATTGGGAACATCTGATCCGGGATGAGCAGGATTACCGCCGCCATATGGATTACGTCCATATCAACCCGCTCAAGCATGGTCATGTCACGCGGGTGGCCGATTGGCCGTATTCCACCTTCCATCGTTATGTGGTAAGCGGCGTCTATCCACCAGATTGGTGCGGGTCGGTGGATGGGGCGTTGGGGGGATTGGAGTAAACCCCTAACAGGATTGTTCCGTTGTAAGCGACCGATTACGCGAACGTCCGATTACGCTTCGCTAATCGAACCTACAGCTTTTTATTAAGTCGATGATCCATTGACCTATTCGACTCAGATGGGGCAATATATCACAAATTTAAATTATGAAAGGTAATATATATGGACGCCTACAATAATGATAGTTACACCGACGCTGAAGATGAAAGCTACCCAATAAATGAATTTCAACTTACAACAACACCTAATGACTTTAATATACTAACCATTATTTCATTTATAAAGTCAAAGGTATTCAAAATCCCTGCGTTTCAACGGCATTATGTATGGGATATCAAGAGGGCATCCAAGCTAATAGAGTCACTGCTAATTGGATTACCTATACCACAAGTCTTCCTCTATGAAAGTGGTAGAAATGAATTTTTAGTGATTGATGGGCAGCAAAGACTAATGTCACTTTATTATTTTGTAAGTGGCCGCTTCCCTAAAAAAGAAAAACGTTCTGAATTGAGAGATATATTTGATGCTCATGGCTATATTCCTGAAGAGATAATGGCGGATGATGAGTTTTTCCAAAAGTTCAATTTAAAATTAGATGGCGTATTTGAAGGGCAGGAAAATAGATTTCATGGAAAAAACTATGAAACGTTAGGCGACTATCAAATGACGCTTAATCTTGCAACCATAAGAAATATGGTGATAAAGCCAGTTGCTGGTGATGATGAAGATGGTGCCATGTTCGAGATCTTTAACCGTTTGAACAGTGGTGGTGTTAACTTGGCGCCACAAGAGATTAGAATGAGCCTATATCAATCACCATTTATTATTTCGCTATTGGAGCTAAATAAGAATGCAAGATGGAGAGCTCTCTTGGGGAAACCGCAGGAAGATCTGCGTCTAAGTGATGTTGAGGCTATTTTAAGAACTGTTGCGATGCTAGTTAACTCTGAGAGTTATAAAAGATCAATATCAGGTTTTCTTAATAGTTTTTCTAATCAGGCTAAGAAATTCACACCAGAAACCATTAAGCTCATTGGTGATTTGTGGGGGGCATTCATGGATGCATGTGAAGACCTTGAAGATAGCGATTTCGTTGCAGGATCTCATCGTTTAAGCATCACTCTCTTTGAATCTGCATTTTATGCTTCCTGTATAGATTCTTATATGGCGGAGACAGTAGCTGTAAATAAAATAACGAAGCGTTATATTTGGGACCTACGCAATGATGCTGACTTTATGCGTTACAGCACAGGGAAAACAACACGGAAAGAGTCTGTTCTTAAACGCTTAGAACGTGCTAAAGAAATATATAATAGGCATTACCAATGAATGATGGATTTGCGGCTATAGAATCAATGTATGAGGATTACATTGATAACTATAACTTCCTTCTTGGGCAAGGGATGATTAGCTTTGCGACAGAGTATAAATCCCAATTTTCAAAAATAATGGTTCTATCGGCAGCTAGTTTTTTTGAAGCGCGGGTAGTTGAAGAAATAAAAACAAACCTAAATCCAAGTAATTGTGAGCTAACAAAAGAATTTATTTCTAGGAAGGCACTTACAAGACAATATCACACATTGTTTAATTGGGATTCAAGTAACGCAAATCAGTTTTTCTCATTGATGGGGGATGGATTTAAATCGTATATGGCAACCAAAGTTAGGGAGTCAGATGAGTTGTCGTTAGCCATTTCTGACTTCATATCAATTGGACGTCTTAGAAATAAGCTTGCACATGAGAACTATGCCTTATTTCAAGTGAGTGATACAGCAGAGGAAATTTATAACAAATTTATAAATGCCAACAACAACTTTATTAATAGGTTGCCTGCTCTTATTGTAGAATATAGGGAAGGTCAGCAGACGATTACTTAATTGACCCTATATTCTATTGTAATGTTTGAAATAACCAACCCGGCCTAAGCCGGGTTGGTTGTATCAAAAGGCGGGAAAAATCAGAGCGCTTCCAATCTGGCATACGCCGTTACCAGCCACTTGGCGCCGACGTCGTCGAACTGGATCTGCACCCGGCTCTGCTGGCCGACCCCTTCGAAGTTGAGTACCACCCCTTCGCCGAATTTTGGATGGAGTACCCGCTGGCCGAGCTTGATGCCGCTGGCGTCAAAGCTCTGCTGCACCTCGTTCTGGCTAAAGCGGCCGTACTGGGTGGGGCGGCTCACCTGAGTGCGCAGCCGGATCTCTTCCAGACACTCGGCGGGCATCTCGCGGATAAAGCGGCTCGGCTTGTGGAACATCTCGCGGCCGTAGATGCGGCGGCTCTCCGCATAACAGATGTAGAGCTTCTCCATGGCGCGGGTCATGCCGACGTAACAGAGGCGGCGCTCCTCTTCCAGCCGGCCCGACTCCTCGGTCGATTGCTGGCTGGGGAACATGCCTTCTTCGACGCCGACCAGCAGCACCAGCGGGAACTCCAAGCCCTTGGCGCTGTGCAAGGTCATCAGCTGCACCGCATCGGCATATTCGTCCGCCTGATTCTCGCCGGACTCCAGCGCCGCGTGGGCGAGGAAGGCGGAGAGATCGCTCATATCCTCCAGCTCGTCCGGGCGCTGGTACTGGCGGCAGGCGGTGACCAGTTCGTCCAGGTTCTCTACCCGCGCCTGGGATTTCTCGCCCTTTTCTGCCAGATACATCGCCTTGAGGCCGGAGTTCTGGATGGCGATATCCGCCTGCTGGTGCAGCGGCAGCATGGCGACCTGCTCCTCCAGCGCGTCGATCAGCTCGACAAAGCCGCGCACCGCGTTGCCGGCGCGACCGGTCAGCACCTTGTCGTTGAGCAGTGCCTTGGCCGATTGCCACAGGTTGAGCCCCTGATCGCGGGCGTTGCCGCGCAGGATCTCGAGGGTGCGATCGCCGATGCCGCGGGTCGGGGTGTTGACCACCCGCTCGAAGCTGGCGTCGTCGCCACGGTTGTTGATAAGACGCAGGTAGGCCATGGCGTCTTTGATTTCCTGGCGCTCGAAGAAGCGCAAGCCGCCGTAGATGCGGTAGGGCATGGCGTCCTGCATCAGCGCCTCTTCCAGCACCCGTGACTGGGCGTTGGAGCGATAGAGGATGGCGCAGTCGGCCAACAGGCCGCCCTTTTCCTTCCAATCCTTGAGACGGCCGACCACGAAGCGCGCTTCGTCCACCTCGTTGAAGGCTGCGTAGAGGGAGATCGGCTCGCCTTCGGCCCCTTCGGTCCATAGCTCCTTGCCAAGGCGTTCGGCGTTGTTGGCGATGACGCTGTTGGCCGCTTTGAGGATATTGGCGGTGGAGCGGTAGTTCTGCTCGAGGCGGATGGTCTCGGCCCCCTGATAGTCGGTCAGGAAGCGCTGGATGTTCTCGATCTTGGCGCCGCGCCAGCCGTAGATGGACTGGTCATCGTCGCCGACGATCATCACCTTGCCGCTGTTGCCCGCCAGCATCCGCAACCAGGCGTACTGGATGCCGTTGGTATCCTGAAACTCGTCCACCAGGATGTTCTGGAAGCGGTCGCGGTAGTGCTCGAGGATGTGCGGCTTGTTGAGCCACAGCTCGTGGGCGCGCAGCAAGAGTTCAGCGAAGTCCACCAGACCGGAGCGATCGCAGGTCTCCTGATAGGTCTTGTAGATCTGCTGATAGGTGCGGGTGACAGGGTCGCCATAGAGGTCGATGTCGCCGGGGCGCAGCCCCTCATCCTTCTTGCCGTTGATGTAGCCCATCACGGCGCGCGGGGCCCAGTGCTTCTCGTCGAGGTTGAGCGCCTTGAGCACCCGGCGAATGAGACGGTACTGGTCGTCGGAGTCGAGGATCTGGAAATCCTGCGGCAAGCCCGCATCCAGATGGTGGGCCCGCAGCAGGCGGTGGGCGATACCGTGGAAGGTGCCGATCCACATGCCGCGCACGCCGTCGCCGATCACTTTTTCGACCCGGCCGCGCATCTCGGCCGCCGCCTTGTTGGTAAAGGTGACCGCGATGATGGAGAAGGGTGAACAGCGTTCCACCTGCATCAGCCAGGCGATACGGTGCACCAGCACCCGGGTCTTGCCCGAGCCGGCACCGGCCAGCACCAGCAGGTTGCTGCGGGGTGCCGCAACGGCATCTCTTTGTTTGTCGTTGAGCCCGTCGAGCAGGGTTGAAACGTCCATCACCACTCCTGTTTATTTATACAGGCGGGGATTATACGGCCATCCCCCCTGCCAGACCAAATCCAAACTCGGGGGGAGGGGCGAGATGGGGACTTGCAGGGGCGCCGATGCGGCCAATTTTGGCTAGCACAGAAAGAAGAGGGGGCTGAGGTTCCCAGCTGTAGCCAACTCTTGCTCGCGCGGTTTGTGGGGATTTTGCGAGCCGGATCACGGGCTTGCCGGGGGGCTGGATGAATAACAGGGGAAAACGGTTTACAGTAACTTGCTGAACAATAAGAGAAATGTCGTTTGGGTCTTTTGGTTGTTAGCATAAAAAACTGAAAAGTAGCTAAAAAACAACTGCTTATAAGGTTATTTGCTTAGAATTCAAACCGTTAACGCAAACGTTTTTCCCTTATCATTTGCTTGACCCGCATCGGGGCTGACTTAGAGTAAGCCTGCGTGCTAGATAGCCTGCTCTGACAGGCAAGCAAGTTCCCTCACTTAATAACAATCAAGGATACGATCGTGACTAAAGTGCTCAAGCTGGCCACTGTGGCCTCCCTCACTCTCGCTGCTCTCTCTGCTCAGGCTGCTTCCGAGCCAGCCGTCATTTATGACACCGCGGGCAAGTATGACAAATCATTCAACGAAGCCGTGTTCCGTAACGGCGTCGAGCTCTACAACAAGGACAAGGGCGTCAAGGTCAAAGAGTTTGAACCCCAGAACGAAGCCCAGCGCGAGCAGGGTCTGCGTCGTCTGGCCAGCCGTGGCAACGGCCCGATCGTGGCGGTCGGTTTCAACATGGGCTCTGCCGTCGAGAAAGTAGCGACCGAATTCCCGAAAACCCAGTTCACCATCATCGACATGGTGGTCGACAAGCCGAACGTCCAGTCCGTCATCTTCAAGGAGCATGAAGGTTCCTTCCTGGTGGGCGCGCTGGCTGCCATCGCTTCCAAGAGCGGCAAGGTCGGCTTCGTGGGCGGCATGGATATCCCGCTGATCCGCAAATTCCAGTGCGGCTACGAGCAGGGTGCCAAGTTCGTCAATCCGAAGATCGAAGTGTTCCAGAACATGGCGGGCTCTACCCCGGCCGCGTTTGCTGACCCGGCCAAAGGTGCCGAGCTGGCCAAGTCCCAGTTCGCCAAGGGTGCTGACGTGGTTTACGCCGCAGCTGGCGGTACCGGTATCGGTGTCTATCAGGCAGCCAAGGACAGTGGCAAGTTCGCCATCGGTGTGGACTCCAACCAGAACCACCTGCAACCGGGCACCATGCTGACCTCTATGGTCAAGTCTGTGGGTCTGGCCGCTTACCAGACCTGGGATGACGCTGCCAAAGGCGAGTGGAAGCCGGGTATCAAGAACCTGGGTCTGGCCGAAGGCGGTGTGGATTGGGCTCTCGACAAGGACAACGAGAAGCTGATCACCCCGGAAATGAAAGCCAAGGTGGATGCCATCAAGGCTGAAATCATCGCTGGCAAGGTCAAGGTTCATGACTACATGAGCGATAACACCTGCAAATACTAATTAGATAGCTGCTACGACTCTCAACGCACCACCGGCCCGCACGGGCCGGTTTTTAGTCTTATTTCATGAAACGCAGGGCTGCATCATGGACCAGACAGATCGCTATGCCATCGAATTAAGAGGTATCGATAAGCGGTTCGGCGAAGTGTACGCCAACAAGCTGATCGACCTTAAGGTTCGCAAAGGCAGTATCCACGGCATTGTCGGCGAAAATGGCGCCGGTAAGTCCACCCTGATGAGCATCATTTATGGTTTTTACCATGCCGACAAAGGCGAGATGCTGATCGACGGGAATCCTTTCAAACCCCATGGCTCACAAGATGCGATTGCCGCAGGCGTGGGCATGGTTCACCAGCACTTCATGCTGGTCAACAACTTCACCGTATTGGAAAACGTCATCCTCGGCGCTGAGAACGGCTGGCACCTTCAGCAGAGCGTGGCGTCAGCCGAAAAGCTGCTGGGCGAACTGGCGCGGGATTATGGCCTAGACGTGCCGCTGCACGAGAAGGTTGAAGATCTGCCGGTTGGCTTGCAACAGCGGGTCGAAATTCTCAAGGCGCTCTATCGCGGCGCCCGCATCCTGATCCTCGACGAGCCGACCGGGGTACTGACCCCGCAAGAGGCGGATCACCTGTTCGAGGTACTGAAAAAGCTGCGGGATCAGGGGGCAACCATCATCCTTATCACCCACAAGCTGCGGGAGATCCTGGCCATTACCGATCAGGTCTCCATCATGCGCCGTGGCGAGATGGTGGCACACGTCGCCACCAAGGATACCGACAAGGAGCAGCTGGCCGAGCTGATGGTGGGCCGCAAGGTGCGCCTCAAGGTCGACAAGGGGCCAACCCAGCCCGGTGAAGCCAAGCTGAAGATCGAAGGGCTCAGCTACGTCGATGCCAGCAAGGTGGAGCGGGTCAAATCGGTCAGCTTCGAGGTGCGGGCCGGTGAAGTGGTCGGCATCGCCGGGGTCTCCGGCAACGGTCAGTCCGAACTGCTCAGCCTGCTTGGCGGTATTCTCAAGCCGAGCAAGGGCGGCTTCACCATCAGCAGCCGCAGCGGCGTGCACAAGGTGAGCGCAGAGCACCCGGCCGATCCGGAGCTGGTGCGCAACTACGGCCTCGGTCATGTGCCGGAAGATCGCCACAAGATGGGGCTGATCAACCGCTTCGAGGCGAAAGAGGCCTTCATTCTCGGTTATCACCGTCGCCCGCAATACAACAAGGGTTGGCTGCAGAACAAGGAGGCGATCCAGCAGGATTGTCAGGCCAAGATGGAGAAGTGGGACGTGCGCCCGCCCCATCCCGATCACAAGACCGCCAACTTCTCCGGTGGCAACCAGCAGAAGCTGGTGATCGCCCGTGAAGTGGAGCAGGACCCGGATGTGCTGTTGATCGGCCAGCCGACCCGCGGGGTCGACATCGGTGCCATCGAGTATATCCACCAGCAGATCATCGCCATGCGTGACAAGGGCAAGGCCGTCTTGCTGGTCTCGGTGGAGCTGGACGAGATCATGAGCCTCGCAGATCGCATTCTGGTCATTGCCGATGGTCGCATCGTCGGCGAGCTGGATGGTGCCAAGGCGGATGAGCGCACCATTGGTCTGATGATGGCGAACATAGTGCCGGACGAAGTTGCTGGCGTGTCTGGCGTAGCCAAGGAGGCCCACTGATGAGCCAAGTACGTATTCCTGCCTGGGTCTCCGTAGGCGTCTTGTCTGCGGTCAACATCCTGCTGGCCTTCCTGGTGTCGGCCATTCTGTTTTACTACCTCGACATCAACCCGGTCGATGCCGCCAAGATCATGTGGTACGGCGCGTTCGGCACAGGTGAAGGGGTCGGCTTCACCCTCTACTACGCAACCGGTTTTATCTTTACCGGTCTGTCGGTGGCGGTCGCCTTCCACGCCGGTCTGTTCAACATCGGTGGTGAAGGTCAGGCCTATATCGGCGGTCTCGGTGTCGGTCTGGTCTGTCTGATGCTCGGCGATGTGCTGCCGTTTGCCCTGCTGTTGCCGCTCTCCATTATTGCCGGTGGTCTGTTCGGTGCGGCCTGGGCCTTTATTCCGGCCTGGCTGCAAGCCAAGCGCGGCAGCCATATCGTGATCACCACCATCATGTTCAACTTCATCGCCGCCTCGCTGATGGCCTATCTGCTGGTGGAGGTGTTCAAACCGCCCGGTTCGATGGCGACCGAGAGCAAGGTGTTTGCCGAAGCAAGCTGGCTGCCCAAGATGAGCGGGCTGGCGAACCTGTTCGGGATGGAGATCCCCAACAGCCCCCTCAATATCAGCTTCTTCTGGGCGCTGATTTGTGCGGCGCTGGTGTGGGTCTTTATCTGGCACACCCGCTGGGGTTACGAGATCCGCTCGGTCGGGGCCAGCCAGAGTGCCTCTGCCTACGCCGGTATCTCCTATCCCAAGGTGGTGATCCTGGCGATGGTGATCTCCGGCATGCTGTCGGGCTTCTTTGCCCTCAACGTGCTGCAGGGTGAGCTGCACCAGATCAAGCTCAACTTCGTGGAAGGGTTCGGTTTCACCGGTATCGCGGTGGCGCTGATGGGGCGCAACCACCCGGTCGGCGTCATCATCGCCAGCCTGCTGTTCGGTTTCCTCTATCAGGGGGGCGCCGAGCTCAGCTTCGAGTTCGGTGTCGACCGCAACATCGTGGTGGTGTTGCAGGGTCTGGTGATCCTGTTCTGTGGTGCCCTTGAGCACATGATGCGTCCGCGCATCGAGCAGCTCTATCTGGCGTTTGCCAACCGCTCAGCCGCGCAAGCTAAAGGAGTCTGATCATGTTTGAAATTCTGATCCTGATGCTGGATGCGACCATTCGTACTGCGCCGCCGCTCATTCTGGCGGCCATGGCGGGTATGTTCTGCGAGCGCTCCGGGGTGGTCAATATCGCGCTGGAAGGCAAACTGCTGGCGGCGGCGTTCGCCAGTGGTGCGGCTGCGGCGGTCTCCGGTTCTGCCTGGGTAGGTCTGGGGGCCGGGGTGGGTGTCTCCATCCTGTTTGCCCTGATGCACGGCTTTGCCACCATCACCCACCGCGGTGATCAGGTGGTGAGCGGCATGGCCATCAACATTCTGGCGGCCGGTCTGACCGTGACGCTGGGTCGTTACTGGTTCGATCAGGGTGGCCAGACTCCGGCACTCTCCGGTGATGCCCGTTTCGCCCCCATCGATCTGCCCTATGCCAAGGAGTTGTGGGATGTGCCGGTGATCGGCCAGCTCTACAGCGAGCTGCTGAGCGGCCACTCCCTGCTGGAGTATGTGGCGTTCGCCTGCGTGCCGCTGGCCTGGTGGGTGATGTTCCGTACCCGCTTCGGTCTGCGGCTGAGGGCGGTGGGTGAGGCGCCTGCAGCGGTCGATACCGCCGGTATCTCTGTGGTGCGGATGCGCTACACCGCGCTCCTCATCGGCGGCCTGCTGGCCGGTATCGGTGGCACCTATCTGGCGGTGGCCCAGACGGCTCAGTTCATCCCCAACATGAGTGCGGGCAAGGGCTTTATGGCGCTGGCGGCGCTGGTGTTCGGCAAGTGGCGCCCCTGGAATGCCATGGCCGCCTGCCTGCTGTTCGGCTTCCTCGATGCGGTCGCCATCCGCCTGCAAGGGGTCAGCATCGGTGGCTTCGCCATTCCGGTGCAGGCCATCGAGGCACTGCCCTACATCCTGACCGTGTTCCTGCTGGCCGGTTTTATCGGCCGTGCGGTGGCCCCCAAGGCACTTGGTACACCTTATGTGAAGGAGCGGGAGTAGCGCCCTTTATCGCGATACTCCCGATCACGCAAATAACTGCAGGCCCACTTCGGTGGGCCTGTTTTTTTATGGGCGGGATAGGGCAGACCAGCCGGGATCTGGATGGTTCGACAGAGGGAGGCGATGGCGTGAAGGGATAAAGGGGCTGCGCGAGTTGCCGCAGGTAGCGGCTGGCTTACAGGTGCATATCCCGCTGCCAGTACCATTAAAAACCCCCTCTTATCAGGAGGGGGTTGCACTGGTTATTGCCGGATTAACCCTGAGGTTCAGGGTGCCAGCACCAGCTTGTAGACGCCAAAGCCGGGGTGTTTGGCATCGGTGGGCGGCAGGGTCTCCACATAGTTCAGCTTGCCACCGGTCAGGGCTTGCGCCTCGCTGCGTGGCGAGCTGTAGATACGCAGATCCAGATTGGCGGGCAGGGGGGCCAGCTGCCAGTTGTTGTCTGCCGGTGGCTCGAAACCAGCCGGATTCTTCTCTGCCAGATCCTTGAGGTATTCGGAGAGCACTTCGCGGGTTTCGAACTGATCTTCATGGACGATCACCTTGGCGTTGATGCCCGGGAAGTTGCCACCACCGCTGGCGCGGTAGTTGTTGGTCACCACGTAGAACATCTGGGCCGGGTCGATCGCCTTGCCCTGATAGGTGAGGTTGGTGATGCGATAGCTGTCGCTCACCTTGTTGCCATCCACATCGTAACGGGCGGGTTTGGTCACATCGACCTGATAGTTCACCCCGTCGATCACGTCGAAGTTGTAGGTGCGGTACTTCTCGTTCACCAGCCACTGGGTGGCGGTGCTGGCGGCATCGATCTTGTTGAACTGGACGGCGCTCTTCTCCAGCCACTCCTGTACGGTCGCGCCATTGATGGCGACCACCTGCAGGGTATTGGGGTAGACATAGAGGTCGGCCACGTTGCGCAGGGAGATATCGCCAGCCGGTACATAGGTGAAGTCGGTCGGGCCGTTGCGACCGCCACGGAATGGCGCGGCGGCGGAGAGGATGGGCCATTTCTCCTTGAGCTGACCATCTTGTTGCAGCTTCTTGGCGTGCCACAGCTGGGCGTCGCTGACGATCTGGATGGAGGGGTCATCCTGTACCAGCGCGAAGAAGCTGTGGATCGGCTTGGTGATCTTGCTGAGGGGCTCGTCCAGCCACTGGTTGGCCTGCTCGTGCTCGGCAATGACCTGATCGACTACCGCCTGATCTTCGGTGCTGCTGGCGCTGCTGTCGATTTTGCGCAGCTGGGACTGGCTGGAGGCCACTTCCCAGCGACCCTCTTTCCTGGTCATGTGCAGGTCGATGATGCCAAGGTGGTTACCCCAGACGCCCGGCATCACGGTCGGTACGCCCGCCAGGGTGCCTTTCTCGTTGTCCACGTCGGTCATGTTGGGGTAGTCACCCGGGAAGGTGCGGTGGGCATGGCCCAGCAGCAGGGCATCGACCCCTTTCACTTTGGCCAGCGGCAGGGCGGCGTTCTCCATCATGGGTTCGCGCGGGTCACCTATGATGCCGGTGTGGGCCACGACCACGACGATGTCAGCGCCCTTGGCGCGGATTTCGGGCACATAGTGCTCGGCGGTCTCGACCATATCGGCCACCACCACCTTGCCTTCCAGATTGCGCTTGTCCCACTGGGTGATCTGGGGCGGAGTCAGGCCCAGCACCCCGACCTTGATGGTCTGGGTATTGCCGTTGGCATCCTTCACCTGACGATCCAGCACCACATAGGGTTTGAACTTCTGCTTGCTCCAGTCGATGGTGCCCTTGCCATCACGACTGAAGGCATCGGCCTGGAAGACGTTGGCGTTGATGTAGGGGTAGTTGGCCCCTTTCAGGGTCTCTGAAAGGAAGTCGAGACCGAAGTTGAATTCGTGGTTGCCCAGGTTGCCGACATCATAGCTCATGGTGTTGAGCGCCTTGATGGCGGGGTGGGTCTGCTTGCTCAGCCATTGCTGTTTGACCTGCTGGTCGTGGATATAGTCGGCCAGCGGGGTGCCCTGGATCAGGTCGCCGTTGTCGATCAGCAAGTTGTTGGCGTTCTCTTCGCGGGCCTTGCGGATCAGCACAGCGGTGCGGGCAAAGCCCAGCGAGGCATCCGGCTTGTTCTGGTAGTAGTCGTAGCTCAGCAGGTTGGAGTGGATATCAGAGGTTTCGATCAGCCGCAGGGTGAGATCACCGGGGGCCTGAGAGTTGTTGTCATCACAGCCGGACAGCAAAAAGATAACTGCCACCGCGCTCAGTTTGAGGGTGGTTTTCATTGTTGGATTCTCTTGTTATGGGTATGCCAGCGTGGTGCATTCTATCGACAGCAAAAGAATCCGATTGTGAGCAGGCTGGCAATTCGGGCTAATTACCCTCCTGTTAATAGAGTTATGACTCTGATTTTCATCTGTTTTTTGGTTCGCTACCCTCGCTGCTTTTCCGCCGTTAGTCACCTGTCGTTACCGCAGTGCGGTCGGGGCAAGCTGCGCGGCCTGCCGCTCCTGCGAGGCTGTAATGGTTGGTTACAGATCTCCATTCGACTGATAGATGACCTTTCCCTTAAATTCAGCGGCGATTGATTGCATCTAAAAATTACAAAGCGACAGCAAGGAATAAAACTTCATGAAAATGCACAACAAAGCGCTGCTGGCCATCGCCTGCGCTGCGGCCCTGTCTGCCTGTGACAGCGAAAAAGTTGCCAACAGCATCGCCAAGCGGGTGCCACTGGCCCTGCCGGAGGCGGGTCTTTACCAAGCGAATCTGATGAGCCGCGACGGCGACAAGGCGACGCCGCGCATGATCAAGGATCTGGATGGTCTGGCGCTGGTCTACCCGAAGGGTGAAACCGTGCAGCACTGGGGTGTCTGGGTGGATCATCAGGTGGGCAAGGTCGAGACCAACAGCCAGTGGCTGGGTCAGGCTGACCAGAAAGCCGACAAAGACGGGATCTACCCGGTGCAGTTGATCCGCAACAGCGAGCGACTCGGCACCAGCACGGCGCTCAGCTCGGTGACCAACGACCACAACCTCATCACCTTCCAGGATCAGCCGGTCATCGATCTGCAGGGCAAGGAGATCAAGCGCTGGGTTTTTGATTTCACCCGGACCGGCACCAAGTTCTCCGACAACTCCCCCATCTATTCCGGTTTCAGCGGTCATGTGGCGGTGACGGCTCTGACCACCAAAGCGGTGACCACGGCCAGCTGGAGTGCCACGGGCAGCGATGGCTTCAGCAGCGACATGGTGGGCAAGGTGGATACCACCAACAACGGTGGCAAGCTGACGGTGGCGATCGAGTTTCCGGCGGCAGGTTGTACGCTGGTGGGCGAGGGGAGTGCGACGGCCGGGTTGAGCAAGCTGACCATGACCGGGTTTGGCAAGTGCAACTTCAAGCAATCCGCTGCCGCCACGCCGATCGAAAACCTCTGGAATGCCGCTCTGGCCCGGGCGATGGATAACCGCGTCGCCTATGTCACCACCTTTACCACGGATGCCAAAAAAGAGGCGCTGGTCATCGGCTTCCCCGACACCAATGGCCTGCTGATCACCGCTGACAAGCGATAAGCAGCCCAACGGCAGGGGCGGGCAAACGCGCCTGAAACAACAAGGGAGCCAGTGGCTCCCTTGTTGTTTTCAACGCACGGTTTACAGCAGGAACAGGGTCGCCAGCCCGAGGAAGATAAAGAAGCCGCCGGTGTCGGTGATGGCGGTGATCATCACGCTGGCACCGACTGCCGGGTCGCGGCCGAGGCGGGTCATGGTCATGGGGATGATGACCCCCATCAACGCCGCCACCAGCAGGTTGAGCATCATGGCCAGGGTCATCACGGCGCCGAGCGCCGCATCCTGATAGAGCAGATAGGTGGCGATGCCCATGGTGCCACCCCACACCAGCCCGTTGATAAAGGCGACCCCGAGCTCCCGCAGCAGCAGGAAGGAGAGGTTGCCCGCCTGAATGTGCTGCAGCGCCAGCGCCCGCACTATCATGGTGATGGTCTGGTTGCCGGTGTTGCCGCCGATCCCGGCGACGATGGGCATCAGCGCCGCCAGTGCCACCAGCTGGGAGATGGTGTGCTCGAACAGGCCGATCACCCGCGAGGCGACAAAGGCGGTACAGAGGTTGATGGCAAGCCAGGCCCAGCGGGTCTTGACCGCCTTGGAGACAGGGGCGAACACATCTTCATCCTCGCTGATACCCCCCATCCGGCGCAGGTCGGTGTCACTCTCCTCATAGACCAGATCCACCACCTCTTCGACGGTGAGGCGGCCCATCAGCTTGCCCTTGCCATCCACCACGGCGGCGGAGAGCAGGTCATCCCGCTCGAAGGTGCGGGCGGCCGCTTCGTCGTTATCCTCCGGATCGAAGGTGACCGGATCCCGCTCCATCACGTCGCTCACCAGGGTGGCGGGCTTGTGCAGCAGGACAGTGGTGAGGGCCAGCTCCCCCAGCAGGTGGTTGCGCCGGTCGATGACGAACAGCTTGTCGGTGTTGGCGGGGATCTTGCCGCGCAGCCGCAGATAGCGCTGCACCGTGGCCAGACTCACCTCGGGGCGGATGGTGATGATCTCGAAGTCCATCATGGCGCCGACGGTGTGCTTGCCGTAGCGGATCACCTCCCGCACCCGATCCCGCTCGGCGGGGGCCATATAGGTGAGCAGCCGCCCCATCAGGTTGCGGGGCAGGTACTGGCCCAGATAGATCTGATCATCGATATCCAGGGTGCGCAGAGCGTGCAGCAGCTCCTTGTCGCTCATCCCGCTGATAAGGCTGTCCCACACCGTCTCCGACGCTTCGACCAGGATCTGGCCGCGCTTCTCCTCCTCCACCAGTGCCCACAGGGCATGACGCTCATCGGGCGGCAGCGATTCCAGCGCGTCGGCGACGTCGGCGGCGGGCAACCCGTTGACCAGCGTTGTGAGTTCGCTGGTCTGATCGCGTTGCTCGGCATCCTGCACCACCTGCGGATCGAGCAGGCTGTCGGTGAGGGCATCATCGCGCAGCAGCAGGGTGAGAATGCGGGATCTGTCATCCGCGCGCTGCCGGGCGCTGTTCTTGATGGGAAGAGACATGGGATGAATTCCTGAGATGGTAGCCAAGGGCTCAATGCCCATAGGATACCAGACTTAAAACAACAGGTTATGACCGTGATGGGAGAAGAGGGAGGTAAAAGTGAGGCCACCTGCTGGTGGCCTCATGGTGAGTTGCCGAGGCTCCCTCAGGCGAGGGCTCGCTGGCGCTGCGGGGCCTGGCCAAACCAGGCGAGCTGGTCGGCCAAAGTGACCACCGAGCCCACCATGATGAGCGCCGGACTCTCGACCCCCACCGCCAGCGCGGGTAGCTCATCGAGAGTGCCGCGAATGACCCGCTGGCAGGGTTGGGTGCCGCGCTCGATCAGCGCCACCGGGGTGTTGCCTGCCTTGCCGTGGGCCAGCAGCTGCTCGCGGATGGTGGCGCAGGATGAGAGCCCCATGTAGAACACCAGCGTCTGTTTGTCCTTGGCGAGCAGCGGCCAGTCGAGATCCCGGGCGCCCCCCTTGCCGTGGGCGGTGACGAAGCGCACGCTCTGGGCGTGATCGCGGTGGGTCAGCGGAATACCGGCGTAGGCGGCGCAGCCGCTGGCCGCAGTGATTCCCGGCACCACCTGAAAACCGATGCCGCTGCCGACCAGCGTCTCCAGCTCCTCGCCGCCACGGCCGAAGATAAAGGGGTCGCCCCCCTTGAGCCGCACCACCCGTTGCCCCTTCTGCGCCTCCTCCAGCAAGAGCTGGTTGATCCCCTCCTGCGGCACGCAGTGGTTGCCCGCCTGCTTGCCGACGAAGATGCGCTTGGCATCCCGGCGCACCAGCGCCATCACCTCGTCGGAGACCAGCCGGTCATAGACCACCACGTCCGCCTGCTGCATCTGGCGCAGGGCGTGCAGGGTGAGCAGGCCCGGATCGCCGGGACCGGCACCCACTAGCACCACTTCGCCAGCACTCTGGCTTTCGTCGGCAAACAGGTTGCCGGCCAGCTGGTGGGCAGAGGCGCTATCCCCCCGCGCCAGCGCCTGCCCGAGCCGATCCGCCCCGAGCAGCCGCTCCCAGAAGCGGCGCCGCTCGCCCATGCTGGCGAAGCGGGCCTTGACCCGCTCCCGCAGGCTGCCGGCGAAGGTCGCCACGGCCCCCAGATGTTGCGGCAGCAGGGCTTCCAGTTTTTCCCGCAGCAGGCGGGCCAGCACCGGCGCCTTGCCGCCGGAGGAGATGGCCACCATCAGCGGCGAGCGATCGATGATCGACGGCATGATGAAGCTGGAGCGTTTCGGGTCATCCACCACGTTGGCAAAGATCCGCGCCTGATTGGCGCTTTGGTAAACCAGTGCATTCACCTCGCGCCGATCGGTTGCGGCCACCACCAGCCACTTGCCCGCCAGTTGTTCCGGCACAAATTCACCGGCCAGCCACTCGATGCTGCCGTTGGCCGCCAGTTCCGCCAGCTCGGGGTCGAGCTCGGGCGCTACGACTGTGAGGTGGGCACCGGCATCCAGCAGCAGACGCGCCTTGCGCTCTGCCACCTCGCCGCCGCCGACCAGCAGCACGGGTTTGTTGTCGAGTCGGCAAAAGATGGGCAAGTAGTCCATGGGGCCTCCGGATCAGGCGGTTCGGGTCTGGTTGGCGGTGCTGGTGGTCTCGCTCACTGCGACCGGGCGCTCCGCCTTGGGGGTGGCATACCAGTAGCCGAGGCCCATAAAGAGGACGCCGGAGACGGTGTTGCCCAGGGTCACCCACAGCAGGTTGTGGCCGATGCCGCCCAGGGTGTAGGCCTCGGAGTGGGCGCCGAACCAGGAGAGAGCGAACAGGGTCATGTTGGCGATGGAGTGCTCGTAGCCGGAGGCGATAAAGGCCAGCAGGCACCACCAGATGGCGATGAAGCGGGCGGCCCCTTCGGTGCGCAGCGCCATCCAGATGGCGAGGCAGACCAGCCAGTTGCAGAGGATCCCCTTCATAAACAGGGTCAGCGCCGGGGCCTGGGTCTTGGCCAGCGCCACCTTGTGGGCCAGACTGCCTGCGTCCGGCAGCAGGCTGCCGCCGTAGGAGTAGATGAGCGCCACCACGATGGAGCCAATCAGGTTGCCGGCCCAGGTCTGCGGCAGGATGCGCAGCAGGTCGGCCATGGTGATCTTGCCCGCCTTCACCCCGAAGGTGAGGAACATGGTGTGGCCGGTAAACAGCTCGGAGCCGGCAATGATGACGAGCGTCAGGGCGATACCGAAGGTGGCCCCCATCACCAGCGGTCGGATGCTCGGATCCACCAGATTACCGAGGGTGAAGATGAGGATGATGCCGAGGCCCACATAGGCCCCCGCCATGGCGGAGCTGAGCCAGAAGCCGAGCTTGTCGCTGCGCTCGAAGCGGTTGATGCGGGCCGCGTTGGCGGCACACTTGTTGATGGTTTCCGTGTACATCTTGTGAGTCCTTGAAAGGGCTGCCCTCTGGCAGCCCGAAAGAGAGTGCATTTGGTTTTAGACGGCGACCCAGACCTGCTGGTCGCGCACTTCAACGGGGTAGCCTTGAACCGACATGGCGGGGTTGTCGAAACAGTGGCCATCGCTCAGACGAAAGCGCTGCTTCTTGAGCGGGCTGGCGACCCAGAGTTCACCGTCGTGTTCGCAGATCAGGCCCCGCGACAGCACATTGGCGGCGAAGAAGGGATCCCGGTTGTCGATGGCGAACACCTCGGCCGCCGCGCTCGGGCGGAACAGGGCGATCTGACGACCCTCAATCAGAGCGCAGACACCGGTTCCCGGCAGGATGTCGTTGAGTTGGCAGGCAAGTTTCATCATTTGGTTTCCACCTCGATCTGGTAGACGGGGATGCGCTCGGCCGGGGTCGCCGGTCGGTGCTGGTCACGCTCGGCGACAAACTGGACGTCCGGATCGCGTTTGTCGCTGTTGATGAAGTGGCTGAAGCGCTTGAGCGCCTCCTCTTCATTGAGGGTGCGCGACCATTCGCACTCGTAGCTGTCGATGAGGGTCTGGATATCGCGCTCGAGCGTCTCGGCCAGTCCCAGCTTGTCGTCGACGATCACCTCGCGCAGGTAGTCGACGCCCCCTTCCAGATTGCCGAGCCAGACCGAGGTGCGCTGCAGTTTGTCGGCGCTGGTGACGTAGAACATCATAAAGCGGTCGATCAGCTTGATGAGGGTCTCGCGGTCGAGGTCAGACGCCAGCAGATCGGCGTGGCGCGGCTTCATGCCGCCGTTGCCGCCCACATAGAGGTTCCAACCCGCATCGGTGGCGATGATGCCGACATCCTTGCCCTGGGCTTCCGCACATTCGCGGGTGCAGCCGGAGACGCCGAACTTCATCTTGTGCGGGGTGCGAATCCCCTTGTAGCGGTTCTCGAGGAAGACCCCGAGGCCAACGCTGTCCTGCACGCCGAAGCGGCACCAGGTGCTGCCGACGCAGGTTTTGGCCATGCGCAGTGCCTTGGCGTAGGCCTGACCGGTCTCGAAACCCGCCGCCAGCAGCTTGCGCCAAATGGCAGGCAGATCATCCTTCTGGGCTCCGAACAGGCCGATGCGCTGGGCGCCGGTGATCTTGGTGTAGAGCTTGTAGTCGCGGGCCACTTCGGCCACCGCCAGCAGCCCTGCCGGGGTCACTTCGCCGCCGGCCATGCGCGGGATGACGGAGTAGCTGCCGTCCTTTTGCATGTTGCCGAGGAAGATGTCGTTGGTGTCCTGCAGCGGGATATTGCGCGGGCTCAGCACATGCTCGTTCCAGCAGGAGGCTAGGATGGAACCTACGGTCGGTTTGCACACCTCGCAGCCATAGCCTTGGCCATGTTTGGCCAGCAGTTCGTCGAAGCTCTTGATCCCCTCCACCTTGACCAGATGGAACAGCTCCTGACGGGAGTGTTGGAAGTGGGCGCAGAGGTGGTTGTTGACCTCGATGCCCTGCTTCACCAGCTCGGCGTTGAGCACCTGACTGATGAGCGGCACGCAGCCGCCGCAGCCGGTACCGGCCTTGGTGTGCTGCTTGATGGCGGCCAGCGTGGTGTGACCCTCGGCCACCGCCTGGGCGATGTCGCCCTTGGAGACATCGAAGCAGGAGCAGATCTGGGCGCTTTCCGGCAGGGCATCCACCCCCAGCGTCGGCTTGGCACCGGCGTAGGCGGGCAGGATCAGGGTGTCCGGGTGGCTCGGTAGCGGCAGGGCGTTGAGCATCATCTGCAACAGGTTGCCGTAATCTTCCACATCACCCACCAGCACGGCGCCGAGCAATCGGCTGTTGTCTTCGCTCACCACGATCTTCTTGTAGACGCCGGCCTGATCGTCCTGAAACACATAGCTGTGGCTGCCCGGGGTGCGGCCATGGGCATCACCGATGGAGCCGACGGAGACGCCGAGCAGCTTGAGCTTGGCGCTCATGTCTGCCCCCTCGAAACGGCTGTCGCCGCCGAGCAGGTGGTCGACGGTGATCTGGGCCATCTTGTAGCCCGGCGCTACCAACCCGAAGAAGCGGCCCTGCCAGGCGGCGCACTCGCCGATGGCATAGATATCGGAGTCGGAGGTGAGGCAGTGATCGTCGATGACGATGCCGCCGCGCTCGGCGATGGCCAGATCACCGTAACGGCCCAGGGTATCTTGCGGGCGAATGCCGGTGGAGAAGACCACCACGTCTACTTCCAGCTGGCTGCCGTCAGCGAAAGCGAGGCGGTGCTTCGCCTGCTCGCCGCCGTGCATCAGGATCTCGCTGGTGCTCTTGCTGGTGTGTACCTGTACGCCCATGGATTCAATCTTGCGGCGCAGCAGCTGGCCGCCCTGACCGTCGAGCTGCTCGGCCATCAGCACAGGAGCAAACTCCACCACGTGGGTCTCGAGACCCAGCGCCTTGAGGGCACCGGCCGCTTCGAGGCCAAGCAGGCCGCCCCCGATCACCACCCCGCTCTTGCCACTCCTGGCGGCGCTGCGAATGGCTTTCAGATCCTCGATGGTGCGATAGACGAAGCACTCGTGGTGCTGACTGCCCGCAATGGGCGGCACCCAGGGGTAGGAGCCGGTGGCCAGCACCAGCTTGTCGTACCCGACCACAGTGCCCTTGTTGGAGTGCACTTCGCGGTTGGCCCTGTCGATTTTTTTCACCGCTTCGCCGAGCAGCAGGCGGATGCCGTGCTTGTCGTAGAAGCCGGGTTTGACGAGGGAGAGATCTTCACTGGTGTGATGGGAGAAGTAGGAGGAGAGATGGACGCGATCGTAGGCGGGACGGGGTTCTGCACCGAAGACGGTGATCTCGTAGCGGCCCGGCTCGGCCCGCTCGATCAACTCTTCGATGAAGCGGTGCCCCACCATGCCGTTGCCCACAACGACCAGTCTGACTTTGCTCATGATTGCCTCTAGTTTGGAGTAATAAAACATCATTCTGGGGCTAGGCTACCCAGTCAGTCGGGGCGGGCAATTGATGCAAATCAAGTGTCTATTTATATATCTCGTCAGGGGTAATTCGATAAAATTCAAAGATATACAAAAATAGGTATACCAGTTGAGTGTTTTGCTGCTGGGTGCGAGTGGGACATAGAGAGAAGGGGGCTGGGGCTTAAAATGCAAAACGCCCCCATTTCTGGAGGCGTTTTTTTACAAACAGAACTTCGCTTACAGAATAAAGCGGCTCAGATCTTCATCCTCGACAAGCGCACCGAGATGGGCGTTGACGTAGTCGGTGTCGATGACAAAGGTCTCGCCGGACTTCTCGGAGGCGTCGTAGGAGATATCTTCCATCAGGCGCTCCATCACGGTGTGCAGACGACGGGCACCGATGTTCTCGGTACGCTCGTTAACCTGCCAGGCCGCTTCAGCCAGACGGCGGATGCCATCCTTGGTGAACTCGATATTGACCCCTTCGGTGGCCATCAGCGCCTTGTACTGATCGGTCAGGGAGGCGTTCGGTTCGGTCAGGATGCGCTCGAAGTCATCTGTGGTCAGGGCGGTCAGCTCGACGCGGATCGGCAGACGGCCCTGCAGCTCGGGGATGAGGTCAGACGGCTTGGCGATCTGGAAGGCGCCGGAGGCGACAAACAGGATGTGGTCGGTCTTGACCATGCCGTGCTTGGTGTTGACGGTGCAACCTTCAACCAGCGGCAGCAGGTCGCGCTGTACCCCTTCACGGGAGACATCGGGGCCGGAGCTC
The DNA here is from genome assembly GCF_056632455.1 of Aeromonas sp. MTB. Classification (NCBI taxonomy): domain Bacteria; kingdom Pseudomonadati; phylum Pseudomonadota; class Gammaproteobacteria; order Aeromonadales; family Aeromonadaceae; genus Aeromonas; species Aeromonas sp. MTB. The sequence goes on from NZ_CP147026.1 coordinate 117,220, forward strand.
TCGCCGCGCTTGCAGATCTTGTCGATCTCGTCGAGGAAGACGATGCCGTTGTTCTCGACCGCTGCGATCGCTTTCTGCTTCAGCTCTTCCGGATTGACCAGACGGGCCGCTTCCTCTTCGATCAGCGCCTTCATGGCCTCTTTGACCTTGATCTTGCGCTTCTTCTTCTGGTTCTGGCCCAGGTTCTGGAACAGCCCCTGCAGCTGGTTGGCCATCTCTTCCATGCCCGGTGGGGTCATGATTTCGACGCCCATCGGGGAGGCGGAGAGCTCCAGTTCGATCTCCTTGTCATCCAGCTGACCTTCCCGCAGTTTCTTGCGGAAGATCTGGCGGGTGTTGGAGTTGTCGGCTTTCTCTTCCTCACCCCAGGTGTTGCGCGGGTTGGGCAGCAGGGCGTCGAGGATGCGCTCTTCGGCGGCTTCCTCGGCGCGGTATTTCATCTTCTCCATCTCGGTTTCGCGCACCAGCTTGATGGCGGCATCGGTCAGATCGCGGATGATGCTGTCCACTTCCTTGCCGACATAGCCCACTTCGGTGAACTTGGTCGCTTCCACCTTGATGAAGGGGGCGTTGGCCAGCTTGGCCAGACGACGGGCGATCTCGGTCTTGCCGACACCGGTCGGGCCGATCATCAGGATGTTTTTCGGGGTCACTTCATGGCGCATCTCTTCGTTGAGCTGCATCCGGCGCCAGCGATTGCGCAGGGCAACGGCAACGGCGCGCTTGGCATCGGCCTGACCAATGATGTGACGATCCAGCTCGTGGACGATTTCTCTCGGGGTCATCTCGGACATGATGGTGTTCCTGTATCCGGGGCGGGCAGTGCCCACCCCTTGGGAAATTGGGTTGGCTGGCGGCCTTATTTGGCGGCGTAGTCCAGCACTTCGATGGTGTGGTTGCTGTTGGTGAAGACGCAGATGTCGCCCGCAATCTTGAGGGACTTCTCGACAATGGTCCTGGCATCCAGCTCGGTGTTTTCCAGCAGCGCGATGGCGGCGGACTGGGCGAAGTTGCCGCCGCTGCCGATGGCGATGAGATCGTGCTCCGGCTGCACCACGTCACCGTTGCCGGTGATGATGAAGGATTTGTGTTCGTCGGCCACGGCCAGCAGCGCTTCGAGGCGGCGCAGGGCGCGATCGGTGCGCCAATCTTTGGCCAGCGCCACGGCGGCGCGCTCCAGATTACCCTGATGGGCCTGCAGTTTTGCTTCGAAACGCTCGAGCAGGGTGAAGGCGTCGGCGGTACCGCCAGCGAAACCGGCCAGCACCTTGCCGTTATAGAGACGATGAACCTTGCGGGCGTTGCCCTTCATGACGGTGTTGCCAAGAGAGACCTGGCCATCGCCACCGATGACGACCTGACCGTTGCGGCGAACTGAAACTATGGTAGTCACTTTACTTACCTCGCTTGAGCCGAATGACGGCCTGACTGTGCATGGCAAGAAAGATGGGGATGGCAAACGGGCTTTTCAACCCTGCCTTTGGTCGGGATAAACGGGGTAGCAAACAGCGTGGGTGCGAGTGACACCAAAAGAACAGGGCCGGGTGTTGCCACCCGGCCCTGCGTCATCGGTAAGCGGATTACCCTTTCTTGGGAATGCAGCCGCTGATGCCGGAGCTCTGCAGCTTGCTGTTGGCCGCGTCGGCGGCCGCCTTGCCGTTGAAGGGGCCCACCATCACCTTGTAGACGGTGCCGTTGGCGCCATTGATCACCTGCAGGCTGGAAGAGAGGCCGGCGGTGAAGGCGATACGTGCCTTGAGCGACTCTGCGGAATCCTGCGAGCGCAGGGCGGCGCACTGCATCATATAGCGACCGCTGTCGGCGGCTGCGGTCTGGGCTGGCGGGGTGGCCGCTTTGGCCTTGGCCGCTTCGGCGCGCTCCCGTTCCAGCTCGGCGCGGATCTCCCGCTCCATCCGTTCCCGTTCGGCCTTGCGGTCGATCACCTGCTCTTGCGCGCTGGCAACCGGTGCACCGGAGGTGGAAGGGGTGGTCGCCGGATTGGGCTGATAGGGCTTGGGCTGGCCGATGGGTGTTCCCGGTTGGGGAATGTCGGTCGGCACCGGCTGCGGCAGTTTTTCCGGCTGCAGGGTAACGGTATCTGCCGGCGGTGGCGGCAGCACACCCGGCTGGGTCGGCGGCTCTATGATATCGACCTGCTTGTTCTCAAGCCGTTCGATGTAGCTCCACTTCTCCTGAGGCAGCCCGTTATTCTGCGCTTTTGGTTTGTTGGCCTTTACCTGCTCCTCAATGGTGGGGGCGTCGTTGCCCTTGCCATTGATCATGTAAAGGAAGCCACCAAAGCCTGCCAGCAGTGCCACGACCAGCAGCACTGGAATAACAGGAAAGCGGCGAGGGGCCGCTTTCTTGGTATTGCGGCCCCCCGCCCGACGTCGCGGGCGGCTGCCGACATAATCCCGGGTTGCCATCTATTACATGCGCTCCAGGGTATGGATGCCCAGTACGCCGAGGCCCAGTTTCAGCACCTTGGCGGTGGCGGCGCACAGCAGCAGACGGCTCTGACGGGTTGCCTCGTCCACGCCATCCTTGTTGATCGGGCAGGCTTCATAGAAGGTCATGAAGTTGCCGGACAACTCGTACAGGTAGGTACAGAGCAGGTGCGGCATGCCTTTGTCGGCCACGCCGTTGACCGCGTCGGAGAACTGGATCAGCTTCTGGGCCAGCACCTCTTCGGCCTCTTCGTTCAGGGTCACGTTGCCGGTCAGCGTCTCGGCATCGATGTTGGCCTTGCGGAAGATGGACTGGATACGGGTGTAGGCGTACTGCAGGTAAGGGGCAGTGTTGCCTTCAAAGGAGAGCATCAGATCCCAGTCGAAGATGTAGTCGGTAGTACGGTTCTTGGAGAGATCCGCATACTTGACTGCGCCCATGGCGATGGCATTGACCACATTGGCCTTCTCTTCGGCAGAGAGGTCGCTGTTGCGGCTCTCCAGCAGGGCGGCGGCGCGCTCTTCCGCTTCGTTCAGCAGGTCGACCAGCTTGACGGTGCCACCGGAGCGGGTCTTGTAGGGACGACCATCCTTGCCCAGCATCATGCCAAAGGCGTGGTGCTCGAGCGGCACGGATTCCGGCACATAACCCGCCTTGCGGGTGATGGTCCAGGCCTGCATCAGGTGCTGGTGCTGACGGGAGTCGATGAAGTACATCACCCGGTCGGCGCCCAGAGTTTCGTAACGGTATTTGGCACAGGCGATGTCGGTGGTGGTGTAGAGGAAACCGCCATCGCTCTTCTGGATGATGACGCCCATGGCCTCGCCATCCTTGTTCTTGAACTCGTCCAGGAAGACAACGGTGGCGCCTTCGCTCTCGACCGCCAGCCCCTTGGCTTTCAGGTCGGCCACGATCTCCGGCAGCATGTCGTTGTACATGGACTCGCCCATGATGTCCTTGTTGGTCAGGGAGACATTCAGGCGGTCGTAGTTGATCTGGTTCTGTTCCATGGTCATGTCGACCAGCTTCTTCCACATGGTACGGCAGTACTCGTCGCCGCCCTGCAGCTTGACCACGTAGTTACGGGCGCGCTCGGCGAAGGCTTCGTCTTCGTCGTAGCAACGCTTGGCCTGGGTGTAGAAGGCTTCCAGATCCTTGAGCGCCATGTCGCTGGCGTGCTCGTTGGACATCTTCTCCAGATAGGCGATCAGCATGCCGAACTGGGTGCCCCAGTCGCCGATGTGGTTGGCGCGGATCACTTTGTGGCCGAGGAATTCCAGCGCGCGCGCAGCCACGTCACCGAGTACGGTGGAGCGGATGTGGTGCACCGCCATCTCTTTGGCCACGTTGGGGGCGGAGTAGTCCACCACCACGGTTTGTGGCGCGGGCAACCGTACGTTGGCGTTGGCAGAGGTCACCATGGCCTCGACCTGACCGGCCAGCCAGCGCTGGTCGAAGAAGAAGTTGATGAAGCCGGGGCCGGCGATCTCGACCTTGGCGATCAGGTCTGAGGCAGGCAGATGCTCGATGATGGCAGCTGCCAGCTCACGGGGATTCTTGCGGGCCGGTTTGGCCAGCAGCATGGCCAGGTTGGTAGCCAGGTCGCCGTGAGCTTTTTCCTTGCATCGGTCTACTTGCACGCGGGCTTCCAGGTCCGCCGGCAGGACGCCTGCTGACTTGAGATTGGCTACCGTTTGTTCAAGTAGATGATGAATATGCTCTTTCATAACTGACCACCAAGGTTGCGCGTCGAAAAATGACTGATATATAAGGGCGTGAATTTTACCCGCATCGGCCCGAGAAAACTATAGGGATGACCCGCCGCTCGCTGTCGGGCGGATATTTCACTGCGTTTGGCGCCATATTCCAGAATATTGGGCGGAAATTATGGTGCTTATCCATTTCTACTGCATATCGAAGCGGCTTGTCCAGGCTATTTTCCCCTGATTGTTAAGGGTTTTTCCTTTCCGCTGACGGGAATGATCTCCTCCCTCTGGCCCGGCGTATCAACAGAGGTTCCCAACCGAGGAGTTTGCGATGCGACTGGCGCTGTTTCCCCTATCTGCCCACCTGCTGCCCGGCGGCATCATGCCGCTGCGGATCTTCGAACCGAGATACCAGCGGATGATTGCCGAGGCGGGGGAGTCCGGCTTTGCCCTCTGCATGGTGGATCCTCGCCAGCCCGACGCCCTGCGCAACATGCTGCCCATCGCCACCCGGGTCACCATCATCGATTTCGACCGGCTGCCGGACGGCATGCTGGGGATCACAGTGCAGGGGATGGAGCGGGTGCAGATAGAGGATCTGTGGCAGGAGCAGGATGGCCTGCGTATCGGCGAGGTGACGCCGCTGACGGCCTGGCCGCCCCGCCGGCTCCATCCCGATCAGCAACCGCTGGTCGAAGCATTGCGGGAGGTGTTTGCCGACTATCCCGACTATGCTGCCCTCTATCCCGCCCCCCGCTGGGACGATGGTAACTGGGTGGCCCAGCGCTGGCTGGAAGTGCTGCCTATCCCCCCCGAACAGAAGCAGCTGCTGCTGGCCGCTGCCGACAATCAGCCCGCCATCGCCCTGCTCAAGGGGGTACTAGTGGCCAGCCACTGATTTTTTCTGACCCGCTGATCCGCCACTGCCGCAGCGCCGTACAAGTCATCACTACAGCATGTTCGACAGCACACCAAAGGGATGGCGCAATGGCATATACTGGCCAACCACACTCGACCATACGCAGGACCTCGCCCGTGATGGATAACCCGGATGGCGACCTCAAATCTCTGCTGATCAGGGTGGCAGAGCAGGCCGACAAGGCTGCTTTTGCCCGCCTGTTCCAACACTTTGCGCCGCGTATTCGCAGCTACGGCCTGCGCCACCTCGGCAGCGAAGCCAACGCCATGGAGCTGGTGCAGGAAACCATGCTGCTGGTGTGGCAGAAGGCGCGTCTCTACCACCCCGAGAAGGGGGCGCCGACCACCTGGATCTATACCGTGATGCGCAACCAGTGCTTCGACATGCTGCGCCGTCGTCGCGCCAGCAAGGAGGATCTCTGTGCCGAGGAGCTGTGGCCGGTGCTGGAGTTTCAGGCCGAAGAGGAGCACCTGAGCGGCGGGGAGGATGCGGTGCTGACCCGTCAGATGGCCCACTATCTGGGCACCCTGCCGGAGCCGCAACAGCAGGTGGTGCGCGGCATCTATCTGCAGGAGTTCTCCCAGCAGGAGCTGGCGGAGCGACTCGGCGTGCCGCTCGGCACCATCAAGTCCCGCCTTAGACTGGCGTTACAGAAATTGAAAGAGCAAGTGGAGCAAGGCCATGATTAAAGCCCATCCGACCGACCCTATGCTGCGTGCCTTCGCCGCCGACGAGCTCCCTCTGCCGCTGGCGGTAGGGCTCTCCGCCCACTGCGAACTCTGCCCCGATTGTGCTGCCCGACTGAAGACATTCGAAGAGGAGCTGGCGCAACAATATCTTGCCTCGCCAGCAGAGCCCGAGCTGGACTCCCGCGATGAAGATGAAGTAGCGCTGGATGCCGGATTCGACGCCATGCTGGCGGATATTCTGGCGCAGCCGCTGGCAGAGCCCCTCTCCGAGCCAACACATGACCAGCCCCGAACGCAGCACGGCGAGCTGGAGGTGGCCGGTCGCGCCTACCGTTTGCCACGGGTGCTGGCCCGCTATCGTTCGCCCAAGTGGCGCCATATCGGAGCCATTCGTCAGCAGAGTCTGCCGCTGGACGAGATGGGGGCGCGCGCCAGTTTGCTCCATATCGAAGCGGGCGGCCGCATCCCCGAGCACACCCATCAGGGCTATGAGCTGACCCTGCTGCTGGCTGGCAATATTCAGGATGGCGATACCCTTTACAAGGCGGGTGATTTCATCTGGCGTGATGCCAGCCACTCCCACAGCCCTCATACGCCCGATGGCTGCCTCTGCTACACGGTACAGGATGCGCCGGTGCAGTTCACCAAGGGGCTGTCGCGGCTGCTGAATGGCATCAGCCAGCACCTCTACTGAGCACCATGACGCCATAGAAAAAGGGACCAAGTTGGTCCCTTTTCTCATTTCATTGCAGGCTGCCGGTCAGGCGACAAACACCAGATAGACGGCGAATGCCATGATAAAGCGGTAGATGGCGAACGGGATGAAGTCGATGCGGCGGATCAATGTCAGGAAGGTCTTGATCGCAAACATCGCTACCACGAAGGCGGTGATAAAGCCCACTGCAAACATCGGGAAGTCGGCCATCGAGAGGAAATCGCGGCTCTTGTAGAGATCAAGCCCGCTGGCCGCCACCATCATGGGCACCGCCATGATGAAGGAGAACTCGGCGGCGGCGTGACGGCTGATCCCCATCAGCATGCCACCACTGATGGTGGCGCCGGAGCGGGAGAAGCCGGGCCACAGGGCGAGACACTGGAACAGACCGATGCCGAACGCCTGCTTGTAGCTGATGTCATCCAGAGTTTCTGCTGTGACGGCCGGGCGGAACTTCTCGGCGATGATGAGCAGGATGCCCCCCGCGACCAGCGCGTACATGACGGTCTGTGGACCAAACAGGTTAGCCTTGATCCAGCTGTGGATGGCCAGACCGACCACGATGGCGGGCATCATGCCGAGGATGACATGCACCAGCGACAGGGTCGCGTGATCCCGGGACGGCTTCTGGCCGAAGTGAATGCCAATCAGGCCAAATAGGCGGCGCCAGAAGACGGCGACCACGGCGAGGATGGAGCCCAGCTGGATCACCACTTCGAAAGTGGCAGCCTTGGGCCCTTCAAAGCCCAGCAGATGGCCGACGATAATCATGTGGCCGGTGGAGGAGACGGGGAGGAACTCGGTCAGCCCCTCGACGACGCCCAGAATAAAGGCGACCAGCAGGCTATAAGTGTCAGTCATCGAACAAACAATCCTTAACTTCGTTGATGTAAAAACGCCCCGAAAGGGTCTCGGGGCGGCATATCTTGCTCGATTGTGACTGCTGAGGCTATGTAAAAATCATGAATTCTTTAAGTTAGTCGCGGATAAAGCGGTAGCGGGTCTGGTGGTGATAACGCTCGCCAGGCAGCAGCCAGGGGTTGCCCAGCTCGGGGCGATTGGGGCTGTCCGGCAGCTGTTGCGCCTCAAGACAGAACCCGTCGTGATCCCGGTGCGACTGGCCGCTACGGTTCGGGGTATTGGCCAGCCAGTTGCCGGTATAGAACTGCAGCGAGGGCTGGTTGGTATAGACCTCCATCGCCAGCTGCTTGTCGCCAGAGACTATCCGAGCGGCCCATTCTGATGTCGGGCCGTTGAGCACAAAGGCGTGATCGTACCCCTTGGCCTGTTGCTGCTGGGGATGGCTCAGCCAATCCTGTCCGACAAGGCGCTCGCGGCGCAGATCGAACGGCCCCTCCACCGGAGTGATGGCGATCGGCAAACCGCTCGGGTCGGTCGGCAGGAAGTGATCGGCATTGATGCTGATGAGGTGGTCACGGACATCGTCGCCATCGGTTTGCCCATCGAGATTGAAGTAGGCGTGGCTGGTGAGGCTGACCGGCGTAACGGCATCCGTGCTGGTGATGAAATCCACCACCAGATCGCTCTGCTCCAGCCGGTACTCCAGGGTGACCCGCAGATTGCCGGGAAAGCCCTGATCCCCCGCCCGGGAGAGCAACGCCAGCTTGACCCGATCCGCCTCCAGCTCCCTGATTTGCCAGCGCTGGCGATGAAAGCCAGCCTGCCCGCCGTGCAGACAGTTGGGTGCCTGATTGGCATTCAGCGGCCAGCGCTGTCCATCACGCACCAGCTCGGCACCGCCGATGCGGTTGGCGAAACGCCCGGCCACCGCACCCAGCCACACCTGCTGGGTGGGATAGGCGTCGTCGGCACAGCCCAGCAGCACTTCACGCCGTTTGCCCGCCACCAGCAGGGTGAGGGAGGTGAGGGTGGCGCCGAAGTCGAGGCCGCGCAGGCGCAGCCCCTCTTCATTTTCCAGCTCGAACGGGGTCATGGCGCTGCTCATAGCTTGCCTGCACCGGCGCTGGCAGAGCAGACGTAGCAGTCGGCCTTGAGGCCCGAGATGGCCGGATACTCCGCCTCGACGGAGGCAATCACCTCGGCCACCTTCTCGGGGCGCAGCAGGGCGACCACGCAGCCGCCGAAGCCGCCACCGGTCATCCGCACGCCACCATCTGTGCCGATCCTGGCCTTGATGATCTCCACCAGACCGTCGATGGCGGGCACTGTGATCTCGAAGTCATCGCGCATGGCGGCGTGCGACTGGGCCATCAGCTCGCCGAGACGGGTCAGATCGTGGCTCGCCAGCGCATCGGCGGCCGCCAGAGTGCGGGCATTTTCCCCAACGATGTGGCGGGCACGACGATAGCAAGCATCATCCAGCCCGGCCTTGCGCGCTTCCAGTCCGGCCAGATCGAGGTCGCGCAGCGCCTTGACCCCGTAGTGACGGGCGGCCGCTTCGCACTGCTGGCGACGGGTGTTGTATTCGCTGTCCACCAGACCGCGGCGCACATTGGAGTTGACGATCAGCACCGCCAGATCCGCCGGCATGGGGATGAGGCGGGTCTCCATCGAGCGGCAGTCGAGCAGCAGGGCGTGGTCTGTTTTGCCGCTGGCGGAGATCATCTGATCCATGATGCCGCAGTTGCAGCCGACGAACTTGTTCTCCGCCTGCTGACCGTTGAGGGCTATCTCGGCCTGGCTGATGTCGAGCCCCAGCGCCTCCTTGAAGGCCTGACCGATGGCCACTTCCAGCGAGGCAGAGGAGGAGAGCCCCGCCCCCTGCGGCACGTTGCCGGAGACCACCAGATTGAGGCCGCGCAGGGCATAACCGCGCTCCTGCAGATACTTCACCACGCCGCGGATGTAGTCGCTCCAGCGTTGGCTGGGGTGGTGCTCGATAGGCTGGTCGAGGTCGAACTGGTCGCGCTGGTTGTCGTAGTCGGCGGCGATCACCTGCACTTGTCGGTCATCGCGCAGGCCGATGGCAACGCAGGTCTCGTAGTCGATGGCGCAGGGCAGCACGAAGCCGTCGTTGTAGTCGGTATGTTCACCGATGAGGTTGACGCGGCCGGGGGCGCGCACCAGCAGATCGGGCGCTTTGGCAAATTGCTCGGCAAAAACGGTGCTGACGCGTTGGCTGGGGGTCATAGGGCCTCCTCATTGGTGTGGCTGGTCTGGGTGTAGTGAACGGGGCTGAGAGCGCGTAGCCGTTCGGCGGCCTGCTCCGGAGTCAGGTCGCGCTGGGTTTCGGCCAGCATCTCGAAGCCGACCATAAATTTGCGCACGGTGGCGGAGCGCAGCAGCGGCGGATAGAAGTGGGCATGCAGTTGCCACGCCTCGGGGCACTCCGACTTGGGCGGTGCAAAGTGCCAGCCCATGGAGTAGGGGAAGCTGCACTCGAACAGGTTGTCGTAGCGGCTGGTGAGCTCCTTGAGCGCCACTGCCAGATCCTGTTGCTGGGTCTTGGTCAGGTTGAGCATGGAGGGGACGTGCGCCTTGGGCAGCAGCAGGGTTTCGAACGGCCAGGCGGCCCAGAAGGGGACCACTGCGAGCCAGTGCTCGGTCTCCACCACGATGCGTGAGCGATCCGCCTGCTCCCGCTCTACATACTCCAGCAGCATGGGGCGGCCATGCTCGGCCAGCCAGTCGCGCTGGTGCTGCTCTTCGCGGGCGATCTCGTTGGGCAGGAAGTCGCTGCCCCAGATCTGGCCGTGGGGGTGCGGGTTGGAGCAGCCCATGACGGCCCCTTTGTTTTCAAAGACCTGCACCCATTCCCACTGGGCAGACAACTCGGCGACCTGATCCATCCAGGTGGTGATCACCCCCTCGATGGCGGGCAGCGGCAGCTCGGGCAGGGTCTTGCCGTGGTCCGGCGAGAAGCAGATCACCCGGCTGGTGCCGCGGGCGGCTTCCAGCTTCAACAGGGGATCGCTGGCACTATCGGCGGCCGGAGTATCCTGCATCAGGGCGGCGAAGTCGTTGGTAAAGACGAAGGTGCCCTTGTAGTCGGGGTTGATGTCGCCAGTGACCCGGGTGTTGCCTGCGCAGAGGAAACAGTCGGGATCGTGGGCCTGTTTGGGGGCCTGACTCACCTTCTCCACCTGTCCCTGCCAGGGGCGTTTGGCCCGGTGGGGGGAGACCAGCACATACTGGCCGGTCAGCGGGTTGAAGCGGCGATGGGGATGATCGACGGGGTTGAACATCATCTCTCCTGAGTAAGGTATTGAAAAATAGAGTCGTTTATTACCGGGGAGCAGGCAGGCCTACTCCTCGTAACCGTTCGGATTGGCGGATTGCCAGCGCCAGCTATCGGCGCACATGGCGTCGATGTTGCGGGTCGCCCGCCAGCCCAGTTCGCGCTCGGCCTTGGCCGGATCGGCCCAGCAGGCGGCGATATCGCCCGGGCGACGCGGTTCGATGCGAAATGGCAGTGGCTTGCCACAGGCAGCAGAAAAAGCGGCGACCAGCTGCAACACGCTCTGGCCCTGACCTGTGCCCAGGTTGTAGGTGTGCACGCCACCCTTGCCGGCGCAGTGTTGCAGCGCCTTGACGTGCCCCTCGGCGAGATCCATCACGTGGATGTAGTCGCGTACACCGGTGCCATCCACAGTTGGGTAATCGTTTCCAAAAACCGACAGGCAGTCGCGACGGCCGATGGCGACCTGAGTGATATAGGGCATCAGATTGTTGGGAATGCCTTGGGGATCTTCCCCCATGGTGCCCGACTCGTGGGCGCCGACCGGATTGAAATAGCGCAGCAGGGTCATGCTCCAGTGGGGCTCGGCCAACTGCAGATCTTCGAGGATCTCCTCGATGATCAGCTTGGATCGCCCGTAGGGGTTGGTAGCGCTGCGGGGGAAATCCTCGCGGATTGGCAGGCTGGCCGGATCGCCGTAGACGGTGGCCGAAGAGCTGAACACCAGATTGTGCACCCCGGCCCGTTTCATCGCCTGCAGCAGGGTGAGGGTGCCGCCGAGGTTGTTCTCGTAGTAATCCAGTGGAATGCGAGTCGACTCACCGACCGCCTTGAGGGCGGCAAAGTGGATCACTGCGTCGATCTGCTGTTCGGCGAAGATCCGGTCCAGCAGGGCCGCATCGCGAATATCCCCTTGATAGAACAGGGGTTGCTGGCCGCTGATAGCTGCGACTCGAGTCAATACGCTGCGCTTGCTGTTGCCGAGGTTGTCGACCACCACGGGGTTCATACCTGCCGCTTGCAGGGCCAGACAGGTGTGGCTGCCGATATATCCGCAACCGCCGGTGACCAGAACGTTCATCTTGCTCTCCACTGAAAAGTGTCTGGAAGCAGTCTAGCCGAGGGTGTGGCGACCAAACTGTGAGCTTGCTTGCAAAACAGTGTAAACGATTACACTGTTTCTGTGGTCATCCTGACGGCAGATATGCGTTTCACCTCTGTTTTCAATGGGTTTGCTGGGTATAATGGCGCTCTATTGCACAGTGAAATAAGTGAAAACAGTATGAGCACCATCAAGGACGTCGCCCGTTTGGCCAATGTGTCGGTGGCAACGGTTTCACGGGTGATGAACAACTCCCCCAAGGCCAGCGCCGCGTCTCGCGAAGTGGTGCAGAAGGCCATGGCCGAACTGGGCTATACCCCCAACGCCAACGCGCGGGCACTGGTCAGCCAGACTTGCGACACCATGGGGGTGGTGGTCGGTGATGTAGCCGATCCCTTCTTCGGTGCACTGGTGAAGGGGGTCTCCGGCGTGGCCGTCGAGCAGAACCTTCACCTGCTGATGGGTAACGGTTTTCACAAGGCGCGTCAGGAGCGTGAAGCGATCGAGCTGCTGATCGGCAAGCGCTGTGAGGCGCTGGTGGTGCACAGCAAGGCGCTGAGCGACGAGGAACTTTACGATTACGCCATGCGGGTGCCCGGTATGGTGCTGATCAACCGCGATATTCCGGCCCTCAAGGGACGCTGCATCGCTCTCAACAATCGGCTTGGTGCGGCCACGGCAACTCGCCACCTGATCGAACTGGGTCACCGCCATATCGCCTTTATCAGCTCGGATCACGCCATTGAGGATGCCACCTTGCGCCTGCAGGGTTATCAGGATGGACTGATGGAAGCCGGTCTGGCAGCCGATCCCGAGCTTATCGAGAGCGGCACGCCGAACGAGGAGGGGGGCGAGCGCGCCATGCTCAACCTGCTGGCCAAGGGGCTCAAGGTGACCGCCGTGGTGGCCTATAACGATGCCATGGCGGCTGGCGCCATCTCTGTGCTGGCGGACAACGGCCTGCGAGTGCCGGAGGAGGTCTCGGTAGTGGGCTTCGATGACATCATCTATGCCAGATACCTGAGGCCCAAGCTCTCCACCATGCGCTATCCCATTGAGCTGATGGCGGCCCAGGCGGCCAAGCTGGCCATTCAGCTGGCGGCGGGGGAGAGTGACGCGACCCAGAGCCGGATCTATACCCCCACCCTGATCAATCGCCACTCGGTGGCACCGGTTCGGGCCGGATAGCCCCCTTTTGCGGCCCTGTTCGGGGCCATTTCTTGCACAGTTATTGTTTTACCTATTTTTAATCATTTTTACTCCGCTTTACTTAACAAAATCAGTGTAATCGTTTACATCTGTGTGAGCTAGATCGCCGTTCCCTGCGTCATACTTCTCTAGACTGAATACGTTTTCCAATCAGCAGGGAGAGAGTGAATGCTCAGGGAGATAGTGGCGCGTCAGGATTGGCAGACTCAGGCCATTACGTCGGTAAACCGGCTGGCAGCCCATACCCCCATGTTCAGCTGGCGCAGCGAAACGGATGCCAGGGGTGATCTGGCCTCTTCCTCTCGTCTCTTGCTCGATGGCGAGTGGCGCTTCTCCTTCTTTGCCGCTCCCGAATTGGTGCCCGAGAGCTGGCTGGCGCAGGATCTGGTGGATGCTTGCCCCATTACAGTGCCGGGCAACTGGCAGCTGGATGCCGCCTATCCGGCCGCGCGGCCGCCCACCGATGGCCCCATCTATACCAATATCAAGTACCCCTTTCCTTGCGATCCGCCCCGAGTGCCAGCAGAGAACCCCACCGGTTGCTACTCCCGCGAGTTCGAACTTCCTACCGACTGGCTGGCCAGTGGCCAGAGCCGGATCATCTTCGACGGGGTGAGCAGCGCCTTCTACCTCTTCTGCAACGGCCGCTGGGTCGGTTACTCCCAGGACAGCCGGCTGCCCGCCGAATTCGATCTGACTCCTTATCTGCAGAGCGGTCGCAACCGGTTGGCGGTGCTGGTACTGCGCTGGTCCGACGGCTCCTATCTGGAAGATCAGGATATGTGGTGGCTGTCGGGGATCTTCCGCTCCGTCAGCCTGCTGCACAAGCCGTCCCGCCATCTGATGGATATGCGGGTGACCCCCGAGCTGGATGCCTGCTATCGGGATGGCCGTCTCAAGATTGCCCTGCAGGTGGCCAATGGGGCCGGTCTGTCGGTTGAGGCCAATCTCTATGACGGCGGCGAGCGGGTCGCGACCCTGCGCCAGCCGATAGGCACCCAAGCCATTGATGAGAAAGGGGCGTATGACGATCGTGCCGAGCTGTGGCTCGACGTGGCTGCGCCGCGCAAGTGGAGCGCCGAGACGCCCCATCTCTATCGCCTTACCCTGACGTTACTGGACGAGCAGGGCCAGGCCATCGAGAGCGAGGCGTGCGATGTGGGCTTTCGGGTGGTGGAGATCCGTGGTGGCCTGCTGCGGGTCAACGGTCAGCCGCTGCTTATTCGTGGTGCCAACCGTCATGAACACCATCCCGCCAAGGGTTATGCCATTGATCGCGCCACCATGGAGCGGGATCTACTGCTGATGAAGCGGCACAACTTCAATGCGGTGCGCTGCTCCCACTATCCCAACCACCCCGATTTCTATCGCCTCTGCGATCGGCTCGGTCTCTATATGGTGGACGAGGCGAATCTGGAGACCCACGGCATGACCCCCATGGGGCGGCTGGCGCGGGATCCCGCCTGGAGCAACGCCTTTCTGGAGCGGGCGACCCGCATGGTGGCGCGGGATTTCAACCACCCCTCCATCATCATCTGGTCGCTCGGCAACGAGTCGGGTTACGGCCCGGCCCACGATGCCATGTATGGCTGGATCAAGCGCAGCGACCCGAGCCGTCCGGTGCAGTACGAGGGGGGCGGGGCCGATACTCCGGCGACCGACATCATCTGCCCCATGTATGCCAGAACCCATCAGGATCAGCCCTTCCCGGCGGTGCCCAAGTGGGCGCTGGCCAAGTGGATCGGCCTGCCCGGCGAGCACCGTCCGCTGATCCTCTGCGAATATGCCCACGCCATGGGCAACAGCCTGGGGGGCTACGCCCACTACTGGCAGGCGTTTCGCGATCATCCACGCCTGCAAGGCGGGTTTGTCTGGGATTGGGTCGATCAGGGGCTCGACAAATACACCGCCGATGGCCGCCACTACTGGGGCTATGGTGGCGACTTCGGTGATGTGCAAAACGATCGCCAGTTCTGCTGCAACGGCCTGCTGTTCCCAGATCGCACTCCCCATCCAGCCCTGTTCGAGGCGAAGCGGGCCCAGCAACCGTTCCGCTTTACCCTGCTTGAACATACCCCGCTGCGGGTGCGGATCGAGAGTGAATACCTGTTTCGCTCCACCGACAACGAGCGGCTTTGCTGGCAGCTGTGCGAGAACGGCCATGTGCAGCAGCAGGGGGAGGTTTCCCTCATGCTGGCGCCGCAAGGGGTGGTCGAGTTGACCCTGAGCGAGACACTGCCCGCCTTTGCGGCAGGCTCACTGGCCTGGCTCGATCTGGCCATCGTTCAGCCCCAGGCCACCCTCTGGTCGCAGGCAGATCACAAGGTCGCCCGTCAGCAGTTCACCCTGCCGACTCCCCTTGCCCTGCCAGCGCCGGTCGCTGCCGCTACCCTGAGCGAGCAGCCGGATGGCTGGCGGATCACTGCCTCAAACAGCCAGTGGTGGCTCGACAAGCAGAGCGGCCGCATCACCAGTTGGCAAAAATCGGGGCAGGAGCAGTTGCTGGCGCCGATCATGGATCACTTCTATCGCGCACCGCTCGACAACGACATTGGCACCAGCGAAGCGGATCACGCCGACCCCCACTCCTGGATTGCTCGCTGGCAGGGCTGTGGTCTCGGTCAGTGGCAGCACTGCTGTCTGGGGATCGCGGTCGCCGGAGGGGATATCCGGGTCAGCCATGGCTACTTCCACCGCGATGAGCTGCTGCTGGTGAGTCACTGGCATCACCGCTTTACCGACGATGGCGCCATGAGCCTGGAGATAGAAACCGAGCTGGCACAGGTGCTGCCGTCGCTGCCGCGGATCGGTCTGCTGCTTCATCTGGCCGAGGTACCGGCGCGAGCCGAATGGCTGGGACGCGGCCCTCACGAGAACTATCCGGACCGCCTGCTGGGCGCCGATCTGGGGCGCTGGAGTTTGCCGCTGGAGGCCATGCACACCCCTTATGTTTTCCCGAGTGACAACGGCTTGCGCTGCGATACTCGTCAGCTGCAGCTGGGTAGCACGACGGTGAGCGGCACCTTCCATTTCAGTGCCAGCCGCTTCAGTCAGCAACAGCTGGCCGCTGCTCGTCACCAGAGCGATCTGGTGGCCGAAGAGGGGCTGTGGGTCTGTCTCGATGGCGCCCATATGGGGGTGGGCGGGGATGACTCCTGGAGCCAGAGCGTGCGTCCCGAGTATCAACTGCTCGAGCGTCGTTACCGTTGGGGCTGCACTCTCCGCTAATCCAGCTATTGAAGCGACTGTCTAGCCAGTGCGCCATTTTGACAACAGACCAGTAACGACTAGCCTCAATGCTGTGGGAAAGATTGAGTCTCAAATCTGATTTTTATTTATATGTATTTGAAAAATAAATATAAAGTTTCAATGTAACAGAGTGTAAACGTTTTCATTTTGTCGTCATGATCACAGAAGAAATGACAACAAACTGATTACATTGATTGGCGCTTGCTCAATTGCTCGCCACCCTACAACACAGATAGACACATCGGAGCACACATAATGAAAAAACTGACCACAGTTGCCGCCCTGCTGATGGGCATGATGGCTGGAGCCAATGCCCAGGCTGACACTCGTATCGGGGTAACCGTCTACAAATACGACGACAACTTCATGGCGGTCGTGCGCAAGGCCATCGAGAAGGAGGCGGCAGCCACTCCGGGGGTGGAACTGCTGATGAACGACTCCCAGAACGACCAGTCCAAGCAGAACGACCAGATCGATGTGCTGCTGGCCAAAGGGGTGAAGGCGCTGGCCATCAACCTGGTAGACCCGGCTGCGGCCCCGGTGGTGATTGAGAAAGCCCGTGGCGAAGATATCCCGGTGGTCTTCTACAACAAGGAGCCGAGCGCTACCGATCTGGCCAGCTACGACAAGGCCTACTACGTGGGCACCGACTCCAAGGAGTCAGGGATCATCCAGGGTCAGCTGATTGCCAAACACTGGAAAGCCCATCCGGAGTGGGATCTGAACAAGGATGGCGTGATCCAGTTCGTGCTGCTGAAAGGGGAGCCGGGCCACCCGGATGCCGAAGCGCGCACCTCCTACGTGGTCAAGACCTTGAACGATGGCGGCGTCAAGACCGAGCAATTGCACATGGATACCGGTATGTGGGATACCGCTATGGCGAAAGACAAGATGGACGCCTGGATCTCCGGCCCCAACGCCAACAAGATCGAAGTGGTCATCGCCAACAACGACGGCATGGCAATGGGTGCAGTCGAGTCACTGAAAGCCCAGGGCAAGACTGCCATTCCGGTATTCGGCGTCGATGCGCTGCCGGAAGCGCTGGCCATGGTCAAGAGCGGTGCCATGGCGGGTACCGTGCTGAACGATGCGGCCAACCAGGCCAAAGCCACCTTCGAGCTGACCAAGAACCTGGCTGAAGGCAAACCGGCCGGTGAAGGCACCAAGTGGAATATCGTCGACAAGGTAGTACGTGTTGCCTACGTCGGTGTGGATAAAGACAACCTGTCCCAATTCGAGTAATTCCCTCCTCCAGGGCAAGGGAGATCCCCTTGCCCTTTTTTCAACCAGATGTGATGGCTGATATGACAACACAGCAACAATCAGAATGGCTGTTGGAGATGATTGACGTCAGTAAGAGCTTTCCCGGCGTCAAGGCACTCGATAATGTCAATTTACGGGTCCGTCCTCATTCTGTGCATGCGTTGATGGGCGAGAACGGAGCGGGAAAATCCACACTGCTCAAGTGCCTGTTCGGCATTTACGAGAAGGATCAGGGCAAGATCTTCTTCAAGGGGCAGGAGATCAACTTCACCTCCTCGAAAGAGGCGCTGGAAAATGGCGTCTCCATGGTGCATCAGGAGCTCAACCTGGTGCTGCAGCGTACCGTGATGGACAACATGTGGCTCGGCCGCTACCCCACCAAGGGGTGGTTTATCGACCACGGCAAGATGTATGACGACACCAAGCGCATCTTCGATGAGCTGGATATCGACATCGACCCCAAAGTGAAGGTCGCGACCCTGTCGGTCTCCCAGATGCAGATGATCGAGATCGCCAAGGCGTTCTCCTACGATGCCAAGATCGTCATCATGGACGAACCCACCTCCTCGCTGACCGAGAAAGAGGTGAATCACCTCTTCAAGATCATCAACAAGTTAAAGGAGAAGGGGTGCGGCATCGTCTACATCTCTCACAAGATGGAGGAGATCTTCCAGCTCTGTGACGAGATCACCATATTGCGGGATGGCCAGTGGGTGGCAACCCAGCCGCTCAAGGGCATGACCATGGATCAGATCATCGGGATGATGGTCGGCCGTGAACTGACCCAGCGCTTCCCTGAAAAAACCAACCAGCCGAAAGAGGTGATCCTCGAGATCGAACACCTGACGGCGAAGAACCAGCCCTCCATTCAGGATGTGACCTTCAACCTGCACAAGGGGGAGATCCTCGGCATCGCCGGACTGGTGGGGGCCAAGCGCACCGATATCGTTGAGACCCTGTTCGGCATTCGCGATCGCAGCCAGGGCAGCATCAAGCTGCACGGCAAAGAGGTGGCCAACCACAACGCTCACGAAGCGATACGCAACGGCTTTGCGCTGGTGACCGAGGAGCGCCGCTCCACCGGTATCTACTCCCGTCTCGATATCGCCTTCAACTCCCTGATCGCCAACATGGACAACTACAAGGGCTCCATGGGGCTGCTCAGCGACAACAAGATGAAGAGCGATACCCAGTGGGTGATCGACTCCATGCGGGTCAAGACGCCGACCCAGCAGACCCAGATCGGTTCCCTCTCCGGGGGCAACCAGCAGAAGGTGATCATCGGTCGCTGGCTGCTGACCCAGCCGGAGATCCTGATGCTCGACGAGCCCACCCGCGGCATCGACGTCGGGGCCAAGTTCGAGATCTATCAGCTCATTCTGGAGCTGGCGAAGAAGGACAAGGGGATCATCATCATCTCGTCAGAGATGCCGGAATTGCTGGGGATCACCGACCGCATCATGGTGATGAGCAATGGCCGGGTCGCCGGGATCGTCAATACCAAAGAAACTGACCAGAGCGAGATACTGCGCCTGGCATCTCTGTACCTCTAGAGACAGGAAGACATTTATGGAGTCGGCTAAAAATTTCAATCTGATGCAGGCGCTCAAGGAAAACGCCATCTATCTGGTGCTGCTGGTGTTGCTCATGGTCATCGTGATCCAGGAGCCCTCCTTCCTGAGCCTCACCAACTTCAGCAACATCCTGACCCAGTCCTCGGTGCGGGTCATCATAGCGCTGGGGGTGGCGGGTATCATCATCACTCAGGGGACGGATCTCTCGGCCGGTCGTCAGGTCGGTCTGGCGGCACTCATAGCGGCAACCATGTTGCAGGCGCTGACCAACGTCAACAAGGTGTTCCCGACGCTGGGGGAGGTGCCCATTCCTGCGGTGATCCTGCTGGTGTGTGTGGTGGGGGCGCTGATTGGTCTGGTCAACGGTCTGATCGTGGCCTACCTGAACGTTACCCCGTTCATTACCACCCTGGGCACCATGATCATCGTCTACGGTATCAACTCCCTCTACTTTGACTCGGTGGGTGCTTCGCCGGTGGCCGGGTTTGACCCTCGCTTCTCCAGCTTCGCCCAAGGGTTTATCCGGATAGGAGGATTCAAGCTCTCGTATCTCACCTTCTATGCGGCCATCGCCAGCGTGTTCGTCTGGGTGCTGTGGAACAAGACCCGCTTTGGCAAAAACATCTTCGCCATCGGCGGTAACCCTGAGGCTGCCAAGGTCTCCGGCGTCAACGTGGCAGTCAATCTGGTGATGATCTATGCGCTGGCAGGGGTCTTCTACGCCTTCGGCGGCATGCTGGAAGCGGGCCGGATCGGTAGCGCCACCAACAACCTCGGCTTCATGTACGAGCTGGATGCCATCGCGGCGTGCGTGGTGGGCGGCGTGTCGTTTGCCGGCGGGGTGGGAACGGTCGCGGGTGTGATTACCGGCGTACTTATCTTCACCCTGATCAACTATGGCTTGACCTATATCGGCGTCAGCCCTTACTGGCAGTTCATCATCAAGGGCGGCATCATCATTCTGGCGGTGGCCCTGGACTCCATGAAGTACGCCAAGAAGAAATAACGATTGGCAGGGAGGGTTGGCGTTGCCAGCCCTCTCTTCTGGAGGGAACCCATGCCATTCAAGGTCAAGATTTACCTCTTGCTGCTCCTGGCCATTCTGGTCACCATCGGCACCGCCGGACTCAGCGTGAATCACTTCATCAGTGGCTACATTCGCACTCAGGCAACCCACAACATCAACGAGCAGATCACTCTGGTCAAAGAGAAGCTGGCCAGCGACATCAATCAGAAGATCCTGTTGGCCGCCAACCTCAACTTCGGGGTGACCAACGTCAAGAAGACCCTGCAAGAGACCGGCTTTCACAACATCGTCAAGGTGATCGGCGACATGGCCTTCGACGTGAGCGGGGTCATCAACGACAACGCCAAGGTCGATGCCCTGCGCAAGCTGATCCCCGCCGCCAACAACCAGATCACCGTCAGCCCGCTGCAACAGGTGGATGGCAAGCCGGTCATCACCATTCTGGTGCCGCGCGGCGCCGATTCCGCCTATCTCTACTACCTCGACATGAGCGAGTTCAAGAGCCTGCTGGAGAAGATGAGTGGCGATGGCCGCTACTTCTCGCTGGCCGACAGTCAGGGCAACAGCCTCTATGACAGCAAGCCGCAGGGGGAGAGCGAAGCGCGCCCCAACCAGCTGGATATTCGTGGCAGCAGCTGGACGCTGACCGGCTACATCGACCTCGATTACATCCGTGCCATGACCCGGGCCCTCAACGGCCAGATCATCATGGCGCTGTGCGGCGTGGCGATCGTGGTGATGGTGCTGGCAATGCTGGCGCTCAACGTGGCCTATCGCCCCATCCTCTCGCTGCGGGATCTGGTGCTGGAGCTCTCTCGCGGCAGCGGCGATCTCACCCGCCGGTTGACGGTAACCAGCAAGGATGATCTGGGCCAGATCTCGGCCGGCATCAACCGCTTTATCGAGCGGTTGCAGGAGATGATGGGGGAGGTGCGGCAGGCGAGCGGCCAGCTCAACAGCGGCATCGAGGGGTTGGCCAGCCAGACCGGCGCCGCCCAGTCCCTGCTGGCGGATCATGTACGCGAGACCGAGCAGGTGGTGACCGCCATCAACGAGATGAGCCGCACCGCGGTCTCCGTCTCCGAGAGTGCGGCCAGCACCGCCCGGCTCACCGGCCAGAGCCAGCAACTGGCGAGCCAGTCCCGTCAGGTGGTGGATCAGGCCATGGCCAGCGTGATGGCGCTGGTGGACGAAGTGGAAGCCACTGCCCGCTCCATCGAGGCGATGCAGCAGGATGTGCAGCAGATTGGCTCTGTGCTGGGGGTGATCGGCAGCATTGCCGAACAGACCAACCTGCTGGCCCTCAACGCCGCCATCGAGGCGGCCCGCGCTGGTGAACAGGGGCGTGGCTTTGCGGTGGTGGCGGACGAGGTGCGTTCCCTCGCGGCCCGCACCCAGCAGAGCACAGCCGAGATCCAGACCATGCTGGCCAGTCTGCAGCGGGGCACCCGCACCGTGGTGGATGCCATGGGCAACACCAAGCAGAGCTGTCAGGGGGCTGCCGAGAACACCACCAGGGTCAACGAGTCGCTGGATCTGATGGCAGGGGAAGTTGTGGAGATCAACGATCTCATCAGCCATATCGCCACGGCGGCGGAGCAGCAGAGCGCGGTGGCCGAAGAGATCAATCGCAACATGAGCGCCATCGCCGAGGTGATCCGCCAGCTGACCCACAATGGCGAAGCGACGGTCGCCAGCTCCGCGGCGATGCAACAGACCTACGACCGGCTGCGGGAGATCGTGGGTCACTTCCGGCTGGAGTGAGGCCGGTGTTCAGTCAATAACAAAACAGGGCCATCCGGCCCTGTTGTTGTTTTTCCGTCTGCCTGAATCAACCGGCCTTGCGGCGCAGATAGACCCCGGCTTCCATGTGATGGGTCCAGGGGAACTGGTCGAACAGGGCGAAACGGGCGATCTCGTGGGTTTCGCCCAACACTGCCATGTTGGCCTGCAGGGTTTCTGGGTTGCAGGAGATGTAGAGGATGTTGTCGTACTCCTGCACCAGCTTGACGGTGGCATCGTCGAGACCGGCGCGGGGCGGGTCAACGAAGATGGTGTTGCACTGGTAGCTCTTGAGGTCGACCCCCTTGAGGCGGTTGAACTCCCGCTCGCCACGCATCGCCATGGTGAACTCCTCGGCTGACATGCGCAGGATGATCAGGTTGTCGACGCCGTTGGCGGCGATGTTGAACTGGGCGGAGTCGACGCTCGGCTTGGCGATTTCGGTGGCCAGCACCTTGCGGAAGTTCTGCGCCAGCGCGATGGAGAAGTTGCCGTTGCCGCAATAGAGCTCCAGCAGGTCCCCTTCGCTCCCCTTGGTCACATCCAGCGCCCAGGCCAGCATCTGCTCGTTGATGGCGGCGTTGGGCTGGGTGAAGCTGTTCTCCACCTGCTTGTAGATGAGCTGGCGACCCGCCACGTTTAGCTGTTCGATGACGAAGTCATCCCCCAGACAGATCTTCTGCTTGTGGGCGCGGCCAATCAGCTGTAGCTCGAACCCCTTGGCGCGCAGATCGGCCTGCAGCGCTTCGGCGGCTTGTTGCCATTCAGCCTCCAGCTTGCGGTGATAGAGCAGGCTGACAATGATCTGGCCGGACTGGGTGGAGAGGTAGTCGATCTGGAACAGCTTGCGGCGCAGCACCGGGTTTGGGCGCAGCCCCTCCAGCAGCAGCGGCATCAACTGGTTGATGAGGCGGCTGGCGGTAGGGAAGTGGTCTATCTTGATGATCTCTTTGGTCGCCGGGGCATACATGCAGTGGAAGAGGTCATCCCCTTCGTGCCAGATGCGAAATTCGGCGCGCATCCGGTAGTACTCCGCCGGTGAGCTGTGCACTTCCAGCACCGGGAGGGTGAAGCCGGCAAACAGCTCGGTGAGGCGAGCGCGCTTTTCGTCGAGTTGGGCCTGATAGTCGGCCGCGGTTCTAGGCGCCGGAGCGTTCGCGGAAGGCTGTTGGGATTGGGTCATAAATACCTCACATGCACACCGGCCGGGCCGGGTCGAAATCGGGGGAAGGCAACAGGCCACCCAAAGGGGCCCGATTTTAAAAGCCAGCGGCAGATTGTCCAGCATTTTGTGGTCAAGAAGTGTTCAGTCAGGCCGATAGCTGATCTACAGGCATGGTGGGAGGACACATTATGCAGATCGAAGGCGTGGGCGCAGCCCAACCCAAGGGAGTGGGTGTTTCTCCCAAATCGCCCCAACCGGCGGAGCAGAAACAGGTCAAGAGCGAGGAGGAGGTCTCCTTGCACAAGCCGCCCAAATGGGCGCAGGTGCTGATCCAGCAGGCGTTGCAGTTCTCGCTGGAGATCAACGGCCAGGGCTATCAGGCGCCGAAGGTGAAAGAGCCCGAAGAGATCACCCCTGAGACCCTGTTTGACTTCCAGTCGGTGGCGGATAACGTGCTGCAGTTCGTGACCGGGCGGCTTGGTGCCGCGCGAGCCGATGGCAAATCCGACGACGACCTGACCGGGATGATGGAGCAGGCCCGCAAGGGGGTCGACAAGGGCTTTGACGAGGCGAAGAAGCAGCTCGGCAAGTGGGCGACTGACAACGAGGATATCAAAACCGGTATCGATCAGAGCTACAAGCTGATCCAGAAAGGGCTCGAGGAGTTCGAGAAGGAGTTTTTCGGCAAGGTTTCCCCGACCGACATGGGACAGGCCGAGATGGCCAGCCGCCAGCAGGGGTATCTGGAGATCCAGACCAAGGATGGCGACAAGGTAGTGCTGCGATTCAACGACAGCTGGCAGACCAAGTCCCAGAGCAGCGAGAGCGGCAGCCAGTTCAGCCTCAAGTCGAGCCAGAGCTTCAGCTTCTCGCTGGAGGGGGATCTCAGCAGCGACGAGATGGAGTCCATCGGCAAGTTGGTCAAAGGGATCGACGAGCTGGCGGGGAGCTTCTTCTCCGGCAACTTCGAGGATCTGCTGGACAAGGCGGGCGAGCTGAAACTGGATGACAGCCAGTTGGCCTCCTACTCCCTCAAGCTCAAGCAGAGCGTCAAGCTGAGCCAGACCTATCAGGGGGCGCACTCCCTGCAGGATCTGATCAAGCCGTTTGCCGACTATCTGCCGAAGCTGGATCAGGTGCAGAAACAGGCGGATAGCCTGCTGCCACCATCCCAACAACAGGCGCTGACCCCGGCCGTGTTGGCGGCGAGAGGGGAAGGGGAACCTGCACAGGCCGATCGCTTCACCAGCTTCAACCAGCGGATGCTGGAGGCGCTGCGGATGATCAACCAGTTCCAGCCATCCACCGAGCCCGCCAGTAAGAACGCCTGAGCCACAGCGCGTAACGCAAGTAATTAGCTGCCGTTTGCCAGCCCTTCCCGGGGCTGGCAAACTGGCCTTTTCTCCAATCCGGTTGCCCCATGAACCCCAAGAAGCCAAGAGACAAGCGCGAGCTCTGCTACCCCTTTATCTTCGAAACCTCGCTCAAATGTGATTTTGAAATCGCCACCGACGAGCTCTGCTGTCAGGTCGGGGCCGTGCTGTCACACCTTGCGCCGGATGCCGATACCGAGCCCATGCTGGCGGACCTCGCGGCGTTGCAGCGGCTTATCTACAACCTAAACGGCTCGGTACGCGGCAAGCTGGGGATCTTCGATGCAGACCTTGAGTGGCTCAAGGCCCGTTACGACCACTACAACGAGGCGAGTCGCGGCAGCGTCACCGGTTTCGTGTTGCCACAGGGGCCACAGCCCATTCCCACCCTCCATCTGTGCCGCTGCGGCAGCAAGAAGGTGGTGCGGCTGCTGGTCCGGCTGGAAGAGAGCGGGGTGGCCTTCGATCCCATTCTCTATCGCTTCGTCAACCTGTTGGCCAACTTCTTCTTCGTGCTCACCGTCTACCTCAAGCAGTGCTGGCAGGTGCCGGAAGTGCCCTACGTCAGCATCAACTACTGATGGCGACAGGCAAAGAGCCAAACGCCATGGTGGATTGAACGGAATAAAAAACCGGAGCCTTGGGCTCCGGTTTTGCTTTTCAGCGCGTCAGTTGCCCGCTCAGCTGGAGATCAGCACCCGGGCCGAGTTGGCAGGGATGGTGAGCTGCACCTCGCCCTGCACCACTTCAAACTTCTCGCCGTTGAAGGCGTCGGTGAAGCGGCTGGCCGGGCTCGCGGTCTGCCACAGGGGCAGGCTGATGGTGCGCGGCTCGCTCGGGTGGCGGTTGCAGGCCACCACCACCTGATCGCTCTGCAGGGTGCGGGCAAACACATAGCTGTGGGGGCCGGCATAGAGGGTCTGGATATCGCCACGGCGCAGAGAGGGGCGTTGGCGGCGGATCTGGATCAGCCGACGATAGTGGTCGTGCAGCACATGATCCCAGTCTGTGGTATCCCACGGGAAGCAGCGGCGGCAGTCCGGGTCGTTGCCGCCGGATAGCCCCACTTCATCGCCGTAGTAGATGGAGGGTACACCGATATAGGTGAGCAGCAGGGTAGCGGCCAGCTGCATCCGCTGTTTGTCCTCTCCCAGCAGATGGAGGAAACGAGCGGTGTCGTGGCTGTCCAGCAGGTTGAACTGGGCCAGCTGGTTCTTGAACGGGATGTGGGCCCGCGCCAGCTTGAGCCAGCGATCCAGCTCTTCGGCGCTGATCTTGATGGGGTGGTAGGCGATATCCTGCCCCGCCAGGAAGGCGCGGACCGGGTGGGCGAAGCCATAGTAGTTCATGGCACCATCCTCCTGATCCCCTTGCAGCCACTGGCTCGCCTCGAAGAAGTGCTCACCCAGCACGTAGGCGTCCGGGTTCTCCTGCTTCACCGCCCCGCGAATGGCGCGCACGTGACCACTGTTGCCCTCGGCGGTGCCGCGCTCACCCAGCATGTGGATGACGTCAAAGCGCCAGCCATCGATCTGGTAGGGGGCACGCATCCAGTAACGGAGGATGGCGTCGTCGGCCCGATAGACGGCGTCTTGTACCTTCTCGCAGGAGAAGTCGAGCTTGGGCAGGCTGCGAATGCCCTTCCAGCTGACGTAATCCCCTTCTTTGTCAAAGGTGTAGAAGCTGCGCCACGGGGAGTCCGGGTTGCTCTGGGCTCCCAGTGGCGGGCAGAACCAGGGGTGCTCGGTAGAGGTGTGGTTGACCACCGCATCGAGGATGATCTTCATGCCGCGCTGGTGCAGGTTGCGGGTCAGCTCGGCGAACTGCTCGTTGCTGCCGAGGTGGGCGTCCACCTTGAAGTAGTCCTGGGTGTCGTACTTGTGGTTGCTCGGCGAATCGAAGATGGGGTTGAGGTAGAGCGCCGTCACCCCGAGAGATTGCAGGTAGTGGAGCTTGGCATCGATGCCTGCCAGATCGCCGCCGTAAAATTCGCAGGCGCCGTGGCCCTCTTCGTGGCGACTGACCGGCTCGCCCCACGCCTTGCTGATCACCGCTTTGCCACGGTACTCGTACTCGTGATGCTTGACGCTCAGCGACGGATCGCCGTTGCAGAAACGGTCGGGGAAGATCTGGTAGAACACCTGATCCTGCACCCAGGCCGGTGGCTGGTGCAGGCTGTTGAAGCGAAAATGTTGCTCCCGTGGCGGCATGGACGCGCTGACGCCCGCCCCGTGCAGCCACCACTGCTCCTCGTCGGTGAGGCACTTGAAGCTGTAGAGGTGGATATCCTGTCCCTTGATGAGCGGCAGGGTCGCCTGCCATACCTGCAGCCGATCGCGGGTGGAGACTGCCGTCATCGGGATCAGGTACTCCTCGTTATCCGGCTCGTGGCGCAGCCATACCTCGCGGATCGGCGCATCCAGCTCGCTAAAGAGGGTCAATTGCAGTGCGTCGGCGCTCTCTTTGAACCAGGGCGCCACCTGGGGATGAAACAGAAACGGATGGGTCATGATGCTTATTGAGTCAGAAGATCGGCGAGGGCATTACCCTGTTCATGCAGTGTTTCGAGCTGGCCTGCCAGCGACTTGGGATCCAGTCCCAACTGGTCGGCGAGCGGTTTGGGGAAGCGTGCGATGATGGCCTGGGCAGGCACGCCCGCGTTCCAGGCGAAGGAGATAAACACGGCGAGGCGGATCAGCACCGCCTCCTTGCTGACCGGATCGTGGGAGAGCGGGTCAAGCTGTTGGGAGATAGCATCGACGAAGGCCTCGGAGAGGTTCCAGCGCCGCGCCAGCTCGGCGCCGAGCTGGGCATAGTCGTAGCCCAGCATCTCCCGCTGGGCCTCGACTCGGCTGCTGCCGTTCTGGATCGCCATGTTGATGAGCTCGGCCTCTTCCGGCAAGGTGCTTTGAATAAGCAGCTCGCCGATGTTGTGGATCAGAGCGCAGGTAAAGGCGGTCTCGGGATCCATCACCTTGGCCTCCTGTGCCAAGGTTCGGGCTATGGTGGCGACTTGGAAGGTCTCGGTCCAGAACTTGTTCTTGTCGAAGCTGGGCGGGGCCTTGAAGGTGCCGATGATGCCGGAAGCGACCACCACGGAGCGCAGCCGGTTGAAGCCGAGCCGGATCACCGCCTGTTCGATGGAGGTCACTTCATTGCCCCGGCGCAGGGCGGCCGAGTTGGCCATCCGCAGCACCTTGACGCTGATCACCTGATCCATGGCGATCTTGGCCGCAATCTCGTCGATGCGGGCATTCTCGTCGTTGAAGCTCTGCATCAACTCGTGCAGCAGCTTGGGAATAGTGGGGAGTTGTTTGATCTTGTCAAACAGGCGATCCATCGACATGGCTGAGGCAGCCTCCGTTGCGAACTCTGCCTCATATTGTGCCACAGCCGGACAACATGTTCCTGTTTGTGATGCGGCTTTGTGAGCGCTAGAACACCCAGTCGCGCAAGGTGTATTCCAAACGGTGCTGTTTGCCCTGCAGGATCAGGTTCTGACTGGTGCCGCTCAAGGTCGCCCCCTCGGTAAGGGTGGTCAGTACGGCCTGCTCTATGGTGTCCAGCGGCGGCATACAGGCCATTTCGGTGCTGCCCAGACTGGTGACCCACAGCTTGTCATCTTCCAGATGGCCCTGACCGAAGTAGCGGTTGCAACCGGCGATGCCGTTGACGGTGAAGTGCTCGCCGATCTCGAAATCGGGGGGATTGTCGCGGGGGGCCTTGATCGGTTCGCCATCCAGTTTGCTCAGTACCCAGTGGTGGTGTTGCAGATCTTGCTGAACAAAGACGGTCGAGCTGCAGCCAGCGAGCAGTAACAGGGGGATCAGCAAAAAGGGCAATCTGGGCATGAGGGGGCTCCGGTTGGGGGAGCGTCAAGAATACCCTTTTTGGGCACTCGGGAGCAGGGCGGGAGAGGGGACGACCGACCGCTTCTGTCGCCCCTTGTCCCGCGCGACTGTCGCTTAATGGCAACACCCTGGTGATGTTGCCATCGATTTACGCTATCTCAGGGCTCAGTTGGCGAACAGCCGCTCGGCATAACGGGCAAGACCCGCGGCCACCGAGCCGAAGTCATCGCCACCCTCAAGCGGGATGGAGGGGAGCTTCTGGCGGATAAAGCTGGCGATCAGCGGTGAGCGGGCGCTACCACCGGTGACAAAGATGCGATCCGGCTGCACACCGGCGGCGGCAATCGCTTCGTCCATCAGCTCGCCAATCTTCTCTAGCAGCAGGGCCGAAGCGTTGGCCAGCTGTTCGCGGGTCAGCTCCGCTTCCAGCCCTTTTTCCAGCTCGGCCAGCGACTGGCGATTGAGCTCCTGCTCCGAGAGGGCGATCTTGCCCTGCTCGGCACGCCACACCAGCTGGTGGCTCAGCTTGTGGGCCCGCAGGCTGGCCAGACGCCCCAGCTTGCTACCGGGCTGGCTGTCGAGCTGCAGATCCTGCAGCTGGCGGGCGGTGTCGAGGCTGTAGAAGCGGCTCTGGGCGCTGACGTCGTTGATGGCGGCCGCATCCCAGAACAGCGGGTGGGGCAGCGGCTTGCCGGTCTTGAGGGTCTCGTGCATGCCGAGCAGCGGCATCATCCCCTCCACCGTCAGGCGGATATCGAAGTCGTTGCCGCCGATCCGCTGGCCGCTGTGGCCGAGCAGATCGCCGCTGCGATCCAGCTGATCGCGGTAGCTGGGGCCCATCCGCAGCATGGAGCAGTCGGTGGTACCGCCGCCGATATCCACCACCAGTACCACGGCGTCTTCGGTGAGGCGCGCCTCGAATTCAAACCCGGCGGCCACCGGCTCATAGAGGAACTCCACCTGCTCGAAACCGGCCAGACGGGCCGCCTCGGTCAGGATGGCAATAGCTTGCTGGTTGCTCTCTTCCCCTGCCAGACCCTGGAAGTTGACCGGACGGCCGATCACCGCCTGGCGGATCGGGGCTCCGAGCTGCTGTTCCGCCTGCTGGCGAACGTGGAGCATCATGGCGCAGACGATATCTTCAAACAGGGCGATCTGGGGGGCCTTGAGGCCATAGGCGCCGAGGAAGGATTTCGGCGACTTGATGTAGTAGCCGTCGTCCGGCTCTTCCAGATAGCGCTCCAGCGCGGCACCGCCAAAGCTCAGCTCGTCGATCAGTCCCTCTTCGCGCATCTGGCGGCGAACCATCTGGGCACGGGTGACCACGGGGCCACGCAGCTTGAGGTACTCCGCCTGCTGGGCGGGGGCCAGCCCTTCGGCCAACAGACCGGCGATAGCATCCCGGTGGGGGGCATGCAGGGTGGAGGGGAGATAGCGGGATGCACCAAGATTCAGCAGCCTGGGGCTACCTTGTTCCATCACGGCCACGGCACAGTTGGAGGTGCCGTAATCAAATCCGATAAACATGGGCGCCAGACTCCTGAATAAAAAAGGGGGGCTAGCCTACCCGAAGGCGCCGGGTCTCACAACCCGGCGCGTGATGAAGAGAGGGCGAGCCCTTATTCCACTTCGTTGTCGCAGCGGCCCTGGCTCTCGATGGCGCGGATATTGCCAAGAGTGGTATCGGCGATGGCGTGCAGCGCCTCGCGGGTCAGGAACGCCTGATGGCCGGTGAACAGCACGTTGTGGCAGGCAGACAGGCGGCGGAACACGTCATCGGTGATCACCTCGTTGGACTTGTCGGAGAAGAAGAGATCCTCTTCCTCTTCGTAGACATCCAGCCCCAGCGCGCCGATACGGGAGGTCTTGAGCGCCTCGATGGCGGCGTTGGAGTCGAGCAGGCCGCCACGGCTGGTGTTGATGATCATCACCCCGTCCTTCATCTTGGCAAATGCCTCCTTGTTCAACAGGTGGTAGTTCTCTTTAAACAGCGGGCAGTGCAGGCTGATGATGTCGGATTGGCGGAACAGGGTATCGAGATCCACGTACTCGGCACCCAGCTCGATGGCTGCCGGATTCTGGTAAGGATCGTTGACCAGCAGGCGAACCCCGAAGCCCTTGAGGATGCGCAGGGCGGCCAGACCGATCTTGCCGGTACCGATGACGCCAACGGTCTTGCCATGCATGTTGAAGCCGACCAGCCCTTCCAGCGAGAAGTTGGCATCGCGGGTGCGCTGATAAGCCTTATGGATGCGGCGGTTGAGGCACATCATCATGCCGACAGCATGCTCGGCGGTCGCCTCGGGGGAGTAGGCGGGCACTCGCACCACTTTCAGCCCCAGCTCTTTGGCAGCGGCCAGATCCACGTTGTTGTAACCGGCGCAGCGCAGGGCAATCACCTGGGTGCCGTTGGCAGCCAGTTCGGTCAATACTTCGCGGTCGGCATCGTCATTGACGAACAGACACACCACCGGGAAGCCGTGAGCCAGTCGGGCCGTTTTGGCCTCCAGCCGCACATCGAAAAACTCCAGATCGAAGCCGTACTGGCTGTTGGCCTGGTTGAAATGCTCTTTGTCATAGCTCTTGGTACTGAATACGGCGACTTTCATGGTATGTGCTCCGCAGCGTGTGTGTCGTCAAATTACAACAAAATGGGTCAGCTATCACCGGACAAACCGGCTGGTTATTGTCCCCACGGCATAATGGGAACGGCGCTGACTGCACTCTTGTACGAACCATCCACCAGTTTGGTGCTGTAGGTCAGGTAAACCAGTGCATTGCGTTTCTTGTCGTAAAAACGCACCACTTTCTGCTCCTTGAACACCAGCGAGGTGCTGACATCGAACACCTCTTCTCCCGCCTTCAGCTTTTCGGGCAGGGTGATGGGGCCGATCTGGTGGCACGACAGGGAGGCGTGGGAGGGATCTTCCGCCAGTCCCAGCCCGCCTTTTACACCACCGGTCTTGGGGCGCGCCAGATAGCAGGCGACGCCGTCGATGCGCGGGTCGTCGAACGCCTCCACCAGGATCTTGTGGTTGGGGCCAAACAGCTTGAAGGCGGTGCTCACTTCACCGACCGGGTCGGCCTTGTCGGCCAGCGCCGGGTCAGCAAACAGGGCCCCCAGCAGCAGGGGCAGGGCGCGGCGCAGGGCATTATGTCGCGTGTGGTTATGTGTCATGGTCTCTCCTGTTGGCCCGGCACTCCTCAATAGGGAATGCCCAGGCGACGATAGAGGCTGGCAAGCACCCAGGCGGGGCCTATCAGCAGAAATTGCAGGTCGGCGAGGAAGGAGGGGCGCTTGCCCTCGATCTTGTGGCCGACAAACTGGGCTATCCAGAGCAGCACGAACGCTGCCACGGCGGGCCACAACAGCGGCCCCTGCCACTGGTGGCAGATCCACAGTCCCAGGGCGGTCAGCCCGGCCATCCACGCGAACAGCGAAAACGACAGCTGCAGATAGAACAGCAGCACCGGAATGGCTGCCACTGCCGCCCAGTTGAGGGGCTCTGGCAAGGGCCCGTGTGGCAGACACCAGAGTAGCGCCAGCGAGCAGAGATAGATGCCCGGCACCGCCAGCTTGTGGATGGCGACGTTGACCGGATGGCGATGACTCTGGCCGTACTGCGCAAACCACTCCTGGATTCCCTTCATGACACCTCCCTGGCGCACTGTGTTCTCGCTGCCCGACCCTCATTGTCAGGCGCTCGGGATGCTTATCCCTGCGGTGGATACTCCCAATATTGGGCCGGAATGGATTTTAGCAACGGGGTCATGTCCGGATTGGGCAGGGCGATGGTGACCCGCTGATCGAGGTTGGCGCTGGCGAGCGCTTCGCGGATCTTGGGGTTGTCATTGAAGAACTTCATAAAACTGCCATCGGCATAGGCCCGCTCCAGCCCGGTCTGAATCGCCTTGGCCAGCTTGGGGTATTCGGGGCTGACGAAGAAGAACTGGGCGAAGGGGTAGCGGATCAGCAGATGCTGCTCGATAGCGAGGTTGGGATACTGCGCCACCAGCTCGCTGCGCTCGGCGAAGATCTCCACCAGGGCGCGCGGGAAGAAGTCGATCTTGTCGCCGTCGTTGATAAGGCGAAACAGGCTGCTGTATCGGCCGGAGAAGGTCGGGATACCGGCATTTTCTAGAATTTTGTTATCGGCCCAACCGACCCCTTGCGCCGCTTTCAGCTGTTTGAGGTCGGCCAGGGTATTGATCTGGTTGAACTTCTCTTGGGCATCTGCGTGGATGAAGGACAGTCGCAATCCTTCCAGCCCGCGAAACAGCGGAATGGGGACGGCAATCAGGGAGGATTCGAGTGCGCTGGAGGTGCCCATCCAGAAGACGTTGATGGTCTTGCCCTTGCTCAGCTGCTGCTGGAGGGTGAACTGGTTGAGGTCGAGTTCGACAGGCTGGATGCGAAAGGGTTGCCCGGAGCGGGTCAGGGCCAGTTCCAGCAGCTTGTACTGGTACTCCTGGTCAAGATTGTTGACGGGACGGCTGGGGACCTTGACCGTCAGAACCTGTGCTTGTGCCAGCAGTGGCAGGCACAAACACAGCTTGATGAGCCATTTCACTCTCTGTTCTCCTGTAGATTCCGGAAGGTGTCCGGAGTCTAACAGAACTTGTCACCATCTTGCTGCGAGGCGTTGTGCAAGGTTTGAGCGCGGTGCCCTGCCTTGCTGGCGTCTGTTGCACCAGAATGGTGACGGTTCTTCGAAGAATCAGGCGACGCGACGGAACACGTGGGTATCGTTAAATTCCTTGGTGCTCTGGCATTCGACGCAGAAACGGGATTCCGGACGGGCATGCAGCCGCTTGAGGGAGATCTCGTCACCGCAAGATTCGCAGTAACCAAAATCCCCTTCACTGATGCGCTTCAATGCGCCCCGCAGCTTGCGCAGGTGCAGCTTGTCGTGTTCGATGCGGTTCAGCTCCAGACGGCGGGCTTCCTCGATACTGGCACGGTCAATTTCATCAGCCATCTCGTTGGTGTCGGTGGCGATGGCCTGGCTGGCCTGGGAGTTCAGGCGCTCTTCGAGCTCGACGATCTGTCGCTCGATCTGCCCCTTGTAAAAGGCCAGTTGGTCTTCAGTCATGAAATCACACATACGATTAACTACCAGTCAGTTTACTAACCCAATTATCCCTGTTTATGGGGGCTGTCTGCCTACAGACCAAGCCCTTGTATCCCGATTTGCACCTGTTTCATGCAAGAGAGTGCAAATCAGGGCGGGCCTTGTACCAAAAAAATGCAGCCAAGCAAAGCAAATAGGATAAGGATTGTGCGCCCTTGCAAAAAAATGGTCCGTTCCTGCGGGGGATTGGTCGGGATCTGGCGCCTGCTTCACCCTCTGTTGGCATCGCCTTTGCGACGATGAGAAGGGTGGGCTTCGTACGGATTTGAGTGTTTAGTATTTGGTGCCGCCTTGGTCATTATATGCGCCGTTATTTATAGTTTTTTAAACACGCCCGCTTGACATTGCCCTTGATGGCGGGCTTTTATGGTGATGTTGATTACAATTTTATAACAAGGGTGTTCCATATATTAGACACCCTTGCCAATGGCAACCGTAAAGTCGGGGTTTAACATGGACAGTATCAAAGGCTGGATGGAGAGCAATCGCATCACGGAAGTGGAGTGCCTGTTCCCGGATTTCACCGGCAACGCCCGGGGCAAGATCATCCCAGCCAACAAGTTTTTGCGTGAAGGGGGCATGCGTCTGCCCGAGGTGATTTTCACCCAGACGGTGACCGGCGAATATCCGGATGACGACAGCATGATCGACCCGCTGGAGCGGGACATGCAGCTCTATCCCGACCCCAACACCATCCGTTTTGTCCCCTGGGCGCTGGAGCCCACTGCCCAGGTGATCCACGACTGTTTCGACGTCAACGGCAAGCTGATCGACATCGCGCCGCGCTCCGTGCTGCGTCGGGTTCTGTCATCTTACGAGAAGCAGGGCTGGAAGCCGGTGGTGGCGCCCGAGCTGGAATTCTATCTGGTCACCCGTAACGAAGACCCCGATTATCCGCTGGTGCCGCCGGTGGGTCGCAACGGCCGCCCGGAGACCGCCCGCCAGTCGTTCAGCATCGATGCGGTCAACGAGTTCGACCCCATCTTTGAAGACATGTATGACTACTGTGAGGCGCAGGAACTGGAAGTGGACACCCTGATCCACGAGTCGGGCGCCGCCCAGATGGAGATCAACTTCCTGCATGGTGATGCCATCGATCTGGCGGATCAGGTGTTCCTGTTCAAGCGTACCATGCGTGAGGCAGCTCACCGCCACGGCATCTATGCCACCTTTATGGCCAAGCCGATGAGCGACGAACCGGGGTCGGCCATGCACATCCACCAGAGTCTGGAAGATGTGAACGGCCACAACCTGTTCGGCACTCCGAATGGCGGCAACAGCGAACAGTTCATGCACTTCATTGCCGGTTTGCAGAAATACACCCCGGCGGTGACCGCCCTTCTGGCCCCCAACGTCAACTCCTACCGCCGCCTCACCTTTGGCGAGAGCGCGCCGCGCAACGTCCAGTGGGGTGTCGAGAACCGCACCTGCGGCCTGCGGGTGCCCTTCTCCGACCCGAGCGCACGGCGGGTGGAGAACCGCTTCGCCGGTGCCGATGCCAACCCCTATCTGGCGCTGGCCGCCACTCTGGCCTGTGGCTATCTCGGCATGATGGAGAAGCTGGAGCCGCTGCCGGAGATGAAGTCGAGCGCCTATGACCTGCCCTACAGCCTGCCCCGCTCGCTGGAGGAGGCACTCAGCCATCTCGAACAGTGCGAGCCCATCAAGGAGATGCTGGGTGAGCGCTTCACCCGCGCCTTCGTCGCGGTCAAACGCAAAGAGTACGAGACCTACTTCGGGGTGATCAGCCGCTGGGAGCGGGAGTTCCTGCTGCTGAACGTTTGATCCCCCTGTAACGGGGAGGCCGGAGTCGGCCTCCCCGGTCCCTGTATCGAAGAGACCGGAACGTGAGTCAGGTGGCGGCAGCCACCTGTGAGTAGTTGTGGCCGAAAGAGCGCTGCCACCTGAACTGATTAACGACTGAATCTTGCTAAATCGAAGGAACCGAGGAGCAACAAATGCAGCAGACAACCCGTGAGTGGCAACAACTGGATGCCAGCCACCACCTGCACCCCTTTACCGACTTTCAGGCCCTGAACAAGAAGGGCTCGCGCATCATTACCAAAGCCAGCGGTGTCTATCTGGAAGATTCCGAGGGCAAACGCATTCTCGACGGCATGGCGGGCCTGTGGTGCGTCAATATGGGCTATGGCCGCCAGGAGCTGGTGGATGCCGCTACCCGCCAGATGCAGCAGTTGCCCTACTACAACCTCTTCTTCCAGACCGCTCACCCGCCGGTGATCGAGCTGGCGACCCTGCTGGCCGAGGTGACGCCAGCCCATCTCAACCACGTCTTCTTCACCGGCTCCGGCTCCGAGTGCAACGATACCGTGCTGCGGATGGTGCGCCACTACTGGGCCAGCAAGGGGCTGCCTGACAAACAGGTGATCATCAGTCGCCACAACGCCTATCACGGATCCACCGTGGCGGGGGCGAGTCTGGGTGGCATGAAGGGGATGCATGCCCAGGGTGGTCTGCCCATTCCCGGCATAGTGCACATCGATCAGCCCTACCACTTCGGTGAGGGGCAGGGGATGAGCGCCCACGAGTTCGGGCTGGAGCGGGCCCGTCAGCTGGAGCAGAAGATTCTGGAGCTGGGGGTGGACAAGGTGGCTGCCTTTATCGGCGAGCCGATCCAGGGGGCGGGCGGCGTCATCATTCCGCCTGACAGCTACTGGCCGGAGATCCAGCGCATCTGCGATCACTACGGCATCCTGCTGATCGCCGACGAGGTGATCTGCGGCTTTGGCCGCACCGGCCACTGGTTTGCCAGCGAAGGGTTTGGCATCAAGCCGGATCTGATGTGTCTGGCCAAAGGGATCACCTCCGGTTATCTGCCGCTCGGCGCCGTAATGGTGAGCGACCGGGTTGCCAAGGGGCTGGTGGAGGAGGGGGGCGAGTTCAACCACGGCTTCACCTACTCGGGTCATCCGGTCTCCTGCGCCGTGGCGGTGGCCAATATCCAGCTTATGCAGAAAGAGAGCATAGTTAAGCGAGTGCATGATACTATCGGCCCCTATTTGCAGCGCCGCTGGGCGGAGCTGGCCGATCATCCTCTGGTGGGAGAAACCCGAGGCAAAGGATTGGTCGCCGCGCTGGAAATCGTTGAGGACAAGCAGACCAACCGGCGTTTTCCGGCTCAGGCAAATGCGGGGATGACTTGCCGGGAGTTCTGCTTTAACAATGGCTTGGTGATGAGGGCGGTAGGCGATACCATGATCATATCGCCCCCCTTGGTCATCACCGAGGAACAGGTTGATGAATTGGTCGATCTGGCCAGGCGCAGTCTGGATCTGACAGCCGCAAAGCTGAAGGGTTGAGGCGGGTCGGGCAGGTTGGCATGCGCATACAATTTGCTTAGGAGACAAGGATGATGTCTTTCAAAACAGGAGTGATCGCTGCCTCTGTGGCTCTGGTCATGGCAAGTGCCGGAGCAATGGCTGAAGAGAAGGTGCTGCACGTCTACAACTGGAGCGACTACATAGCGCCGGATACCCTGGATAACTTCCAGAAGGAGACGGGGATCAAGGTGGTTTATGACGTGTTCGACAGTAACGAGGTACTGGAAGCCAAGTTGCTGGCGGGTAGTTCGGGCTACGACATCGTGGTGCCATCCAACCCCTTCCTGGCCAAGCAGATCAAGGCGGGCGTGTTCCAGAAACTGGACAAGTCCAAGCTCTCCAACTGGCAAAACATGGATGTCGACCTGCTCAAGGCGCTCGAGCCGAGCGATCCGGGCAACCAGTACTCCATCCCCTATCTGTGGGGCACCATCGGCTATGCCTACAACGCCGAGAAGGTGAAGGCAGTGCTGGGGGCCGATGCCCCGGTCAACTCTTGGGATCTGGTGTTCAAGCCGGAGAACATGGCCAAGTTGAAAGAGTGTGGCGTCTCCTTCCTCGATTCACCGACCGAAATGCTGCCGGCTGCCCTGCAATATCTGGGCTTCAAACCGGATAGCCAGAAACCGGCCGAGCTGAAGAAGGCTGAGGAGCTGTTCCTCTCCATCCGTCCCTATACCGCCTATTTCCACTCCTCCAAGTACATCTCGGATCTGGCCAATGGCAACCTCTGCGTCGCGGTCGGTTACTCCGGTGACTTGCAGCAGTCCAAGGCGCGGGCAGCCGAGGCCAAGAATGGCGTCGCGCTCACCTACACCATTCCGAAAGAGGGGGCAGGCAGCTTCTTTGACATGATCGCCATTCCGGCGGATGCCAAGAACGTCGAGGCGGCCCACACCTTCATCAACTACCTGATGAAGCCCGAGGTGATCGCCAACATCACCAACGTGGTGCAGTTCCCGAACGGCAACAAGGCGGCGACCCCGCTGGTGGATGAGGCGATCCGCACCGATCCGGGTATCTACCCCGATGCGGCGACCCTGCAGAAGATTTACACCTTCCCGGATCTGCCGGCCAAGGTGCAGCGTCTGATGACCCGCAGCTGGACCAAGATCAAGTCCGGCAAGTAAGTAACGAATGCCCCTCCCGGTCCGCAGTTCGGCCGGGAGGGTAGTGATGCCATCCATCCGGATGGGCCGCGCGAATGGATGCGCAGACGGTCAACCACTGAACAGGAGAACTGACACCGTGAATACAACCAGATTGCTAACCATAGCGCTGACCATGGGATTGGCGAATGTGGCCCAGGCTGCCCCTGTGCTGCACTTCTACAACTGGTCTGACTATATCGGTGAGACCACCCTCAGCGATTTCCAGCAGGCGACCGGGATCAAGACCGTCTATGACGTGTTTGACTCCAACGAGACCCTGGAAGGCAAGTTGCTGACGGGGCGGACCGGTTACGATTTGGTGGTGCCCTCCAATAATTTCCTGGCCAAGCAGATCAAGGCGGGAGCCTTCCAGAAACTGGATAAATCCCTGCTGCCCAATCTGGCCAACCTGGATCCCGTGCTGCTCAAGCAGCTCGACAAGGTAGATCCGGGTCATCAGTACGCGGTGCCCTATCTGTGGGGGACCAACGGCATCGGCTACAACGTCGACAAAATCAAGGCGGTGCTGGGGGTCGACAAGATTGACTCCTGGGCCACTATCTTCGAACCGGAAAACATGGCGAAACTCTCTCGCTGCGGCGTCGCTTTCCTCGACTCTGCCGACGAGATGATCCCTGCTGCCCTCAACTACCTCGGGCTCGATCCCAACAGTCATGCGACGGGGGATATCAAGCAGGCCGAGGCGCTGCTGCTCAAGGTGCGGCCCTATGTGGCCTACTTCCACTCCTCCAAATACATCGGCGATCTCGCCAATGGCGACATCTGCGTGGCGGCCGGTTTTTCCGGCGACATCCTGCAAGCCGCTGCCCGCGCCGATGAAGCTGGCAAGGGGGTGAAAATTGCCTACAGCATTCCGAAAGAGGGGGGCAATCTCTGGTTCGACATGATGGCGATCCCGTCCGATGCCACCAATGTCAAAGAGGCGCACGCTCTCATCAACTACGTCCTGCAGCCCGAAGTGATCGCCAAGGTCAGCGACTATGTGGGCTACGCGAATCCCAACTCAAGGGCGGGCGAGTTTATGGATGAGGCGGTGCGCAACAATGAGGAGGTTTATCCCCCTCAGGCCGTGCTGGAGCGACTCTATGTGCAGGAAGCACATCCCCGCTCGGTACAGCGTTTAATCACCCGGAGTTGGACCAAGATCAAGTCCGGTACCTAACCTTGGTGCCCGTTCGGGGGCGCCAAATCGCTTTTATGGATCGGCCGCAAGGCCGGTATCACGTTGGGGAGTTTGGTAATGGCGATAGCCTCCAGTGCCTACAAGAAAGCCCTCGAGGGCAGTCAGCAGCGCAAAGAAGTGCTGGTGAAAATTGATCGGGTAAGCAAGCAGTTCGACGAAACGCTGGCGGTCGATAACGTATCTCTCAATATTCACAAGGGGGAGATTTTCGCCCTGCTCGGCGGGTCCGGTTCCGGCAAATCGACCCTGCTGCGGATGCTGGCCGGTTTCGAGCGCCCGACCGAGGGTCGGCTGTTCCTCGACGGGGTCGACATCACCGACATGCCCCCCTATGAACGCCCCATCAACATGATGTTCCAGTCCTACGCCCTGTTCCCCCATATGACGGTGGCCCAGAACATCGCCTTTGGCCTCAAGCAGGATGGCCTGCCCAAGGCCGAGATCGATGCCCGGGTGGAGGAGATGCTCAAGCTGGTACAGATGACCCAGTATGCCCGTCGCAAACCGCATCAGCTCTCCGGTGGCCAGCGTCAGCGGGTGGCGTTGGCTCGCTCGCTGGCCAAGCGTCCCAAACTGTTGCTGCTGGATGAACCCATGGGGGCGCTCGACAAGAAGCTGCGTTCCAAGATGCAGCTGGAGCTGGTGGAGATCATCGAGCGGGTCGGGGTTACCTGCGTCATGGTGACCCACGATCAGGAAGAGGCCATGACCATGGCGGAGCGGA
Organism: Aeromonas sp. MTB; assembly: GCF_056632455.1. NCBI lineage: Bacteria > Pseudomonadati > Pseudomonadota > Gammaproteobacteria > Aeromonadales > Aeromonadaceae > Aeromonas > Aeromonas sp. MTB. The sequence continues at coordinate 157,003 of NZ_CP147026.1, forward strand.
TCGCCATCATGCACCTCGGCTGCATCGAGCAGATCGGCAGCCCGATGGATATCTACGAGACTCCGGCCAGTCGGCTGGTGTGCGAGTTCATCGGCAACGTCAACCTGTTTGACGGCCTGCTGGTGGAGGATGAGCAGGACCACGCCACCATCGCTTGCGCCGACTTGGAACAGCCCATCTATGTGGGCCACGGCATCAGCTCCCGCGCCGAGAACAAGAAGGTGACCTATGCCCTGCGGCCGGAAAAACTGCTGATGAGTCTGCAAAAACCGGAGGAGATCGAGCACCCGGACTTCAACTGGACCAAGGGTGAGGTCTATGACATCGCCTATCTGGGCGGTCACTCGGTTTATCACATCCAGCTGCCCTCGGGCAAAATCGTTCAGGCTTTCATCGCCAATGCCGAACGCCACGGCAAGCGGCCAACCTGGGATGACCAGGTGTTCCTCTACTGGGAAGATGACAGCGGCGTGGTGCTGCAATCATGAAGTTCTTGCAACGACTGAAGCGGGTCGGGGGGCGCCGACTGGTGATCGGCATCCCCTTCTTCTGGCTGTTCCTCTTCTTCCTGCTGCCCTTCGTCATCGTGGTGAAGATCAGTTTTGCGGAAGCGGATGTGGCGATCCCGCCCTACACCGACGTGGTGAGCTGGGCCGACAATCAGCTCACCATACTGCTCAACATGGGCAACTACCTGCTGCTGCAGGAGGATGAGCTCTATATCGCGGCCTATCTGGGCTCCCTCAAGATGGCCTTCGTCAGCACTTTGCTCTGCCTGCTGATTGGCTATCCGATGGCCTACTCCATCGCCCGGGCCAACAAGGAGACCCAGACCGTTTTGCTGCTGCTGATCATGATGCCGACCTGGACCGCCATTCTGATCCGGGTCTACGCATGGATGGGGATCCTCAGTAACAATGGTCTGCTCAACAGCGTTTTGCTGGGGATCGGGGTGATCGACGAGCCGCTGCAGATCCTCAACACCAACCTGGCGGTCTATATCGGCATCGTTTACTCCTACCTGCCCTTCATGGTGCTGCCGCTCTACGCCAATCTGGTCAAGCATGACCAGAGCCTGCTGGAGGCGGCCTCCGACTTGGGGGCGCGCAACCTGACCCGGTTCTGGCAGATCACGGTGCCGCTCTCCAAAAACGGCATTATCGCCGGCTGCATGCTGGTGTTTATTCCGGTGGTGGGGGAGTTCGTTATTCCGGAAATGCTGGGCGGCCCGGAGACCCTGATGATCGGCAAGGTGCTGTGGCAGGAGTTCTTCAACAACCGCGACTGGCCGGTTGCCTCTGCGCTGGCGGTAGTGATGCTGGCGGTGCTGATTATTCCGATCATCCTCTTCAACCGTAACCAGGCCAAAGAGCTGGAGGGCAAGGCATGATGAAGCGTTTCGGTTTTGCCAAACTGATGCTCTGGCTGGGGCTGCTGTTTATCTACCTGCCCATGATCATCATGGTGATCTACTCCTTCAACGCCTCCAAGCTGGTGACGGTGTGGGGCGGGTGGTCGCTCAAGTGGTACTTCGGCCTGCTCGACAACAAGCAGCTGATCGGGTCTGTGTTCCGTTCGCTGGAGATCGCCTTCTACACCGCGATCGCCGCGGTGGCGCTGGGGACGGTGGCAGCCTTCGTGCTGACCCGAATTCCCCACTTCCGTGGTCGCACCCTGTTCGGCGGCATGGTGACGGCGCCGCTGGTGATGCCCGAGGTGATCACCGGTCTCTCGCTGCTGCTGCTGTTCGTGGCGATGGCCCAGCTGGTGGGCTGGCCCGCCGAGCGGGGCATGCTGACCATCTGGATCGCGCACACCACCTTCTGTACCGCCTACGTGGCGATCGTGGTGTCGGCGCGGTTGCGGGAGCTGGATCTCTCCATCGAGGAGGCGGCGATGGATCTTGGCGCCAAGCCGTGGAAGGTGTTCTTCCTGATCACCATCCCGATGATTGCCCCCTCGCTGGCGGCAGGCGGCATGATGTCGTTTGCCCTGTCGCTGGATGATCTGGTGCTGGCAAGCTTCGTCTCCGGCCCGGGCTCCACTACCTTGCCGATGGAGGTCTTCTCGGCGGTACGGCTCGGGGTGAAACCCGAGATCAACGCTGTAGCCAGCCTGATCCTGCTGTCGGTATCGCTCTTTACCTTCGGCAGCTGGTATCTGATGGCCAGGGCGGAGAAGCGCCGTCGCGCCGAGATAGCCATGACCACCCAGATGCAGGCCGTGGTCTGACGCCATGATAAGATCCGCCTACTCTCGTCAATCTGGAGGATGAGTATGCGGATCTCCCTTTTTAGCGGTCGTGGCACCGAGCTGGTGCCCGGCCTCACCAGTGCCATTCACAAGCAACCGATCTCTGCACCAGTTCGCTGTACCTTTGCCGGTCTGGAAGGGGATGAGCAGTGTGACCTGCGCCACCACGGTGGCCCGGATCGGGCGCTCCACTACTATCCGGCCGATCACTATCTCTGGTGGCAGACTTGGCAAACCGCGCTGAGCTTGCCTGCGCCACGTACAGCCTGGCAACCTGCCGCCTTTGGCGAGAACCTCTCCGGTCTCGGGCTGACCGAGGCGCAAGCCTGCATTGGCGATGTCTATCGACTCGGCGACGCGCTGATCCAGATAAGTCAGCCAAGATCCCCCTGCTTCAAGCTCAACCAGCGCTTTGGCTATGGCCAGATGTCCCAGGTGATGCAGCTAAATGGCCGTTGTGGCTGGCTGCTGCGGGTGCTGGAGGAGGGGATGGTGTCGCCGGAGTCGGCCATGGAGCTGGCAGACAGACCCTATCCCGAACTGACGGTGAAGCGCACGGCGGACATTCTCTTCAATCAGGTGCGCAACGAGACTGACCTGCTGCTGTTGCTGGAGAATCCGGCCCTCTCACCCAACTGGCGCCAGCATGCAGCCGACTGGCTGGAGCATGGCACTGTGGCTGACTGGCAGCGCCGTCTGCTGGGGCCCGCATCCCTGCGCCTGGCCTGACGGCTGGTTGCCGGAATGTCACCAGCTGGCTGCAGCCCGGTAAATGGGTGAAAAGAGTGCTGAATAGTTGAGCGAACGGCACTTTTTTTCCTGTCAAACGCAAAAAAGGCTTGTGTCGGGTCGGGGCTTTCGGTAAATTCCCGTCCCGCAGACATCGGTGTGTAGCGCAGCTTGGTAGCGCACTTCGTTCGGGACGAAGGGGTCGGAGGTTCGAATCCTCTCACACCGACCAAATTCAATAAGGGCTTAGCTTCGGCTAGGCCCTTGTGCATTTCCGGCCCTCCAGTTCTGTGGGGCATTTTGATTTTCTGTCCTGTTTACCACATCTGCAATCGATACCTATTGACTCCTCATCCGTTGTTTCCCCCTTCTTGGAAACGTGTTAACTATTTCCTTCCATACAGATTGTCCGACTCGTTGCGGGCCTCAAATGAGCTGCTGATTTCAATCTCTTTGAATATCAAGGTTCGACGGCAGGAAAAGGATGACCAGATATGCAAGGCCAGGAACGGCAATGCCAGGAGTTTTACCAGACTCGTTTTGCTGGATATGCACAGCAGCTTGCCCCATTCGCCGCACTTGATGAGTGCCTTCACGACTTTCTGGATCAACGTCCGAGCGGCAAATACACAACTCGCAATCGTGCTGCCGGACTGGCTGCCGCATCCTTTTGGTGGGAGCCAGTCAATCTTGAAAGTGCTCAACTGGCAAGCTTGGCACTGGGACGTATTTTGCATTTTGAGGATGCTATTAGCACTGCGCTGCTGGATCATCTGTCCGCTCGTCATCCAGATGTATTGCGTTGGGCGATTCGTTACTCGAAGCTGTTTACACGCAGCGATTCACCGCTCTGGCAGCATCTTCGGGACAATCTCGTCAGCAAGGATTGGTGCGTATTTTTCGGCGTCTGTGATCGCTTGCTTGAGCAACTCGAACCATTCGATAAAGCCATCGCACTGGCTGAGTCCCACCTGAAGTCGCTTACGCTATTAGAGCTACTTTCCTATTTGAGCGTGACAGCTTATGGGCAACTTGGTGCCGCTAAGGATAGAGACAGCAGGGCGGAAGATTGGGATGTCTATGATCGGATTATCGCGCGCAAACTGTTGAATTGTTCCGAGCGTGATTTTCAACTGACAGAGGAGGTTCTCGGCCGATCTCTCAAGCGTCATTTGTCGCCACTCCTTTTTCCACAGTCAGGTGTGGGGCGAGAGTGTGTTGCCTACCTCGAATCGGTTGCCCTGCTTATTGCCGCTATGCGCGAGCGAATCGATTACGAGAATTCCATCAATTGGTTCTGTTTTGACAGTGATTGCGCTTACCAGCTCAAGCCGGGACAACCGGTCATCTTCAATAAAACTGATTTGGGCTCACAGCGCTGGCAGCGTACTGAGAGAAAAAGCAGGTTGCTTTGGCACTACTGGATGTACCGCGCGATTGAGCAATTCGCAGCGTCCGATATGGCTGGCGCAATCATAGGGAGGCCGGAAAACCACGAAGCGAATCAGCTTGCTTACATAAAAGCCATTCGCAGTCAGCTCTACCTGCAGACCATTTTCGGGTTGGGTGAGCGGGTCAGACCGAACGATGGAGCTGAGGTAGCCCTGCACCACGCGATATTAGCCAGTGAGCTGACAACCGTGTTCTTCGAGCAGGCATTTCTTCAGCCTTTTCTGCGCTATATGGATGACTCAGGTGTAGCAGTGAAGGCTCTGGGTCAATTGGCTTTTGAAGGACTTGTGCATGGTGAGAACCGCTTTCCCATCACCTGGTCGGAACCGAAAGATAAGATCCGTCGTATTTGTGGTTGGACCGTCAGCCCTGAGCATCCCAAGGGCGACCCCGAGGCGGCCGAAGCCATCCTGAAGTTCTGGACCAGTGATCTGCAGGCTCTATCCGCGCAGATAAGGCAAGCGCCAAGCATACCGTCACCACGACTGTACGAGCGGCCGTTCTACAAGATTGGCCGCTACAGTTTTCAGTTCCCCTGGGTTGCCGGTCAACAGAACAATCTGACCGCTGCGGTGAATAACCTGCGTCGTGTTGAACAACGCAGGCCAGCTTTGCGCAGCGAAACGGAGCGTATTGAACATACCCTTGCCGAAGCGCTAAGGCAGAGGGGATTCCACGTCGTGGTGGGCTACCAACCGCCACTGAGTGATGAGCGCGATGCTGGTGAAGTGGACCTGATCTGTCACTTGGATGGGGTTGCGTTGCTGCTGGAGGTCAAGTCTGGCTTCATTCGTTCAACTCGCCATGAAGTCTGGCTGCATCGAACCAATACCCTGCGCAAGGCGGCGAGGCAGTTAAAGCGCAAGCAACCGGTTGTGCTTCAAGCACTGCAAAATGACCAAGGGTTGCGTTCAGCTCTATTGCTGAGTGATGTTAATCCTCTGCCAGCCCTGCATGCCTGGGTTGTGGATACGTCGATTGAATTTGATGGTGAGGTTGTCGATGGGTTCCACGTCGTCTCCCGCGAGATCATGGAGATCGCTTTGCGCGATGAACCGCATTATCTGCGGGAGTTTGAAGAGATGGATGAGGCTGAGGCTGGGAATGAGGTAGAGACTCTGTATGCCGACGGATTCAGTGCGCAAGCTCTTGTTAGGTTGATCGAGTCCGATGGGGTCTGGAGTGATGTGCTGTAGAACGTGACAAGTAGGTTTGCGGAATTCATAAGGTGTGGGGCGCCACATTTTGGCTATCTGCTTGGCAATAAAGCAGTAGCCGTGTGCATTAAAAGGGCCACCGCTCGGTGGCCCATCGGTGGAGTCTGATCCTGACTCCGGCACTCTAGATTGTGGCAATCTCGCTATGGGTCTTGTCTATGGTGCCCTCCTTGCGCGCCAGGCGCTTACTCAGATATGCCAGTGCTGATGCCGCAAAGCCTTGAAACTGTGTTGAGGCAGCAAGGCCGCGTGCTTGGGGTACTCACTAATGAAATGTTCTATTCCCTCCATCAGTTGTGCACGTAATGAAATCACGGGCTCATGCCAGGCTTGCAGGCATAGATGGCCGGGGATCAACTGCTCCTGATAATCTTCCAGCAGCTGTTCTGGCCAGGGTTCAATACCGGAATTGCGTTGCAGCAAATAGTGGGCGGCGGGTTCACGGGCATAAATGAACTGAATTTGGGCCAGATCGCGTTGGCATAGCGTTTGACTGTTGATGTGACAGGTCAAATATTTTCCCGTTTTCAGATCCAGAAAGTGACCGCGTTGCCGACAGGGAACGATGCGATACCAAGGCAAGGGTGAGGAGAGAGAATACCCCTCAAGCTCCTGTTCCAACCAGTGGCGACACTCGGGTGTCTGCACCTCGTCAAGCATGGACTCGAGCTGTGTCAACAAGGCTCTGGATGGTTTGATGGCCAGTTTCGCACTCATCGCCTGCAATCCTCCCTCTGCACACAATCCCGACTATCAGTATGGACCTTGTTCGGCCAGAGGGGGTAAGGAATCTAATGATTAAAAGTGGATTAGCCGCGTGGTTTTTATGCACTAACTTGGTTCAACCCACCAGATAGGTACCAGTGCCGAAGGCGATGTGGGTGCCCTCTTCGTTGTGCAGCTCCATCCGGGCGACGGCCACCTTGCTGCCCGCCCGGATGATGTGGGCGGTGGCGATAAACTCGTTGCCGCGCCCCGGGCGCAGGTAGTCCACCCGCAGATCGATAGTGCCGAGGCGGGCGAAGCGCTCCTTGAGATAACTGGGGGAGAACTCCTCCAGCTCGTCGATGCAGGAGGCGGCGACGATCATGCCGCCCGCCACATCCAGCAGCGTGGCGGTGACACCGCCGTGCAGGATGTTGTGGAAGGGGTTGCCGATCAGCTTGTCGTCCATCTTGATGCGCAGTTCCACCTTGTCGAAGTCGTAGTGGGTCACCTGCATGCCGATCAGCTTGTTGAAAGGCATCTTCTCGGCAAACAGGTTGGCAATGCCACTGAGCGCCATCTTCTTGAGCATCTGTTTCATTCTCTGATCCCAATCCTTGTCATCAAAGCCGAGTAAAAACTCCAGCCAGTCTGCAACAGTTCCTTAACAGTCGCAATGGCAGGTTTATTGTGGGCGGCGGCTGCTTTAGAATGGCGACCCCAAAGGAGAGCCCATGACCGCGATTGCCGAAACCCTGCCAGATCCTCAGCCAGAGAGTCCGCTTGCCCTGCTGCAGGCGGTCTTCGGCTATCAGCAGTTTCGGCCGGGTCAGCTCGAAATCATCGAGCAGATCGTCGCGGGGCGCGATGCACTGGTGCTCAAGCCCACTGGCGGCGGCAAGTCGCTCTGCTATCAGATCCCGGCACTGCTGCGGCCCGGGCTCGGTGTGGTGGTCTCTCCCCTTATTTCGCTGATGAAGGATCAGGTCGACAGCCTGCGCGCCAACGGTGTAGCGGCGGTCTACATCAACTCGGCCCTCAGTCGGGAGGAGATGATCCAGAACTTCGCCGCCATGCGCCGCGGCGAGATCAAGCTGGTCTATGTCTCCCCCGAACGACTGTTGCAGCACGAGTTTATGGATCGGCTGGCCGAGCTGCCGCTCGGGCTGTTCGCCATCGACGAGGCGCACTGTGTCTCCCAGTGGGGCCACGATTTCCGGCCTGAGTATGCGGCGCTGGGGCGACTCAAGCAGTGGTTCCCGCAGGTGCCGGTGGTAGCACTGACCGCCACTGCCGACGAGGCGACCCGCAGCGACATGCTGCACCGTTTGGAGCTCAACGATCCCTTTATTCACACTGCCAGCTTCGATCGCCCCAATATCCGCTACAGCCTGGTGGAGAAGTTCAAGGCGGCCGAGCAGCTGCTGCGTTACGTGCAGAGCCAGAAGGGCAACTGCGGCATCGTCTACTGCTCCAGTCGCAACCGGGTGGAGGAGGTGGCCGAGCGGTTATCCCGCCACGGCTGCAAGGCCGCGCCCTATCATGCGGGGCTGCCGCTCGAGCAGCGTCAGCAGACCCAGGATGCTTTCCTCAAGGATGATATCGAGATAGTGGTGGCAACGGTGGCGTTCGGTATGGGCATCGACAAGCCCAACGTGCGCTTCGTGGTGCACTACGACATTCCGAAGAACATCGAATCCTACTATCAGGAGACCGGCCGCGCCGGTCGCGATGGCACCCCCGCCGAGGCGCTGCTGCTCTACGATCCCGCCGATATCGGCCGGGTGCGCCGCCTGCTCGACAACATCGAGAACCCGCAGCAGCTGCAGGTGGAGCAGTACAAGCTCAACGTGATGGCCGCGTTTGCCGAAGCGCAGACCTGCCGTCGCCAGGTGCTGCTCAACTACTTCGGCGAGTACAACGACAAGCCGTGCGGCAACTGCGATATCTGCCTCGATCCGCCCAAAAGTTATGACGGCACCGAAGATGCCCAGAAGGCGCTCTCCTGCGTCTGGCGGGTGGGGCAGAATTTCGGGGTGGGTTATGTGGTGGAGGTGCTGCGCGGTTCCCTCAACCAGCGCATCAAGGATCACGGCCATGACAAGCTGTCGACCTATGGCATCGGCAAGGATCAGAGCCACGAATACTGGATGAGCGTGATCCGCCAGCTGATCCACAAGGGGCTGCTGACCCAGAACATCACTCGCAATCTGGTGCTGCAGTTGACCGAAGCGGCCCGTCCGGTACTGCGTGGCGAGGTGACGCTGGAACTGGCGGTACCCCGCTTGCAGCCTATCTCCAGCCGCAAGGAGAAGCGCAATGGCCTGCTCGACAACGCCAACTACGACAAACGGTTGTTCAAGGAGCTGCGCGGCCTGCGCAAGCAGATTGCCGAGGATGAAGAGGTGCCGCCCTACGTGGTGTTCAACGATGCGACCCTGGTGGAGATGGCTCAGCTGATGCCGATGACCGAAGACGAGATGCTGGCTATCAACGGTGTCGGGCACCGCAAGCTGGAGCGCTTTGGCGAAGCCTTTATGGATCTGATCATCGACTACTGTCGTCGTTAGGGTCGATTAGGCAGCCTAATCGACCACGGTAAGCGCGGTTCGGAAGAACCTGGGGTCAGACGCGAGGTTATTTCAGGCTGGCGTAGAAGGCGGCCAGATTGTCGATATCCGCATCGGTCAGCGGTGCCATGAAGGGGTCCATCAAGGGCTCTTTGCGAGTGCCATCCTTGAACGCTTTCAACTGTTTCACCAGATAGGCGGCATTCTGACCCGCCAGATGGGGATAGTTGGGGATCATCGCCTTGCCTTCCACCCCGTGACAGGCAGCACAGACCGCCGCCTTGGCTTTGCCTGCCTCGATATCTGCAGCCTTGGCCTGATGACCCCACGCCAGTGCCAGCAAGGGCAGGGCATATACCCATTTTTGCATCTTCTTCTCCTTGAATTGAAAAATGATGGTCGCCAGTTAGCGCAAGCATGGCTGACGGCAGTATAAAGAGTGACACGAGCATACGCAGGGACGAATGGCACAACCATGAAGTTGATCAACACTTTTGCGACCGAGCTGCCCTGGGCCTGTGAACCCGTGGTCCCCCAGACGCTGCAGCAACCCCGGTTGCTTCATCTCAACCGGACTTTGCTGGATGAGCTGGGATTGGGAGGCGTCAGCGAGGCTGACTGGATCGCCTGTTGTGGCGAGGGAAAAGTGCTGCCCGGTATGCAGCCGGTAGCTCAGGTCTATGCAGGCCATCAGTTCGGGGGTTATAGCCCGCGGCTTGGGGATGGTCGCGCGCTGCTGCTGGGTGAGCAGCTGGCACCTGATGGCCAGCGCTGGGATCTCCACCTGAAGGGGGCAGGGAAGACGCCGTTCTCCCGTTTTGGTGACGGTCGCGCCGTGCTGCGCTCCAGCATTCGCGAGTATCTCGCCTCCGAGGCGCTCCATGCCCTCGGCATCCCGACCACGCGGGCGCTGGTATTGGTGGGGAGTCAGGAGCCCGTTTATCGCGAGCAGGTGGAGACCGGGGCGACCGTACTGCGCACCGCCCCCAGCCATCTGCGCTTCGGTCATATCGAGTATTTCGCCTGGAGCGGGCAGGGGGAGAAGATCCCGCCACTCATCGACTATCTGCTGCGCCACCACTTCCCCGAACAGGAGAGTGGTGCCGAACTGTTTGCCGAAGTGGTGCGCCGCACCGCGCGGCTGATTGCCAAATGGCAGGCGGCGGGCTTCTGTCACGGGGTGATGAACACCGACAACATGTCGCTGCTCGGCCTAACGCTGGATTACGGCCCCTACGGCTTTATCGATGCCTACGTGCCGGACTTTGTCTGCAACCACTCGGATCCGGCGGGCCGCTACGCGCTGGATCAGCAGCCTGCGGTCGGTTACTGGAATCTGCAAAAACTGGCGCAGGCGCTGGCTGGCCATGTAGACGGTGATGCGCTGGCTGCAGCGTTGGCCCAGTACGAGCAGCAACTGATGCTGCACTACTCCGAACTGATGCGGGCCAAACTCGGACTGGCGGTGTGGGAGGAGGATGACCCGGCGTTGTTCCGTGAGTTGTTCCGGTTGCTGGCGGCTAACAAAGTGGATTACCACCTGTTCCTGCGCCGTCTCGGTGAGGTGATGCAAGAGGGGGTGTGGCCTGCGTCTCTGCTGGCTCTGTTGTCTGGACCAGGTGTTTGGCAGGCGTGGCTGGAGCGCTATCGGGCGCGGCTAATGCGCGAAGGCAGCGAGGATGTCGTGCGCAAGGCGCAGATGGATGCCATCAATCCCAAGTATGTGCTGCGCAATGCGCTGGCCCAGCAGGTGATCGACGCCGCCGACGCAGGGGATATGCAGCCGTTCGAGCGGCTGTTCGCCGCCTTGCAGCGCCCCTTTGATGAACAACCCGAATATGAGGATCTCGCCACCCCGACTCCGGCATGGTATTGCGGTGGTGAGCTCTCCTGCAGTAGCTGAGAGACAGGGAATGAGTTGGCAAATCAAACAGGTAGATAGCGAAGCTGGCGTGGTGACGCTGGATTGTCCGGCACTCGACTGGGACACTTTTCCGCTGTTGGCGCAGGCCTTGCTGCGAGAGTGGGAGCTGCAGCCGCTCGATCAGGATGCGGGGGCCGACCGCCATAGCTGGTTGCTGGAGTTTGAAGGGAGCCAGTTTCGGCTGGAGTACGAACACTACAGCGGCTGCTGGCTGGAGGCGGTGCGCCCGGTGGATCGGGAGGCACTGCTCTGGCTCGCCAGACAGCACAAGGCGTGACTATCGCCCACAAAGCCTGCTCTGCGGCTGGCCAATCTGGACAAGCATAATCGCATAAAGATTGAACTATCGGTTTGGGGGCGTATAATCTCGCCCCTCGATTATCGCCAATGGTGGCGATATGGGTTCCCTAACCCCATTAACCAAAAAGGTCACAAGATGAATCTGACCCCTGCGCAGTACCAAACGGCGCTCGTTCGCCTGTCGTTGTTCCACATCCTGATCATTGCCAGCAGCAACTATCTGGTGCAGCTGCCGATCACCGTGTTTGGCTTCCACACCACCTGGGGTGCGTTCAGCTTCCCGTTTATCTTCCTCGCCACTGACCTGACGGTGCGGATCTTCGGTGCCGGTCTGGCGCGCAAGATAATCCAGACCGTGATGCTGCCTGCGCTGGCGGTCTCCTATGCGCTCTCCGTGCTCTTCTTCGAAGGGAGCTTCCAGGGCGTTGGTCATCTGGCCGAGTTCAACCTGTTCGTGGCGCGTATCGCGCTGGCCAGCTTTATGGCCTATCTGGTAGGGCAGTTCATGGATGTGGTGGTGTTCAACCGCCTGCGTCTGCTCAAGCAGTGGTGGATTGCACCTGCGGCCTCCACCCTGTTCGGTAATCTGGTTGATACCATCGCTTTCTTCAGTGTGGCCTTCTGGCGCACCACAGATCCTTTCATGGCAGAGCACTGGGTCGAGATCGCAACCGTTGATTACGTATTCAAGTTGCTGATAAGCCTTGGTTTATTCGTGCCACTCTACGGTGTCTTGTTGCGCTACCTCAGCCGTAAGCTGGTGGGCGAGGCCGGATTATCCAGCCTGCACACGGCCACCCGGCAAGCCTGACCAGATTGACCACCCTTCGCGGTGGTCAATTTTTTTGCACTTTCTGCAAATAGCGCTTGCCTAGTTAAATGAGAATGATTATTGTTAACTTGTTTTCCGGGAAAGACTTCATTCGTTCCAACGTGATGGACTTCTTGTGAAGGCACGACATTGCTCACATTGCTTCCAGTTAAGGGCCAGTTTATCTGGCCCTCTTTTTTTGTCATTTTTCAGCAAGTTGCAGGCATAAAAAACGGGAGCCAAGGCTCCCGTCGTCACGCTATCTGTGGCTTACTCGATATCGAGTGCCTCGGGGGAGAGGATCACCCCTGTGGTATCGGCGTAGAGGTGGTCATCAGGCAGGAAGGTCACGCCACCGAAGTTGACCGGCAGATCGGTCTCCCCTACATCCTTGCTGTCGGCACCGACCGGAATGGCTGCCAGTGCCTGAATGCCGATATCCAGATCTTCCAGAATATCGACTTCGCGGACGCAGCCGTAGCAGACAATCCCTTCCCAATCATTCTCGGCCGCCGTGGTGGCGATGTCGCTGTCGATCAGGGCACGGCGCATGGAGCCACCGCCATCGATCAGTAAGACGCGTCCCAGTCCGTTCTCTTTGACGAGTTCACGGATAAGACCATTCGATTCGAAGCATTTGACGGTGGTGATGACGCCGCCGAAAGAGGCGCGGCCGCCGAAGGAGCAGAGCATGGGTTCAAGCACATCCACCATGTCCTGATAGATGTCGCACAGTTCAGAAGTATTGTATTCCATAGTGTCAAATCCACGGCTGGAAACAGGTGCAACCAGTATAAGGAGTGGGTGTGGCATTTCAATGAATATTCCTTGCACAGATCACCTGTCGCCGCTTTTCTGCATAAGCTCAATGCAGTTCACTGTCTGTTTGCGAGAGGTTCATCGTGCTTATCCGTCATAAGTTGATCCTGAATACCGTGCTGGTTGCCGTTGCCATGCTGGTACTGAGCGGCCTGTTTATCTACTCCAGCCAGGTGCACCGTCACCTGACCGAAGCTCAGCGTAATATCGACCAGCTGGAGATCGCCATGCTCAACCTGCGGCGGGCCGAGAAGGATTTTCTGATCCGCAAGGATATGACCTTCGTCGAGCGCTTCAATCAGGGGCTGTCTGACTTTCACCAGCACAACCGGGAGCTGGCGACCGATGACAATCTGGCGGCTGTCGAGGGGGAGCTGACCAGACTGGATCAGCAGATCAGCGGCTATGGCAAAGCCTTCAACGATCTGGTGGCCCAGCAGCAGAAGATTGGTCTGGGGCCGGAGGAGGGGCTCTATGGCAAGCTGCGAACGGCGGTGCATGAGGTGGAGAATGGGCTCAAGCAGCTGGATCAGCAGGGGTTGCTCATCACCATGTTGCAGCTGAGACGGGCGGAGAAAGACTTCATGCTTCGCTCCGATATCCAGTATCTGGAGCGTTTTGAAACCTTGCACAAGAGTTTTCAGGATAGCCTTGCCACCTTGCCGGAGGCGGGTCGCGGCAAGCTGGAGCAGGCCAGCAAGCAGTACCGGCAGGACTTTGTGGCGCTGGTGCAGGGGATGCAGGTACTGGGGCTGAAAGAGGATGAGGGGCTGCGCAACCAGATGCGGGATCTGGTGCATCAGACCGAACAGGGGTTTGCCGCCGTCGATCAACACATTGTCGCTGAGCTGGAGCGGCAGAGCACTCGCCTCAACAGCCTGATGCTGGTCTGTGGCGGGGTGATTGTGGTGCTGATCGGCATCATGAGCGTGCTGCTGGGGCGCAGCATCGACCGTCCCATTACTCAGGTGAATGACACCGTCAACCGCATTCGTCAGGATAATGACCTGCGCTTGAAGATAGAACTGCGCGGGGCAGATGAAATGGCCCAGCTGGCAGGCAATCTCGACGTAATGCTGGGCGGGTTTCGCGATCTGATCGGCGATGTGAAGCAGAGCGTGCACACCCTGACCGAAGCGGCGGATCACCTCTCGGCCAACGTCAAGCGCACCAGTGAAGGGGCGGCGCGCCAGCTGCAGGAGACTGATATGGTGGCGACCGCGTCCACCGAGATGGGCTCCACCATCGAAGAGATCGCCCGCAACACCGAGCAGGCGGCCAACAATGCGCAGGCGACCAACAACAAGGCGATGGAGGGGCGGACTGCGGTCGAGAATACTGTCGAGCAGATCCGCTCGCTGGCGGGCAATCTGGAGAGTTCATCCCGCGAGGTAAGCCAGCTGCAAAAAGAGAGCGAGACCATCGGCTCCGTGCTCGACGTGATCCGCGGCATTGCCGAGCAGACCAACCTGCTGGCCCTCAACGCAGCCATCGAAGCAGCTCGGGCAGGGGATCAGGGACGTGGTTTTGCGGTGGTTGCCGATGAGGTGCGCAATCTGGCCATCCGTACCCAGAAATCAACCCAGGAGATCGCCGGCATCATCAGCTCGCTGCAGAAACAGACCGGCAGCATCGTCGAGGTGATGGCAACCTGCCGCGAGCAGGGCAACCGCAGCTCGGATCAGGCAAGTACCGCAGGGGAGTTGCTGGGACAGATCACTCAGGATGTTACCAACATCATGGACATGAGCACCCAGATTGCCGCCGCCATCGAACAGCAGAGTCTGGTGGCCAACGAGGTGAACCGCAACGTCAACAACATCCGCGACATCGCCCAGGAGTCGAGCATCATGGCGGAGGAAAATGCGAGATCCAGCGAGGGCCTCAACGAGCAGGCCCAGCTGCTCAACAAGGCGGTGGCAAAATATCGGGTTTAGTGAGCGGACTGGCATCCTTGTGAGGTTTTTGCACCAGAGTGGCAATGATTTGATCGTAATGGCTGTTATTGGGGTAATTCGCTCATATAATCGCCGCCACTATGATGATTCGGAAGGATTCGATGGCAAAGTTGCTGGTGGCCGTATTCGGGCTGCTCTGTTCCTGTCTGGTGTTGGCAGGGTCGGCGCCCCAGGCTACCCCACTCAAGCCCGGTATGGAGCCGCTGCTCAGCTGGTTCAACGGGGCCTTTACGAGCCGGGAGCAGGCCAGTTACGACAGCCGCTTTACCAGTGCCGAGCTGCGCCTGATGGAGATCTGGCCCGGCTATCAGGGCTATCGCTGGGTCTATGCTGAGCAGTATCTGAGCATGCGCTCCATCCGTCCTTTCCGCCAGCGCATCTATCGCTTCTCACCCGCCCCTGACGGGCGGATCCTGATGGCAGAGCTGACCATGCCCCGTGCCACTGATTTTGCCGGTGCCTGGCATGATCCCGCCCTGCTCGACAGTCTGACCCCGCAGCAGCTCTCCTTGCGCCACGGTTGCGAGATCTGGCTGACACGCACCCCCTCCGGCGAATATGCCGGTCATACCCGGGTGGGCCATTGCTCCACCGATTTTGGTGGTGCCACGACGCTGGTGCAGCATATCTGGATTGGCCCCGATAGCGTCAGATTGCTGGATCGCGCCTATGACAACGCAGGGAGCCCGCGCTGGGGCAGCCCTGGTGAGGGGTATGTCTATTTGCGTCGTTCCAAAGGATTTGGCCAGTAGGGGAGAGTGCGTCTGGCTGCGGGAACATGAAGGATGAAAAACAGGGATCGTAAAAAAGGCGCCCATTGGGCGCCTTTTTCAGAATTCTTCAGAAGTAAAATTACTTCTTGGTGGTCATCGCACCGAAACGCTTGTTGAACTTGTCTACGCGGCCGCCGCTAGAAACTTCTTTCTGCTTGCCGGTGTAGAACGGGTGGCACTCGGAGCACACGTCCAGGTTCAGATCTTTACCGATGGTAGAGAAAGTGTTGATGACGTTACCGCAAGAGCACTTGGCGGTGATGGCTACGTAGTCAGGATGGATACCAGCTTTCATGGACAACCTCAATTAATAGGCCGTGTCGCCATCCGATCTCTTGTCGGACACCACACGATTGTTGAACACAGTTTCAAAGGCTGCGAATAATATAGGAAATGCCTGAGATCAGGCAAGTGGCTTCGCAGAAAAAATAGGCAACCCCTGGTGAATTCTTCCCAAACGCTGGATCTGGTTCGTGTCGCTGTCCCGGTACCGTTACGCCGTCACTTCGACTATCTCTCTCCCCTGCCGTTACCTGCCCCCGGTTGCCGGGTCGAGATCCCTTTCGGTCCCCAGACCCTGGTCGGGCTGGTGGTGGATCATCCGGCCGACAGCCAGGTGCCCCGCAACAAGCTTAAGCCCATCAAACGGGTATTGGACACGGCACCGGTGCTGGGGCCGGATATTCTGGCGCTGATGAACTGGAGCGCCAGCTACTACCAGCATCCGCTGGGGGAAGTGCTGCCTCACGCCCTGCCAGTGCTGGTGCGCAAGGGGGAGCCTGCCGCCTATCGTGAACTGGAATTCTGGTTTGCCACCGAGGCTGGCATGGCCATCGACCTTAACGAGCTCAAGCGGGCTGCCAAGCAGCAGCAAGCGCTCGCCTTGCTGCGCAAGGGGCCGCAGACCCCTTCCGCCCTCAAACAGGAGGAGATCCAGAGCGCCGCTCTCACCGCGCTGGAGAAGAAGGGGCTGCTGGAGAAGCGTTCGCTGGAGCCGAGCCACGACGGCGATTGGGCTACCCGTTTTGAACCGGGGGAGGGGCTGCGCCTCAACGGCGAGCAGGCGCTGGCCGTTTCTGCCGTTACCAGCCAGAGCGACAAGTTCGGTGCCTTCCTGCTGGACGGCATCACCGGCTCCGGCAAGACCGAGGTTTACCTGAGCATCCTCGAGCCGCTGCTCAAGGCGGGCAAGCAGGCGCTGGTGATGGTACCGGAGATCGGTCTCACCCCGCAGACCATCAACCGCTTCCGGCGCCGCTTCAATGTGCCGGTGGTGGCGATGAACTCGGCCATGAACGATCGGGAGCGGCTCGATGCCTGGCTCGCCTGTCGCGACGGCGGCGCCGCCATCCTGATCGGCACCCGCTCTGCGGTGTTCACCCCGTTTCACAACCTCGGCATCATCATCATCGACGAGGAGCACGACGGCTCCTTCAAGCAGCAGGACGGTTTTCGCTACCACGCGCGGGATCTGGCGGTGATGCGGGCTCATCGTGCCGGTATCCCCATCCTGCTTGGCTCGGCTACCCCGTCGCTGGAGACGCTGCACAACGCCCGCACCGGCAAGTATCACCACCTTACCCTGACTCGCCGTGCCGGCAATGCCCAGACCGCCCGGCAGGTGATTCTGGATATCAAGAACGTGCGGCTGCAGGCGGGGCTCTCCCCCCAGCTGGAGCAGTTGATGGCGGAGCATCTGGCGGCGGGCAACCAGGTGATGCTGTTTCTCAACCGCCGTGGCTATGCCCCGGCTCTGATTTGCCACCAGTGCGGCTGGAGCGCCGCCTGTGAGCGTTGCGATGCCTGGTACACCTGGCATCAGGCCGGACGACGGCTGCACTGCCATCATTGCGACAGCGTGCGCCCCTTGCCCCACCACTGCCCCGAGTGTGGCAGCAACGAGCTGATCGGATCGGGAGTGGGCACCGAACAGCTGGAACAGCTGCTCACCACGGTTTTCCCTCAATATCCGGTGGTGCGCATCGATCGGGACAACACCCGCCGCAAGGGGGAGCTGGAGACCCATCTCGGCGACATCAAGGAGGGCAAGTACAAGATCCTGATCGGCACCCAGATGCTGGCCAAGGGCCACCACTTTCCGGACGTGACGCTAGTGGGTCTGCTGGATGTGGATGGTGCCCTGTTCAGCGCCGATTTTCGCGCCGCCGAGAAGCTGGCCCAGCTCTACACCCAGGTGGCGGGCCGTGCCGGTCGTGCCAGCAAGCCCGGGCTGGTAGTGCTGCAGAGCCATCATCCGGAGCACGCCCTGCTGCAGGATCTGACCCAGAATGGTTACGGCCACTTCGCCGATACGGCGTTGAAAGAGCGCCGCCTGTTGGGGCTGCCGCCCTTCAGCTATCAGGGGCTGTTCCGCGCCGAGGCCAACGGCCGTGACGAGGTGCAGCTGTTCCTCTCCCGCCTCGCCGATACCCTGCGCAGCGCCCGCTATCCCCATGTTCAGGTGCTGGGGCCCATCAGCGGCTTCATGGAGCGCAAGGCGGGCAAGTTCCGGATGCAGTTGCTGGTGCAGGGGCCGAACCGGGCACCGCTGGCCCAACTGCTGGATTGGGCGGTGAAGGAGCTGGAAGGCTGGCCCGAGACCAAAAGGGTGCGCTGGAGTCTGGATATCGACCCCACCGAGCTGAGTTGATGGTGGCACCGGCGCCGGTCGCTGGCAGTTATCGTCAGCGACCGGGCTGCTGATTCCGTTTAAAGGCTCAGACCCGCAGATCGATCTGCTGCACCCAGCCTCCTTTACCCTGTTCGGTGAGATAGAGGCCGGATTGGCGCAGCACCCCCTGATTGCCGCTCTCCCCCAGATGGGTGAAGGGGGTGTCGAGGGGGCGCAGCAGGATGGCGCCGATCCCCAGTTCGACCAGCGCGATAGGTGCGTGCTCCGGATGCCAGAACTGCAGGGCTGAAAACTGGCTATCCCCCTCATCCAGCACCCCGTTGCCATCCTCATCCAGGGTGGCCAACTCGCCGAAGCCATTGCCGGAGCGAGCACCAAACAGCTCGCCCCCATCGTCTATGGTGCCGTTGCCATTGCGATCCAGCGCCACAAAGCCGCTCCCTTCACTCAAGCCCGGCAGGCTATCCTCTTTGCCATCCTGATCAATATCGAAAGTGACCCGTGCCTCGGTCAGATCGGCAATCTTGCCATCCAGACTGAGCACCAGCGGATCTTTGAGGGCATTGAGGGTGGTGCGCCGCTGGCTCACCTCCAGCTGGCGCCAGTCGAGCACAAAGCCGAGATCGAGCTGAATAGTCTGACCATCCCGAGTCGCTACGCTGGCCGATGCCACCACGTTGAGCTGCTCCTGTTGCAGCAGGGTGTCAGTCACCTCCACCAGTTGATCCGGCTCGGCGGTTTGAGCAGCGGCGTCTCCTTGGGTCACTCCATCGCCTCCTTCTTCGGAGGGTTTGATCGGCTTGGGCAGCTCGATTTCGTGGCCCAGCATCGCCTCGATCATCAGCTTGATCAGCCGCTGGCGGTTATCCAGTCCATCGTCGGGAATACCATCCTGCTCTTTGCCGACGTCCGCTGCGGGCGGGGCGGGAGGTGTTGCTGCTTGCTGACTGGCGGCGGATTGCCTTGCGGTTTGCAGCGTCAGGGCGCTGGTGATGGTCAGGGTGCTGCTGCGTTCGCCGGCCACTGCCGTGTTGTTGCCCTCCGGTGGATTGACGGCGGGTGGCACTGGCCCGAGGTTGCGCACCTTGCGGCTCTGGGCCTGTTGTTGCCGGTATTGCACCTCCCCCTGGAGGTCGTAGTGATCGATGCGCATACATTCGCCCTCGGCGCTATACATCTGGTCAGTTATCGACCGGTTAGTGAGCAGGGCTTAACACCAAATCGGACTAATCAGGGAGGTGGTTAGTACTAGGTTGCAAGGTGGTGGCGTGGCAGGATGGCAAGAGACTGGATGGTGGCGCTGTAGTTGAACATTTTCAGGTAACGCGGCGCACTCTGGCTGACAAGCGGCATCGGTGAGGATAGGGAGAATTACATGAGAAATTGTCTGGTGATGGACGTGGCGGGCTATGGTGGATTCCTGTCTGGCGCCCCTTGCATCAATGATGTTGAGGGCTTCACTCATGCGTAATTGTCTGGTGATGGGAGCGGCGGGCTATATAGGCTCCTATCTGGTGCCCCACCTGCAAACCCTGGGCTACAAGGTGATTGCCGGGGCGCGCCGTCCCTGCCGCTTGCCTGAGGGAGTCGAGTTTCGCCTCGCCGACAGCCTCAAGCCCATCACTTTGCTGCCTGCGCTGGCGGGCATAGATACCGTTTTCTATCTGGTGCATGCCATGGGGGCGGGGGCCGATTTTCACCGGCTGGAGCAGCAGGGGGTGAAGAACTTTGCTGCCGCCGCCCGCGCCGCCGGGGTGCGCCGCATCATCTATCTCGGGGCAATCCAGCCGGAGCATTGCAACAGTCGCCATCTCAACTCCCGCCGCCACTGTGGCGAGCTGTTTCGCGAATCCGGTGTGCCTACGGTGGAGCTGCGTGCCGGCATCATTGTCGGGCCCGGCTCGGCGGCGTTCGAGGTGATGCGGGATCTGGTGTTCAACCTGCCGCTGATGGTGACACCCAAATGGGTGCGCTCGCGTACGCCGCCGATTGCGCTTTCCAACTTGCTGCACTATCTGGGTGGGCTGGTGGAAGCCGACGAGGTGGATGGCCGCATCTTCAATGCGGTCGGCCCAGAACTGCTCAGCTATCAACAGCAGTTGCAGAAGTTCGCCGCCCATATCGGCAAGCGTTGCCCTATCATTCCCATCCCGTTTTTGAGTCCGCGTCTCTCCGCCTGGTGGCTGCAGTTTGTCACCTCGGTGCCGCAGCCGGTGGCCAAGGCGCTGGTGGGCGGTCTCAAGCACGATATTCCGGCCGATGACGGCCCGCTGCGTGCCCTGCTGCCACAGACCTTGCTCAGCTTCGACGAGGCGCTGGCGGAGAGTCTGGCGCTGGAGCAGAAGCTGGGTGCCGAGCAGCAGGGGCAGGAGACGCCGCTCGGCCTGCGCTGGCGCCATCCCGAATATGGTTTCTACGACCGCACCGCCAGCGGCGATGCCATCTGCCTCGCCTCGCCCGAGGTGGTGTGGCAGGTGTTGCAGCAGCTGGGGGGTGAGCAGCGCTACTTCTACATGAACCAGCTGTGGGTGGTGCGCGAATGGATGGATCATCTGATCGGCGGCCCGGCCCGCACTCGTGGTCGCACCAATCCGGATCGCTTCGTGAAGGGTGACATGCTCGACTCTTGGCAGATCCTCGGGGTGGATGAGGGGCGCAGGCTCGATCTCTTGTTCAACATGAAGGCCCCGGGCGTCGGGCGGCTGGAGTTCAACATCCTGCCGGAGGAATCTGGCCTGACCCGCATCCGGGTCACAGCTCACTGGCACCCGCAGGGCGCCTGGGGGTTGGCCTACTGGCTCGCCATGTTGCCGTTCCACCTCTTCATTTTTCAGGGGATGACCGAGGCCATCGCCCGTCAGGCTGAGGCGAGGGCAGGTATCCCGGTGATGGATTAACCCCTCTTCACACCATCCCCGCTGATAGAGTGCCCCGTTCGGGGCACTTTTTATGCGGCGGCCATGCCCGGTTATGGCAGATAGTGGTAGGCGTCTCATGGCAAAGGCTGGCATCATGCCGCGGTCTTGTTTACCGCGGATAGATAATCAGTCAGAAAAAGAAGGGATTATGAAGAAAAAACCGTCAATTTTGGGGGGCGCCTGCATCATTGCCAGCGTCTGCGTGGGAGCTGGCATGCTCGGTCTGCCGAGTTCGGGGGCGGGGGCCTGGACCCTCTGGTCGGTGCTGGCGCTGACCGTCACCATGGTGATGATGACCCTCTCCGGCTGGATGCTGCTGGAATCCTTCCAGCACCACGACATGCGGGTCTCCTTCAATACCGTGACTCGCGAGCTGCTGGGGGAGAAGCTCAATCTCCTCAACAACCTCTCGGTCTACTTTGTTGGCGGCATTCTGCTCTACGCCTATATCACCTCCTCCGGTGCCATCCTGCAGGGCATTCTGGGGATCGACAGCAAGCTCGCGTCCGTGCTGTTCGTGGCGCTCTTCTCTGCGGTGGTGTGGCACTCGACTCGCGCTGTTGACCGTATTTCGGTGGTACTGATCGCCTTCATGATCCTCAGTTTCGCCCTCGGGGTGGCCGGGCTGCTCGGCAGTATCAAGCTGCCGACCCTGCTCGATCTGGCGGGCAGCGAGAGTCGCTACGCCCCCTATGCCATGGCGATGCTGCCGGTGGCGCTCACCTCGTTTGGTTATCACCACTCTGTTGCCTCCCTGCGTGCCTACTACCAGAACGAGCAGCAGGCCAGATGGGCCATTCTGGGGGGAACCCTGATCGCGCTGGCGCTCTACGTACTCTGGCTGTTGGGGATCTTCGGCAACCTGCCCCGTCAGGATTTTGCTCCCGTGATTGCCAAGGGGGGTGACGTGAGTGTGCTGCTCTCCGCGCTTTCAGGGGTGATCGAATCGGAGAAGGTGGCCAGCGCCATCAACGGCTTCTCCATGGCGGCCATTCTCTCCTCCTTTATCGGGGTGGGGCTCGGGGTGTTCGACTATCTGGCTGATCTGTTCAAGTTCGACAACAGCCGCGCCGGTCGCTGCAAGACCTGGGCGGTCACCTTCCTGCCGCCGTTGGTGCTCTCCCTGCTCTTCCCGTTCGGCTTCCTGCTGGCCATCGGCTATGCCGGTGCCGCCGCCACCATCTGGACCTGCATCATCCCGGCATTGCTGGTGCTGCGCACCCGGGCGCGGGCCGAGCGGGGCGAAGTGACCCCCCATTTCGTCACCCCCGGCGGCAAGCTGATGGCCTGGCTGCTGATCCTGTTCGGATTGGCGACCGCGCTGTTCCACTTCCTGTCGATGGCAAATCTGTTGCCGGTCTATCTGGGCAACTGAGTCAGGTCTACAGCTCTGACAGAAAGGGCGGCAAGGCCAACTTGCCGCCCTTTTTGCACCATTTTTACCCCATACAGCAGGATCTATAACTAAAGTGGTATGTGTGGGTGGGGTAAGGCGCTGAAATAACTGGTCTGATCTGGCTGGCGGTAGCATGATCTGCTGGGCATGCCCACCGCTTTCTTTTATGATCCCCGCCCTTCTGTGTGCCCCCTGTCGGCACCTCATTTGCACCAACCACATCGGGGTCCCCCATGTCCGATCTGCGTCAAGAAGCACTCGATTACCACGCCCTGCCTGTACCGGGCAAAATTGCCATCGCCCTGACCAAGCCTGCCGAAACCGCCCGTGATCTGGCGCTGGCTTACAGCCCGGGTGTTGCCGAGCCGGTGCGCGAGATCGCTGCCAACCCGGCCGATGCCTATCGCTATACCGGCAAGGGCAATCTGGTGGCCGTCATCTCCAACGGCACCGCCATTCTGGGTCTGGGCAATCTGGGGCCGCTCGCCTCCAAGCCGGTGATGGAGGGCAAGGCTCTGCTGTTCAAGCGCTTCGCCGGCATCGACGCCATCGACATCGAGGTGAAGCACGAGACCAGCCAGCAGTTCATCGACACGGTGGCGGCCATCGCCGATACCTTCGGTGGCATCAATCTGGAAGATATCAAGGCGCCTGAGTGTTTCGAGATTGAAGAGGCGCTGATCGCGCGCTGCGACATTCCGGTGTTCCACGATGACCAGCACGGTACCGCCATCGTCACCGCAGCCGGTCTGCTCAACGCGCTGGAAGTGCAGGGCAAGCAGATCAGTGACAGCCGCATCGTCTGCATGGGGGCGGGGGCTGCCGCGACCGCCTGCATGGATCTGCTGATCAAGTGTGGCGCCAGAGCGCACAACATCTTCATGCTGGATCGTCAGGGTGTTATCCACACCGGCCGCAGCGATCTCAACAAGTACAAGCAGCGCTTCGCCAACGAGACCCCGCTGCGCACCCTGATGGATGTCATCGAAGGGGCGGATGTGTTTGTCGGTGTTTCAGGCCCCGACGTGTTGCCCGCCGAAGCTGTCGCCCTGATGGCGCCCAACCCGGTGATCTTTGCCTGCTCCAACCCGGACCCGGAGATCAAGCCGGCGCTGGCCCACGCAGTGCGCAGCGACCTCATCATGGGGACCGGCCGCTCCGACTACCCGAACCAGATCAACAACGTGCTCTGCTTCCCCTTCATCTTCCGCGGTGCCCTCGACGCCCGTGCCAGCCGCATCAACGATGCCATGAAGATTGCTGCGGTCGAGGCGATCCGCGCGCTGGCCAAGGAGCCGGTGCCAGCCGAGGTGCTGACCGCCGCCGGGGTGAGCGAGCTCGCCTTCGGCAAGGATTACGTCATTCCCAAGCCGATGGATGCCCGTCTGCTGCCGTGCGTAGCCCGCGCCGTGGCGCTGGCAGCGGTGGCCTCCGGTGTCGCCCGCATCGAGCTACCCGCGGACTACATGCTGTAATCCGGCATTGCAAACGGCCCCATAGCGGGGCCGTTTTTATTTCTGCTTCTGGCGACAGCCAGAGACGCCTACTGGGTGACAGGTTGGGGCAGATCGAGGCAAATCGGGTGCAAAGGTGGTCAAACAGCGCTCTCCTCTGACACAATATTGCCACTATGACGCTAACGAGAATCAAGATGCAGCAGCCTGTCAGCGGCCGTTTGGCCCACGCCCTCTCCTTCTTGCGCCATGATGGTCGCCACTTTGCCCAGTTTGTCTGGGGCCGTTTCCAGCAGGACAGATTGACGGTTACCGCCGGTTATCTGGCCTATGTCACCCTGCTTTCGCTGGTGCCGATGATCGCCGTGGTCTTTGGCATGATGTCCGCCTTCCCGGTGTTCCAGAGCCTCAAGCAGGCGATGGAGCAGTTCGTCTACCACAACTTCGTACCGACCGCGGGCGACATGCTCAAGGAGTACATCGACGGCTTCGTGGCCAATGCCACCAACACCACGGCAGTGGGGATTGGGGCGCTGGTGGTGGTGGCGTTGATGCTGATCTCCGCCATCGACAAGAACCTCAACTACATCTGGCGTTCGACCCAGGGCCGCCCGCTGGCGCAGGCGTTTGCCATGTACTGGATGATCCTGACCCTGGGGCCCGTGCTTATCGGGGCCAGTATCGCCATCTCCTCTTACATCTTCTCGCTGCGGCTGTTTGGTGCCGAGAGCCTGTTCGGCATCGGCTATCTGCTGTTGCGCGGCTTGCCGTTCCTCTTCTCGGTGCTCACCTTCCTGCTGGTCTATACCGTGGTGCCGAACTGCAAGGTGCGGCTGATCCACGCCTTTATCGGTGCGCTGGTAGCGGCGACCCTGTTCGAGCTGGCCAAGCGCGGCTTTGCCATCTACATCACCAACTTCCCCTCCTATCAGGCCATCTACGGCGCGCTGGCCACCATCCCGATCCTGTTTGTCTGGGTCTATTTGAGTTGGCTGGTGGTGCTGCTGGGGGCTGAAACCACGGCCTGCCTCGGTGAATACGAGAAACCGGCAAGTGAGGAGCTGGGCTAAGCCATCGCCTTGCCCACCGGTTTATTGGTAGCATCGACGACCGCCCCTGCGAGGGGGCGGTCGTTCTGTTTTCAAAGGAGAGGGATGTGATTGCATTGATTCAGCGGGTCAGCGAGGCCAGCGTGACTGTCGAGGGGGAGGTGACCGGCGCCATCGGTCAGGGATTGCTGGTACTGCTCGGGGTAGAGCAGGGGGATGACGAGGCCAAGGCTGACAAGTTGCTGCATCGGGTCAGTGGTTATCGCATCTTTCCGGATCAGGAGGACAAGATGAATCTGAATGTCAGCCAGATCGGCGGCAGTCTGCTGGTTGTCTCCCAATTCACGCTGGCGGCGGATACCAAGCGAGGGATGCGTCCCAGCTTCTCCTGCGGAGCTCACCCGAGCGAGGCCGAGCGGCTCTATGACTACTTCGTGGCCAAGGCCGCCGCCAGCGGCATCCCGACCGAAACCGGCCGTTTTGCCGCCGACATGAAGGTGGCGCTGGTCAACGAGGGACCGACGACCTTCTGGCTACAGGTCTGAGGATGCCTGATCCCGCGGTATGACGTGGACGATCACGTTGATAAGCCCATCGACCGGATAGGGGGTGGCCGGGCCAATCCACTGTTCTATCAGCGTCAGGGCGTGGGTTAGCTCCAGTTCTGTGCGCGGCAACAGGTTGATCACCAGGGTGCCGCAGAGGCGGGGGGCCAGCGCCCGGTAGAGCCGCTCCTGAAACAGCAGCAGCGGGTTGCCATCCTGACTGAAGAGATCGAGCAGGATGAGGTCGTACTGCTGCTCGCTCTGCTTGAGAAAGGCGAGGGCATCGGCCTGATGGAGTGCCGGAGCGGCGCGTTCATCGCTCTCCTGATGCTGGAAAAATTGCTGATAAACGGTCAGCACCTCTTCGTCGAGGTCGACGCACTCGTGGCGAGCATCTGGCCAGCGTTGGCAGAGATGGCGAGTGAGATCGCCGCCACCCAGACCCAGTTCTAGGATCCGGGTGGCCTGTTCCGGCAGCAGGCAGGCGATGACCCGTTGATGGGGCAGACAGAGGGTCGCGGGGTCGGCGAGCGACATGGCGGATTGCACCACGCCGTCTATCTCCAGCCAGCGGTGCTGGTCATTTTCCTGTACCGTGAGGCGGCGCTGGGGTTTGACGCTGAGGTGCAACAAGTGATCGGCTTGGTACGCTTGCAGATTGAAGTCCATGAATTTGCACGGCAAGATGGTTTCCGACCAGTGTAACTCAAGGATGAAACTATGTACCGGGTAGTCACCCCTCAGACAGTCGCCGAGCTGGATGCCTACTACCAGTTGCGCTGGGAACTTCTGCGTAAGCCCTTCAATCTGCCCGTCGGTTCCGAGCGGGACGAGTACGATACGGTCGCCATTCACCGGCTGATGCTGGCACCCGATGGCACTCCCATCGCGGTAGGCCGCCTCTTTATCGGCGGTGACGAGGCGCAGATCCGCTTTATGGCGCTGCGGCCCGAATATCGCGGCCAGGGGCTGGGTGCCCAAATGGTGGAAGATCTCGAGCAGTTGGCCCGCAGCGAGAAGGTGAAACGGCTGGTGATGAACGCCCGTCAGGAGGCGGTGGAGTTCTATCGCAAGTGCGGCTTTCTCGAAGTGGGGGGCGGCCCCGTCTCCTTTGGTCGGATTCCCCATCGCCAGATGATCAAATCCCTGAGCCCGTTGCAGACTATCCAGTACCGCCCCGAGTGGTGTCAGGATCTCACCACCCGCTGGTCGCGCGGGGTGCCCATCAGCGAGAAGATGGGGATGCACATCAGCCACTACGACGGCCAGACCTTCCACCTCAAGGCCAATCTGGCGGCCAACTTCAACGTGCACGGCAGTATGTTTGCCGGCAGTGTCTACAGCCAGTGCGTGTTGGCGGGGTGGGGGCTGATCTGGCTGCAACTTAAAGAAGAGGGGCTGGTGGGCGAGCCGGTGCTGGCCGAGAGCACCATCAAATATCATGGCCCGGTCGATGAGGAGCCGGAGGCGCGGGTGGCCCGCGAGGGGATGCCCGCCGTGCTGCAGCCGCTCAAGCGGGGCGAGCCGGTTACCTTCAGCCTCAAGATCCAGCTGTTCAGCGGCAGCAAACTGGCGGCGGAGTTCTGCGGCCACTACGTGGTGCAGCCGCCCCGCCGCCCGGGCCAGTAACCGCGTCATTTCCCCATCAAACAACAAGGCCTCATCATGAGGCCTTGTCTGTTTTTACCCTTGCTGGCTTTCGCTTGTCTGCCCGGCTTGGGTCTGCACTTGGGCCTGGTTTTGGGCTTTCGGTGCGGGAGCCGGTCGCCAGAGCGGGGCGCTGTTGCCTTGCGGCGGATAGCGTACTCCCACTTCCCAGCCGCAGGCGTCCTGCTTCTGCGGGAAGCTCCAGGCCAGCGTGGGTTCCGTCAACGGCCCGCGCCACTGGCCGAGCAGCTCGGCGCAGCGGTTGCCATTGAGGATCCCCAGATCCAGCTGCCACTGCTCGTTGACCAGATCGATCCCCCCTTGCAGCGCCAGCAGATGGGTGATGGTGGAGGCGCCAGCCTGCTCGACTTGTAGTTGCCCCTTGTCGATCTTGCCCTGCAGCTTGATGCGGTAGAAGGGGGTGTCACCCTCCTGCATCGCCTGCCACAGCTGATCCGGCGTCAGGGTGGGCGGGGTCGCGCCCTTGAACCACTCATCCAGCAGCGGATCTATCTTCACCTTGTCCCAGAACGGCTCGTCGGCATCGAGGGCAAAGCTCCCCTGCAGGGTCTGGCGCCACTCGCCCGCCGTTTTGCCGTGTTCGGCTTGCAGGTCGGCGCTCACGTCCGCCTTGCCAGCGAACGAGACAGGGGAGTGGAATATCTTGCCCCATTGCTGCAGATCCAGCTTGGTCGCCTGCAGTTGCAGGCGGCTGCTCTGGCCAGGTTCGCGGCCCCACTGGCCGCTCATGCTTAGGCTGCCCTCATCCGGCAGCGAGCTGGTGAGTTTGCCCAGTTGCCAGGAGCTGGGGGTCAGCTCCCCATCCAGCTCGCCGTTGCGGGCGCTGAGGCCATCCCACACCAGCTCGAACCACTTGCTCTCGATACGGGCTCGGCCGAGCAGCGGGCCGGGCTGGTTATCGCGCAGGGCGAGATCGCTCAGATAGAGCTGCCAGCCGGTCAGCGACAGGGGCAGGGTATCGTCGAAGGAGAGCACCTTGAGCTTGTAGAACGCCAGCTTGCGGATATCGACCTGCTGCGGGCGCCAGCTCTGCCAATCCTGCCACCATCCCTGCGGCAGGCTGATATCCATGCCGCTCAGCGCCACGTCTTTCAGGGTCAGCTTCTGCTGCTGGGTATCGAGGGAGAGCTCGACATTGAACTCCCCTTCATAGGCCTTGCCCTGCAGTTCGCCGTCGATCTGTTGGGACGAGAAGGCGAGCTTGCCCTTGATCTCCTCCAGCTGGAACAGGCCACGGCCCATGTCCCCCAGGGTGCCGCTCAGATAGCCGGTGGGCTGGCTGCCCGCCTGCCAGTTGAAGGCGGTGAGCTGGCCG
Source organism: Aeromonas sp. MTB (assembly GCF_056632455.1). Classification (NCBI taxonomy): domain Bacteria; kingdom Pseudomonadati; phylum Pseudomonadota; class Gammaproteobacteria; order Aeromonadales; family Aeromonadaceae; genus Aeromonas; species Aeromonas sp. MTB. The sequence continues at coordinate 185,491 of NZ_CP147026.1, forward strand.
CTGAAGTTGTTGAAAGAGAGCTCCTGATTGATGTCGTTGAGGCTGACGCCGTCCAGTTGACCGCGATCCAGAGACACGCTTTGCAACGGGAAGCGCTGCGGGAAGCCTTGTTGTGTCAGATCCCCCAGCTCGACCCGCATGCCGCGCGCCTTGAGGTCATGTAGTTGCAGGGTGCGGGCGGGCCAGTCCAGCACCATGCCGGTCTCCAGCAGGCCGTCAAACAGGTTGGTCACCAGCTTGTCGGTGCGCAGCACTTCCCCCTCCAGCCGTCCTTGCAGGTTGAGACGGGCGAAGGTGAATTGTGGGGTCTCCAGCTGGCCGATATTGAGGCTCAGGTTGGCCTGTGGCTGCCGTTTCGGGTCGATCAGCTCCCAGTCGCTCAGGGTGGCGTTGAGGCCGCGCAGGGTCAGCTCGGGGCTTTCCAGACTGAGCCGGTCTATGGTGCTGTCACTGATGGTGAGGGAGTGCACCGGCAGGCTCGGTAGCTGGTTGGGCAGCGGCAGCTTGATGGCGGGACGGATCAGATCGAGATGGGCGATCCGCACGTCGCGGCTCAGCCAGTCGATGCTCTCGATCTCCAGATAGATCTTGTCGAGGGAGACCGCATCGCCGTAACGCACCTGCTCAGCCAGCAGGGTGTAGGGGTGCAGCGGGTTGAATACCAGCCGCCCTATGGTGACCGGCACACCTGTCTGCTGGCTGATCCAGCTGGCGATGGGGCCTTTGGCGCGCTCGGCGTCGAACAGGCCGAGGGCAACCCAGACAAACAGCAGCAGGAAGGCGAAGGTGTAGAGCAGGCCGCGTAGCCAGGAATTCATGGTTGCTTTCCTCCTGTTTTGGGGTGTGTTGTCAGGCGTTTGAGTAGTGGTCTCGCAGACCGAGCCAACGCCGTATCAAGGGTTCGACATGACTCGGATGCCTATCCATAAGGAGATGTGCCCATCTTCTGCATCTATTTCGATCAGGCATTGGAATAGTGATCCCGTAAGCCGAGCCAGCGCCGTATCAAGGGTTCGACATGACTCGGGTGCCTATCCATGAGGAAGCGCGCCATTTTTTGCACCTGTGGAATAAGCGGCTGATCCCGCACCAGATCGGCGATCTTGAGATCGGCCAGACCGGTCTGGCGGGTGCCGAGCAGTTCCCCCGGGCCGCGCAGTTCCAGATCGCGCTGGGCGATGAGGAAGCCGTCGTTGGTCTCCCGCAGCACCCCGAGTCGGCTCTGGGCCGTCTTGGACAAGGGGGCATGATAGAGCAGCACGCAGTGAGAGGCCACCGCACCCCGGCCAACCCGGCCGCGCAGCTGGTGCAACTGCGCCAGCCCGAGCCGTTCCGGGTTCTCGATGATCATCAGGCTGGCGTTGGGCACATCCACCCCCACCTCGATGACGGTGGTGGCGACCAGCAGTTGCAGTATGCCCGCCTTGAACTCCTCCATCACCCGCTGTTTCTCGACCGGACGCATCCGACCGTGCACCAGCCCGATGTGCAGGCCGGGCAGCAGGTTCTGCAGCTCGGCGGCGGTATCCTCGGCGGCCTGACACTCCAGCACCTCCGACTCCTCGATCAGGGTGCAGACCCAGTAGGCCTGCTTGCCTTCGGTGCAGGCGAGTTTGACCCGCTCGATCACGTCGCCGCGACGGCTGTCGGGCAGCGCCACCGTGGTGATGGGGGTGCGGCCCGGCGGCAGTTCGTCGATGACCGAGGTGTCGAGGTCGGCATAGGCGGTCATCGCCAGGGTGCGGGGGATCGGGGTGGCGGTCATGATGAGCTGATGGGGATGTACCCCTTCACGCTCCCCTTTCTTGCGCAGGGCGAGGCGCTGATGCACCCCGAATCTGTGCTGTTCATCGATAATGACCAGCGCCAGACGCTGGAACACCACCTGCTCCTGAAAGATGGCGTGGGTGCCCACCACCATCTTGACACTGCCATCTTTGATCGCGGCCAGCGACTCTTCCCGCGCCTTGCCTTTCTGTTTGCCCGCCAGCCAGCCGACTCCAATGCCGAGCGGCTCCAGCCACTTGGCGAAGTTGATGGCGTGCTGTTCGGCCAGCAGCTCGGTCGGCGCCATCAAGCCCACCTGACAGCCATTGCCGATAGCCTGCAGGGCTGCCAGTGCCGCGACCAGGGTCTTGCCGGAACCTACGTCACCCTGCACCAGCCGCATCATGGGGTGACTCTGTTGCAGATCCTTACTTATCTCGGCCATCACCCGGCTCTGGGCGCCGGTGGGCTTGAACGGCAGGGCGCCGAGCAGCTGTTCGACCAGCTCGGGCGCCGGTTTGAGGGCGCGGGCCAGCTGGGTTTGAGCCTGAGCGCGCACCTTGAGTACCGAGAGGTTGTGAGCCAGCAGCTCCTCCAGTACCAGTCGCTGCTGGGCCGGATGTTGGCCGCTTTCCAGCAGCGGCAGTGCCACCGAGGGAGGCGGGCGGTGCAGCAATTTCAGGGCGGCAGCCAGTTCAATCTGATGGGGATAGAGTCCGGCGGGCAGCAACTCCTCCACGCCGTAGAGGTCGAGCTGGGCCAGCGCCTGATCGGTGAGGTTGCGCAGGGTGAGCTGGCGCAGCCCCTCGGTGGTCGGGTAGACGGGGGTGAGCGCCTCTTCGGTCTGGCCTGCCTGCTCTTCGCCGAGCAGCTTGTACTCGGGGTGGGCCATCTCCAGCCCGTATTTGCCGGGGCGCACCTCGCCAAAGCAGCGGATCAGGCGGCCCGCCGCCAGACTGTTCTTCTGGGCGGCGGTGAAGTTGAAGAAGCGCAGGGTGAGGGTGCCGGTGCCATCGCTGATGCGACAGACCATCATGCGGCGGCGCCCCATCACCAGCTGAGTGTCCTGGATTTCGCCCTCGACGGCGCCGTGCAGGCCGGGCGGCAGATCGCCGATGGGCCACACCTGGGTGCGGTCCTCGTAGCGCAGGGGAAGGTGGAACAGCAGATCCTGTACCGTGGCCAGCCCCAGCCGCTCGAGCTTCTCCAGCATCTTGCTGCCGACACCCTTGAGGCTATCGAGAGGAATTTTATCCAATTTCATCAATTAGATGCCCGAAAACACTGTAAATATGTCCAGATGATAGGGGTTGTTGAGGGGCCGATGCAAGCCGAGTTGCTGCTGGCAGGGCCGCCAAGGCGGGGGAAACGGCGGATATAACAAAGGCCTGCCGAAAACGGGAGGCCTTTGTGCGGTTGCCTACAGGCAAGGTGCGGGCGCATGGCGCCCAAGGTCAGATGATGCGTTTGAGCAGCAAATGGGCCTTGACCCGATGGATCCGTCCCAGCAGCTTGCGCACCTGTTCCGGGTAGTCCTGGATCTGCTCAACCTGATCGAAGTGGCTGATCCGCTTGGTGTTGGTCAGGATGTTCTCCCGCTCCGCGTTGAACTGGGGACGCAGCAGGTGGCGACGATCGTGTACCAGCAGGCCGTTCTCCAGATCCAGCGCCCAGGCGCGCGGGTTGAGGTTGTTGCCGGTGAGCAGGGCCCACTCGTCATCCACGAAGATCCCCTTGAGATGGTAGGAGTTGCGCTCGCAACACCAGAGCATCAGGTTGAGGCGACCGTCGTCGATGTGGCGCTGGTTGCGCTCGGCAAACTTGCGCAGGTTGGTCTCGTAGAGATAGGGCAGGCCACCGATGGTGGAGAACTTCTCTTCCGGCGGAATGAAGAAGTCGTTGGCGGTCTTGTCGCCCACTACGATGGTGACTTTGCAACCGCGCTGCAGCAGGTCCTCGATATCCTTGCTCAACTCCTTGGGGGGGTTGAAGTAAGGGGTGCAGATGAAGATCTCCCGCTCGGTGGCACGTACCAGATTGCGGATCATCAGGTTGAGCTGATTGTTGCGCTTGCCCAGACCCACCATGGGGGTGACGGCCACCTCCTGGGTGTTGACCGGCATGGTGCTGAAGCGGTACTGGCTCTGGCGCAGGTTCTGCTTGAAGCGGCGGATCGGCCCCTTCAGCTGTTTGGCGCTGGGGATGTCGCTGTGATCCAGTCGCTGCACCGCGTCGCTCTTCACGAACAGGTCATCCACATAGTTGACCATGCTGCGGGCCAGCTCCGGGCTGGTGATCTGGTGATAGCGGTCGAAGCGGTAGCGATCCTGCTGGTGCAGGTAGATGTCGTTGAGGCTGGCGCCGGAGTAGAGCACTACATCATCAAAGATGAAGCCCTTGAGGTGGAGCACGCCGAGCAGCTCGCGCCCTTTTACCGGCACGCCGTAGATTTCGATCTGGTGCTCGTGTTCGGCAGCCATGGCCTGATACATCAGGTGGTTGCCGCCCTGCTTGCCTTTGCCGATCAGGCCGCGCTGGGCACGGTGGAAGTCGACGAACAGCTTGATGTCGAGGGCCGGATTGCGCTGCTTGGCGGCGTAGAGGGCGGAGAGGATCTCCCGGCCTGCTTCGTCATCCTGCAGATAGAGCGCGACCAGATAGATGCGCCGGGTGGCACTGGCGATAAGCGCAAGAATGCGGCGTTTGAAATCCTGGGCGCTATAGAGCACTTCAAACTGATCCGCTGCGACGGCGATCTGGGGCAGGCGCGCCAGCAGTTGTCGATAATGGGCCGATGAATGCATAGATAAACCTGAAATCACGGGGTTAAGCGTTCCACTCGGAGCGATGAATAGGCGATTCTAGCAATCTCGCCCTCTCAGCCAAAGAAAGAATCATCAGAAAGATGAAAAAGGCCTCACGAGTGAGGCCTTTTTGTCAGCATTTCGCCCTTGTCAGAGGAAGCTGTAGATGATCATCGCCATCACGCCGCCGGTGGTGCCGATGATGGTCTCCATCACGGTCCAGGTCTGCAGGGTCTGCTTCTCGGTGAGGCCGAGGTAACGGTTGGCCAGCCAGAAACCGGAGTCGTTGACGTGGGAGAGCACGATGGCACCGCCGCCGATGGCGATGGTGACGGCCGCCAGCTGGGCGCCGTTCAGACCGAGGGGCTCCAGCATCGGCAGCACCAGACCACAGGCGGTCAGCATGGCGACGGTGGCGGAGCCCTGAATCACCCGTACCGCAGCAGCCAGGATAAAGGCCAGCGCGACGATGGGCAGACCGGAATCGGCCAGCATGTTGCCAAGGGCAGCACCCACACCGGAATCAACCAGCACCTGCTTGAAGACGCCACCGGCACCGGTCACCAGAATGATGACGCCGGCCGGCTGGATGGCGCTGTTGCAGACGCTCATCACCTCGTCACGGGACATGCCGCGGCGAATACCCAGCAGATAGAAGGCGGCCAGACAGGCGACCATGATGGCGGTGAAGGGGTGACCGATGAACTCCAGCCAGTTGTGCAGGGTGGAGCCTGCCTCGACGAAGCGACCGACGATGGTCTTGAGGCCGATCAGCAGCAGCGGCAAACCGATGAGGCCCATGGCCAGCCCAAAGGAGGGCAGGGATTTGCTGTCATCGTGGACGCTGTTCTGGGCATCGGCAGGCAGCGGCACATCGACGATCTTGCTGATGAAGTCACCGAACAGCGGGCCAGCAAGGATCAGCGCCGGTACGGCGGCGATCAGGCCGAACAGGATCATGTAGCCGAAGTCGGCACCCAGCTGGGATGCCACCAGGATCGGGCCCGGCGCCGGGATAAGGAAGGCTTGGCAAGTGGCGATACCGGCCAGCAGAGCGATACCGATCTTCACCACGCTGCCGCCGCCACGACGGACGATGGCGAAGGCGACGCCGATCAGCAGCACCACGGCCACATCGAAGAAGAGCGGCAGGGCGCAGACAAAGCCGGTCAGGGCCATGGCCCAGTTGGCGCGCTTGACGCCGAACTTGCCGAGGAGGGTGTGAGCCACCCGGTCTAGAGCACCGGTCACTTCCATCACCTTGCCAAACATGGCGCCCAGCGCCACCACTACCGCGACGAAACCGAGGGTGCCACCCATCCCTTTCTGGATGGTGTTGGCGATGTCGGCCGGATTCATGCCAGCGGCGAGACCCGCCACCATGGAGACCAGGATCAGGGCTACCACGGCGTGGAGCCGGGCCTTCATCACCAGGAAGAGCAGCAGCACAATCGAGCCGGCGGCTGTCATGATCAGGGAGAGGTCAGACATTGTTATGCGTTCCTTTTTCCAAGTTCAGTCGTGACACCTTGCCGATCCGTCGGCAAACCATATCTTTATGATTTATTTAGATTTATGGCAAGGGCTCAACATCATATGCCCAGGTGACTATGGGTTTGCTCAGTCTGTGGCAGACTTCACATTTTCAATCGTTACCGGTAACATGTTACCGGTAACGTGTTAGATTAGAACCCATCAACAGCTGGTTTTTTGAAAAGTGGGACAGAGGTCAAATTATGGCGGGTAAGTGCATTATCGTGATGGGTGTGTGTGGTAGCGGCAAATCCAGCGTGGGTCTGAAAGTGGCCGAAGCGCTGGGCGCCAAGTTCATCGATGGTGATGACCTGCACCCCAAGGCCAACATCCAGAAGATGGCTGGCGGCAACCCCCTCAACGATGAGGATCGTGCCCCCTGGCTGGAGCGGATCCGCGACGCCGCCTACAGTCTCGAGCAGAAGAACGAGACCGGCATCATTGTCTGTTCCGCCCTCAAAAAGAAGTACCGCGACCAGATCCGCGAAGGCAACGAGTCGGTCAGCTTCATCTTCCTCGATGGCAGCCAGCCGCTGATCCTCGAGCGGATGCGTGCCCGCAAGGGCCACTTCATGCGTGAAAGCATGGTACAAAGTCAGTTCGATACCCTGGAGCGCCCGGATGGCGAAGCCGGTGTATTCCACATTGATATAGACGGCACCTTCGAACAGGTGGTTGACCGCGCCGTCACAGCATTGGAGCAAGCCCAATGATTCATCAGGTAATTTCCGACGTCACCGCCCGCATCCGCGAGCGCAGTGTCGCCCGTCGTCAGGCATTTCTGGCCCGCATCCAGCGTCAGGCAGAGCAGGGCAAAACCCGCGCCGCGCTGGCCTGCGGCAACCTGGCCCACGCCGTGGCCGCCTGCAGCAGTGACGAGAAGGGTCGCATTCTCGATATGACCCGCGCCAACGTCGGCATCGTCACCGCCTACAACGATATGTTGAGCGCACACCAGCCCTATCAGGGCTATCCGGATCAGATCAAGACGGTGCTGGCCGAGCTGGGCCACAGTGCCCAGGTCGCTGGCGGCGTGCCCGCCATGTGCGACGGTGTGACTCAGGGTCAGCCGGGGATGGACATGTCCCTCTTCTCCCGCGACCTGATCGCCCAGGCGACCGCGCTCTCTCTTTCTCACAACACCTTCGATGCGACCCTGCTGCTCGGCATCTGCGACAAGATCGCTCCGGGTCAGATCATGGGGGCCCTCTCCCACGCTCACCTGCCGACTGCATTCGTACCGGCGGGCCCCATGGCGAGCGGCATCAGCAATGACGAGAAGGTGAAGGTGCGTCAGAAGTATGCCGCCGGTGAAGTGGGTCGCGATGCCCTGCTGGAGATGGAGTGCGGCGCCTACCACGCGGCAGGCACCTGCACCTTCTACGGCACCGCCAACACCAACCAGCTGGTATTCGAGGCCATGGGCCTGATGCTGCCGGGCTCTGCTTTTGTTCATCCCCATAGCGAGCTGCGCCGCGCCCTGACCGCCGAAGCGGCCCGCCGCATCAGCGTCATGATCCCGGGTTCCCCGGCCTATCGCCCGTTGAGCGAGGTGCTGGATGAGCGCTCGCTGGTCAACGGTCTGGTAGCCCTGCTCGCCTCCGGCGGCAGTACCAACCACAGCATCCACATGGTGGCGCTGGCCCGCGCCGCCGGTCTGGTACTGACCTGGGATGACATCAGCGATCTCTCCGACGTGGTGCCGCTGCTGGTTCGCATGTACCCCAACGGCCCGGCCGACGTGAACGCCTTCGAACAGGCGGGCGGCGTGCCCGGCCTGATGCGTCGTCTGGCCGAAGAGGGGCTGATCCACATGGATGCCACTCCGGTCTTTGGCGAGATGCAGGATTACCTCAGTCGTCCGGCACTGGTCGATGGCCAGCTGGTATGGCAGCCGGTGGGCGAGAGCGGCGATGCGAGCGTGTTGTCACCTTCCGGAAGCGTATTCCAGGCCACTGGCGGCACCAAGCTGCTGGCGGGCAATCTGGGCCGCGCCGTGGTCAAGGTCTCCGCCGTGGCTCCCGAGTATCGGGTTATCGAAGCGCCAGCGCGGGTCTTCTCCTCCCAGCATGCGGTGGAAGCGGCCTACAAGGCGGGCGATCTCAATCAGGACGCCGTGATCGTGGTGCGCCACAATGGCCCGGCCGCCAACGGCATGCCGGAGCTGCACAAGCTGATGCCGGTGCTCGGCAACCTGCAGAAGGCGGGTTACAAGGTGGCGCTGGTCACCGATGGCCGTCTCTCCGGCGCCTCCGGCAAGATCCCGGCCGCCATCCACGTCACCCCGGAAGCGCTGCACGGCGGGGCCATCGGCCTGCTTGCTGACGGTGACCTACTGCGGGTTGATGCGGTAAATGGCAGCCTCGACTGCCTGACCGATTTGAGTGGCCGTACCCAGGCCGAGATTGACCTCACTCTGGAACAAGAGGGGTGGGGCCGTGAACTGTTCAGCGTGATGCGTCGCGCGGTATCGAGCGCCGAGTGTGGCGCTACCATCTTTGACTAAGGAAGAGCTATGCAGAACTGGAAAGTGACCCCGGCCGAGGTGTTTGCCGCCTCCCCGCTGGTACCCGTGATGGTTATCAACGAGCTGGATCAGGCCCTGCCGATGGCCAAGGCGCTGCTCGACGGCGGCATCTCCGTTTTCGAAATCACCCTGCGCACCCCGGTGGCCCTCGATGCCATCGCCCTCATCGCCAAGGCGATGCCGGATGCCATGGTCGGTGCCGGTACCGTGCTCAACTGCGAGCAGTTTGACGCAGCCGTCGCTGCCGGTGCCCGCTTCGTCATCTCCCCGGGCATGACCCCGGCCCTGCTGGCCCACGCGGCCAAGAGCACTGCACCGCTGATCCCGGGTGTGGCAACTCCGTCTGAAGTGATGCAGGCGCTGGAAGCGGGCTATGACCATCTGAAGTTTTTCCCGGCCGAAGCGAACGGCGGCACCAAGGCGCTCTCCGCCATTGCCGCGCCGCTGCCCCAGGTGAAGTTCTGCCCGACCGGCGGTATCGGCCCGAAAAACGTGGCCGACTATCTGGCGCTCAAGTGCGTTGCCACCGTCGGCGGCTCCTGGATGCTGCCGGCCGATGCGGTCAAGAGCGGCAACTGGGAAGAGGTGACCCGCCTCTCCCGCGAAGCGGTTGAGCTGGTTAAACGCTAAGCCTCAGTTGTGCAGAAAACCAAACAGGCCACCCTCGGGTGGCCTGTTTGCTATCAGCGTGACTTAAGTGGGTGAGGGAAGGGATTACCCCAGACTCTCCCCGACATAGAGGGAGAAGCCGATATCCTTGCGGGTGTCGGGTTGGGATTGTCCGCTGAGACGCGCCAGCAGCATGGTGGCCGCCTCCCGACCGATCGCTTCCCGCGGGGTGGCGATACTGGCCAGTTTGGGGGTCATGGCGTGGCCAATGTCGAGGGCGTTGCAACCGGCGATGGCGATCTGCTGGGGCACCGGGATCCACTTGGCCTGACACTGCAACAGGGCGCCCACCGCCAGGTCATCGTTGGTGCAGAACAGGCCGTCGAGGTCGGGATAGCGTACCAGCGCCTGATCCAGCAGCTCGCCCCCCAGAGTGAAGCTGGAGGATTGTTCGGTCAGCAGATGCTGGCCGGTGAGGCCGAAGTCGGTCATCGCCTGATAGTAACCCTCCATCCGCAGCTGGGTACGCACGTCGAGCCGCGCCCCCAGATAGACCACCTTGCGTCGGCCCCGGCGCAGCATCTCTGTTACCATGGCCCGGGCCGCGGCTCTATGGTCCATGCCGACCACCATGTCGATGGGGGTTTGCGGCAGATCCATGGTCTCCACCACCGGAATGCCGGCGGTGGCGATCATTTTGCGGGTGCGTTCGGTGTGCTGGCTGTCGGAGAGGATGAGGCCATCCACATGGTAGGAGAGCAGGGACGCGACCTGCTCCTCTTCCCGCTCCGGGCTGTAGCCGTAGTGGGCCAGCAGGGTCTGGTAACCGGCCGGTCGGGTCACTGACTCGATGCCGTGGATCACCGCCGAGAAAACCTGGTTGGAGAGGGAGGGGATCAGGATGCCGATCGCCTTGCTGGTCGCGTTGGAGAGAATATCCGGCGCCCGGTTGGGGATATAACCCAGCTCTTCCACCACAGCCGCGATCCGCTCGCGGGTCCCCTCCGCTACGGTCTGCGGGTCGCGCAGATAGCGGCTGACAGTCATCTTGGTCACGCCGGTCTGGTCGGCGATATCTTGCAGGGTGGGGCGGCGCTTGCGGGTGGGGCTCATAGGGGTGTCCAGCGTGGATGTTACATGTAACATTACCGTTTTTGGCGGATAAAGTCAGCATATGAAGCCGTTTTTGCAGGAGTTTTCCGATGATCAGAGGCAAGCAGTTCGTGGATGTCCGGTTCGAGCAACAGGATGTGGAGGGGGAGCAGTTCTCGGAGTGCCGCTTTATCGGCTGCAACTTCTCCTGGCTGGATTTGAGCGATAGCCGCTTCATCGACTGCAGCTTCTACGATCGGGAGAGTGAACGGGGCTGCCTGTTGCAGGGTTGCGATCTGCGCGAGGCCAGCTTCCTGCGCTGCGATCTCACCATGGCCGATTGCAGCCGCAGCCAGTGTCTGGGGTTGGAGATGCGCGACTGTCAGGCGGTCGGCATCAACTTCGGCCACGCCAGCTTTGCCAACCAGATCACCGCCAAAAGCTACTTCTGTGAGGCCCATCTGACCGGCAACAACTTCAGCTACGCCAGCTTCGAGGGCTGTCTGCTGGAGAAGTGCGAGCTGACCGGCAACCGCTGGCAGGGGGCCAACCTGTTTGGTGCCTCGCTGGCGGGTTCCGATCTCAGCGGCTCCGAGTTTGGCCAGATTGACTGGACCAGCTTCAAGCTGCAGGGTTGCGATCTGCGCCAGTGCGATCTGCCGGGGCTGGATCTGCGCCGGGTCGATCTGCAGGGAGTACAGATCAACGAGGATCAGCAGCAGACCTTGCTGGAGCAGATCGGTCTGGTTGTCTTCCCCTGAGCCGAGCGAAAAATTAGGTAATTTTTCATCAAATTAGGCCGACAGTGGGTAGGGCGCTCCTGAAACGACAAAAGCCTGCGTGATGCAGGCTTTTGCTAGTGAGTGTGTGACGCGTTTGTCGGCCGGGTTGACTCAACCCTTGGCCAGCCATTTGGTCGGGTTGATCGCCTCGCCCTGATAGCGAATTTCGAAGTAGAGGCCCGGTCTGTCCTGACCGCCACTGTCACCGACCAGCGCCACCGGCTCACCCTGTTCCACGTTCTGGCCAACTTGGCGCAGCAGCGACTGATTGTGACCGTAGAGGCTCATATAGCCCTTACCGTGATCGATTACCAGCAGCATACCGAAGCCATCGAGCCAGTCGGCATAGACCACTTGCCCCGGTGCGACCGCCTTGACCTGGGTTCCTTCGCTGGCGCCGATCAGGGTGCCTTTCCACTTGAGCTGGGCGGTGCGCGGCGAACCGTAGGAGATGAGGATTGGCCCCTGTACCGGCCAGCGCAGGCTGCCATTGGTCTTGAGGCCGCTGTAGTGACCGGCACTGCTGATGCCCGAGCCACGCTCCGGTTTGCTGCTGGCTACCTCTTCAACCGGTTCTGCCGGTTTGACGGTTTTATTCTGCTGGGCGGCGAGTCGTTGCTGCTCGGCGCGGCGCTGTTCGGCCAGCTTGCGCTGACGCTCCTGCTCCGCTTTCAGCTTGGCCAGCCGTTCCCGCTCGGCCCGTTCACGGCGCTCCTGCTCTTCCCGCTTGCGGCGCAGCTCTTCCAGCCGGGCTTTCAGCGCTTTCTCCGCCTTGACCAACTTGGTGAGCTTCTGCTCGTCATCCTGTACCGACTGCTGCAACTGGTTGCGCACCTTGGCCCGGCTCTGCTGGCTGGCCAGCAGGGTCTGGTGATGCTCCTGCTGTTCGGCAAGCAGGGTCTGCAGTCTGGTCTCGGTCTCTTTGGTTGCCTGCTGGTTTTTCGCCAGCTTGTCGCGGGTGGCGCGCAGGGCGTCGATGGCCTCGATGCGGGCCTTGTTGAGGTAGTCGTAGTAGTCGAGTGAGCGGCTCAGTTTGGCCGGATCCTGCTGATTGAGCAGCAGTTTGAGGTAGTCGTGGTTGCCCGCCTGAAAGGCGCTCTCCGCCTGTTTGGCCAGCAACTGCTTTTGATGTTTGGCTTGAACTTCCAGCGCCAGCTTGTCTTTTTGCAGGGTCGCCAGCGTCTGCTGGTTCTGCTTCAACTGCTGCCTGGTCTGGTTGAGTTTGGCGGCGGCGGCCGAGATGGCCTGCTCGTCAGCCTTGAGCTGGGTATTGAGCTTGGCAAGCTCCTGCTTGCTGAGCTTGATGGTCTTCTGTTGCTCTTTGATCTGGGACTGCATGGTCCCCAGCTGCTGATTGGCGGCCAAAGCCGGTTTGCTGGCGCCAAACGACAGACAAAAAAACAGCGCGCCGGCCAACAGGCCGACGCGACTGGTTTTCTGTGAAATAACTTCGCATCCCCGCATGGGGAAGGATTATTTCAGAATCATCAGGGGCTTGCCAGTCATTTCCGGCGGCACCGGCAGACCCATCAGGGTCAGCATGGTGGGGGCCAGATCGGACAGTTTGCCACCTTCAACCACCTCGGCTTTGCGACCGAAATAGATGAGCGGAACCGGCAGATTGGTGTGGGCGGTGTGGGCCTGACCAGTCTCTTCGTCCAGCATCTTCTCGGCGTTGCCGTGGTCGGCAGTGATCAGGCACTCGCCACCCACTTCGGCCAGGGCGTCGGTCACGCGGCCGATGCAGTGGTCAACGGCTTCACAGGCTTTGACGGCGGCATCGAACACACCGGTGTGACCAACCATGTCGCCATTCGGGTAGTTACAGATGATGACGTCGTACTTGCCGCTCTTGATGGCCGCAACCAGCTTGTCGGTCAGCTCTTCGGAGCTCATCTCCGGCTGCAGATCATAAGTTGCAACTTTCGGGCTGGCCACGATCTCGCGATCTTCGCCGGTGAAGCAGGACTCTTCGCCACCGTTGAAGAAGAAGGTGACGTGAGCATACTTCTCGGTTTCGGAGATGCGCAGCTGGGTCTTGCCCTGCTTGGCCAGCCACTCACCCAGGGTGTTGACCAGAGCGGTCGGCGGGTAGGCACAGGCGGTTTTGATGTCGGCCGCGTATTCGGTCAGCATCACGAAGTTCAGCTTCGGCTCGACTGCACGGGCGAAGCCGGTGAAGTCGGTGTCAACGAAGGCGCGGGTGATTTCACGGGCACGGTCGGCACGGAAGTTCATGAAAATCAGCGCATCGCCATCTTCCATCGGGGCAGCTTCGCCGATGCGGGTGGCTTTGACGAACTCGTCGTTCTCGTCGCGAGCATAAGCGGCAGCCAGTGCTTCGGTGGCGCTCTCGGCGGTGAACTCGCCCTTGCCCTGGGTCATCAGGTCATAGGCTTGCTGCACGCGATCCCAGCGGTTGTCACGGTCCATGGCGAAGTAACGGCCGATCATGGAGGCGAAACGACCCTTGCCCAGCTTGGCGAACAGGGCATCGAACAGCTCGATGGAGGACTGGGCGGAGCGCGGCGGAACGTCGCGGCCATCCAGGAAGGCGTGCAGGTAGATCTTCTCGGCGCCACGCTTGGCTGCCATTTCGATCATGCCCATGATGTGCTCTTCGTGGCTGTGTACGCCACCCGGGGACATCAGGCCCATGATGTGAACGGCTTTGCCGTTGGTCACGGCAGCGTCAACAGCCTTGGCCAGCTCGACGTTCTGGAAGAATTCACCGTCCTGGATGTCTTTGGAGATGCGGGTCAGCTCCTGATAGACGATGCGACCGGCACCGATGTTGACGTGGCCCACTTCGGAGTTGCCCATCTGGCCATCCGGCAGACCGACGTCCAGACCGGAGCCGGAGATCAGGGTGCTGGTGTAGTCACGGGCCAGACGGTCGAGGTTGGGAGTCTTGGCGGCAGCGACGGCGTTGTGCTCTTGCTTGGTGCTGTAGCCCCAACCGTCCATGATGACCAGAACCAAAGGTTTCTTAGCTGTTGACATAAGACTATGTCCTCTCGGATTGGAAAAAATGCGGGAAATGAAACTAGCGTAATATTACTACATCTGCCGAAATAGTCACCTGATAGCCAAGGGGCGCTCCCGTGGCCCCGCAAGCCACGCCTTTCCTGCCATGCTCGCAGCCCAATGATGATGGGAGCATGCTCGCGCTTTGCCGCCAAGATGGCTGATCTTATCAATACCCCCATGTATACTCGGGCCCTTGTCTTGGTCCCTGGATAGTAGAAGATGCAAGAGTATTTGGATTTTGCGGCCCGTAACCCGCTGCTGACCGCAGCCTGGTTGGGTCTGGCTGGCACCCTGGTTTACACCACTGTGCGTGCCCGTTTGTCCCCGGTAAAAACCGTCAACAACCACACCGCGACCCTGCTGATCAACCGCGAGAATGCCACCGTGGTGGATATTCGCAGTCAGGAAGAGTATGCCAAGGGCCATCTGGCCGGTGCCCAGCACCTGCCGCTGACTCAGATCCAGAGCAATAATCTGGGCCCGGTTGAAAAGCATAAAGATGCCCCCATCATAGTGGTGTGCGAGTCGGGAATGACTGCGGGCGGCGCGGGCCGTCAGCTGAGCAAAGCTGGCTTCAAGCAGGTTTACGTGCTCGGCGGTGGCATGGCCCAATGGCGTGCAGAAAATCTGCCGGTAACCAAGAAACGCTGATTTAAGCAGGGCCTGAGCCCACTTATCCATATAACAAGGAATCAAACGAAATGGCTGACGAGATCAACAACCAGGAAGTACAACCGGAATTCCACATCCAGCGTGTTTACACCAAGGATGTCTCTTTCGAAGCGCCGAACACCCCGCACATCTTCCAGAAAGAGTGGCAGCCGGACGTCAAGCTGGATATGGATACCAAGACCAACATCCTGGCTGAGAACGTGTATGAGGTTGTCCTGACCCTGACCGTAACCTGCAAACTGGAAACCGAAACCGCCTTCCTGTGCGAAGTACAGCAAGCTGGTATCTTCACCATCGGTAACCTGCCGGAGCCGCAACTGGCTCACTGCCTGGCTGCCTTCTGCCCGAACATCCTGTTCCCATATGCCCGCGAAGCCGTGGCCAACATGGTGAGCAAGGGTTCCTTCCCGCAGCTGAACCTGGCACCGGTCAACTTCGATGCCCTGTTTGCCCAGCACATGGCGCAAGCACAGGCCCAGCAGGCGACTGCGGAAGCCTGATAATGGCTGACCAGATCGCTATCTCGGTCTTGGGGGCGGGGTCTTATGGCTCCGCCCTTGCCATTTCTCTGGCGCGCAACGGTCATCCGACCCTGCTGTGGGGTCACGACCCTGCTCATGTCGCCGAGCTGGAACAAGACCGCTGCAACAAGGCTTTTCTGCCTGATGTCCCTTTTCCTGCAGATCTGCAGCTAACTGCGGATCTGCAACATGCGGTACAGGCTGCCCCCGTGCTGCTGCTGGTCGTGCCGAGCCATGTATTTGGCGATGTGCTGACCCGGATCAAGCCCTTCTTGCGCCCCGATACCCGTATCGCCTGGGCCACCAAGGGTCTGGAGCCGGACAGTGGCCGTCTGCTGCAGGATGTGGCTCGTGAAGTGCTGGGTGACGAGATGCCGCTGGCGGTCATCTCCGGCCCCACCTTCGCCAAGGAGCTGGCTGCCGGTTTGCCGACCGCCATCTCGGTCGCCTCGACTCACGACGAGTTCGCCGACGATCTCTCCCACCTGCTGCACTGTGGCCGCTCGTTCCGGGTCTATACCAATCCGGACTTCGTCGGTCTACAGCTGGGTGGGGCGGTGAAGAACGTCATCGCCATCGGTGCCGGTCTCTCCGACGGGCTCGGGTTTGGCGCCAATGCCAGAACCGCGCTCATCACCCGGGGTCTGGTGGAGATGCAGCGTCTGGGTGCGGCGCTGGGTGCCGATGCCAAAACCTTTATGGGGATGGCGGGGCTCGGGGATCTGGTGCTCACATGTACCGACAACCAGTCGCGCAACCGTCGCTTCGGGCTGGCCCTCGGGGCTGGCAAGGATGTGAACACCGCCATGACCGAGATCGGTCAGGTGGTGGAGGGGTATCGCAACACCAAAGAGGTGCATCTGCTGGCGGCCCGCTGCGGCGTCGAGATGCCCATCTGCGAGCAGATCTTCAAGGTGCTCTACGAGGGTAAGAACCCGAAAGAGGCGGCCATCGCCCTGCTGTCGCGAGACAAGAAGGACGAGTAATCTGCCAATTGCCCATGCAAAAGGCCCCGCCAGATGGCGGGGCCTTTTCTTTGCTGCAAGGGCTGCAAATCAGTAGTAGGAGTGGTCGCCGCGCTGGTGCTCGGTGGCATCTTTCACACCGTTGAGCTCGCTAGGGAACTTCTCCAGCAGTTGCTTCTCGATCCCCTCTTTCAGGGTGTAATCGACCATGGAGCAACCGTTGCAACCGCCGCCAAACTGCAGGATGGCCAGTTTGTCTTCAGTCAGCTCGACTAGGGTTACCTTGCCACCGTGACCGGCCAGCATGGGGTTCACTTCGGACATCAACACGTATTCGATGCGCTCGATTAGCGGCGCGTCATCGGCCACTTTACGCATCTTGGCGTTCGGTGCTTTCAGGGTGAGCTGGGAGCCCATCTGATCGGTCACGAAGTCGATGGTGGCATCCACCAGGAAGGGGGCGCTCAGGGGATCGACCATGCAGTCGAAGCCGCTGAAGGGCAGATGTTGATCTTCCGGGTCCACGGCATCGGGCGGGCAATACGATACGCCACACTCGGCATTCTGGGTTCCCGGATTGACCACAAACACCCGGATATTGGTGCCATCAGGCTGTTTTTCCAGCAGTTTACGGAAATGGGCCTGGGCGGCGTCGGAAATGCTGATCATCACTATCCTCATAAACCTGAGTGTACGACTAGGGTATTCATGATAACGCGGTTATTAATGCTTGGGTAGCATGCCGATGGCTACTTGTTGTGCCGCAGGGTACGACAGATCGCCCACACTTCCACCTTTGTGATGCCGCTCTCATGGAGCAAACGGCTGAGCTGCCCAGCGGTGGCGCCTGTGGTCACGACGTCATCGAGCAGGGCGACATGACGGTATTGGTGGGAGCGGATCCGGAATGCCCCGCGCAGATTGCGCCGCCGCTGCCCGGCGCTCAGGGTTGTTTGTTGCGGGGTCGCCTTGATGCGTTGCAACAGAGTGTTGTCGCAGGGAATACCGGTGAACTCGCCAAGGGCTTGTGCGATCTCCTCCGCCTGATTGAACCCGCGCCGCCACTGCCGCCACCAGTGCAGGGGAACCGGAATGATCGCCTCCGGCGGCTCGCGGCTATCCAGATGATCGGCCAAGAGGCGTGCCAGTAGCGGCGCCAGCAGGATCTGGCCGGAATATTTGAGCCGGGGGATCAGCATGGGGTAGGGAGCCTGGTAGTCGCCGATCACCTGCAACCGCTCCCAGGGGGGAGGTCTGCGCTGGCAGCGGCCGCAGACCGGTATGCTCTCTTCTATATAGTCAGCCAGCGGTGCTGCGCAGAGGCGGCATCTCGGCTGTGGCTGGTGTAGCGCCTGCCGACACCAGCTGCAGAGCAGGGGCTCGTTGTCGCAAGGCTGATGGCAGAGCAGGCAGCTCCCTTGCCAGTCACCGTGGCTGCCGAGCAGCGGGCTTGCTTTAGCGAGCAGTCGCTTTAACATGCTGACCCCAAGAGCATGAACAGGGATCTTGAGTCTAGATGAGCATATCGGTAGAGCAGTTTGGCCAGGGGCCCGATCTGGTGCTGTTGCACGGTTGGGGGATGAACGGCGCGGTCTGGCATGGTGTTGCCCAACAGTTGGCGTCCCACTATCGGGTTCATCTGGTAGATTTGCCCGGCTTTGGCAACAGCCCGCTGGCAGACGAGGTGGATTACAGCCTGCCCTGGCTTGCCGAGCAGGTGGTCGCCATCTTGCCGCAGAAGTGTCATCTGCTTGGCTGGTCGCTCGGCGGTCTGGTGGCAAGCCAGTTGGCGCTGACGCATCCCGATCGGCTGCACTCCCTGATCACCGTGGCCAGCTCCCCCTGTTTCATGGCCCGTGATGAGTGGCCGGGGATCGCTCCCAAGGTACTGACCGGTTTCAACCAGATGCTGGCGGGGGATTTTCGCCAGACCATAGAGCGCTTTCTGGCGATCCAGGCTATGGGCAGCGAACATGCCCGGGATGATATCCGTCAGTTGCGCCACTGGCTGGCCGAGCGCCCGGCGCCCCAGTTTGCCGCACTCGAGGCCGGATTGACGCTGTTGGCCGAGATTGACCTGCGCGAACCGCTGCGGGAGCTGGATCTGTCCTGGTTGCGGATCTATGGCCGACTGGATTCATTGGTGCCCAAGGCGGCCATTCCTATGCTGGATGATCTCTACCCTGCCAGCCGCAGCGTGACCCTCAATAAGGCCTCACACGCACCTTTTATCTCCCACCCTGACGAATTCATTGAAATCGTTCGAGATTTTGTTGGCTAAAAAATAGCCTGCAAGCTTCATTAATCCTCTGGTCTGGCGGATAATTAAACTGTGACCAGAGGAGTAACACCATGCGTATTGATTCTGCTTTCAACAGCGGGGTACAGGGATTTCAGCGAGCCGAGCAGATTGCCGACAAGGCATCCAATCAGATTGCCCGCCTCAACACCCCCAGCGGGGATCAGGTGCAAGTGACCGATGAGCTTGTCAATCTCAAGGTGGCCGAGCAACAGGCTGGCGCTTCCGCCAAGGTAGTGCAGACTGCCAGCGAGATGATGGGAACCCTGATCGACATCCGGGTGTGAGATGAACATCAATGTCAGTCTGCCTCCCCTTATCCCGACACAGCTGCAACCCCAGGTGGAAGCGGCGAGGACGGATAATCGCCGGGCAGAACTGATCCCGCAGGCCCGAGCGGGCCAAGCTTCCGTTGCCGAATCTGAAGTCGGCTCCCAGAAAGAGAAATCCAAAGCCGGTCAGGCCTCCAGCAATCAGACCTCCCAGAACAGCCGTGAAACCGGGCAATTAGCCCCGACAACACTGCCAGACAATCGCTTTGTTGAGGCAACTGGTGAAGAGGGTCAGCGCAAGCAGCAAGATCCCAAACAGCAGGAGCAGCAACAGCGGCAAGAGCAGCAGGTTCAGGATCTTGTCGAGCGTGACAAGGAGGTGCGAGCCCACGAACAGGCCCACCAGTCTGCGGGTGGAGAGTACGCCAGCTCACCCACCTATCAGTTTACGCAAGGGCCGGATGGCAAGCGTTATGCAACGGGTGGCGAAGTCCAGATCGATACCAGTGTAGTCCCCGGTGATCCTGCCGCCACCATCGCCAAGATGCAGCAGATCCGCGCTGCAGCGCTGGCGCCTGCCGAGCCTTCTGCGCAGGATCTGGCCGTCGCGCGCAGCGCCGCCGCCAGTGAAGCCAAGGCGCGCAAAGAGCTGATGGCCGAGCAGAGCGCAAAATCGGGCGGCGTGCTGAGTGCCTATATGGACAAGCGCAACAGCGTCATCGCGGGCCACTATCAACAGGCTGTCAGCCCGGCCTCGACCCAGTCCCTCAGTCTGCATATCTGAATCACTCTCGCCAAACTTTCAGCTGCTTTGCCTGTTTTGCAACTAACCTGAAGATCAGGCCCATTCCAATTTCACAGGAGCTGTCATGCATTTCGATGAAGTCAAAGCGGAAGATTTCACCACCTTCTCCCGTGTACCGCCCCCCCACCTGCAGATGGAGCAGTTTCTGATGCAGCTCGGGGGAGGGGGAACTGAAGGAACCAGTTTCAAGAAGAAAGTGATGCTGGCGGCTGGCTGGAGCCACACCGGCGTTGTCTCTTACGGCAAGTATCCGCAAGAGGCCTGCAAGGCATTCAATCGACTGCGGGAGGTGCTGGCCCAGCATGTAGAGCCCGAGAGCATACTTGCTGCCCTGACGCAGTGATCCTGAGCTTCGCGTGTAAAAAAGCCCCTTGTGGGGCTTTTTGCATTCAGAGGACTTCTGGAAGGTTTCGTTACTTTTTCGCTTTGGAGAGCGCCGCCGCGAAGGCGTTGCCCATGGCACCACCCACAGGGGGGCTTTGGCGCGGCTCATTTCTTGGCTTGGTGTTGCCGGCACTGCTGTTGCGCGCTTCAGCCGGCTTGCGGGCGGGTTGCCCTGCCTTTTCGTCGAGGCGCATGGTCAGGCTAATCCGCTTGCGCGGGGCGTCCACTTCCAGCACCTTTACCCGTACAATGTCGCCCGCCTTGACCACCTCACGGGGATCCTTGACGAAACGGTCGGTCAGGGAGGAGATATGCACCAGCCCGTCCTGATGAACACCGATATCGACGAAGGCACCGAAGTTGGTGACGTTGGTGACCACCCCTTCCAGCACCATCTCGGGCACCAGGTCGCTGATCTGCTCCACCCCTTCCTTGAAGGTCGCGGTTTTGAACTCGGGGCGCGGGTCGCGGCCCGGCTTGTCCAGCTCGCCGATGATGTCGGTGACGGTAGGTACGCCGAATTGCTCATCGGTATAGTCGGCCGGTTTCAGGCTGCGCAGCAGGCTGCTGTTGCCGAGCAGGCTCTCCACGGTCTGCTCCAGCTTGGCGAGGATCCGCTCCACGACCGGATAGGACTCCGGGTGTACCGCTGAGCTGTCGAGGGGATTGCTGCCGCCGCGAATGCGCAGGAAGCCGGCGCACTGTTCGAAGGCTTTGGGGCCGAGTCGGCTTACTTTCAGCAATTGCTGACGGCTCTTGAATGCGCCGTGCTCATCCCGGTAGGCGACGATGTTCTGGGCCAACGTTTGGGAGAGGCCGGAAACCCGGTTGAGCAGGGCGACCGAGGCGGTGTTCACATCCACCCCGACCGCGTTCACGCAATCCTCAACCACGGCATCCAGCCGGCGGGCCAGCTGGCTCTGGCCGACGTCGTGCTGATACTGGCCCACCCCGATACTCTTGGGATCGATTTTGACCAGTTCGGCCAGCGGGTCTTGCAGGCGGCGGGCGATGGAGACGGCGCCACGGATTGAGACGTCGAGATCCGGGAACTCCTGGGAGGCGAGTTCGGAGGCGGAGTAGACCGAGGCCCCCGCTTCGCTCACGACTATCTTCTGCGCCTTAGCGGCGGGGTAGCGCTCGAACAGGTCGCTGACCAGCCGGTCGGTCTCCCGCGAGGCGGTGCCGTTGCCGATGCTGATGAGCTCGACCTTGTGTTTCTGGCACAGCTCGCTCAGGGTCTTGAGGCTCTGATCAATCTGGCGTTTCGGTTCGAACGGATAGATGGTGGCGTGATCGACCAGCTTGCCGGTGGCATCCACAACGGCCACCTTGACCCCGGTGCGGATGCCCGGATCCAGCCCCATGGTGCAGCGCATGCCGGCCGGGGCCGCCATCAGCAGATCCTTGAGGTTCATGGCGAACACCTTGATCGCCTCCTCCTCTGCCGACTCGCGGATACGGCCGATCAGCTCGGTCTCCATCTGAAGCGACAACTTGATCTTCCAGGTCCAGCTCACCACCCCTTGCAGCCATTTGTCGGCCGGGCGGTTCTGCAGATTGAGCTTGAGGTGGTGGGCAATGATCCCTTCACAGGGACTGGCAGCCTCATCCTCACCGGTGACCAGCGCCAGATTGAGGATCCCTTCATTGCGGCCGCGCAGCATGGCCAGCACCCGGTGGGAGGGGGCCTTGTGCAGGGGTTCGTCGTGTTCGAAATAGTCCTTGAACTTGGCCCCTTCCTGCTCCTTGCCTGCCACCACGCGGGCGCGCAGGGTGGCATTTTGCCACAGGTAGTCGCGCAGCTTCTCCAGCAGGTCGGCCTGCTCGGCGAAGCGCTCCATCAGGATATAGCGGGCGCCGTCGAGGGCCGCCTTGCTGTCGGCAATGCCCTGTTCGGGATTGAGGAAGGTGGCTGCAGCTTGCTCGGGATCCTGCATCGGGTCGCTGAGCAGCAGGTTGGCAAGCGGCTCCAACCCGGCTTCGATCGCCATCTGCCCCTTGGTGCGGCGCTTGGGCTTGTAGGGGAGATAGAGGTCTTCCAGTCGGGTCTTGCTGTCGGCGCCATTCAATTCGCGGGCCAGCTCGGGGGTCAGTTTGCCCTGCTCTTCGATGGAGCGAATGATCACCTGACGGCGATCTTCCAGTTCACGCAGATAGCCGAGACGGCTCTCCAGAGTACGTAGTTGGCTGTCGTCCAGACCGCCGGTCACCTCTTTACGGTAACGGGCGATAAAGGGCACGGTCGAGCCTTCATCCAGCAGGCGCACTGCGGCCTGCACCTGCTCCGGGCGAGCATGGAGCTCACCGGCAATCTGTCTCTCTATGGTTTGCATCATGATGTTGTTGAGGGCCTCTGTGGTCGAGTCCGCGCCATCAGGCGCCAAGTGTGAGCACTATATGGGGTCGTGTTGCGGGATGCCACCCTGCGCCGGGGTCTGCACCAGTCAGACTGATAAGTCGCAGGGGAGGGCGCATATCTTGCCATTGCACCTGTGACTCAGGATGTGCCTGTGGCAAGCAGCTCACCAGTAGTCCGGCTATTTGGGGTAGCTGATCTCGTTGATATACCAGCAGACGTCACCAACTGGCGTACGGACGATGGCCTCATCACCGACCTCTTTCTTGAGCAGAGCGCGGGCCATGGGGGAGTCGATGGAGATGTAATCCTTGCGCTCGAAGATCTCGTCATAGCCGACGATGCGAAAGCGCTTGGTCTCGCCCTCATCGTTTTCCACCTCGACCCAGGCACCGAAGAAGACCTTGCCCTCCTGCGCGGGGGCATAGTCGACGATCCCCAGCTCTTCGAGGCATTTACGCAGGTAACGCACCCGCCGATCGATCTCCCGCAGCCGCTTCTTGTTGTACTGGTAGTCAGCATTTTCGCTGCGATCCCCCAGGCTGGCGGCCCATGCCACCTTCTTGGTGACCTCGGGGCGCTCCTGGCGCCAGAGGAAATCGAGCTCTTCTTTCAGCTTGTTGTAGCCTTCGCGGGTGATCAGCTTTGTCTTCATGGTGATGCGGACCTGGTCAAAGAGGGGTATTCATCGCTAACTGCTCGGGAATATTAGCTTTTGTCCTCTTGCTGTCGAGGGAAATCGTGATGGTTCGGCTGGCGCCGTTCAGGGAGTCGCTGGCCAGCGCAGTGACTTGATGGCCGTCACGCTCTCGGGACGGGTAATAACCGGTAACATATTTGTGCTTTGCTCCCGCTATATCCCCCCCTAGTATTGGGGGCAGCTAAAGAATGAAGAGGCAAAGCAATGAGTCAGCAGCAATACAAGGTCCTGGTCGTGGACGATGACCTGAAATTACGTTCCCTGTTGGAGCGCTATCTCACCGAGCAGGGATTCGTAGTGCGCGGCGTGGCCAATGGCGAGCAGGCCGATCGCTTGCTGACTCGTGAAAACTTCAGCCTGATGGTGCTCGACCTGATGTTGCCGGGGGAGGATGGGCTCTCCATCTGCCGCCGTCTGCGGGAAGCGGGTAACCAGATCCCGGTGCTGATGCTCACCGCCAAGGGGGATGAAGTGGATCGCATCGTCGGACTCGAGATGGGGGCCGATGATTATCTGCCCAAGCCGTTCAACCCACGCGAACTGCTGGCGCGGATCCGTGCCGTGCTGCGCCGCCATACCGTCGAGCTGCCGGGGGCTCCCTCTGCTGCAGAAAAGGTGGTCAACTTCGGGGCTTTTCAACTCAATCTCGCGACCCGCGAGCTGAGTCGGGATGGCGAGCCGATGGCGCTCACCAGCGGTGAATTTGCGGTGCTCAAGGTGCTGGTCAGCCATCCGCGCGAGCCGCTCTCCCGCGACAAGCTGATGAATCTGGCCCGTGGCCGTGAATACACCGCCACCGAGCGCAGCATCGACGTGCAGGTCTCTCGCCTGCGCCGCCTGCTGGAACAGGATCCGGCCCAGCCCCGCTATCTGCAGACCGTCTGGGGTCTGGGGTATGTGTTCGTGCCAGATGGTGACGGTGCATGAAAAAGGTCGGCAGCATGTTCTCACGCATGCTCTGGTTTCTGGCCGCCGTTCTGGTGGTCTATCAAGCAGTCTCCTACGTCACCTTCTACAACTATCTGCTGGCGCCAACCGTCAAGCAGATCAGTCACTTGCTGGCCAATCAGGTCAAGCTGATCTTTCCGGTCAACACTGAACAACTGGCGCTGAGTGAAGATGCCGAGGCGCTGGTCTATGTGACGACCGGTACCGATATCTATACCCAGAGCGAGGCGGTGCAGCATGGCTTCAACGAGGCCAAGCCATACCCCTATCTGGAGGAGAACATCAGCCGCGAGCTGGGTGGCCCGGCCAAGGTGCGGGTCGAGATCCAGGATCACTACATCATCTGGATCCAGCCGCCCCAGGCCAGCAAAATCTGGGTGCGGATCCCGCTGACCGAGATTGAAGATGACGATATCGAACCCCTCATCATCTATCTGAGCGTGCTGCTGGTGATCACCCTGTTTGCGGCCTGGCGCTTTGCCCGCCAGCTGGTGCGCCCGCTCGAGGATCTCGAGGCTGGTGCCGTTGCTGTTGCCAGAGGCCATTTCCCCGAGGCGCTGGGGGAGCTGGGATCACGGGAAGTGCGGCGACTGACCCGCACCTTCAACCATATGTCCCACTCCATCAAGAGCCTGATCGAAGAGCGTAACCTGATGATGGCGGGGGTTTCCCACGATCTGCGTACCCCGCTGACCCGCATCCGGCTGGCGACCGAGATGATGTCCTCTGGTGACGAGTACCTCAAGGAGAGCATCAACGCCGATATCGATGAGTCCAATGCCATCATCGATCAGTTCATCGATTACATCCGTCCGGATGAAGGCCAGGATCTGGAGCCGATCGACCTGACCCAGCTGGTGCACGATACCTTGCTGATCTACTCGGAGCAGGGACTGGAAGTTGATCTGGCGCTGCCGCAAGAGGCGGTGCGGGTGGCCTGCAATCCGGTCAGTATCCGGCGGGTGTTGAACAACCTCTCAAGCAACTCGCAGCGTTATGGGGCGAGCCGTTTGCATGCCGAGTTGAAGGACGATGGACACTGGGTGCGCTTGCGCCTTTCCGATGATGGCCCCGGCATTCCGGAGCAGGACTACTCCCGGGTGCTCAAGCCGTTTACTCAGGGTAATGTGGCGCGGACCGTTGGCGGCAGTGGCTTGGGGTTGGCTATCGTGGCCAAGATAGTCGCCCAGCACCATGGCACTATCCGGTTGGGAAGTTCGGAGCTCGGCGGCCTGCTGGTCGAGATGCGGCTGCCGAAACATCAGCCACAGGAGTGGATGGATTGAGAGAAGGGCGTATCCGTTGATACGCCCTTCTGCATGGTCAGCTCTTGGTTTCGACTGATGCTCGATAGCGTTTGCCGTACTTGAGCTGCTGGATCAGCAGGGCGGCAACGATGAGCGCCAACCCGATGGGGGTGGCCGGATGGATGGCTTCGCCGATCAGCAGATTGAGCAGCACCAGTGAGGCAAACGGCGAGATAAAGATGAGGTTGCTGATGGGGGCCGTGTTGGTGGCATGGCGCAGCGCCATCAGCCAGAGCACGAAACCGAAGCCCATTTCGAACAGTCCCACATAGATGGCTCCAGCCCATCCCTGCCAGGCGGTCATGGCAAAATCGGAGAGCAACCAGGTTGCAACGACGATAAAAGGCAGGCTGATCATAAAGCCGAGCAACAGGCTGACAATGGGATCGCCCTGATTGCGGGTGTTGAGGATCCAGTAGCTGGCCCAGATGAGGGTCGAGACCAGCGCCAGCGTCACGCCGAGGGGGCTGTCGAACTGGAGGCCGAATACATCCCCTCTGGTGGCGATCACCAGTGCGCCAAAGTAGCCGAGCACGATGGCGACGCCATCGCGCCGACGCAGCTTCTGGCCGAGGAAGGGGACGGCCAGCAGACTGAGGGTAATGGCCCAGGTGTAGTTGAGGGTCTGTGCCTGCTGGGCAGGCAACAGGTCATAGGCCTTGAATAGCAACAGGTAATAGAGAAAGGGGTTCAGCACGCCCAGAGTCAGGTAGTAGAAAGGGCGGGCCTTGATGTAGCTTCCCAGCAGCGGCAGTTTGCCCTGTTTGGCGACGACGGCTGTCAGCGTGAGAGTCGAGGTGAAGGCGGCCACAAGCAACAGTTGCACAGGTTCGAAATAGGCGAGGGAGATCTTGAAGGCTGTGGCGACCGTCGACCAGAGGGCAACGGCGCAAAGGCCATACTGATATGCTTTCTTTTGATCTTTGAGCATGGGATGTCGTTCCACTGACAGAGGCAAGCACACAGTCTACCAGTCTGCTTGTAACATTGTCGTTACCTTGGTGTTGGCAGCAGAGTGCGTTGCCGCAGGCGAGATCCATCTGTCACATAAAACTGCGCATAATCTGTTCGTTCTCCCTTGCGCAAATTTGAAAAATCCGTATAATCCCCTCCGCTTACCCATGAGGTAAGCCAGACGATATGTCTGCTGCTGAGTTTCCTGTTTACAGGAGCCAGCCATACAGTCCTCCCGATATGGGGGGAAACGTGAAAAATCACACCTCTGGCGGGAGCAATCTCGGTCGGGCGGTGTTGATTTATGTTCTTTTATCTATTGGAGCTCTGTCAATGCAGAACCAAAGAATCCGTATCCGCCTGAAGGCTTTTGATCATCGCCTGATTGATCAATCCACTGCGGAAATCGTTGAAACTGCTAAGCGCACTGGCGCGCAGGTTCGCGGTCCTATTCCGCTGCCGACTCGCAAAGAGCGCTTCACCGTCCTGATCTCCCCGCACGTCAACAAAGATGCGCGTGATCAGTACGAGATCCGCACTCACAAGCGTCTGGTAGACATCGTTGAGCCGACTGACAAGACCGTAGACGCCCTGATGCGTCTGGATCTGGCAGCTGGTGTAGACGTCCAGATCAGCCTGGGTTAATTACGGAAAGAGGTTGATAACAATGACAATCGGTCTTGTAGGTCGCAAAGTGGGTATGACTCGCATCTTCACTGAAGATGGCGTTTCTATCCCGGTGACTGTTATCGAAGTTGAAGCTAACCGTGTAACTCAGGTCAAATCTGTAGAAACCGACGGCTACAACGCTATTCAGGTTACCACTGGCGCCAAGAAAGCCAGCCGTGTGACCAAGCCGGAAGCTGGCCACTTCGCCAAAGCTGGTGTAGAAGCCGGTCGCGGTCTGTGGGAATTCCGCCTGAACAACGGTGAAACTTTCACTGTTGGTAGCGAGCTGAAAGTAGATCTTCTCGCTGACGTTAAGCTGGTAGACGTTACCGGCACATCCAAAGGTAAGGGCTTTGCTGGTACTGTTAAGCGCCACAACTTCCGCACCCAGGATATGACCCACGGTAACTCCTTGTCTCACCGCGTTCCGGGTTCTATCGGTCAGAACCAGACTCCGGGTCGTGTATTCAAGGGCAAAAAGATGGCTGGTCACATGGGTGCTGAGCGTGTAACGACTCAGAACCTGGAACTGGTTCGTGTTGACGCTGAACGCAACCTGCTGCTCATCAAAGGTGCAGTACCGGGTGCAACCAACGGCAACGTGATCGTCAAACCTGCCGTCAAAGCGTAACGTCTGAGGAGATAGTAATGGAATTGGTAATGAAAGACGCCAAGAGCGCTCTTGAAGTTTCCGAGACTACCTTCGGGCGCGAATTCAACGAAGCTCTGGTTCACCAGGTCGTCGTTGCATATGCCGCTGGTGCCCGTCAGGGTACTCGTGCGCAGCTGACTCGCTCTGAAGTGTCTGGTGGCGGCAAAAAGCCGTGGCGTCAGAAGGGTACTGGTCGTGCCCGTGCTGGCTCCATCCGTTCGCCCATCTGGCGTTCCGGTGGTGTGACTTTTGCTGCTAAGCCGCAAGATCACAGCCAGAAAGTAAACAAGAAGATGTACCGCGGCGCTATCCGTAGCATTCTGTCCGAGCTGGTACGTCAAGAGCGCCTGATCGTTGTTGAGAAGTTCGGCATCGAAGCTCCGAAGACCAAAGAACTGATCGCCAAGCTGAAAGAAATGGAACTGACTGACGTTCTGATCGTGACTGCTGAAGTCGATGAGAACCTGTTCCTGGCTGCTCGCAACCTGTACAAAGTTGACGTGCGTGACGTTGCCGGTATCGACCCGGTCAGCCTGATCGCTTTCGACAAGGTTCTGATGACTGCTGACGCAGTTAAGCAAATCGAGGAGATGCTGGCATGATCCGTGAAGAGCGTCTGCTGAAAGTTCTGAAGGCTCCGCACATCTCTGAAAAGAGCACCATGGTTGCAGAAAAGCAGAACACTATCGTGTTCAAAGTTGCTGTTGATGCTACCAAGGCGGAAGTCAAAGCTGCAGTTGCGAAACTGTTCGAGGTCGAAGTTGAGACCGTCCGTACCCTGAACATGAAGGGTAAGACCAAGCGCGCAGGTGCACGCGTAGGCCGTCGTTCCGATTGGAAAAAGGCTTATGTGACCCTGAAAGCTGGTCAGGACATCGACTTCATGGGCGCAGCCGAGTAAGAGGAGTTCTCAAAAATGGCAATCGTTAAGTGCAAGCCTACTTCTCCGGGCCGCCGCCACGTCGTCAAGATCGTCAATCAAGAGCTGTATAAGGGCAAGCCCTTCGCCGCTCTGCTGGACAGCAAAAGCAAGTCCGGTGGTCGTAACAACAACGGCCGTATCACTACCCGTCATATCGGTGGTGGTCACAAGCAGCACTACCGTATCGTCGACTTCAAGCGCGACAAAGACGGTATCCCGGCTAAAGTAGAGCGCCTGGAATACGATCCGAACCGTACCGCTAACATCGCTCTGGTGTTGTATGCAGACGGTGAGCGTCGTTACATCCTGGCTCCGAAAGGCCTGAAAGCTGGTGACGCGATCGCTTCTGGTGCTGATGCAGCCATCAAGGTAGGTAACGCCCTGCCGATGCGCAACATCCCGGTTGGTTCTACCGTTCACGCTGTAGAGATGAAGCCTGGTAAAGGTGCCCAGCTGGCTCGTTCCGCTGGTACTTTCATCCAGATCCTGGCTCGTGAAGGTAACTATGTAACTCTGCGTCTGCGTTCCGGCGAAGTACGTAAAGTTCTGGCCGAGTGCCGCGCTACCATCGGTGAAGTCGGTAACTCCGAGCACATGTTGCGTCAACTGGGTAAAGCCGGTGCAAACCGCTGGCGTGGTATTCGTCCGACCGTTCGCGGTATGGCGATGAACCCGGTTGACCACCCGCACGGTGGTGGTGAGGGTCGTAACAAGGGCATGCAGCCTGTGTCCCCATGGGGCCAGAAGGCTAAAGGCTTCAAGACCCGTAAGAACAAGCGTACCGACAAGTACATCGTACGTCGTCGTAACAAGTAATTGTTAACATAGAGGAATCACCATGCCACGTTCTCTCAAGAAGGGTCCATTTATTGACCTGCACTTGCTGAAGAAGGTAGAGAAAGCGGTGGAAAGCGGGGATAAAAAGCCGGTTAAAACCTGGTCCCGTCGTTCAATGATCATCCCGAACATGATCGGTTTGACCATCGCTGTCCATAATGGTCGTCAGCACGTTCCGGTTTTCGTTACCGAAGAAATGATCGGTCACAAACTGGGTGAATTCGCACCGACTCGTACTTATCGCGGCCATGCTGCTGATAAGAAGGCTAAGAAGCGCTAAGGGATAAATGATGGAAGCTATCGCTAAACACCGTTATGCCCGTACTTCTGCCCAGAAAGCTCGTCTGGTAGCCGATCAAGTACGTGGTCTGTCCGTAGACAAGGCTCTGAATATCCTGACCTTCAGCCCGAAAAAGGCTGCAGTGCTGGTTAAGAAAGTGCTGGAATCTGCCATTGCAAACGCTGAGCACAACGAAGGCGCCGATATCGACGCGCTGCGTGTTGCTACTATCATGGTCGACGAAGGTCCCTCCATGAAGCGCATCCGTCCGCGTGCCAAAGGTCGTGCGGATCGTATCCTCAAGCGTACCGCTCACATCACTGTAGTGGTATCCGACGCTAAGGCTGGGAGATAAGCAATGGGTCAGAAAGTACATCCTAATGGCATTCGCCTGGGTATTACCAAGCCTTGGAATTCTACCTGGTTCGCGAACACCAAAGACTTCGCTGACAACCTGTACAGCGATTTTCAAGTACGCCAGTTCCTGACCAAGGAACTGAAAAACGCGTCCTTGTCCAAGATCACCATTGAGCGTCCGGCCAAGAGCATCCGTGTGACCATTCACACCGCTCGTCCGGGTGTTGTCATCGGTAAGAAAGGCGAAGACGTTGAGAAGCTGCGCAAAGCTGTAGCCACTATTGCTGGCGTGCCTGCTCAGATCAACATTTCCGAAGTCCGCAAGCCGGAGCTGGATGGCAAACTGGTTGCCGACAGCATCACTTCCCAGCTGGAGCGTCGTGTAATGTTCCGTCGTGCTATGAAGCGCGCCGTACAGAACGCAATGCGCCTGGGTGCCAAGGGCATCAAAGTGGAAGTTTCCGGTCGTCTGGGCGGCGCTGAAATCGCGCGTACCGAATGGTACCGTGAAGGTCGTGTGCCGTTGCACACCCTGCGTGCCGACATCGACTACGCAACTTCTGAAGCCCACACCACTTACGGTGTGATCGGCGTTAAAGTTTGGATCTTCAAGGGCGAAGTTCTGGGCGGTCTGGCTGCTGTTAACGCTGCCGCTGCTCAAGAGCAAGCTCCTGCAAAGCCCAAGCGTGACAACAAGCGCCGCGCTGCTAAGTAAGGAGATTCGGTAAATGTTGCAACCTAAGCGTACTAAATTCCGCAAGACCCACAAGGGTCGTAACCGCGGTCTGGCCACCTCTGGTAACGAAGTATCCTTCGGTACCTTTGGCCTGAAGGCGACATCCCGTGGTCAACTGACTGCTCGTCAAATCGAAGCAGCCCGTCGTGCCATGACCCGTCACGTTAAGCGTCAAGGTAAGATCTGGATCCGTGTGTTCCCGGACAAGCCCATCACCGAAAAGCCCCTCGAAGTTCGTATGGGTAAAGGTAAGGGTAACGTGGAATACTGGGTTTGCCCGATCCAGCCTGGCAAGGTTCTGTACGAGATGGACGGTGTACCTGAGGCTCTGGCGCGTGAAGCGTTTGCCCTGGCCGCAGCTAAGCTGTCTGTTCAGACCACTTTCGTAATTAAGACGGTGATGTGATGAAAGCCCAAGATCTGCGTCAAAAGAGCGTCGAAGAACTGAACCAGGAGCTGCTGGGCCTGCTGCGTGAGCAATTCAACATGCGCATGCAAGCGTCCACCGGCCAGCTGGCTCAGACTCACACTCTGAAACAAGTGCGTCGTGACGTCGCACGTATCAAGACTGTACTGACTGAGAAGGCAGGTGCGTAATGACTGACAAGATCCGTACTCTGCAAGGTCGTGTAATCAGCGACAAGATGGACAAGTCCATCACTGTTGCTATCGAGCGCAAGGTAAAGCACCCGATCTACGGTAAGATCATCAAGCGCACTACCAAGCTGCACGTACATGACGAAAACAACGAGTGCAAAGCTGGCGACCTCGTGGAAATCCGCGAATGCCGCCCGCTGTCCAAGACCAAGTCCTGGACCCTGGTTGCCGTTGTAGAAAAGGCCTAATCGGTACTTTGTAGTCCAAGCGGCCCCTTTAAGGGGCCGTTTGTTTTTTAGGCTACCTTTTCTGAAAATCCTGTGTTATAGTTTCGCGCCTTTTGAAGGCAGCCAGATCCCATTAGGGATAAGAAGTAAACAAAGCGGAGCACTAAGATGATCCAGATGCAAAGTATGCTGGGTGTTGCCGACAACTCCGGCGCTCGCAGTGTAATGTGTATTAAGGTTCTGGGTGGCTCGCACCGCCGTTACGCCGGCATCGGCGACATCATCAAGGTTTCCATCAAGGAAGCCATTCCTCGCGGTAAAGTGAAGAAAGGTGATGTGTATAACGCGGTGGTCGTACGCACCCGTAAAGGCGTTCGTCGTCCGGACGGCTCTGTCATCCGTTTCGACAACAATGCGGCTGTGTTGCTTAACAACAACCAACAGCCAATCGGTACTCGTATTTTTGGCCCGGTGACCCGTGAACTGCGTAATGAGAAGTTCATGAAGATTGTGTCCCTGGCACCCGAAGTACTGTAAGGAGTCGAACGATGGCAGCTAAAATCCGTCGCGAAGACGAAGTGATTGTTCTTACCGGCAAAGACAAGGGCAAGCGTGGCAAAGTCACTCAAGTCCTGATTGCAAAAGGTAAGGTAATCGTGGAAGGCATCAACCAGGTGAAGAAACACCAGAAGCCGGTACCCGCACTGGGTCAGGCTGGCGGTATCGTCACCAAAGAAGCCCCCATCGATGTATCAAACGTAGCGCTGTTCAACTCTGCCACTGGCAAAGCTGACCGCGTTGGTTTCCGGATTGAAGACGGCAAAAAAGTCCGTTTCTTCAAATCCACCGGCGAACTTGTGAAGTAATTGGAGTTTAACGATGGCGAAACTGCATGATTACTACAAATCCGATGTAGTAAATGAACTGTCCAAGCAGTTCGGTTACAAGACTATCATGCAAGTCCCTCGGATCGAGAAAATCACCCTGAACATGGGTGTTGGTGAAGCGATCTCTGACAAGAAATTGCTGGAAAATGCTGCTGCCGATATGGCTGCCATTTCCGGTCAGAAGCCGCTGATCACCAAAGCTCGCAAATCTGTTGCGGGCTTCAAGATTCGTGAAGGCTACCCGATAGGTTGTAAAGTAACCCTGCGTGGCGAGCGTATGTGGGAGTTCCTGGAACGGCTGATCTGCATCTCCGTACCGCGTATCCGTGACTTCCGTGGCCTGAACGCTAAAGCGTTCGATGGTCGTGGTAACTACTCCATGGGCGTGCGTGAGCAGATCATCTTCCCGGAAATCGACTATGACAAAGTCGATCGCGTCCGTGGTCTGGATATCACCATCACCACTTCCGCGAATACCGATGAAGAAGGCCGTGCTCTGCTGGCTGCCTTTAACTTCCCATTCCGCAAGTAAGGTTAGGGTTATGGCTAAAACATCCATGAAAGCGCGCGAAGCAAAGCGTGCCAAGCTGGTAGCCAAGTACGCGACCAAGCGTGCCGAGCTGAAAGCTATCATCGTTGACATGAACGCTTCTGAAGAAGCGCGTTGGGATGCTGTACTGCAACTGCAACAGCTGCCCCGTGATTCCAGTCCGTCCCGCCAGCGTAACCGTTGCAATATTACTGGTCGTCCGCACGGTTTCCTGCGCAAGTTTGGCCTGTCTCGCATCAAGGTGCGTGAGCATGCCATGAAGGGCGAAATTCCGGGCCTGAAGAAGGCTTCTTGGTAACGAATCTCGGGAGTTAGACTTATGAGCATGCAAGATCCGATCGCGGATATGCTGACCCGCATCCGTAACGGTCAGGCGGCGAGCAAAGTTGCGGTTTCCATGCCTTCTTCCAAGCTGAAAGTGGCTATCGCCAAAGTGCTGAAAGAAGAAGGTTACATCGCTGGCTACTCCGTAGCTGGTGACGTGAAGCCGGAACTGGAAATTGAACTGAAATATTTCCAGGGCAAGCCAGTTGTAGAACTGATCCAACGCGTAAGCCGTCCAGGCCTGCGTATTTACAAGCGCACTACTGATCTGCCGAAAGTTATGGGCGGTCTCGGTGTTGCTATCGTGTCCACGTCTAAAGGTGTGATGACTGACCGTGCTGCTCGCAAAGCAAGCATGGGCGGTGAGATCATCTGCTACGTCGCTTAATAGGAGGTAGGAAATGTCTCGTGTTGCTAAGGCACCCGTCACTATTCCTGCTGGCGTAGAGGTGACTCTGAACGGCCAGGAACTGACCATCAAAGGTGGTAAAGGTTCTCTGGTTCGCTCTATTCACGCCGGTGTAGAAGTGACCAAAGAAGACAATGTACTGAAGTTCGCCCCGCGCGGCAGCATCGCTGGTGCTGACGCTCAGGCCGGTACTGCCCGTGCATTGGTCAACAACATGGTAATCGGTGTTACCCAAGGCTTCGAGCGCAAGCTGCAGCTGGTTGGTGTAGGTTATAAAGCCTCCATCAAGGGCAATGCTGTTGCGCTGGCTCTGGGCTTCTCTCACCCGGTAGAGCATGCGCTGCCGGCTGGTGTGACCGCTGAGTGCCCGACTGCTACAGAAATCGTTCTGCGTGGCGTCGACAAGCAGCTGGTTGGCCAAGTCGCCGCCGATATCCGTGCTTACCGCGCTCCGGAGCCCTACAAGGGCAAGGGTGTACGCTATGCCAACGAGCAAGTGCGTACTAAAGAAGCTAAGAAGAAGTAAGGTAACACTATGGACAAGAAAGCAGCTCGTCTCCGTCGTGCTACTCGTGCTCGGAAAAAGATGCAGGAACTGGGAGCTACCCGTCTGGTTGTTCACCGTACCCCGCGTCATATCTATGCGCAGGTTATTGCAGCCAACGGTTCCGAAGTTCTGGCCTCTGCTTCCACAGTAGAGAAAGCCATCAGTGAAGCTCTGAAATACACCGGTAACGCAGATGCTGCTACCGCTGTAGGTAAGGCTATCGCTGAGCGTGCTATTGCCAAAGGCGTTCAGAACGTATCTTTCGATCGTTCCGGTTTCAAGTATCACGGTCGCATCGCTGCCCTGGCAGCTGCCGCACGTGACGCTGGTCTTCAGTTCTAAGCTAGGAGTCGAAGATGGCTAAAGTCGAATCTCAAGCCGGCGAACTGCAAGAAAAGCTCATTGCAGTAAACCGTGTTTCGAAAACTGTTAAAGGTGGTCGTATCATGTCCTTCACCGCGTTGACCGTGGTGGGTGATGGTAACGGCCGTGTAGGTTACGGTTACGGTAAAGCCCGTGAAGTTCCGGCTGCTATTCAAAAAGCAATGGAACAGGCTAAGCGTAACCTGAACAAGGTTGAGCTGAACAACGGCACTCTGCACCACCCGGTGCGTGGTGTTCACTCTGGCTCCACCGTGTTCATGAAGCCGGCCTCCCAAGGTACTGGTATCATTGCAGGCGGCGCTATGCGTGCTGTTCTGGAAGTTGCCGGTATCCACAACGTGCTGGCCAAGACCTACGGTTCCACCAACCCAATCAACGTTGTTCGCGCTACTGTAGACGCTCTGGTTCACGGTCAATCACCGGAACAGATCGCTGCCAAGCGTGGTCTGCGCGTTGAAGAAATTCTGGGGTAATGCGACATGGCTAACACTGTAAAAGTAACTCAAACTCGCAGCTCTATCGGCCGTCTGCCAAAGCACAAGGCGACTCTGCGTGGTCTGGGTCTGCGTCGCATTGGTCACACCGTTGAGCTGGAAGATACTCCTTGCGTACGCGGCATGATCAACCAGGTTTATTACATGGTTAAGGTGGAGGGCTAAGCATGCGTCTGAACACTCTGTCTCCGGCCGCTGGTTCCAAGCCTGAAAAACAACGTCGTGGTCGTGGTATCGGCTCCGGCTTGGGCAAGACTGGTGGTCGTGGTGTTAAAGGCCAGACCTCTCGTTCCGGTGGCGGTAAAGTCCGCAACGGTTTCGAAGGCGGCCAGATGCCTTTGAAAATCCGTCTGCCGAAGTTCGGTTTCTTCTCTCGCAAATCTTTGGTTTCTGCCGAAGTGCGTCTGAACGAAATCGCCCTGGTAGAAGGTGATGTGGTCGACCTGAGCACTCTGAAGCAAGCCGGTGTTGTTACTAAGAACATCGTGTTCGCTAAAGTTGTTCTGTCAGGCAACATTGACCGTGCTGTGACCGTTCGTGGTCTGTCCGTCACCAAAGGTGCACGCGCAGCCATCGAGGCCGCTGGCGGTAAAATCGAGGAATAATCAGTACAATGGCTAAGAAACCAGGATTGGATGTTAAAGCACAGGGTGGTCTGAGTGAACTGAAGAGCCGTCTGCTCTTCGTTCTCGGGGCGATTATCGTTTTCCGTGCAGGCTCTTATGTGCCGATTCCTGGTATTGACGCCGCCGTACTGGCCGAGTTGTTCCAGCAACAGAAGGGCACCATCATTGAGATGTTCAACATGTTCAGTGGTGGTGCACTCTCGCGTGCTTCTATTCTTGCGTTGGGGATCATGCCGTACATTTCGGCATCGATCATTATCCAGCTGCTGACAGTGGTTCACCCCGCTCTTGCTGAACTCAAGAAAGAAGGTGAATCCGGCCGTCGCAAGATTAGCCAATATACCCGTTGGGGCACGCTGGTTTTGGGAACTTTCCAGGCCATTGGTATTGCAACCGGTCTGCCGAATATGATGCATGGACTCGTGACTAATCCGGGTTTGGGCTTCTATTTCACAGCGGTTGTGAGTCTGGTCACCGGTACCATGTTTTTGATGTGGTTGGGTGAACAGATTACCGAGCGTGGGATTGGTAATGGTATCTCGTTGATTATTTTCACAGGTATCGTTGCTGGTCTGCCGCATGCCATTGGCGCTACGGCCGAACAGGCACGTCAAGGGGAATTGCACATCCTGCTGTTGTTGTTGCTGGGCTTGATTGTTTTCGCAGTGACTTACTTTGTGGTGTTCGTGGAGCGTGGTCAGCGTCGTATCGTCGTTAACTATGCCAAGCGTCAACAAGGCCGCCAGGTATTTGCCGCGCAAAGCACACACCTGCCGTTGAAAGTGAATATGGCTGGTGTGATTCCTGCGATTTTCGCATCCAGTATCATCCTCTTCCCGGGGACCATTACCTCTTGGTTTGGTCAGGGCGAGGGTAAAGTAGCTGATATCCTGCAACAGGTCTCTATGGTCCTGCAGCCGGGTCAACCGCTTTACGAGATGCTGTATGCAGCAGCCATTATCTTCTTCTGCTTCTTCTATACCGCGCTGGTGTTCAACCCCCGCGAGACAGCAGATAATCTGAAGAAGAGTGGAGCCTTTATCCCGGGGATTCGCCCGGGCGAGCAGACAGCACGTTACATCGATAAG
This sequence comes from Aeromonas sp. MTB, assembly GCF_056632455.1. Classification (NCBI taxonomy): domain Bacteria; kingdom Pseudomonadati; phylum Pseudomonadota; class Gammaproteobacteria; order Aeromonadales; family Aeromonadaceae; genus Aeromonas; species Aeromonas sp. MTB. The sequence continues at coordinate 222,407 of NZ_CP147026.1, forward strand.
GTTATGACTCGCCTGACATTGGCAGGTGCGCTCTATATAACCTTTATCTGTCTGGTACCCCAGTTCTTGATGACTGCCTGGAACGTACAGTTCTACTTCGGTGGCACTTCGCTGCTGATTATCGTGGTAGTTATCATGGACTTCATGGCTCAGGTACAAACCCATATGATGTCTCATCAATATGGCGACGTCCTGAGGAAGGCCAACCTGAAGGGCTACGGCCGCTAAAGGTCGGCGTAGTTACGGAGTTAAGCAATGAAAGTTCGTGCTTCCGTTAAGGCAATCTGCCGTAACTGCAAAATCATCAAGCGTCACGGTGTGGTGCGTGTGATTTGCAGCGAGCCAAAGCATAAACAACGCCAAGGCTAATTTTTTACGGTTAGTACTTGCAACAAATAGTTGTGCTGGCTAATATAGCCAGCCAACTTTTGTTGTGTATTGGTTGACCGCCACGTATCCGCTCACGGGCTTTGTGGTGGTCGTAATCTACTATATGTAGGAGTGAATAGTGGCCCGTATCGCTGGCATTAACATTCCTGACCATAAGCATGCAGTCATCGCTTTGACTGCGATTTATGGCGTCGGTCGTACCCGCTCCAAGGCCATCTGTGCCGCAGCCGGTATCGCTGAGAATGTGAAAATTAAAGACCTGGACGAAGCTCAGATCGAGAGTCTGCGTGAACAAGTAGGTAAATTCACCGTTGAAGGTGACCTGCGTCGTCAGATTTCCATGAACATCAAGCGATTGATGGATCTGGGTTGCTACCGTGGTTTGCGTCACCGTCGTAGCCTGCCTGTTCGTGGTCAACGTACCAAGACCAACGCTCGTACCCGTAAGGGTCCGCGCAAGGCTATCAAGAAGTAACGGGAAGGTAGAAAATGGCTAAAACTCCGACTCGTGCTCGCAAGCGCGTTAAAAAGCAAGTGAGCGACGGTATTGCGCACGTTCATGCATCTTTCAACAACACAATCGTGACCATTACTGACCGTCAGGGCAATGCTCTGTCTTGGGCTACTTCTGGTGGTTCCGGTTTCCGTGGTTCTCGTAAGTCCACCCCGTTCGCTGCTCAGGTAGCTGCCGAGCGCGCTGGTGAGATGGCCAAAGAATATGGCGTCAAGAACCTGGAAGTCATGGTCAAAGGTCCGGGTCCCGGTCGTGAGTCTTCCATCCGCGCCCTGAACGCGGCTGGTTTCCGCATCACTAACATTACTGATGTGACTCCGATCCCGCACAACGGTTGTCGTCCTCCCAAGAAGCGCCGCGTATAACGCTGTAGCTACTTGGTCTAGGATTGTTGGAGAAAGAAGATGGCAAGATATATCGGTCCTAAGCTTAAGCTTAGCCGTCGTGAGGGCACCGACCTCTTCCTGAAGTCAGGTGTTCGTGCGATTGATTCTAAGTGCAAGATTGACACCGCCCCTGGTCAGCACGGTGCGCGTAAAGCGCGTCTGTCCGACTACGGTGTTCAGCTGCGCGAGAAACAAAAAGTTCGTCGTATCTACGGCGTATTGGAAAAACAGTTCCGCAACTACTACCGCGACGCTGCCCGTCAAAAGGGTAACACCGGTGAAAACCTGTTGCAGCTGCTGGAAGGTCGTTTGGACAACGTTGTTTACCGTATGGGCTTCGGCGCTACCCGTGCTGAATCTCGTCAGCTGGTGAGCCACAAGGCCATCATGGTAAACGGTCGCGTTGTGAACATTCCTTCTTTCCAGGTTTCCCCTGAGGACGTGATCTGCGTTCGTGAGAAGGCTAAGAAGCAAGCGCGTATCAAAGCTTCCCTGGAAGTTGCTGGTCAGCGTGAGAAGCCGACTTGGGTAGAGGTTGACGCCGCTAAAATGGAAGGTGCTTTCAAGCGTCTGCCAGAGCGTTCCGACCTGTCTGCCGACATTAACGAACAGCTGATCGTCGAGCTTTACTCCAAGTAAAGCTAGCTTCTAAAGAGAGGACACAATGCTGGGTTCTGTAACAGATTTTCTTAAACCGCGGCTAGTTGACATCGAGCAAGTTAGCCCGACTCATGCGAAAGTGACTCTTGAGCCACTCGAGCGTGGCTTTGGTCACACGCTGGGCAACGCCCTGCGTCGTATTTTGCTGTCATCTATGCCCGGTTGTGCAGTTACTGAAGTCGAAATTGACGGGGTACTGCATGAGTACAGCAGCAAAGAAGGTGTACAGGAAGACATTCTTGAAATCCTGCTCAACCTGAAAGGTATCGCTGTGAAGCTGGAAGGCAAGGACGAGGTAACTCTGTCCCTGACCAAGTCTGGAACAGGCCCCGTTACCGCTGGTGATATCACTCACGGTGATGAAGTCGAGATCGTAAACCCGGAGCACGTAATCTGCCATCTGACTGGTGCCAATGCTGAAATCAGCATGCGCCTGAAAGTTCAGCGCGGTCGTGGTTATGTGCCTGCTTCTGCTCGTGTTCACAACGATGACGAAGAGCGTCCTATTGGTCGCCTGCTGCTGGACTCCGCGTTCAGCCCCATCGTTCGTATTGCCTACAATGTTGAGGCAGCACGTGTGGAACAGCGTACCGACTTGGACAAGCTGGTCATCGACATGGAGACCAATGGTACCCTGGATCCTG
>NZ_CP147026.1:230000-500000 GCF_056632455.1 Aeromonas sp. MTB
AGGTGGGCCAGGCGACGGTTGTCCTGGTGAAAGTGCGTAGGTGGTGTTTCTAGGCAAATCCGGAGACACAACACTGAGACACGAGACGAACGCACTACGGTGCGGAAGCCATTGATGCCCTGCTTCCAGGAAAAGCCTCTAAGCTTCAGATTACAAGTCATCGTACCCCAAACCGACACAGGTGGTCGGGTAGAGAATACCAAGGCGCTTGAGAGAACTCGGGTGAAGGAACTAGGCAAAATAGAACCGTAACTTCGGGAGAAGGTTCGCTCTTGATGGTGAAGTCCCTTGCGGATGGAGCTGTCGGGAGTCGCAGTGACCAGATGGCTGGGACTGTTTATCAAAAACACAGCACTCTGCAAACACGAAAGTGGACGTATAGGGTGTGACACCTGCCCGGTGCCGGAAGGTTAATTGATGGGGTTAGCGCAAGCGAAGCTCTTGATCGAAGCCCCGGTAAACGGCGGCCGTAACTATAACGGTCCTAAGGTAGCGAAATTCCTTGTCGGGTAAGTTCCGACCTGCACGAATGGTGTAACCATGGCCATGCTGTCTCCACCCGAGACTCAGTGAAATCGAATTCGCCGTGAAGATGCGGTGTACCCGCGGCTAGACGGAAAGACCCCGTGAACCTTTACTACAGCTTGGCACTGAACATTGAACCTACATGTGTAGGATAGGTGGGAGGCTTTGAAGGCGTGACGCCAGTTGCGCTGGAGCCGTCCTTGAAATACCACCCTTGTATGTTTGATGTTCTAACGCAGGGCCCTGAATCGGGCTCGCGGACAGTGCCTGGTGGGTAGTTTGACTGGGGCGGTCTCCTCCCAAAGAGTAACGGAGGAGCACGAAGGTTGGCTAATCCTGGTCGGACATCAGGAGGTTAGTGCAATGGCATAAGCCAGCTTAACTGCGAGACGGACAGGTCGAGCAGGTACGAAAGTAGGTCATAGTGATCCGGTGGTTCTGAATGGAAGGGCCATCGCTCAACGGATAAAAGGTACTCCGGGGATAACAGGCTGATACCGCCCAAGAGTTCATATCGACGGCGGTGTTTGGCACCTCGATGTCGGCTCATCACATCCTGGGGCTGAAGTCGGTCCCAAGGGTATGGCTGTTCGCCATTTAAAGTGGTACGCGAGCTGGGTTCAGAACGTCGTGAGACAGTTCGGTCCCTATCTGCCGTGGGCGTTGGATGATTGAAGGGAGTTGCTCCTAGTACGAGAGGACCGGAGTGAACGAACCTCTGGTGTTCGGGTTGTCACGCCAGTGGCACTGCCCGGTAGCTAAGTTCGGAATCGATAACCGCTGAAAGCATCTAAGCGGGAAGCGAGCCCTGAGATGAGTCATCCCTGACCCCTTGAGGGTCCTAAAGGGCCGTTGGAGACCACAACGTTGATAGGTGGGGTGTGTAAGCGCGGCGACGTGTTGAGCTAACCCATACTAATTACCCGTGAGGCTTAACCATACAACACCCAAGAAGTGTTTCTGGCCTTGTAGCGAATGAACGAACTACTAATTCAGTGATAATGACCAAGTCGTTACTCACGTCAGCTTTCTAGATTAAAGAATTTGCCTGGCGGCCATAGCGCCGTGGAACCACCTGATCCCATGCCGAACTCAGAAGTGAAACGCGGTAGCGCCGATGGTAGTGTGGCATTCGCCATGCGAGAGTAGGACACTGCCAGGCACCCAATTAAACAGTGATGTGAAGAATCATGTCACTGGCTGCGAGGATGACACCTCAGAAAATGCAGCAGAAGATTTAGCGCAAGCTAACCGAATGCGGAGCGGTAGTTCAGTCGGTTAGAATACCGGCCTGTCACGCCGGGGGTCGCGGGTTCGAGTCCCGTCCGCTCCGCCACTAATTTGAAGGCCTTCCCGATTGGGAAGGCCTTTTTGCTATGGGCGATTTTGTCCATAAGACCCACAGGTTTGCATACCAGAACGAACACAAAGCCCAGTCTCACGACCGGGTTTTGATGTTTTAGCCTGCTGGTGAGCTGCCGACATCCCACCACGATGGCAATACCTTCCCCTGTTGGTGTTCTTGCTACTGTTTCCACCTCTGTATCGCAGCACATCCCATCTTGGCGATATTGTTCCGCTGCGAGCTGATAGAGCTTGAGGATTAAATCAGGTCATCTTGCAACGGTACGTCATCGCTTCCGCTTGTTTGTTTAATTCCCGTGTTTGTTTATGGATTTATTCCATTAAAACAGTCTCTTATCAAGAATGAGCTGTTTTGTAGCAGGAATACCACACGAGGTAAATGATAATCATTATTGTTTGAATGATCCGGTCGGGGTCGTTACAATGCGGGCTGATTAATAAAGTGCTTTTCAAATGAGCCTTTTCTAGCACTGCGTCTGGCCGGATGCCAGGGCGTTGTAATGAGTGAAGTAAGGGAATACGTCACCTTCCTACTAATAATGTTCAGGCTAAAACATGACAATTTTGAAACCGAACAAGCTTGCCTTGCTGATCTGCTCCCTTCTTACGACCCAGGCCTATGCTGCCGAACAAGAGGTGATGGTCGTCACCGCTTCCGGCTTCCAGCAGAAGATTGAAGACTCTGCCGCCTCCATCTCCGTGATTACCCGTGAGCAGCTGGAAAAGCGGGCCTATCGCGATGTGACCGATGCCCTGAAGGATGTGCCCGGTGTTGTGGTGACTGGCGGTGGCAGCAGCAGTGATATCAGCATTCGCGGTATGGGGTCGAAATACACTCTGATGCTTGTTGATGGCAAGAAGGTGGATAGCCGTGGCACTCGCCCGAACAGCGATGGTCCGGGTATCGAGCAGGGCTGGTTGCCGCCACTGCAGGCGATTGAGCGCATTGAGGTCGTCCGTGGCCCCATGTCATCCCGTTATGGTTCCGATGCTATGGGGGGCGTGATTAACGTGATTACCCGCAAGACCACCGGCCTGGCCTGGCAGGGCTCGGTTCATGCTGATTCGACCTTCCAGGAGAACAAGGATGCCGGCAATAGCTTCCAGACCGATACCTATACCGCAGGTTCACTGATCGATGGCGTGTTGGGCCTGCGTTTCAATGGTCAGCTCGCCCATCGTGGTGAAGACAAATTTACCCAGGGTTTTGCCGAGCAAGAGACTCGCAGTGGCACGGCGGTGCTCAGCTTCAAGCCTGATGACCATAACCGCTTTGATCTGGAAGCCAGTCGTAGTCTGCAGGATCGGGATCGCACGGCCGGCAATTCGCTGGCTGCCAAGGCGAAAGATAGCCTTAACCGCTACGAGCGCACCAACTATGCGTTGACCCATGATGGCCAGTATGATTTCGGCTCTTCCAGCAGCTATCTGCAGCAGGAAACCAACACCAACCCCGGCCGCAAGATGGAGCTAACCAACACTATCGCCGATACCCATACCCAGTTTATTCTGGGTGATCACTACCTGAGCGTCGGTGGTCAGTATCGCTATGAGGATCTGCACGATCAGGGCAATACCCTGAAAGTGGCCAACCCTGCCGAGCAGCTGACTCGCTGGAGCTGGGCGATGTTTGTCGAGGATGAGTGGTCACTCACCGACAGCTTTGCCCTGACCGGTGGCGCCCGCATGGATCGGGATCAGAATTACGGCTCTCACTGGAGCCCGCGCCTCTACGGAGTTTGGCATCTGGATGATAGCTGGACCCTGAAAGGGGGCGTATCGACCGGTTACCGCTCCCCTGACTTGCGAATGTCGGCGGCCAACTGGGGTCAGGTCACCGGTGGTGGCAGCCTGGATGGCATGCTGGTCGGTAACCCGGACCTCAAACCCGAGACTAGCGTGAGTGAAGAGATCGGCCTGCTGTGGAACGGTCATCAGGGCTTTAACGCCGGTGTTACCCTGTTCAACACCGACTTCAAGAACAAGATCTCCGAAGTGCGTCGTTGCACCAGCAAGAGCGATCCCGCCTGTACCCTCAATGGTCACAGCTATGACTTCATCAGTGATCGGGTCAACGTCGACAAGGCGAACATGCGCGGTGTCGAGGGGATGATGGATTGGGCCATCAATGAGGATTGGTCGGTCAGCTCCAGCTACACCTTTACCCAGTCCGAGCAGAAGAGTGGTCCACTGGCGGGTCATGCCCTCAACCAGATGCCCCGTCACATGTTCAACGGCAGTGTTGACTGGCAAACCACCGAGGATCTCAGCCTCTGGTCACGGGTCAACTTCCGTGGCGAGACCTCCGAGTACCTGAGCCGGGTCAAGATGGCGGAGGGGACGCCTTCCTACACCTTCTTTGACATTGGCCTGGTCTACAAGGCCAACAAGCATCTGGATCTGACTGCCGGGGTCTACAACCTGTTCGACAAGACGGTGGATTACAGCAGTTATGGCACTGTGCTGGATGGTCGTCGCTACAACTTGGGCGTAACCTACAACTTCTGATAGGGAACCTGTTATGCGGCCGCCACCTTCCGATGGCGGCCGTTTTTATTGCGTGTCCGTCAGGGGGGCTATGCCTGATAGGGGGCGGCTTGCCAGGTATTGCGCCCCAGTCCCTTGGCCTGATACATGAGGGCGTCAGCCTGCCGTAGTAGTTGGTCGGCATCAGCCTCTCTCTCTGCGGCTACCCAGACTGCCCCGGTGCTGATGGAGAGGGTCACCTCGCCGCTGCTGGTGTGCAGGGTTTGCCGGTTGCTCTCCAGGCAAATACGCTCGGCCCATTGCTCTGTCTCAGCCAATGTGGCCAGCGGCAGCAGCAGGCAAAACTCCTCGCCGCCGATGCGAGCCAGCAGAGCCTCTTCGGGCAACAGGTTGGTCACAGTCGTGGCCAGCTTTTCCAGCAACAGATCTCCGATGCCATGACCAAAGCGGTCATTGGTCTCCTTGAAGTGATCCACATCGAACAGCAGCAGAGCACAGGGAGCCCCGCTTGCCAGCCGTTGCTCCATGGCGGGCATAAATGCCCGTCGGTTGAGGAGGCCGGTCAGGGGGTCGGTACTGGCTTGTTTCTCCAGTCTGGTGTTGGCTCGGCTCAACTCGGTGGTGCGGCTGGCAACAGCGCGGCGCAGTTGCACTATGTAGGCCACCATGATTAACACTCCGGCAAACAGTAGCCAGGGACCGAGATGGATGGGGTAGACGGTTTCGACATGCATCCACTTGCGGATGATCCTCTCCCGATCGCTCTCTTTGAGCTTGGCGAAGGCCTCTTCCAGCCGGTTTAACAGGGCAATGTCGCCCTTTTTCACCGCAAAGCGGATCTGGTCGGTATAGAGGTGGCGAACCGGAATAAAGCGGGTGGGATCGTCCGAGGTATAGATGTAGAAGTTGGCGACCTGCAGATCGGCGATAAAGGCTTTTATGTCGCCCCGAAGCCGCCAGCAGGGTGTCATTGTCGTCGAAGGTCTGCAGTCTGGTGCCGGGGAAGTAGCGTCTGGCGTAATACTCCTCGTAGCCACCGGCTACCACTCCGACCGTTTCATGGAGCAGGTAGTAATGTACATCGGTGCCGCGCAGTTCGCTCGAGAAGAAAAGTTGGGAGTCGAGCTGGGCGAGAGGCCGGCCATAGTCGAACAGTTTGTCTCGCTCCGGTGACCAGAGCAGTCCGGCGTGAACGTCCGCTTTCCCCTCATGAAGCTGGTCGAGGGAGCCTTGCCAGTCGACCAGCCTGAACTCGATCTTCTGGCCGGTCACCCGGGCATATTCACGCCACAAATCGATCAGCAGGCCATCCGGCTGGCCCGACTCATTGATATAGGAGAAGGGCTGCCAGGCTTTGGAGTTGGTAATGATGAGCGGCTCTTCCGGGGCTTTGGCCCAAACTGGCAGGGCAAGGGCGAGCAGCAGGAGCCCCCACCCGATACTGACTATGACTCCAGTCCTGGAAGAGGCCATCCTTGCTCCAATCCGTTGCCGTATGCCGTCCCGTGGTCATCGATTATCACCGCCTTTCTCATCGAAGAACAAGCGCCCAAATGATGAAGTTTGCATGATGCAAATGGCGCCATGACAAGGCTGGCGGATAGAGTGACTACTTACAGCGGCAGGCTGATCCGCGCCTCCAGTCCCCCTTGTGGCCGATTGAGCAGGGTCAGCTCGCCGCCGTGCTGATGGACAAGCGTGCGGGCGATGGAGAGGCCCAACCCGACACTGCCGGACTCGGTGTTGCGCGCTTCATCGAGCCGCACGAACGGCTTGAACACATCCTCCAGCCGCGCCGGATCGATCCCCGGCCCGTTATCGCAGACCCGGATCAACAGCTCCTCCTTGCGCCGCTCCAGCGACACTTCGGCGCTGCCGGCATATTTGATGGCGTTGCCGATCAGGTTCTGCAGCACCCGGCGCAGGGTGTTGGCCCGGCAGGCGTAGACCTCTTTGCCCTCCGCCAGACAGGTGACCGGCTGGCCGGTATCGGCATAGTCATCGCACAGGCTGACCAGCAGGCTGACCAGATCCAGCTCGCGAGTGGCCTCCTGCTGCCCCTCCTCGCGAGCAAAGCTGAGGGTCGCGGCCAGCATCTGTTCCATCTGTTGCAGGGTCTGCTGGATGCGCTCCTTGTCCTCGCTATCGGCCAGAAACTCGGTGCGCAGCCGCAGGCTGGTGATGGGGGTACGCAGATCGTGGGAGATGGCCGCCAGCATCCGGGTTCTGTCCTGCACGAAGCGGTCGAGCCGGGTGTGCATCCGGTTGAAGGCCTGAATCGATTCGCGGATCTCGGTCGGCCCCTCCTCTTTCAAGGGTTCGATATCCTCGCCCCGTCCTAGCCGCTCCGCATTGCCTGCCAGCTGCTTGAGCGGGCGGGTGGCACGGCGAAACAGCAGCACCATCAGCCCGATCACCAGACTGGCGACCAGCATCAGGTTGAGGGTGGTCTGCCACGACCAGCTGCCCGCCTCCTTGTCGACCAGCGAGCTGAACTGCAGCCAGCCCCCCTGCGGCAGTTCGATGGAGCCATAGAGCCGCATATCCCGTGGCGGGGGCGGTCCCTTGCGATCCCGCATCATGCGGGCATGATGTTCCCACGCCTTGCTGCGCTGGGTATCCTCTTTCAGCTCGGCGCTGATCTCGACGGTGAGGCCGGCGGGGTAGTTGAGGCGCGAGCGCACCAGCTGCTCGAAGCGGGGACTGCGGTTATCCGGTTGCAGCGGCTCGTCGGAGAGGCGCAGCAGCAGGGTCTCGCTGCGGCTCGCCTTGAGGATCTCGTCATAGAGGGACGGGGGGGAGAGGGAGAGCAGCCTGACCACCGAGATGATCCGCTGCATGGCGTTGCGGCTGTTGACGAAGCCGAGCGCCTCCTCCCGATCCGTGCGGTAGATCTGGATACTGAGCAGCTGGATCAGGATCAACCCTGCCAGCGCCACCAGAATGATCTGGCCGGTCAGCCCCTTGGGCCACATCCGTGCCCACAGTCGTCGCAAGGTGCCCACTGCTTAAACCTGCGTCACGTCGGCGGAGAACATATAGCCACCACCCCAGATGGTTTTGATCAGTTCCGGATTCTTGGGATCCCGCTCCAGCTTGCGGCGCAGGCGGCTCACCAGGGTATCGATGGCGCGATCGAAGGCTACCGCCTCGCGGCCACGGGCCAGATCCAGCAGTTGATCCCGGCTCAGCACCCGTTGCGGGCGTTCGAGAAACACCTTGAGCAGATCGAATTCGGCGGTGGAGAGGCTCAGGCCCACCCCATCCTCATCGACCAGCTCCCGGCGATTGACGTCGAGCAGCCAGCGATCGAAGCGCAGATCCCGGGTTAGGGTTTCGGCGGCGGGCTGGGTGTCGGCCTGGGTGCGGCGCATCACCGCCTTGATGCGCGCCAGCAGCTCGCGCGGGTTGAAGGGCTTGGCCAGATAGTCATCGGCGCCCATCTCCAGCCCTATGATGCGGTCGGTCTCTTCCCCCATGGCAGTCAGCATAATGATGGGCAGGTTCGATTTGACCCGCAGCTCGCGGCAGAGGGTCAGACCATCTTCACCCGGCATCATCAGATCCAGCACCAGCAGATCGAACTCCCGCTCCTCCAGCAGTCGCTTCATCTCCTTGCCATCCCGGGCACAACTGACCCGCAGGCCGTGCTGTTCGAGAAAGCGTTTCAAGAGATCGCGGATCTCGCTGTGATCGTCGACCACCAGAATGTGGGTGTTGCCCTGGTTCATGAATACCTCCCCTGCTTGGCGTTGGCCCGAGTATACGAAAATCCGGACGGCGGTTTGTGTCAAAGTGTGCCAGATCCGCACGATGCCACACTCTGCTACAAAAAAGGGCGATGCTGGCAAAGTTCAGACACCGATAGGGTGTTTATTTGAGGGCAAGGCAAGAGCGCCGAACCAGAATCATCCCTACAGGAGATAGACCATGAAAAAGCTGACCAAAACCCTGCTGACCGCCACCCTGATCCTTGGCCTGCCGCTGGGCGCCTATGCAGCCAGTGAAGCAGCCCCCACCGGCCAGCCCGGTGCCATGGTGGATTGCCCGATGGACGGTGGCGGCATGATGGGTGGCAAACACCACGGTGGTCGCCACGACAAGATGGCCCGTATGCAGAACATGACCCCGGAGCAGATCCAGGCCAACCTGCAGCAACGTTATGACCGTATTGAAGATCCGGCCAAGAAGGCGGAGTTCATCAAGAAGCTCAACGAGCGTGCCGCCGGTATGACCAAGCACGCCGAAGCGATGAAGCAGTTCGCCGAAGCGAACCAGTAACTACGCCCGCTGTTAAAACCAAGGGTGGCCGAGGCCACCCTTTTTGTGTTTACTGCGTTGAGCAGCAGATTGGTTGAACGCTGGTGATTGCCAATAAAAGAGGGGAGCCCAGTGCTCCCCCTCTTGCTATCTGTGCCGATGCGGGTGTTCAGCCCACTCCACCGGACGATCGAACTTAGCCTTGAGCCTTGTCGGTCAGGTCTACTTTCTTGACGGTTTCGCCTTCGAACTTGATGACCACGTTTTTCTTGGCGGCGTCGGTATCTTTCAGCAGGGTTTTGGTGGTTTCTGCCAGCAGCGGAGAGGCCTTCTTCAGGGCATCCAGATCATAGGTCCACACTTCCAGACCGGATTCGGTCTTGGTGGTGGCAGGAGCGCCCAGCTTCTCTTTGACTGCCTGCTTGTTGGAGCCGCCTTCCTTGATATCCAGAGCCTTTTTGATGGCTTCGTTGGATGCGCTGTCCACTGCACCTGATACGGCGGTATTAGCTGCATCCTTGACGCTGCTGGTGACGCTGTCGGTCAGCGAATCCATCAGGCCGGCATTGGCAAACAGGGGCAGGGTGGTGAGGGCAACCAGCAAACTCTTTTTCATTTTCTACAGCTTCCATGGGTTCAATGAGGCGGCTATGAAATCAGCAAAGATATTGGGCGTCAAGTGAGGCATGCAATTAACATTTCTGTTAACTGGATCTCATTTCTCACCAGCCGCAAACAGTTTTGGTATCTCCCGTACCAGCCAGCTCTTGGCCTTGCCCATGGTGTCTCGCCGCCAGGCCAGCACCACCTGCAGCTGATGGCGATATTCTGGGCTGATCACCTTGAGCCGTCCGGCTCGGATGTCCTCCTCAATCCAGCTCTGTGGCATGGTGCCGACCCCGATCCCTGCCAGCAGGGCATCCCGTTTCTCCGTCATGGTGCTGACGGTGAGGCGCGGCTGCTTGTCGAGCAGGCGGTAGGTAAGTACCGGTTTGCGCAGGGCTGTATCAGCGACCGCGATGGCGCGGTAGCGGCGCAGGGTCTCGTCGGCCAAGGGTTCGGGCTCCTGATGCAGCGGATGATCGGGATGGGCGACGTAGAGCATCACCTCGTCCTTGATCACCTGATGCTTGATGCCGGTCATCATGATGTCCGGGTTGATGGAGGAGATAAGCAGGTCGGCGCGACCATCTTCCAGACACTCCCAGCTACCCGCCAGCACCTCGGCCCGCAGCCGCAGTCGGGTATCGGTCTGCTCGGCCAGCTTCTCCACCAAGGAGTAGAGGGCCTGCACCGGGACCAGTGCATCGACGGCGACTGTGATGTCGGTCTCCCAGCCACGGGCCAGCGCCCGGGTCTCTCCCACCAGATGCTCGGCTGCCTCCAGCAGCACCCGGCCGCGCTCCAGCAGCATACGTCCGGCCGGGGTGAACTTGGTGCGGTGGCCACTGCGGTCAAACAGCATGGCATCCAGTTCGTCTTCCAGCTTCTGCACCGTATAGCTCAATGCCGAGGGCACCTTGCCCAGCTCGTCGGCCGCCGCCGCAAAGCTGCCGCGGCGGTCGATGGCGTCCAGCACCCGGATTGCTTCCAGGGTCAGCGCCCGCTCCTTGTTCGATTCCTTGGCCATTCCTTACCTTCAATTTTTTTGAATATGTTTGCCAGTTTATCTCGCTAACAAGTTAGGTCATGTCACTTTAATATTCAATCAACGCTTAGGCAGGAACGTCGAGCGGCCAAATATGCGGGTAGTTCCGCACTGTGACACACCAAATCGGTCTGTCTGATGTCGGTGAAAGAACAACACACTATTTGAATAACCTCTTGCATGGATGCATTGATTCTGGCCGAAAAGGCCTTGGCAATGACATATAAAACAAGAGAGTGAATGAACATGAAAAACGTAATCAAGATGCTGGCCGTTGCAGGCCTGATGACCACTGGTTTCGCCCAAGCTTCCGTACCGGCTGACTTCAACGCCATGCCCGGCGTGCTGTTTGTGAACTGGAACGCCACTGCCGCACTGGATGGCAAAGCCAATCCGATGCTGGAAGTGCGTGACGAGTCTGGCGATCTGCTGGCATCAGTCCACGCCAATCTGACAGGCACCCAGCAGGTGCGGATCCCGAGCCGTACCCAGGGCAACCTTACTGTCAGCCTGGCTGACCAGAGCAGCGAATACCGTATTCCGTTCGGTATCGGTAGCGGCAAACAGCGTTAATCAACCGTCCCGGTAGGTGAGGAGCAGACCATGATGCAATTGAGAGCCGCAGAAGCGCGGGGCAAGGCCAACTTTGGCTGGCTGGACGCGCGCCACAGTTTCTCCTTCGGTCACTACTATGACCCGGAGTGGATGGGACACTCGGTACTGCGGGTGATCAATCAGGATCTGGTTGCGCCGGGTGGCGGATTCGCCACCCACCCTCACGCCAATATGGAGATCCTCACCTGCGTGCTGCAAGGCACCATAGAGCACAAGGACAGCCTCGGCCATGCCGAGCAGATCCCGGCAGGGGATTTCCAGCTGATGAGCGCAGGCAGCGGGATCCGCCACAGCGAGTACAACCCCTCGCAGACGGATCCTCTCTCCCTGTTGCAGATCTGGATCGAGCCGAACGAGTTCGGCACGCCACCCGGGTATCAGCAGAAGAAGATCGAGTCTAGACCGGGCATGACGCTGGTGGCGTCACCGGATGGCGAGGATGGATCGCTGCGGATCCGCCAACAGGCCCGCGTATGGCGGCTGGAACTGGCCCCGGGCGAGACGCTCGAATGGGCACTGGCTGGCCGGCACGGTTACCTGCAGATGATTTCAGGGGAGTTGACCGCCAACGGTCTGGCTGCCCGACCCGGCGACGGGGTACTCAGTCGTGATGAATACCGGTGGGAGCTGGTTGCGACCAGTGCCAGCCAAGCTCTGTTATTTGACCTACCCTGAAGCAGTCAGCGGTGATGTGACACAAACGAGGAATATGAAATGGACAAGATGAAAGATGTAGCGCTGCTGGCGGGTCGTGTACTGCTGGCGCTGATGTTCGTAATGGCGGGCTGGAGCAAGATCGGCGGCTATGCCGGTACTCAGGGCTATATGGAAGCGATGGGCGTGCCGGGCTTTATGTTGCCGCTGGTGATCCTGCTTGAGCTGGGTGGTGGCCTTGCCGTCGTGCTGGGTCTCTTTACCCGCAGCCTCTCCGTGCTGCTGGCCGGTTTCACCCTGATGGCTGCCTTTATTTTCCATTATCAGCCTGCAGAACAGATGCAGATGCTGATGTTTATGAAGAACGTCTCAGTGGCCGGTGGTTTCCTGGCGCTGGCGGCGGCCGGAGCAGGGGCTTTCAGTGTGGATGCCCGTCTCGGCAAAAACTGGTAATGCCCTGAAGAGTCAAGTTTTCCAATGCCTTTTGGCCGGTGCAACTGCACCGGCTTTTTTCTGTCTGCGTTTTCTGGATAGGTGAGGCGACGGCACAAATCTGCGGCGCCCCTCATGATTCCGCTTCTTGCCCGCCGCTGGCCGCAAGAGCCTTTTGCATCTTCCCCCCCGATCCCCGACAATTCCCTCTCTTGTGAAGTGACGGAAATGGCTCGCCTTTTCCCTCGCCCCCTCTCATCCACAGGCGGGAATTGCTCATGTTTACCCTCTACCACTCCAATCAGCTGGATCTGCTCAAAGAGCTGCTGGTGAGCCGCATCCGGCAGGCCCCTCTCTCTCACCCCTTCGATCGGGAGCAGATCCTGGTGCAGAGTCCGGGCATGGCCCAGTGGCTCAAGCTGGAGCTGGCCAAAGCCTTCGGCATTGCCGCCAATATCGACTTTCCGCTGCCCGCCAGCTTTATCTGGGAGATGTTCACTCGGGTGCTGGCAGATGTGCCGCGCCAGAGCCCCTACAACAAGGGATCCATGAGCTGGCAGCTGATGACCATTCTGCCTGCCTTGCTGGAGCGCCCCGCCTTTGCCCCGCTCGCCGCCTATCTGGGCGGGGGAGATGAGGAGGATCCTGCCCAGGAGCCCGAGCAGGTGCGGTTGTGGCAGCTCTGCCAGAAGGTAGCGGATCTCTTTGACCAGTATCTGGTCTACCGGCCGGACTGGATTGCCCGTTGGGAAGAGGGGGAAGGATTGAGTCAGGAGCTGGCCGGGGTGAGCGGTCAGGATTGGCAGCCAGAGCTGTGGCGCGAGCTGGTGGCCCGCACATTGGCGCTCTCTCCGAGCGGCTACCACCGTGCCAACCTCTACGAGGAGTTTATCCACGAGCTGGAGCGTACCGCCGATCTGCCGGGCAAGCTGCCGCAGCGGGTCTTTGTGTTCGGCATCTCGGCGCTGCCGCCGCGTTATGTGGAGGCGCTGCTGGCACTCGGCAGCCGGCCGGAGGTGGAGGTGCACCTGTTCGTCACCAACCCCTGCCGTTACTACTGGGGGGATCTGCTGGATCGCAAGACGTTGGCGCGCCTCGACAACAAGCTCAAACCCGGCACCGATATAGAGACATTGCAAGGCCCCGC
Organism: Aeromonas sp. MTB; assembly: GCF_056632455.1. Classification (NCBI taxonomy): domain Bacteria; kingdom Pseudomonadati; phylum Pseudomonadota; class Gammaproteobacteria; order Aeromonadales; family Aeromonadaceae; genus Aeromonas; species Aeromonas sp. MTB. The sequence goes on from NZ_CP147026.1 coordinate 243,134, forward strand.
CAACCCGCTGCTCGCCTCCATGGGCAAGCTGGGGCGCGACTACCTGCATCAGCTGATGGAGCTGGAGGTGCCGCAAATCGAGGCCTTCGTCGATATCGACGAGCTGGATGGCAAGGGCAATATCAAGCTGCTGCATGCCATCCAGAAGGATGTGCTGGAGCTGGCAGAACGGGGCGCCGGTCAGTTCGATCTCGACAGCAGCCACCACAAGAGCCCCATAGATCCGGCGGATGGATCCTTGCAGATCCACGCCTGCCATGGCCCGATGCGCGAACTCGAGGTGCTGCACGACCGGCTGCTGGCGCTGTTCGAACAGGACCCGACCCTCACCCCGAAAGATGTGGTGGTGATGATGCCGGATGTGAACAGCTACGGCCCCTATATTCAGGCGGTGTTTGGTGCGCGCGGCCAGATCCCGTTTGCGGTCTCGGATCGGGCGGCGAGTCAGGAGAGCCCGCTGCTGCAAAGCTTCCTCGCCCTGCTCAGGCTGCCCAACGCCCGCTTCGGGGCTGGCGAGCTGCTCGCCATTCTCGAGGTGCCCGCCGTGCTGCGCCGCTTCGAGCTGGATGATGACGAGTTCAACCAGCTGCGGGTCTGGGTGCAGGAGACCGGCATCCGCTGGGGGCTGGATGACGGCCATCCCGTCCGTTTCGATCTGCCGCCCATGTCTGGCAACAGCTGGCTGTTCGGCCTGCGCCGCATGCTGCTCGGCTTTGCCATGGGGGATGGCGAGCCGGTGGCGGGCATCCTGCCCTACGCCGATATCGAGGGTCAGCAGGGGCTGGCGCTCGGCAAGCTCGCCTGGTTCGTCGATTCGCTGGCCGAATTCCTGCCCCGCCTGCAACAGGCGCAGCCGCTGGCCGAGTGGAATGCCTGCCTGCTGGCGCTGCTGGAGCGCTTCTATCTGGCCGACGAAGATGAAGAACGTCAGCTCCAGCTCATTCGCAGTCAGCTGGCCGAGTGGCAGACTCGGCTCGGCGAGGCCCGTTTCGAGCAGCCCATTACCGCCGACCTGTTGCAGGATTACCTCGGCAGCGTGCTGGGGGAGTCCCGCTCCAGCCAGCGCTTCCTCGCCGGTCAGGTCAACTTCTGCACCCTGATGCCGATGCGTTCCATCCCCTTCAAACAGGTCTGCCTGCTCGGCATGAACGATGGCGTCTACCCGCGCACCCTGGCTCCCATGGGGTTCGACTTGATGGCGGTGGCGTCGCGGCGCGGGGATCGCTCCCGTCGTGATGATGACCGCTACCTCTTCCTCGAGGCGCTGCTCAGCGCCCAGCAGGGGCTCTATATCAGCTATCAGGGTTTCAGCGCCCAGGACAACAGCGACAAGGTGCCCTCGGTGCTGCTGGCGGAGCTGATCGACTATGTGCGGCAGGGCTTTGTGCTGGCGGGGGATGAGGAGCTGGACGACGAAACCTCCGGCAAGCGGCTGCTCAACCACCTGATGGTGGCGCATCCGCTCACCCCCTACAGCCGCAACTACTTCTATCCGGAGCCGGGTTCGCGCCTCTTTACCTATGCCGCCGACTGGTTGCCCGCCCTCAATCCGGTGCGTGGCGCGGCCAACTTCCAGAGTGGCGAGCTGCCGCTGCCTCCCGAATGGGGCAAGGAGCAGGGGCTGGAGCTGGCGGAGCTGCTGCGCTTCTATCGCCAGCCCACCAAATATTTCCTCAACCGCCGCCTCAAGGTGTGGTTTGAGCTGAACGAAGCCAACATCGAGGACAGCGAGCCGTTCGAGCTGGATGGCCTGCAAAATTATCAGCTGAAAGATCTGCTGCTTGATGCCCATCTGGCAGAGGGGGATAGCACCGAGCGGCGCGAGCGGTTGCAGCTCACCGGCCTGCTGCCGCAAGGGTGGTTCGGCAGCCTGCTGCTGGACGATCTGGATGCCGAGATGGGCAAGCTGGCGGATCGGCTGCGGCCATGGGTTGCGGCCAATGAGTCAGAAAAGCAGGCGGTGGAGATCGATATCTCCCTCACTCAGGGCCAGCTGCAAGGGTGGATCGACACCCAGAAGGGGCGCTTGCTGGTGGTCAAACCCGGCAGCTTCAACGGCAAGGATCTGCTGCTGGGCTGGATCCAGCACCTCTGCCTCTCATTGAGTGGCGCCCCCGGCGACACCCTGCTGTTCGATGCCAAACAGAGTCTGCGACTGCCCAAGCTCTCTGCCGACGAGGCGCGCCCCAAACTGGCGGCGCTGGTGGCCTGTTGGGCGCAGGGGATGAAGCGGCCGCTGCCCTTCTTCCCCAACACCGCCTGGGATTGGCTCAAGGCGATCGAGAAGGATCCCGACAAGCCGGAGGCAGCCGACAAGGCGGCCCTCACCCGTTTCAACGGCGGCTGGATGATCAATGGGGAGGGGCAAGACGTTTACGTCGCCCGCTGCTTCCCCGAACTCGATGACGAGGTGCTGGGGCAGTTGCAGGCGCTGGCCCGCGAACACCTGACTCCGCTGCTCAAGACCCTGGAGGAGCTGAAATAATGGCTAACCCGCTCAATACCCTGCGTTTTCCCCTCCATGGTGAACGACTGATCGAAGCCTCTGCCGGTACCGGCAAGACCTACACCATCGCCGGTCTCTATCTGCGTCTGCTGCTGGGCCACGGCCCGCTCATCGAAGAGGGGGCTGATGCCGGTCAGCCGAGCGCCCACGAGCGGCCACTCTCGGTGACCGAAATTCTGGTGGTGACCTTTACCGAAGCGGCCACCGCCGAGCTGCGCGGGCGGATCCGCGGTCGCATTCACGAGGCGCGGCTCGCCTTTATGCGCGGCCATAGCAATGACGCTCTGTTGAACATGCTGCTGGACGAGGTGGATGATCACGAGCTGGCGGCCCGCCGCCTGCTGGCCGCCGAGCGGCAGATGGACGAGGCGGCGGTCTTTACCATCCATGGCTTCTGCCAGCGGATGCTCAAGCAGAACGCCTTCGAATCCGGCGCCCTCTTTGAAACCGAATTTCTTACCGACGACAGCCAGCTCAGGTTGCAGGCGGTGAGCGACTACTGGCGATCCGAGTTCTATCCGGTGGATAAAGCCCTCGCCAGCGCGGTGCGTGCGCTCTGGCCGAGCCCCGCCGCCCTGCTGCGGGAGATGGGCAGCTGGCTCGACAACAGCGAGCTGGAGATCCACCCCGCGCTGGGGGACGAGACCCTCGCCGTCCGCCATCAGGCGGCCATGAGTCGCATCGCGGCGGTGAAGAGCGAATGGCTGGCGCAGACGGACGAGATCCGCCGCCAGACCGACGGCCAGATCAGCCGCTACACCGGCAAGAACTACGAAGGGTGGCTCGCCAAGATAGCCGACTGGGCGCAAGACGAGAGCAGTGGCTACGCCATTCCCAAGGAGCTGGAGCGTTTCGGCCAGACGGTGCTGGAGGAGAACCTCAAGAAGGGGGGCGCTGTGCCGACCCTGCCGCTGTTCAGTCAGATAGACGAGCTTCTGGCTAGCCGCCCCGGTATTCGGGATCTGATCCTGCAACGGGCCGCCAAGGTGGTGCGCAGCCGGATGCAGGCGAGCAAGCGGCAGGCTCATCAGCTCTCGTTCGATGACTTGCTCAAAGACCTCGACGGGGCGCTTGGCTCCAGCCTTGGCGAGCGGCTCTGCGAGCGCATTCGCGCCACCTATCGGGTGGCGATGATCGATGAATTTCAGGATACCGACCCCCAGCAGTACCGCATCTTCCATCGGCTTTACGGCGGCCACACAGACACGGCGCTGTTGATGATCGGTGACCCCAAGCAGGCCATCTACGGCTTTCGCGGCGCCGATATCTTTACCTACATTCAGGCGCGGCGAAATGTGAGCGCCCACTACACCCTCGGGCGCAACTGGCGCTCCAGCAGTGCGCTGGTGGGGGCGGTCAACGGCTTGTTCGAACGGGCCAAGGATCCCTTTATCTACGAGGCGGATATCCCCTTCCTGCCGGTGGAGGCGCAGGGCAAGAGCAAGGCGCTGCTGCTCGATGGCGCCACCGCGCCCGTGCTCCACTGCTGGCAGCTGACCGGCCAGCCCACCTTCAACCGGGGGGATTACCAGAGCAAGATGGCCCGCGCCACCGCCGCCGAGATCCACCGTCTGCTGACCCTGGCCCGTGAGGGCAAGGCATTGATCGGTGATCAGGCGGTGAAGGCCGGAGATATCGCAGTGCTGGTGCGCACCGGCGCCGAGGGCAAGCTGGTGCAGCAGGAGCTGGCGCGGCTCGCCATCGCCTCCGTCTATCTGTCGAACCGCGAGAGTGTGCTGGAGCAGACGGAGGCGCGGGAGATTTTGCTGATTTTGCACGCCTGCCAGAACCCGAGCGAAGAGCGCAGCCTGCGGGCGGCGCTCGCCACCGGGCTGTTTGATCTCGACGCCAAGGCGCTCGATGGGCTGGCCAGCGACGAGCGGGCGTGGGAGAGCGCGGTGCAGGAGTTTATGGAGTACCGCAAGATCTGGCACCGCCGTGGCGTGCTGGCCATGCTGCGGGCCCTGCTGCACCGGCGCAATCTCGCCTCTTCGCTGTTGGCGAGCCCCTATGGCGAGCGGCGGTTGACCAACTTCCTCCATCTTGGCGAGCTGCTGCAACAGGTGAGCAGCGAGCTGGATGGCGAATATGCCCTGCTGCGCTGGCTGGGGGAGGCGGTGAGCCGCCCCAACGGGCAGGATGCGGAGCAGGTACTGCGGCTCGAATCCGAGCGGAAATTGGTGCAGATCGTCACTATCCACAAATCCAAGGGGCTGGAGTATCCGTTGGTGTTCCTGCCCTTTATCTGCAGCCACAGAACCGCCGAGACCCCGCTCTATCACGAGGCGGACGAGGCGGGCAATCGCACCATTCTCGATCTCACCGGCGCCGACTCGTCGCTCGCTGAAGCGGACAGGGAGCGCCTTGCCGAAGATTTGCGGCTGCTCTATGTGGCGCTGACCCGGGGCGTCTACGCCACCTGGCTGGGGCTGGCGCCGGTGCGGGCGGGGGCGGGCAAGTCGGAGAAGACAGACCTGCACCACACCGCCATCGGCTACCTGCTGCAAAAGGGCGAAGAGGGGGATGCACAGACGCTGGCGACCGCCCTCACCGAGCTGGCACAGGCGCTGCCCGGGGTAGCCATCGGTGAGCCCTCGCTCACCCGTCCGGCCCCGCTGCCGCCAGAGGAGGAGCTGCTGGGCGAGCCGCAGGTGCGCCACTTTAGCGGTTCCCTTGAGCGGGACTGGTGGATCAGCTCCTACTCCGGGCTGGCGGCGCAGGGTCACGGTCACAGCAAAGGCGTGCTGGCCAATCCCGGCTTCGATGACGAGGTAGTGACCGAGGCGGCCGCGCTGGCTTCCGAGCAACCGGACGAGGCGCCCCAGCCCTCCATCTTTACCTTCCCGAAAGGGGCGCGCCCCGGCACCTTGCTGCACAGTCTGTTCGAGACCATCGACTTTCAAAGCGCCGCGGGCGAGCCGTTGGCGGAGCATATTGCCACCCTGCTGGCGCAGGACGGCTTCGACGAGAGCTGGGCCCCCGTGTTGCAACAGCAGGTGGAGGCGGTGCTGGATACCCCGCTGGAAACAGGCTTTGGCGAGCCGGTGCGGCTGCGGGATCTGGCCCCCGAGCGCAAACAGGTGGAGCTGGAGTTCTTCCTGCCCATGGGGCGGGTGACGGCACCGGCGCTGACCGCGCTCTGCCAGCAGCACGACCCGCTGTCGCGGGGCAACAAGCCGCTCAGCTTTGCCACCGTGCAGGGGATGCTCAAGGGCTTTATCGATCTGGTGTTCGAGTGGCAGGGGCGCTGGTATCTGCTCGACTACAAATCGAATCACCTCGGCATGAGCCCCGCCGATTACAGCCGTCCGGCGCTGGAGCGGGCGATGGCCGAGCACCGCTACGACCTGCAATACCAGCTCTACTCGCTGGCTTTGCACCGGCTGCTCACCCTGCGCCTGCCGGGTTACGATTTCGAGCAGCACTTTGGCGGCGTTTTCTATCTGTTCCTGCGCGGCATGCCGCAGGGGGGCATTTTCCATACCCGCCCGAGCCGTGAACTGGTGCTGGGGCTGGATAAGTTGTTTCGCGAAGGTAGTGAGCTGCCAGCAGCGGGATCTCAAGCATTGAACGAGGTAGAGGCATGAGCGGCACCATGATCAGCACCGCAACCAGCGCAATGATGGTTGAACGGTTGAAAACACTGGCGCTGGCTGGCCGCATCCGCCAGCTGGATCTGCAATTTGCCCGGCTGGTGGCCGACCTTGGCGGCAGCCCCGAGCTGGTGCTGGGGGCGGCGCTCGCCTGCTTCGAGCTGGGGCGCGGCCATGTCTGTCTGCCGCTTGAAATGTTGACTGCCGGATCCCTGCGACCGTTCGGGCTGGATCCCCAGCAGAGCCGGGATCTGTTGTCTGATCTGGCGGATCCTGCCCGCTGGCCCGCCCTGTTTGCGGCAAGCCCGCTCGTGGGTACGGAACAGGATGAGGGGCTCGCCCCGCGCTGGCCGCTGCGGCTGTGGCACGGGCGGCTCTACCTCACCCGCTACCACGATCATGAGCAGGGGGTGGCCCGCCATCTGCGTGCTTTGAGTGAACGTGCCGAATGGCCGGAGATTGCCCCGGCCCTGTCGCGGCTGTTTGCCCGCGACTACGGGTTGGTGTTCGCGGCGCTGCTCAAGGCCCGCCTCGCCCCCGATTTTTCGGCCCGCCACTTTATCGAAAAGTATCTGGATCTGGTGTTCCCGAACGAGGTGGATTGGCCCGCCATCGAGGCACTGCTCGCCAGCGCCCAGGCGGCGAGCGATTTGAGCAAGCTGGATGCGCTGGTGCCCGAGGCGCTCTGTTGCAACGGCCAGAAGCTGGCGGCGGCCACCGCGGCGGCGCGCCCATTTGCGGTGATCTCCGGCGGCCCCGGCACCGGCAAGACCACGACTGTGGCGAAACTGCTCGCCATTCTGGTGGAGACCGGCCTGCAAGCGGGCAAGGCCCCGGCGATCCGGCTGGTAGCCCCCACCGGCAAGGCGGCGGCGCGCCTGACCGAGAGTATCGGCTCTGCCCTGCAGGCCCTCGATCTGCCCCCCGAGTGGGTCGAAGCGATCCCCACCGAGGCGGGCACCCTGCATCGACTGCTCGGGGTCATTCCGGGGCGCAGTCAGTTCCGCCACCACGCGGGCAACCCGCTGCACCTCGACCTGCTGGTGGTGGATGAGGCCTCCATGGTCGACCTGCCGATGATGGCGCGCCTGCTCGATGCGTTGCCGAGCCACGCCCGCCTGATCCTGCTCGGTGACAAGGATCAGCTCGCCTCGGTGGAGGCGGGGGCCGTGCTCGGCGATATCTGCAGCTTTATCGAACAGGGCATCAGCCCGGCGCAGGCGGATTGGCTCTCCCGTCAGACCGGCTACCGCTTGCAGGGCATGCCCGCGGGGGCCCCGGTGCGCGACAGCCTCTGCTTGCTGGCCAAGAGCTGGCGCTTTGATCAGCACTCTGGCATCGGCCAGCTGGCGCGCGCCTGCAACAGCGGCGATGCCGCGGCGGTGGAATCAGTCTGGGGCGCAGGATTCGCCGATATCAGCCTGCATCCCTGGGCGGGAGAGGCCTACGACGCCCTGATTGCCCAGGGGGTAGCCGGTTACGGCAGCTATCTGAAGGCGGCCCGCGCGGGGGAAGCGCCCGCCGCCGTGTTCAAGGCATTCAACAGCTTCCAGATCCTCTGCGCCCTGCGCGACGGCCCGTTCGGGGTGCAGGGGTTAAACGAGCGGCTGGAACTGGCCCTGTCACGGGCAGGCCTGATTGCCCGCGATGGCGACTGGTATGCCGGTCGCCCGGTGATGGTGGTGCGCAACGATCACGGGGTCGGCCTCTACAACGGCGATATGGGGCTCTGCCTGCCCGATGAAAGCGGGCGGCTCAAGGTCTGGTTCGAGCAGCCGGATGGCTCTCTGCGCGCCCTGTTGCCCAGCCGCTTGCCACCCCACGAGACGGTCTACGCCATGACCATCCACAAATCCCAGGGCTCGGAGTTTGCCCATACCGTGCTGGTGCTGCCCGACAGCCCCAGCCCGCTGCTGACCCGTGAGCTGGTCTACACCGGCATCACCCGCGCCAAGGCGCAGCTCGATCTCTACGGTGATCGCGCCCTGCTGGCACAGGCAGTACGGAAAAAGACCGAGCGTTATTCCGGTCTGGCGGAGAGGTTGGGGGAGTGATTGATTGGATGGCGGTAAAGGGAGTTGCTGTTGACCCGTTACGCTGTGCTAATTGCACCAACAGTGCTGTGGCAATGAGCGGTATGTTTTATGACCGTGACGCACGGTAATGGTGCTTGTCATTTTTGCTACTTAAGGTATTGATTTTTAAAGGGTGTTGTCTCGGTGCGCTTTTTGTGGGTCGGCACATGTAATTTTGTTTTATAAATAGCGCAGCGTGACATACCCAGTAGGGAGGAAGGTCGTGATTGAAGAGGCACTTTCGTATAAGAATCTTGGCCCTTGTCTGAGCAGTGATTTGGCCGCATACCTTGTAGAGAAGCATGGATTGACACATGAAGCTGCTCGCCAACGGATCAGACGATCAAGTAATCGAGTAAAACAGCTAGCATATTTAACGTTTTCTAGAGGGACTCGCTTTACATATTTAGAACAAGATTACGGTTCTCCAATGTTCTGGGGACATTTGTTTAAAGCAATTTATAGCCAGAAAGGTGCGTACGCTTTAGCTCTAGGTGCTGTACAGGCTAGAGGGATTGTTCCTATAGAGCATTTTTATACCATTTGTGGTTCACCAAAAGCTCAGCAGAAAAAAATTAGTGCATTTAGTGTATTGGAAAGAATGCTTGATGCGAGGATTTTTGTAAAAGACGAAGTAGATGGTATAGGGGAGTGTATCCTTACTAAGGATTTATATGATAGGAATGAATTGAAAGAGCTGGAAATAATTTCTGTTCGTGCAAGGTTACTTGCTGAAGAAATATTTATTGGCGCCATGAAAGAGTGGCTTAGAAGGTTATCTATAGCAAGTTTTGATTGTATCAAGACCAGAGGTGACATCAATAGTCAACCAATGGTTGGACCATTTTTTTGGGATCTTTCATCACCTAGTTACTTAGCTCCATTAGTCGATTGGAATAAGCAGGATAAGCCCAATCCTGGCTTTGTTGTTTGTGATGTTTTATTTTCAAAAAATGTAGGGCTAATTCATATAGAGCCATTTTTAAATAAAATAAACTCACTGCAAGCATTGAAGAAAATAAACAAGGTTATTTACATTTTTGTTGCCCTTAGCTATGAAAAAGAAGCACTGAATAAGCTTAAAGAAAAAGGCGTTATACCAGCAACACCAGAAAGTCTTTTTGGTAAAGATATAGCGGAAGCATTCATATCTTTAATCGATATTACTAAAAAGTCAGCTATAGGAGAGATTGAAAGTAAAGCTTTTGATGAAGTGATTACAAGGTTAGGCAGTCTCGAAGGTGCTATGGGTAATATGCGTGGCGCGTTCTTTGAAATACTGGTCAGTCACATAATAAGAAATTCTACTGCTGGCAATGTCTATCTTAATAGAACATTTCAAAATAATGGTGGAGAAAAGGCTGAGGTTGATGTTTATGTCGTTCCTCAAGTCGGTGAGCCAAGAATCATCGAGTGTAAAGCCATGAAGCCAGGTTCTTTTGTGAGTAATGAAGAAGTAAATAGATGGTTAGATATTAGAATTAAACGAGTCAGAGAGCATTTGCAGAGACTAGAAATAACGAACAAAAATGGTGGCATTCCTAATTTCGAGCTGTGGACAACTGGACGTCTGTCTGATGAGTCAATTGCCCGTATTGAAAGGACTAAAGAAGCAAATAAAAAGAAATTTAATCTTTTGGTTTTTGGTCCGAATGAAATAAGGAATGTGGCAAGTTCTGATGATGCAGCTTTGAAAATATTGAAAGAGCATTTTCTTCCTAAGGCTTAGCATATCTCGTATGTTGGGCTTCGCAGGCTCAGCGCCAACCTACCGATTGTGTAGGTTGTGGCTGAGCGTAGCGAAGCCCAACGTTTACCGCGAAATCTCTTTTTCCTTCCCCTCATCACCGACCCTTCTCCTCCTTTTCTAATAAACGGGAGAAGGGAGCAATGTAGTGGTCTAATCATCCCGGACACCATTTTAGGTGGTACAGTCGCCACCGTGACCTGAGGTTTTCAATGACAAGATTACGTCGCTCATTTACTGCCGAATTCAAACTCGAAGCCGCATCCCTGGTGCTCGACCAGGGATATTCTGTCCCTGAAGCCAGCCGTTCACTGGATGTCGGTGAAACCGTGCTTCGTCGCTGGGTTCAGCAGCTTCAATCCGAACGCTGTGGTACAACCCCCACCGGAAAAGCACTGACTCCTGAGCAGCAGAAAATCCAGGAGCTGGAAGCCCGTATCAATCGACTCGAACGTGAAAAGGACATACTAAAAAAGGCTACTGCTCTCTTGATGGCGGACGAGTTCACACGTACGCGCTGATAGACCGATTAAGGGAGCAAGCCCCTATCACCCTGGTCTGTTGCGCTTTCGATGTGCCCACTTCCTGTTTTTACGATTATCTGGCCCGCAGGCGGACGATTAACCGTGAGCGCATGCAGCAGCGCTGTGAGTTGCGCCGGTTGTTCAAAGAAAGCAGGAGCTCGGCAGGCAGCCGCGCCTTGATGTCGATGATGCGGGAGCTGGGGTATCAGATTGGCCGATTCAAAGTACGTAACCTGATGAAGGAAGCCGAGTTGGCATCCAAACAGCCAGGCGCACACCGCTACAAGGTGGCACGGTCTGAACGACCGGACATTCCCAATCTGCTGGCCCGCGAATTTGATGTCCAGCAACCCAATCAGGTGTGGTGTGGCGATATCACCTACGTCTGGGCAGGTGACCGTTGGCATTACCTGGCAGCGGTGCTTGACCTGCATACCCGACGGGTTGTGGGGTGGGCGATGTCAGATAAACCAGATGCCGAGCTGGCCATCAAAGCACTTGAGATGGCGTATCAGCAACGAGGTTGTCCGTCAGGCGTGCTGTTTCACTCTGACCAGGGCAGCCAATATGGTAGCCGGGCATTTCGGCAACGACTGTGGCGCTATCGCATGACCCAGAGCATGAGTCGGCGTGGCAACTGCTGGGATAACGCCCCGATGGAGCGGTTGTTCAGAAGCCTGAAGTCAGAGTGGCTGCCGGCAACGGGATACATGAGCGTACGGGAGGCAAAGCGGGATATCAGTTATTACCTGATGGATTACTACAACTGGCGGCGTCCACATCAACACAATGACGGGATACCGCCAGCAAAAGCCGAAGAACGGCCTAACCAAGTGTCCGGATTTAGTTGACCACTACAAAATGCCGTTACCGCAGTCCGATTACGCTTCGCTAATCGAACCTACGTGGCTGACGATCATATTACCGGTGCCGCTTTATCCCCTCTCCCTCTGGGAGAGGGCTAGGGTGAGGGGCGCAGGTTGGCACAATATGCTGCACTTGGTCACCCCTCTTGCGCCGCCCGATTATTCCATCCCCCAAATGACTGAATCGTGAGTTAAATCCGGTAAATGGGGCGCGCTTGAGCCACACTTATGGCCACCCTGATTCAGCCTGCGTCGTGAGTGGCCGATAACCGGGGAAACGGTGGTGTGGTGGGGTTCTGGCTGACAGATCTGTTGCAATATGCCAAGGTAGCGCCTCACGACAACAGCGCGATTCCCCGTGGTGGCGCGGGGCGGAAGAACAAGGATAACTGCTATGGTGCAGGACAGTGACACGATCAGGATCTCGGATGTCAGCGAGGCCGTGGTGCATGGCATTCTGGAGGTGACCAGCGATGGCATCTGGGATTGGCATGCCAATACCGGTTTTGTCTATCGCAACCCCGGCTGGTACCGGATGCTGGGTTACGAGCCTCACTCCCTCGGCAATACCGTCTTCACCTGGGAGAACGTGATCCACCCCGACGATCTGGCGGCAGTGATGGCGAAGTTCGATCTCTGCCTGAGCGGCAGCGCCCATGAGTATCGCGCAGAGTACCGTTGCCGCTGCCGGGATGGCAGTTACCTCTGGATTGAGGATTGCGGCCGCATCATTGAGCGCAATCCCGACGGGTCTGTGGCGCGGATGATCGGTGCCCATCGCGATATCCACGCCAGCAAGTTGTTGCTGGAGCAGCTGGAGCGGCGCAATCAGTCGCTGGAGCAGCAGGTTGCCGAGCGCACCGCCGAGCTGGTGCGACTCAACGAGGCGCTGCAACAGAAAGCCGAGGAGAACCGTCTGCTGGCAGAGACCGATGCCCTGACCGGTGCCGCCAGCCGCTATCGGCTGGAGCGGGCGTTGCAGTTGGAGTGCGAGCGGGCGCGCCGCTTCCATCAGCCGTTTACGGTGATCGCCATGGATGTGGACAACTTCAAGCAGATCAACGACAGCTATGGCCACAACGCCGGGGATCAGACCCTGATCAACATAGTGGCGCTGGTGCGCCGCCATATTCGCGAGATCGATCTGCTGGCCCGCTGGGGCGGTGACGAGTTTATGGTGTTGTTGCCCAACACCGGCCGCGAGGATGCGCTGGTGGTGGCGAGCAAGTTTCAGGCATTGATGGCGAGCGAGCCCATCTGCCCCCATGCGCCCGCTACCATGAGCTTCGGGCTGGCGGAGTATCAGCAGGATGAGCAGAAAGAGAGCCTGATGGTGCGTGCCGATCGGGCGCTCTATCAGGCCAAGCAGCTGGGTAAAGACCAAATCTGCTAACGCGGGGTACGGAAAAAGAGCAGTTAAAAGGGCCGCAGGTTTGAAACCTGCGGCCCTTTTGCATTGTTACTGACGCGGCGCGACTTAGAAGTGGTAACGCAGACCCAGCTTGAAGGTATCCAGAGAGTAGTGCTCGTCACCCAGGCTCAGGGCGTCGAACTGGCGCTCGTAACCGATACCGGCAGAGAAGTGGTCGTTGAAGGCGTAGTCCAGACCTACTTCCAGATTGGGGTGTACCTTGCTCTTGGTTGCGCTCTTGCTTCCCTGACCGCTGAAACCGAGGAGAGTGGCGTTGCCGACAACTTCCACTTCGGTGCGGGTGTAGGCGATACCCGGTTTGGCATAGGCGCTGAAGCCCCAGGCCAGCGGCTGGCTCAGCTTGGCGGCCAGGCTGATGCTGCGGGTTTCGATGGTGGTGTCGGCAAAGCCGGTTGCAATCGGGGAGGTCACCCAAGTCAGCTGATCCATATGTTGGGCGTGCAGGCCACCTTCAACGGCCAGCCAGGGTTTGAAGCTGTAACCCACGATCAGGCTGCCGCCGTCGAGCTGGTCGTCGATCACTTTGGCGTCATAGACGTCTTTGGCAGCACCATCGAGATTCATCTTGGAAGTGGTCAGATCCAGACCTGCATACCAGCCTTCGGCATGGGCGCCGCCATTCATGGCCAGAGCAAGCAGGGAGAAAGCGGCAATTTTATTAAACTTGTTCATGGATAAATAACCTTGTGTTGCGTGAACTGCGTGTGATTTATATTGCTCAATCCATGAAGCTTTTTATATTTCCGTCATTGCTCTGCTTTCACAGAGGGGCCGCAGTATAGTCAGCGAATTTCTGAATAACAAGAGACTGATTTCCCCATTCTTCTAAATATGACTGGCTGCAAGCAGGGGCATTTTGTTTAATAAATGGTGTTATTAGAGTTTTAGCTTTATTGAGGTTTAAATAATTAACTGGTGAGGCAAATGACAGGCTGAGAGTTCGGTTTTGGTTCTATGTGATTGATTTATATCGGCATTAAATTTTCATTCGAGCGTAGCCGTGATGAGTTGTCTAAAAATTGGCATCTCAGATGTCACTCACAGGCGCCAGGCTCTTTTCGATGATTTTTTGAACGCCTCACAAGGTGAAACCGTGAGAAAAAAATCTATCTTTTTGCCTGTTTTTTGCTCTTTTTGAGGTTTGGGATTGTTCCCATTGAGGGTTTTGGTGGTCTTTTGAGGCTGTTTTCACGTGGGCCATGTTGCCCATCAGATACGCGAATTGGCGCTTGTGGGTGGCTTTTCTCTTCACCCAGCTGCAGGGCATGAGGCGCGATAAGCAGATATGGGTCGTGCGGCCTGATTAATTTTGTCTGCTTATATACACAAGCCATTTAAAAGATAGTTTTTTGGCGTTTTAAATAACTTGATTATATTCGTTAGTATATTTTACGAAGCTTTCCAAGCAGGCCATTTAAATATATTTAATGGCAATGAGACGGTATTGATGGCCGTTTAGGATATCTTGCCAGAACGGTCGTGGTGACTGGCGCATCAGTGGGCGGCGGGTGGCCGGTGACACTTCCCCTTGCCGTGGCCCTTGACCTGACCTGCGAATTCAGGGAAAAGAAAAGGGCGGTGCTATCAGCGCCGCCCAATGCCAGGAAAGAGAAAAAACCTTACGGTTTAAAAGATAAAAATTTGGAAGCAAACAATCGATTTCTCAACCAGGAAGGGTCTTGAATTCGATACGTTTCGATTATGCGCGATGTTCTATGCAGCACTAGCAAAATGTTTGCGGGTTGAAAGATATGCACTGTCTGGTGTCACATTCTGAGACCTCACCGTTCAACTGGTCTGTCCTGATGGGCGTTGTAGGCGATTTTTTCTCTAGGCTGTTTTTTCGGTGTCAATATCTGAGCCTTGAAGGTAAAAACAGGTCAGAAGCTGACTCGGCATAACCATGCAATGAAAGTGCGATAACAAGGAAGAGTGGCATGACCTACAGCCAGACCCTGGCCAACAATATTCTCGACACCCTGAAGAAGACCCTGACCGACAAGGGGATTCGCTATCAGACCCTGGCAGAAGCCATGGGTGTCTCCATCGCGACCGTGAAGCGGATGATGAACAAGCCCTCGCTGCCGTTCGATACTCTGCTGGAGATCTGCCATCTGGTCGGGCTCTCGTTCGAGGAGTTGCTGGATCGCACTCAGGACGCCCAGAGCCGACGCGCCGTCTTCACTCAGGAGCAGGACGAGGCGTTTCACAACGAGCCGGGGCTCTACGCCTTTCTCGCCAATATCTTCTGGCGCGACAAGACGCTGATCGATCTCAAGCGGGAGTACGGCCTGACCGATGCCTCCTGCTACCTCTATCTGCGCAAGCTGGAGAAGCTTGGCATTTTGCAGCTTGGTATCGACAACAGTTACCACTTCCTGATCAGCGAGCGGATCAGCTTCGAGCAGCACAGCCGTTTCGCCCGTCAGCAGGCGCGGCAGGCAATGTCGGTGCTGGGGGAGTATCTGGTGGAGAACATGCACAAGTCGAACAACTATATGGCGCTCTGCCAGCTGCACCTCAACGAGGGGGAGGCGATGGCGCTGATCGACCGGATGAAGGAGTATTGGCATCAGGAGATCAAGCTCAACCGCCCCGCCATCGGCCAGCAGGAGCACGCCAAGACCTACACCATGTCGCTGCAACTGGCCGACTGCGGCTACCAGAGCTTCGACGACATGATCCCCAATATTGACAACTGATCCCGGCGGATCCTGCGGGATCCGCTCTGTTGACTGGAGTCTAATCGGCGACCCGGGTTTGTTGCAGCTTGCCTGCGAGCGGCTGCAATGCTCGCGTATCCAGACAAATGCGGATGGCATCCGGCCGCCAGTGCTCGATATCGCAATCCACCAGACCACCCCGCTCGTCATAGTTGACCCGCACCAGCCGCAGCACGGCGCTCCCCTCCGCCAGATTGAGGGCGCGGGCGATGGCGCCGCGCGCCGCCGAGGGGGTGATCTCGAGACTCGCCCCACCCTGGCCTATGCCATAGCGCTGCTGATAGAGCTCGGTGAGGGAGCTGGCCAGCGGTGCGCTGGCGATATCGGGAAAGCGGCTCGCCAGCAGGTGGTGGCTGACGTGGAGCACCGGGCGACCGTCGATCAGCCGCTGGCGGCGGATCTCGTAGAGCGGCGTGAAGGGTTCAAGCCCCATCCAGCGGCAGAGTTCACTGCTGGCCAGCTCGCTACCGTGGGCCAGCACCCGGGTTTCGGCGGTGCGCTGCTGCTCGCCGATCCACTGGTGAAAGTGAGTGTGGATGGCGGGATCGTAGGTGAGGCGGGGCGGTGCCACAAACCAGCCGCGCCGCTCGGCACGGTAGATAAGGCCGTCTGCTTCGAGGCTGGAGAGCGCCTCCTTGATGGTGATGCGGGTGGTGGCGAAACGCTCGCTCAGGGCCCGTTCGGCGGGTAGCTGCTGCCCGGCCCCCAATTGGCCGCTGCCGATATAGCGGCGCAGGGTCTGGCAAATCTGTTCGCACTTGGAGGAGACGCGGCCATCGGCCATGCTCTGTTCGTTCACTCTCTGCTCGCTCAATCTCGGCTCGGTCACACTCTTGTCCCTGTTGCTTATTCAGAAGGCGGGTGGCTGGCCAATCCCTTACTGGAATAGTCCAGCCTCACTCGGGTTCAGAGTTGTAACCGCTGTGGATGACAGCGCCATGACAGGGTGATTGTCATCAAACTGCCATTAAAGCGCCCCGCCACCGTCATAATTCCCCTCTAGCATCCCTCTCGAACCTTAACTGACCTAGTCCAGAGGGATGGGATGATGAAAAGCGTGATCGCAAGTGCACTGGCCCTGGTGGCCATCAGTCAACCGCTGTTTGCCGCCGAAAATATCGCGGATCTCGAAAAGGCCGCCCGTGGCGAAGGCCAGCTCCACAGCATCGGCATGCCCGACAGCTGGGCCAACTGGAAGGATACCTGGCAGCAGCTGGGCAGCATCTACGGCATCAAGCATCAGGATACCGACATGAGCTCGGCGCAGGAGATCGCCAAGTTCGCCGCCGAGAAGGCCAATGCCACCGCCGATATCGGCGACGTGGGCGGCGCCTTCGGTCCGGTTGCGGTCAAGCAGGGTGTTACCCAACCCTACAAGCCCTCCACCTGGGCCGATATTCCCAACTGGGCCAAGGACGCCGACGGTCACTGGATGCTGGCCTATACCGGCACCATCGCCTTCCTGATCAACAAGGATCTGGTCAAGGCCGCCCCCACCAGCTGGCAATCCCTGCTGGGTGGCGACTACAAGGTGACCCTGGGTGATGTGGGTGTTGCCTCCCAGGCCAACAACGGCGTGCTGGCGGCGGCCTATGCCACCGGTGGCAGCGAGAAGAATCTCAAGCCCGCCTTGGAGTTGTTCGGCAAGCTGGCCCAGCAGGGGCGCCTGTCGCTGAATGACCCGACCATCGCCAACATCGAGAAGGGCGAGGTGGAAGTGGGGGTGCTGTGGGACTTCAACGCCCTCAACTACCGCGACCAGATCGACCCCAAGAAGTTTGATGTGGTGATCCCGAGCGACGGTTCAGTCATCGCCGGTTACACCACCATCATCAACAAGTGGGCCAAGAACCCCAACGCCGCCAAACTGGCCCGTGAATACATCCTCTCCGATGCCGGTCAGATCAACCTGGCCCGTGGCTACGCCCGCCCGATCCGCAGCAACGTTGCGTTGCCGGATGACGTGAAGGCCAAGCTGCTGCCGGCCGAGCAGTATGCCAAGGCCAAGCCGGTGCAGGATCACGCCGCCTGGGAGCAGAGCTCCAAGGCCCTGCCGCGTCAGTGGCAAGAGAACGTCATGATCTACATGCAGTAAGGGAATCCAGTGCAACACAAGGTGATAGTGGTACTTGTGGATGGCCTCTCTGCCGGGGTAGCCCATGGGATGGGCTACCTCGCAGGCATGGTGGAGGCGGAGCGCGGCCTCTATACGACCCTCAGCTGCGCTCTGCCATCCCTCTCCCGGCCTCTCTACGAGTGCATCCTGACCGGCGTACCGCCGGTGGCGAGCGGCATCACGCACAACGGGGTGAGCCGTCTCAGTCTGCATGACTCCATCTTCCATCTGGCCCGCGCCGCGGGTAAACGCACCGCAGCGGCGGCCTACCATTGGGTGAGCGAGCTCTACAACAAGAGCCCCTGGCTGGCGGCCCGCGATCGCTTTACCCACGACGAGCAGCTGCCCATCCAGTACGGCTGCTTCTACTGGGATGACAACTACCCCGACAGCCATCTGCTGATGGATGGCGAGTGGCTGCGCAGCCAGTACGATCCCGATTTTCTGCTGATCCACCCGATGGGGGTGGACGATGCAGGCCACAAGTTTGGCCTCGACTCCCGCCAGTACCGCAATCAGGCGCGCCGGATGGACAGCCTGCTGGCCGATCTGCTGCCCCAGTGGCTGGCGGAGGGGTATCAGGTGGTGATCACCTCGGATCATGGCATGAACAACGACTTGAGCCACGGTGGCACCTTGCCCGAAGAGCGCACTGTACCGCTCTGGCTGTTTGGCGACGCTTTTATCGAGCAGTGGCCTGATGGGGTGGTGATCGCCCAGACCCAGCTCTGCGCCCTGATGGCGGATCTGCTGGGCATTCCCCACGACAAGCCGGTGGCTCCTCCGCTGCTCAAGGCGACCTTTATGCGCGAGGTGCACTGATGATGCCTGCAACCACCGAGATCTTGCTGGATCAAGCTGTCGCCACCCGGCGCAAGCGGCGCCGTCACTGGTTGCCCGCGCTAGTGCTGCTGCCGTTTATCCTGCTGATGATCCTGTTCCAGCTCGCCCCCATGGTGTGGGTGCTGGTGGGCAGCTTTCAAACCCCGGATGGTTGGGGGGTCGCTTACTACCGGGAGATCCTGGGCTCTCCCTTCTACCTGCAATCGTTCGCCAACTCCTTGCGTATCGCCGGTATCGCCAGTCTGGCGGGGCTGGCTATCGGCACCCTCGGGGCCGCTGCGCTGCGCCACAGTGGCGAGCGGGTCAAACGGGTGCTGCTGGCCTTTGTCACCATGACCGGCAACTTCAGCGGGGTGCCGCTGGCATTCGCCTTTATCATCATTCTCGGCATCAATGGTGCGGTGACCCTGCTGCTGAAATCATGGGGATTGATCGACGGCTTCAACCTCTACTCGGGTAGCGGCCTTATTCTCATCTACACCTACTTCCAGATCCCGCTCGCCCTGCTGCTACTCTACCCGGCGTTTGATGCGCTGCAGGATGAGTGGCCGCAGGCTGCCGCGTTGCTGGGGGCGAGCAAGGGGCAGTATGTGTGGCATGTGGCGCTGCCGGTGCTGACGCCTGCGCTGCTCGGTACCCTGATCATCCTGTTTGCCAACGCGGTGGGGGCCTATGCCTCCGCCTACGCACTCACCACCGGCAACTTCAATCTGGTGACCATCCGGGTGGCCAGTCTGGTCTCCGGCGATATCTTCCTCGAGCCCAATATGGCGGCGGCGCTGGCGGTGATCCTGATGGTGCTGCTGGGAGTGGTGACGGCCGCCAACCAGTGGCTGCTGAAAAAGAGCTATGTGAACAAGGGGCAATCCCATGCATGATTTGACGCCGCGTTGGCCCAAGTGGGTGCTGGGTGGGCTGGTTGCCACCCTGCTGCTGCCGCTGTTGGCCACGTTTCTCTACTCCATCTCCACCCGCTGGGGGGCGACCCTGCTGCCGGATGGCTTCACCCTCGACTGGTATCTCAAACTGTGGGGCGACCCGCGCTTTCTGGCGGCGTTTGGCCGCAGTCTGCTGGTCTGCTTCGCGACCCTGCTGCTGGGGACCCTGGTGCTGGTACCGACTGTGCTGGTGGTGGCCTACTACTTCCCCAAGTTGGATCCCTGGATGAACCTGTTGATCCTGCTCCCCTTCGCAGTGCCGCCGGTGGTCTCCTCGGTGGGGTTGCTGCAGATCTACGCCGACGGCGTCCTGCCCATCATCGGTACGCCATGGATCCTGATCGGCACCTGGTTCACAGTGGTGCTCCCCTTTATGTACCGGGCACTGGCCAACAGCCTGCAAGGGGTACCGCTCAGGGATTTGATGGATGCCGCCCACCTGCTGGGGGCGAGCAGTCGCCGCGCCTTTCTGCTGGTGGTGATCCCCTGCCTGCGCAAGGGATTGCTGGCGGCGCTGTTTCTCTCGCTCTCCTTCCTGCTCGGCGAGTTCGTGTTTGCCAACATGCTGGTGGGCACCCGTTACGAGACCCTGCAGGTCTACCTCTACAACATGCGTTCAACCTCGGGCCACTTCACCAGTGCGCTGGTGATGAGCTACTTCCTGCTGACCCTGCTGCTCACCTGGGCGGCCAACAGATTTCATCGGTGAATCAACATGTTCCATCTAGAAGTGAATCAACTGCACAAATCCTACGGCGACACCAGAGTGTTCGAGGGGATCGAATTCGGCATTCGCAAGGGGGAGCTGGTGACCCTGCTCGGCCCCTCCGGCTGTGGCAAGTCCACCCTGCTGCGGGCGCTGGCCGGGCTCACCCCGGTGGATGGCGGTCAGGTGCGGGTGGCCGGTGAAGACATTACTTGGCAGGCGCCCCAGAAGCGGGGTATCGGCATGGTGTTCCAGAGTTATGCGCTGTTCCCCAACATGACGGTGTGGGACAACGTTGCCTTCGGCCTCAAGATGAAACCCCAGCCGGGACGGGATCTCGCCGCCAGCGTGCAGGAGGCGCTTGAGCTGGTGGAGCTGATCGGTTTCGAGCGCCGCTATCCGGCCGAGCTCTCCGGCGGCCAGCGCCAGCGGGTGGCACTGGCCCGGGCGCTGGTGGTGCAGCCGCGGATCCTGCTGCTGGACGAGCCGCTCTCGGCACTGGATGCCCGCATCCGCCGCAGCCTGCGCCAGCAGATCCGCGAGATCCAGCAGCGGCTCGAACTCACCACCATCTTTGTGACCCATGATCAGGAGGAGGCGCTCACCATGTCGGATCGGATCTTCCTGATGAACAAGGGATCCATCGTCCAGAGCGGCACGCCGGAGCAGATCTACACCCGTCCCGCCAGCGAGTTTGTGGCGGGCTTTATCGGCAACTACAACCTGCTTGGCGCCGAGCAGGGCAAGTCGCTGTTCGGCCCCCGTTTTCAGGGCACGCTGGCGCTGCGGCCGGAGTCCATTACCCTGCTGCCCGCAGGGGCGACCAGCAGCGAACCCAGCCTGCCCGGCATCGTTCGTCAGCAACAGCTGCTCGGCAACGTGATCCGCTATCAGGTGGAGTGCGAGGCGGGGCTGTTGACGGTGGATTGCCTCAACCGCTCGGCTGGCGATCTGCTGGCCGCGGGGAGTGCCGTGACCCTGGCGGTGGCCCGGGATCAACTCTGTGAGGTAGCATGACGCCTCGTTTCATTTTCGTTGTTACCGCAAGGAGCCCTCATGGCACTGGCACTGTTTGATCTGGACGAGACCCTGATTGCGGGGGATTCCGCCAGCCTCTGGCTGGAGTACATGGTGGCCGAGGAGCTGGCTCCTGCCAGCATGATCGCGGAGGAGCAGGCCATGATGTCCCTCTACCATCAGGGCAAGATGGATATGCACCAGTACATGGCCTTCACCCTGCAACCGCTGGCGGGCAAGACGCGCCAGTGGCTCGACTCGCTCTCTACCCGCTTTGCCGAGCAGGTGCTGCGCGAGCGCCTCTACCCCGAGGGGTTGGCGCGTATCGAATGGCATCGGGAGTGGGGCGACGATCTGGTGCTCATCTCCGCCTCCGGCGAGCATCTGGTGGCCCCCATGGCGAAGATGCTGGGGATGGATCACTGCGTCGCCATTCTGCTCGATGAGGAGGAGGGGATGCTGACCGGCCAGACCCGCGGCACCCTCAGCTTTCGCGAGGGTAAGGTGGCCCGCATCAACCAGCTGTTTGCAGGCAGGGACCATCTCTGGCAGGGGAGCTTTGGCTACAGCGATTCCCACAACGATCTGCCGATGCTGCGGGCGGTGAGCCATCCCCATGCGGTCAATCCGGCCCCCGTGCTGCGCCTGCAGGCCGAGGAGCTGGGCTGGCCGGTGTGGGAGTGGCAGCGCTGAGTCGCGCGCCACACAGGCTTAACGTGCGGCAAGAAGCACGAAAAACAAAGAGAGAGGCTGGAGCCTCTCTCTTTGTTTTTGCTGACGGCGTTGTGGTTGATGTTGGCGGCGGTGGCTACCCCTCGTTGGTTTGTTGCCGGGGCTCGCCAAAGGCGGGAATGTCCTCCTCGGCACTCTGGTGAGGGGCGTGGCGCAGCGGGAAGCAGATACGGTTTTTCCCCTCCCGCTTGGCCTGATAGACCCCCTTGTCGGCCAGCTCCACCAGCTCTTTGGCCGAGAGCCCGGAGCGGCTGAAGGCCACCCCGCCACTGATGGTGATGGTGAGGTCGGATTCGCGCCACTCCAGCTGCTCCACCCCGAGCCGGAACGCTTCCAGCAGGGAGGGGAGCATCGGCTGCTCTTCGCCGTAACGGAAGATCAGCACCAGCTCCTCGCCGCCATAGCGGCAGAACCAGCCCCACTCGTGGAACAGATTCATGCCCAGCTTGCTCACCCGCTTGAGCACCACATCCCCTGCCTGATGGCCATGGGTATCGTTGACTCGCTTGAAATCATCCAGATCGAACATCACCACCCCGAAGGGGGCGCCACTGTTGAGCTGCTTCTGCAGGCACTCGTCGAAGAAGCGGCGGTTGTAGAGCCCGGTGAGCTTGTCCTGATGGGCTTGCAGGCGGATCTGGGCAAAGTCCTGGCTGGCGGCATCCATCTCTTCATAGACCTTGGCCAGCTCCAGCATACGGCGGCCGTTGTAGGCGATACCGCCAGAGCGGCTGGCGCGGATCAGCAGGGTGATCTCCCCCAGCATGCGGCGGAAGTAACGGGACCAGAGCAGGGCCAGCAGCAGATAGAGGATGCAGGCGACGGCAATCATCAGCTGCACGTTGATGGAGACGCTGTCGATCACCTGCTGCATGCTGGCAGTCGGCTCGACGCTGAGCAGGATCCAGCGCTGCTCGGGGATGCGGTAGTAGGAGACCATCAGGCCGCTGGCATCATCGAGGAAAAAGCCCTGTGGCAGTTGCATCCGGGCCAGCCAGTCGGGGTGGGCGAGGGGTTTGAATACCCTTTCGCGATCCTGATGGGCCAGCACCAGTCCGTCATGGTTGAGCAGGATCTGATAGCCAGCCCCCAGAGGGTGAGTCTCATCATGCTTGTTGTTGAGCCAGCTGGTGAGGGGGGTGAGCTGGGTATCCAGCGAGAGTACGCCAACCCGCTTGCCGTCAGGATCTTCAATCACCCTGGCCAGCGCCATGGTGAGAGTGCCCAAGGTGTAGTCGTAATAAGGATCAGTCCAGACAATCTGTCCGGGATGGCTGGATGCCAGCAGATACCAGGGGCGGGTTCTGGGATCGAACTTCTCGTCGGCCTGCCAGGAGGGGTGGATCAGCATCTTGCGATGCTCGGTGCCCACGTAGACGTAATCGAGCTCCATCACCTTGTGATAGGCCTGCCACTGTTGCAGGTAGCGCTCGCCGTTGCGGATCTCCGGGCCGCTGAAATCCCGATAATTTACCTGCTGATAAATGAGCGTAAACTGGCGTTTGAGGGTCGCTAGATAGGGTTCGATCAGGGTATGGAAATACTGGGTGTTGCGAGCAATCAGGTTCTGTTGTTGCTCGTGGCGCAGGGTGCGCTCCATATGCAGGTAGTAGATGCTGCCGAGCAGTAACACAGGGATAAAGAGCAAGAGGAGGCCCAGCCGCATGCGGGTGATCAAAGACCAAGTGTTCTTGGGCTTGGCGGGGGACATGAACAGATCCTTTTCGTCTCGGGTGACACCAGCATATATGATGCTGTGCGGCTCGTCTAAAGGCAGAAAATGAGATGTTTCCGATGCTGAACCACACTCTGCTCTCAATGATTCATTATGGCAGCATAGCGGTGCTGATCCTTGCCCTCTGTGTCGAGTATCTGATCTTTCGGCGCGGCCTGAACATGCTGCGAGTGCGCCGCCTGCTGCTGGCAGATGGGGTGGCGGCGCTGGCGCTCTTCTCTATCTTTGCCACCGGGTCTCTGCTGGCCCTCGAGCATGCCAGCTCGGTGGCAGAGATCTTTGCCCATCCTGCCCACGGCCTCAAGATGGGGCTGTTTCTGCTGATTGTCGGCTCCCTCGTTTATCCCAGCCGCCTCTTCTATCGCTGGCGTCGCGCCCTGCGTCTGGGCAAGGCGCCGATGATCTCCATTCAGCAGCACTTCCGGGTGGTGTGGATCCTGCGTGGCAATCTGCTACTGATTGCCCTGTTGGCCGTGTTCACCAAGCCTTCGCTGCTGTAACACTCGCTGTGCTCAAAAGCAGTGCGATGCAGAGCGTGGAGAGCGAGAACGAAGACAAAGAGTGGAGACAAGAGGATAGGGAGGCGGGTATCTTGGAGCGGATAACCCGTCACGCGCCGATTTAAGGAAGAATCGCCATGCGCTCCAATCTGATGTTGCTGATGGCTGCCACCATCTGGGGTATGGGCTTTGTCGCCCAGCGCCTCGGGATGGATCACATGGGGCCCTATACCTTCAATGGCCTGCGCTTTCTGCTCGGCGCCCTCTCCCTGCTGCCGCTGCTCTGGTGGCTCAAATCCCGACAACCTGTTGCCATCGCGGGCGACCATCGCCAACTGCTGATCGGTGGTGTGCTGGCCGGGCTGGTGCTGTTCTGTGCCGCCTCCCTGCAGCAAGTGGGGCTGCTCTATACCACTGCCGCCAAGGCCGGTTTCATCACCGGGCTCTACATCATTCTGGTGCCGGTACTGGGGCTACTGCTGCGCCACAAGAGCGGCCTCAATACCTGGATCGGCGCCATCATCGCGCTGGCCGGTCTCTATGTGTTGAGCGTCACCGACGAGTTCACCATCGGCTTTGGCGATCTGTTGCAGGTGGTCGGTGCTCTCTTCTGGGCTGTGCATCTGCTGCTGGTGGATCACTACTCCAACCGGGTTGCCCCCATCAAGCTCGCCGGGGTGCAGTTCGTGGTCTGCGGCCTGCTCAGCCTCGCCACTGCTTTTGTTATCGAAACCCCGACTGTTAGCGGCGCAGCGGCCGGTTGGCAGGCGCTGCTCTATGCCGGGCTGGTATCGGTCGGGGTCGGTTATACCCTGCAGGTGGTGGGGCAGCGGGGCGCTCATCCGGCCCACGCCGCCATCATCCTCAGTCTGGAGACCGTGTTTGCCGCCGTGGGTGGCGTGTTGCTGCTGGGGGAGACGCTGGACGAGCGCGCTATCGCCGGTTGCGCCCTGATGTTGGCGGGAATGCTTATCTCTCAAATCCGGCTGCGCTGGTGGTGGAAGTCGCGCCGAGACAAGGTGCCTGTGACCAAGTAAACCGCGCTCGCAGCATAACAAAACGCCCCGACTGTCGGGGCGTTTTGCATGGTGGCTGTTTGGATCAGGGGCGCTGATCCAGCTCGCGCTCCAGCTCTACCGCCTTCTGACGGGCCGGATGGGTATTGAGACGCTGCCAATAGGCTTGCAGGTGCGAGAAGTGGGCCAGCTGACCACTTTGCGCCAGCAGATCCACCAGGAAGGAGTTCATGATGTCGGCGCCGGAGAGGCGATCCCCCACCAGATAGTGGCGACTCGCCAGTACCTCATTGAGGTAGCCCAGCACCTTGGCACACTCCGCCTTGGCGTAGTCCGGCAGGAAGCGCATCGGGCTGCCATCCTTGCGCACGAACATGTCGAGCAGCAGCGGTAGGATGCCGGAGCTCTCGGCAAAGTGAAGCCACTGCAGGTATTCGGGATACTCCGGGCTATCTGGTGCCGGTGCCAGCCGATCCGGGGCGTAGCGGGCAATCAGGTACTCGGTGATAGCACCTGATTCGGCCAGCACCCGGCCGTCGAGCTCGATGACCGGCGACTTGCCGAGAGGGTGAATGGCTTTGAGCTCGGGCGGTGCCAGAAAGGTGGTGGCATCGCGCTGATACGCCTTGATCTCATAGGGCTGGCACAGCTCTTCGAGCAGCCAGATGATGCGCTGGGAGCGGGATTTGTTCAGGTGGTGCAGGACTATCATAACGACCTCGATTCGGTGGCAGGATGGGGTATACGAGCAGGCGAGGGGGGCGGTTCACCGATGGCTAAAAAAGAGCGGGCTTGATGCCCGCTCCCTTGCTGACTGACTCAGGCCTCCAGCGCCTGATCCAGATCCGCCAGTATGTCCTCGATCGCCTCGATCCCGACCGACAGCCGGATCATCTCGGGTTTCACCCCAGCTTTGGCCTGCTCCTCCTCGCTCAGCTGGCGATGTGTGGTGGAGGCGGGGTGGCAGGCCAGCGACTTGGCATCGCCGATGTTCACCAGCCGCTTGAAGATCTTCAGCGCATCGTAGAAGCGCACGCCCGCCTCGTAGCCATCCTTCAGACCGAACGAGAGGATGGCCGAGGGGCGGCCGGCCATGTATTTCTCCGCCAGCAGATAGTGCGGGTGACCCGGCAGACCGGCGTAGCTGACCCAGGCCACCTTGGGGTGATGCTTGAGGTGGTTGGCAACCCGCAGGGCGTTATCCACGTGGCGCTCCATGCGCAGGCTCAGGGTCTCCAGCCCTTGCAGCAGCAGGAAGGCGTTCATCGGCGCCAGCGCCGCGCCGGTATTGCGCAGCGGCACGGTACGCACCCGCCCGATAAAGGCAGCGGGGCCAAAGGCCTCGGTGTAGACCACCCCGTGGTAGGAGGGTTCGGGTTTGGTCAGCTGAGGGAAGCGCTCGGCGTGATCCGCCCAGGGGAACTTGCCCGAGTCGACCACCACGCCGCCCAGCGAGTTGCCGTGGCCGCCGACATATTTGGTCAGGCTGTGAACGACAATGTCGGCGCCATGTTCGATGGGCTTGCACAAGACCGGGGTGGCGACCGTGTTGTCGACGATGAGCGGCACACCGCGGGCGTGGGCGGCCTTGGCCAGCGCGGCCAGATCGACGATGTTGCCCGCCGGGTTGCCGATGCTCTCGCAGTAGACCGCCTTGGTCTTGTCGTCGATCAGGGCGGCGATGGCCTCGGCGCTGTCATCCTTGGCGAAGCGCACCTCGACCCCGAAACTCGGCAGCATGTGGGCGAACAGGGTGTAGGTGCCGCCATAGAGCTGGGGCGTGGAGACAATGTTGTCACCGGCGGCGGTCAGCGCCTGAATGGCGTAGGTGATGGCGGCGGAACCTGCCGAGACCACCAGCGCGGCGATCCCCCCTTCCAGCGCGGCCATCCGCTGCTCCAGCACATCGTTGGTGGGGTTCATGATGCGGGTGTAGATGTTGCCCGGCACCGCCAGATTGAACAGATCCGCCCCGTGCTGGGCGCTCTCGAACTCGTAGGCCACCGTCTGGTAGATGGGCACGGCGACCGCCTTGGTGGTGGGGTCGCTGGAAAAGCCATGGTGCAGGGCCAGGGTCGCATCTTTCATCACACACTCCTTGTTGGATGTTGCTTGTCGCAGTTATAGATGGATAGACGTCCAATCTATCAGGCCCGTGGCCGATGTAAACAGCAAGATCCGGCAAAGCAATGTCGCCTGCAGGGGATGCGCCTCCTGAGTGGTTGGCATGGCCCGCACTCAGAGACGACGGCGATACTCCTTGTCATCGATCTGGTTCATATCCCACTGCATCAGGTGGTTGAGCTGCTGCATGGGATCCTCGATGAGCGGCAAGGGGCGTGGCAGGATCCGCTTGAAGTAACGGCGCAAGGTCTGCTGGATCCGGTTCGGTTTGATGGGGTTGGCGTGGCTCATGATGGTGCTCCTCTGCTGTGGTTCTCACGTTCATCAGCAGTATTGAGCTAAAATGCGGAAGTAAAAACTGATGACTTACAGCAACAGGATTTCCTCTTTTATGCCGACCGGTCGCCTCTACCAGCAATTTCAACGACTCGCCCAGCTGCTTGGCAGCGACGAGCAGGAGATCAGCCTCGCCGAGGTAGCGGATCTGCTCTGCTGCACCCCGCGCAACGCCCGTCTGCTGCTGCGGCGGATGCAGGATCAGGGCTGGCTCAGCTGGTCGGCGGAAGCGGGGCGGGGGAGGCGCTCCCGGCTCACCCTGCTCGACAGTCAGGAGAGCCTGACCCGGCGCCGCTTGCGGGATCTGCTCAGTCAGGGCCAGCTGGCGCAGGCGGTGCGGCTGGCCGAGGATCGCCTCGATCTTCTCACTCCGTTGCTGATCGAACAGCTCGGTCAGGCCACCCGCGAGGGGCGCCAGATCCTGCGGGTGCCCTACTACCGACCGCTGCCGCAGTTGCTGCCCACCGGCCCGATGCGCCGCTCCGAAATTCACCTGAGCCGCCAGATCTTCAACGGTCTCACCCGGCGAAATGAGGAAAATGGGGAAATCGAAGGGGATCTCGCCCACCACTGGGAGTGTCTGGGCCCCTGCCACTGGCGCTTCTACCTGCGTCCGGCGGTGCGCTTTCAGCACGGTCGCGAGCTGGTGGTGGAAGATGTGATGGAGAGTCTGCAGGCCCTGCGGGATCGCCCGCTGTTTTCCCATCTGGTTCGGCTGGAGAGCCCCTGGCCGCGCACCCTGGATCTCTATCTCGACAGTCCGGATCCCTGGCTGCCCCACCTGCTGGCGGAGCCGGTGGCGACCATTTTGCCACGGGAGCTCAAGGGGGAGGCGGGCTTTGCCCTGCAACCTGTGGGCACCGGCCCTTACCGGGTGGCCGCCAACGATCCCCTGCATCTTTGCCTTGCGGCGTTTGACGACTACTTCGGCCTGCGCGCCCTGCTCGACGAGATCGATATCTGGATGCTGCCTGAACTGGCGGAGCGGCTGGAGACCCACCTGCAGCTGGGACGCGACAGCCCTGAGCTCGGTACCATGCGCGGCGAATCGGAGCTGGAGTCGGGCTGCTACTTCCTGCTGCAGGACGATCGTTCCGGATCCTTGCAGGATCCCGCCCTGCGCCAGTGGCTCGGCCAGTTGCTCAATCCGGTGGCTCTGATGGGGCGGGTCGCCCCCGAGTTGCAACGGGGCTGGACCAGCGCCCTCGGCCTGTTGCCCCACTGGCGCGAAGCGCTGCCCGCGCCCTTGCCCACACCGGCGCAGTTGCCGGGAAGACTGGTGCTTGCCTGCTTCAACCAGCATCTGGAGTTCAACGAGTGCGCCAACGCCATGAGCAGCCTGCTGGCCGAACAGGGGATCAGGCTGGAGGTGCGCACCCTCGATTACGGTCGCTGGGTGAGTGGCGAGGATGAAGATGTGGATCTCTGGCTCGGCACCCTCAACCTCGAACATGCCGGCCCCTTTGCCCCCTACGCCTGGTTGCAGGGCACCCCGTTGCTGCGCAAGGTGTGGAGCAGTCAGCATGAGTTGTGGCAAGGGTTGATGCAGTGGCGCGCCAGCGGTGAGGAGCCCGGCCCCCGCGCCCTGCTGGCAACTGTGCAGCAGCAGAGCTGGTTTGTGCCGTTGTTTCACCACTGGCTGGAGCTGGAGAGCCGGGTCGGCGTGCACGGGGTGCGGATGACGGCGCTCGGCTGGTTCGATTTTCGCAGCGCCTGGCTGCGGCCCGAGCCGCCCCATCAGCCCGCAGAGGCGCCATAGTTCGTCCAATTTCTGTCGCGGCCGACGAGTGCTCCGGGGCCGCTTGCGTGAAAGATTCGTAAATCGGCCGCTGCTGCACAGTTTGTGTCACGCCTCTGTGCCATGCTGTTTCAGGTTATGGACAGCAGAGCAAATGAGGAAAACGATGAGCAACAATTCAGACAGTTCCGCAGGAAAATGCCCGGTCATGCACGGGGGAACCACCTCCGTCGAGACGTCCAGAATGGAGTGGTGGCCGAAGAGCCTCAACCTCGACATTCTTCACCAACACGATACCAAGACCAATCCGCTGGGGGCCGGTTTCAACTATCGGGAAGCCTTGAAGGGGCTCGATATGGCGGCCCTCAAGCAGGATGTGACCGCCCTGATGACCGACAGTCAGGAGTGGTGGCCCGCCGACTGGGGTCACTACGGCGGCCTGATGATCCGCATGGCCTGGCACTCGGCCGGGACTTATCGCATCGCCGATGGTCGTGGCGGTGGCGGCAGTGGCAACCAGCGTTTTGCCCCCCTCAACTCCTGGCCGGATAACGCTAACCTCGACAAGGCCCGTCGCCTGCTGTGGCCCATCAAGAAGAAGTACGGCAACAAGATCAGCTGGGCCGATTTGATTATTCTGGCGGGCACCGTGGCCTATGAGTCCATGGGGCTCAAGACCTTCGGCTTCGCCTTTGGCCGCGAGGATATCTGGCACCCGGAGAAGGATATCTACTGGGGATCGGAGAAAGAGTGGCTGGCGCCCAGCGGCAAGCCGGGCGGTCGTTACTCCGGCGAGCGGGATCTGGAAAACCCGCTGGCGGCGGTGATGATGGGGCTTATCTACGTCAACCCGGAAGGGGTGGATGGCCAGCCCGATCCCCTGAAAACCGCGCAGGATATGCGAGTCACCTTCGCCCGCATGGCGATGGATGATGAAGAGACGGTGGCGCTGACCGCCGGTGGCCACACCGTCGGCAAGGCTCACGGCAACGGCGATGCCAAACAGCTTGGCCCCGAGCCGGAAGGGGCCAGCCTCGAGGAGCAGGGGCTCGGCTGGATCAATCACCACAGCCGCGGCATCGGCCGCAACACAGTGACCAGCGGCATCGAAGGGGCCTGGACCACCCACCCGACCCAATGGGACAACGGCTACTTCGAGCTGCTGTTCAAGTACGACTGGTGGTTGCAAAAATCACCGGCGGGGGCCCATCAGTGGGAACCGATCAATATCGCCGAAGAGGATATGCCGGTGGATGTGGAGGATCCGTCGATCCGCTGCAAACCCATGATGACGGATGCCGATATGGCGCTCAAATTCGATCCCGAGTATCGCAAGATTGCCGAGCGCTTCCGCGATGACCCGGCGGCCTTCTCCGACGCCTTCGCCCGCGCCTGGTTCAAGTTGACCCACAGGGATATGGGGCCGAAGAGCCGCTATGTCGGCCCCTATGTGCCGACAGAAGATCTGATCTGGCAGGATCCGGTGCCTGCCGGCCGTGCCGATTATGACGTGGCGGCGGTCAAGGCCAGGATTGCCGCCAGCGGCCTCTCCATCAGCGAGCGGGTCACTACAGCCTGGGATAGTGCCCGTACCTTCCGTGGCTCCGACAAGCGGGGCGGTGCCAACGGCGCCCGCATCCGGCTGGCGCCGCAGAAGGATTGGCCGGGCAATGAACCGGCGCGGCTGGCGAAGGTGCTGGCGGTCTATGACAAGCTCGCGGCCGAGTGTGGCGTCAGCGTCGCGGATCTCATTGTGCTGGGGGGCAACCTCGCCATCGAGCAGGCTGCCCAGGCCGCTGGAGTGACGGTGAGCGTGCCGTTTGCGCCGGGCCGGGGGGACGCCACTCAGGCTCAGACCGATGTGGCCTCGTTCGAGGTGTTGGAACCGTTGGCCGACGGCTTCCGTAATTGGCTGAAGCAGGACTATGTGGTGACGGCGGAGGAGCTGCTGCTGGATCGCGCCCAGCTGATGGGGCTCACCGCCTGCGAGATGACGGCGCTGGTCGGCGGGATGCGGGTGCTCGGCACCAACCATGGCGGTTCCGGGCACGGGGTCTTTACCGATCGGGTCGGGGTGCTCAGCAACGACTTCTTCGTCAACCTGACCGACATGGGCTACCAGTGGCTGCCGAAAGCGAGCAATCTCTACGAGATCCGCGATCGCCGCAGCGGCGCGCTGAAGTGGACGGCCACCCGGGTGGATCTGGTGTTCGGCTCCAACTCGGTGCTGCGCGCTTATGCCGAGGTCTATGCCCAGGATGACAACAAGGAGAAGTTTGTCTGTGACTTCATCACCGCCTGGAACAAGGTGATGAATGCGGATCGCTTCGATCTGCTCGGCTAGTCCCCAAGCCGTTTGGTTATCTGCACCAGCCCCGCACACCCAAGATGTGCGGGGCTTTTTACTGCCCGCTTTTTTTGCAGAGCACCAAAACTCGCCGCACTGCGACACCTGCTGGCCGGTATCGCAGGGTCGTGGGCATCCCTGTGCTTGGGCCAGCAGTATCATGTAACATGCTGATCCGCTGGTGATGCCCGGCGGCCACCCATTGGCCACTGATGTCCCATGAACGGACAAGGACAGAAACAAAGAGACAAGGAGTCAACTCATGCTGGAAATGCAGATCCAACCCCGCTTTCAGGAGACGGATGCCCTCGGCCATATCAACAATACGGTGCCGGCGGTTTGGTTCGAATCGGCGCGAGATCCCCTGTTCCGGATCTTCTCCCCCGATCTGGATGTGCATAACTGGCACCTGATCATCGCGGGCTATACGGTGCAGTTCAAACGGGAGCTGTTCTACGGCCAGCCGGTCACCATCAAGACCGGCGTGCGCCGCATCGGCACCAGCTCCTTTACGGTCTGGCAGGAGGCCTGGCAGGGCGGCGAACTGGCCGTCACCGCCGAAACGACCCTGATCCATTTTGACTACCGGGCCCGCCAATCCCTGCCCCTGAGCGATGCTCACCGGGAAGGGCTGCGGGCCTGGCTGACAGAGAGTTAACCACGGGCCGGATGGCCCATCACAGGAGTGTTATGTACAACTCAATGCGCAACACAGCGATCGCGCTGACCCTGGGATTCTGCTCCCTCCCTTCTCTGGCCGCTTCTCTCGCCGAGCAGTTTACCCTGATGGAGAAGGGGGCCGAGAGCGCCCTCGATACCCGTCAATTCAGCCATGACGGCGTCGACATCAAGGCCTGGATCGATGGCGCCCCCGTCATCATCGCCGTGCCCATCATGAACGAGCTGGGCAAGCTGGAAGGGGAGAGCCGCTACTACTTCAAGGGCGGCAAGCTGTTCGGGGTCAAAGAGCCCGCCGCCCAGTTCGCCTTTGATGACAGCGGCAAGCTGACCCAATGGCTGGACGAGAAGGGGCAGCCCGCCGAGTTCGTCAGCAAGATGAGCATGCAGCAGCGTCAGGAGTGGCTCACCAAGCGGGCTGCCGAGCTGAGCAAGCTGTTTGTGGTGAGCGCGGCCGAACAGAAGGTGGCCAAGGGGGGCGTCAAGCTGAAGGGGGCGGATCTCGCTCACTGGCTCTGCAACGGCAAACTGATGGATCTCGCCCACGGCGACAAGGTGATCTTCGAGCAGGATAAGCTGAAGATTGGCGAGCAGGGGATCGAGGGGGAGGTCTCCCTGCGTCAGGATAAGGGGTGGCAGGAGCTGAGCCTCAAGTGCGAGGTGCAGGGCACTCAGGTAACCCGCCTCACCTGGCATCCGCTGCCGGGTGCCAACAAGCCGCAATAAGCGCAATAGCAAGGGGGCCCATAACGGGCCCCCTTCTCATTTGGTGTGTGGCTCCCCCAGCTTGAGCCGGGTGAGTGCCTCGACCCGGCGCCACTGTCCGGGCTCGAACCAGCGGGCCAGCAGCTCCTGCTGCTGTTCGGCCCGGGCCTCGTTCGGCAGTTGTCTGAGCTCGACCAGAAAGCCGCTGAGCTGCTCCTCGAACCCTTGCCGGTTCTGCTCCAGCTGGCGCATCCGATCCACCGCTTCCGGCCCCCCTGTCTCCAGCAGCAGAGCCTCCCGTTTGGCCGGGTCCATCTGCGCCAGCTCTTGCAACTCCTCAAGCAGACGGCTGTTGGCCTCCGCCTCGCGAAACCAGCCCGGTTGCTCCGCCAGCCAGAGATCCAGCTCGCTGGCCAGCTGCGACTTGTCGCTGTCTCTTGCTTCCGCCAGCGCCCTGCGGCGCAGGGTCAGCTGCTCCATCAGCCGATCCTCGGCAAACAGCTGGGCCTGCTCGGCCGGAGTAAAGCTCTGCTGGCGCAGCTGCTCCCGCTCGTCAAACAGGATCTGCAGGCTGGCGAGGGAGATCTCGGTGGGCACCGTCAGGCTGCTCTGGGCGGAGACAAAGGTGCGATAGCGCGCCTGCAGGGCATCGGCGGCCTCCTGCTCGGGATCGTGCGGGTGGCTCTGTGCATGCTGGCTGGCTTGAGCGGGGGATGAGTCTGCCGTCGGTGCTGTGGGCCAGAGCAACACCCCGCCAAGCAGCAGGGTGATGGCGCAGGGCACGACGAGCAGGGTGGCTATCTTCATAGTCCCAGCTCCTTGAGACGGTTGGCATGCTGGCGATAGAGGGTGACCGGATCGGTCTCGAACAGATGGTGGATACCGAAGGACTGGTTCACTTCGTCCAGATGGTTCATCCGGTAGTCGGTGCCGATCACCTTGCCGAGGTGGCTGCTGCAGACCCCGACCAGCCCGTCATTGGGCTCCTTGAAGAAGGCGCCGGTCAGCGCCAGCGCAGGATCCACCGGATCCAGCAGATTGGTCAGGTTGCCGCGTCCGCTCCAGGAGAAGTAGTAGACGCCGTTGCTGGCCTGCATCGGCCCCTCGCCGCAATAGCGGCTGGGCAGCCCCTCCGGGTAGCGCTGGTTGAACTGGCTGGCCCCCTTGCTGGTGAGGGCATCGAGGGCGGCGACCGGATCTTGCGGTAGCTGGCTCCCGCCCGAGAGCAGTGAAATCATGCCGGAGAGGGCGTGGGCCGCGGCGGCCGCCAGTTTCTCGGCGGCACTGCCGGGGGCGGCATTGGCCCGCACCAGATCGGCAATCTCGGAGCCGTAGTTGACGCCGCCGACGCTGGTGGCGGAGGCGACCAGCTCGGGGGCGACCGAGGCGACATAGCGGATGGTGGGGCCGCCGTGGGAGTGGCCGATCAGGTTGACCTTCTCGGCGCCGGTGGCCGCCAGCAGCAGCTCGACCTGGGCGAGCAGTTGCTCCCCCCGTTGCTCCGAACTGGCGGTGGCTGACACCTGGGCCACGTAGACTTTGGCACCATCCCGGCTCAGGGCCTGGGGAATGCCGTAGAAGTAATCGACCCCGAGCAGCTTGTCGAAGCCGAACAGGCCGTGCACCAGCACTATGGGGTAGCGGGTCTGGGTGTATCCGCTGGCGTGTGCCAGCATGGGCAGGGTGCAGAGCAGCACCAGAAGCCATCTCTTTATCATCAGCATCCTTATCAGCATCCTTGTTGATTCGTGAGGAACAGATTGTGTGGCGTACTCCATGTTCGCCGGTGCCAGTATGGTGGCTGCTGACGGGAGAGGCTGTGAGGGGGATCGCAACTCGGGATTCAAAAGGGATTGAGGGTACGGGCGGGGAGGCTGTGCTCCCCGCCCTGCGGCTTATTGCCACTCCACCAAGTGATACTGCTTCTTGCCCCGGCGCAGCAGCAGGTAGCGACCAAACAGCCGATCATCGGCACTCAGCTGTTCATCCTGCTTGATCACACCATTGAGGCTGATGGCCCCCGCCGCCAGCAGCTCGCGGGCGATGCGTTTGGAGTTCGCCAGACCGCAGCTGACCAGCAGGCTGACCAGATCCGTCTCGCCGCTGACGGTGCTGCTCGGCATGCCATCCTGCGCCAGCTGGGCCAGATCGCTCTCGCCGAGGCGGGCCACATCGCCGCTAAACAGCAGCTCGCTGATGCGCTGCACCGCTGCCAGCGCCGCTTTGCCGTGCACCAGCTCGGTCAGCTCGTTCGCCAACACCTGCTGGGCCTGCTTGCGCCCCTGCCGCTTTGCGTCTTCCGCCTCCAGTGCATCAATCTCGCTCAGCGGCATAAAGCTGTAGTAGCGCAGGAAGCGGTAGACATCCTCATCCGCGGTGCCGAGCCAGAACTGGTAGAAGGCGTAAGGGGAGGTGAGCGCCGGATCGAGCCAGACGGCTCCACCCTCGGTCTTGCCGAACTTGGTGCCGTCCGCCTTGGTGATAAGGGGCAGGGTCATGCCGTGCACCTGCGCCTGATGGAGGCGACGGGTGAGATCCATGCCGCTGGTGATGTTGCCCCACTGGTCGTTGCCGCCAATCTGCAGGGTGCAGCCGAGCCGCTGGTGCAGCACCGCAAAGTCGTAGGATTGCAGCAGAGCGTAGGAGAACTCGGTGAACGAGATGCCCTGATCCGGGCGAGCCAGCCGCTGGCGCACCGATTCCCGCGCCAGCATGGCATTGACCGAGAAGTGCTTGCCGATATCCCGCAGAAAATCGAGGGCGGACATCTGCCCCATCCAGTCGCCATTGTTGACCAGTTGCGGGGCCGACAGGCCCTCATCGGCGGGCAGCAGCGCCCTGATTTGGGCCGACAGGCTGGCGACCCAACCCTGCACGGTATCGGCACTGTTGAGGCTGCGCTCGGTCGCCTTGAAGCTGGGATCGCCGATAAGGCCGGTTGCCCCGCCCACCAGTGCCACCGGGGTGTGGCCCGCCAGCTGGAAGCGGCGCAGCATCAAGAGCGGCACCAGATGACCGATATGCAGGCTGCCGGCGGTGGGATCGAACCCGCAATAGACGGTGCGCGGGGTGGCAAGATGATCGGCTAGGGCCGCCGGGTCGGAATTCTGGGCCACAAGGCCGCGCTCGGTCAGCTCATCGAGCAGGTGGGGGTTGATCATGGGTGCTCCAACAACAGGGGGAAAAGCCGTCATCCTCGCCGTTCTGGCTGGTGGCGGATATGTCCCCTCAGGGACAGTTTTGCCACTCTCGTGCTAGCATTCAGCCATAGCGGGGAATCGCTCCCCGTCGCCGGAAACGTGCCACCATGACCCAGCCATTCACCACAGATGCCTTGACCCGCAGCATGACCGAGGTGGTCGATGCCCTGCACAGCAGCGCCTTTGCGGCGGCGCTGGTGCGGCTGATCCAGCAGCAGGTGGCGTTTGATTGTGCCCTGCTGCTCGGGGTGGGGCAGCGGCCCGTCTACCTCTACGACAACCTCAATCATCAGCGGGCTCTGCTGTTTGATCGCTACCTCACCAGCCACTTCAGTCAGGATCCCTTTATGCAGGCGCTGGAGCAGGGCTTGCCTGCTGGCGTCTGGACCCTGGCGCAGGTCTCCCAAGGGCGGCTCGATCCCGAATATCGCTACCACTTCTATCAGGCCACCGGCTGGCAGGAAGAGGTGGGACTGATCCTGCCGGTGCGGGACGGACTGACGCTGATGTTGTTTCTCGGGCGACTCGACAAGCGCAGTACCCTCAGCCGTGACGAGCTGGCGAGGCTGGAGCAGCTGTTCCCGCTGGTGCATTCGCTCTGTCGTCAGCAGTGGCGGCAGAGCCAGCCGTTGTTGGCCCAGAGCACGGCACTGCCAGATAGCGCCAGCCTCAAGATCGCGGTGGAGCTGGCGATGGCGAGTGTCGGGGGCGATAGGCTTACCCGGCGCGAGCGGCAGGTGGCGGAGTTGCTGCTGCAGGGGCTGGATACCGAGGCGATTGCCGCGGAGCTCGGGATTGGCAGTGGCACGGTGAAGAATCACCGCAAGCATCTCTATGGCAAACTGCGGCTCGGCTCGCGGGCCGAGCTGTTCAATCTCTTTCTGAACCACCTCATTACTGCGCCGGTGGAGGCATCCCCCGTTTCATCGATGGGAGATACAACGAGCCCGCCATAGGGCGGGCCGGGGTTACTCGAGGCGCGGGATGGTGGGAGTGGTTTCGGGCAGGATACTGAGCAACTGGTAGCGCTTCATCAACTGCTTGTATTCATCCCCCTGTTTGACCTTGTCCAGCGCCTGTTGCAGGCGGGCAACCTGTTGCTTGTCTGCCCTCAGGTTGAAGGCGAAGCAGTTATCCTGCTCTTCAATGATCGCGACGGTGACAAAATCCTCGCTGGGGAAACCCAGCTCTTTGGCCTGATGGCGCAGCATCACCTCGTTGCCCGCCACCAGATCGGTGCGTGCCATGATGAGCTGGCGCACCACCTGATCCATGCGCTCTACCGACATCATATTGCCCGGGCTGATCCCGCGGTTGAGCAGCAACTGCTCCCCGACATCCGCCTGCATCACACCGATCTGCAGCTTGGCGAGATCCGCTTTGCTGGCCACTTTGGGGGCATCCTGCTTGCGGCCGACCAGCGCGACCCTGGAGTGGCTGATGGGGCAGACCCAGAGGAAGTGGGGATCCCGCTCCTTGGTGTGCGCCGTGGTAAAGAGCACGGCCTCTTGCTGTTGGGTCAGCAGATACCAGCCGCGGGCCCAGGGCAGAAAGTGGATGGGTTGCTCCGGCTCTCCCATTTCACGCCACATCAGGCGTAGCAACTCGACCGCCAACCCCACTGGCTGACCATTTTTATCCTGGCCATTGAGCGGCATGTTCTGCTCCGAATAGTAGATAAGTGCCGGAGCAGGGAGCGCGATAAACAGGGCGAGAGAAGCGAGAGCAGGGAGTAGACGACGCATGATGCACTCCTTGTGCGGGCAGTTACCTAACAGTCTATGTGGCCTTTTCCATAACGTCATGATCCGGTAGCGGGATAAAAAACAGGCCACCTTGCGGTGGCCTGTCGGTTTATTTGAGCAGGGCTTCCATCTCCGCCTCTGCCTTGGCGCGCGCCTTGGCTTCCGCCGCTCTGGCGGCATCGGCGACGCTCTCTCCGGCCGTATGGGATGCGGCACTGACAGCCTGTTTGGCCGGATCGGCAACGGCCTTGGTTGCCTCTTGCGTCGCGGCCGCAGCGGCGCTACTGACGGCTTGCTTGGCAGGAACGGCAACAACCTTGGTTGCCTCTTGCGTCGCGGTGGCAGCAGTGCTGCTGACAGCCAGTTTGGCAGGAACGGCAACAGCCTTGGTGGCTTCTTGGGTCGCGGTCGCAGCGGCGCTGCTGACGGCTTGTTTGGCAGGAGCGGTAACGGCTTTGGTCGCTTCTTGGGTCGCGGCCGCAGCGGCGCTGCTGGCTGCCTGTTTGGCCGGCGCGGTAACAGCCTTGGTGGCTTCCTGCGTCACGGTGGCAGCAGTGCTGCTGACGGCTTGCTTGGCAGGAGTGGCAACGGCCTTGGTGGCCTCTTGCGTCACGGTGGCGGTGGTGCTGCTCACCGCCTGTTTGGCCGGTGCGGTGACTGCGGTGGTCGCACTGCGAGTCAGGTCGGTCGCGCTCTGGCTCACCGCTTGGGTGGCCTGTCCGGTGGCCTGTCTGGTGGCGTGGGAGGCTGCGCCGCTGATAGCCTGACTTGCACTGTTGGTCAGCGAGCCGGTGACGCCGCGGGTCACTGTGCCCAGCGCGCTGCCAAGGGAGAAGGGGGAGGCGCCACTCTGACTGGTCGCCGCCCCGGTCAGGGCATTGGCCGCCGGGGTGAGCTGGTTGGTGGGGGTCTGCCAGCCCTGCATGGCGGTTGGCCAGGTCGGTGCCGTGCCCGCCAGATTTTCGCCGAAGGTCAGGGTGGTGCCATCCCCTTTTTGCAGCAATACCGACATCTGGTTGGTTTGCGAGTTCCACACCATCCCCGCCTGCTTGGCGATATCCGGCACGGGCGCATACTCGGAGACCACATAGAAAAGCGGCCCCTCCTGCTGTAACTTGTCGGCAGTCTTGAGCAACTGCATGGTGCTGTCGTAGTTGGGACCAAGGATGGCGGTCATCCGATCCTTGATCAGGGGTTGTTCGAACAGATTGACCTCGTTCGGGTCAAAGCCGACCAGCGGCTTGAGCAGGGCCCACATCAGCTGGCTGGTGGGGCTCATCATCAGCAATGGGGCAACGCAGGCGGACAACATCAGGCTCAGGCAGGCCGCCTGAAGCAACGGCATGATACGCATTGGGATAATATCCAAATAACGATTTGATAAATAAGGTTATATTTTGCCAGGACGTGACAAATTCACCGGAAGTTTGCGCGTGGCAGCGAGAGACTGCCCGCAGGCGCTGGCAGGCTACCATATTGGTTCCACAATGCCAGCAGGCAGTATGATTGTCAGTCAAGTAAACCCCGGGGCTGGTCGACTCTTCGAGAGTGCCTCCCATCGCAACAGGATCCCCCTCATGAAAAATGTACTGCTCTGCCTGCTGGCCTCCCTCTGGCTCACCCCCGCTCTGGCTGCGTCCAAAACCACTGTGGTGGGCGAGTCTGCCAGTCCCGAGCTGGTGTTGCCGCTGGGCTCATTGCCCGAGCGGGTCTGCTGGTTTGCGGATCAGAAATATTCCGAAGGGGCCCGCATTCTGCAAGGAGATATCTGGCTGGAGTGCGGCCCGCAGAACGACCTCGAGAGCAATGGCGCGCTGGCCTGGCGCTCTCCTGCGGTGGTGTTGCCTGCCACCCGTGGTGCGAAAGATCAGAAGACGATTTCCGTGGGTCAGTGAGGCTTTTCTTGATCCAGCTAAAGACATGGACGTGATCCCTGTCGCATAATGCAGCTCCTTTCTTCTATTGGCTGGAACCTAAGAAATGGCTCGTCGCTCTTCCAATGCACAACGTCGTCGCAGTAGCTGGTGGTACAAACGCCTGTTGGCAAGGGAGCGGGAAGAGCGTGAAGCGCGTTCCGTCCGGGATTGATACAGCATTGAAAAAACGGAGCCTCGGGCTCCGTTTTCTATTTCTCACCGTCAATAGCAAAATAACGGGGGCCATCAGGCCCCCGTTTTGTTTTTGCAGATGTTGCCTGCCTGCGACTTAGCGCTGCAAGGCGGCCAGTGCCAGTTCGACCCGTTTGGCATACTCGGGGTCGGCCTGCTCGAAGTGTTTGAGCTGGGCCGCGACGATGGCGTCATCCTCCACATTGATAAGGGAGCGGGCCAGGTTGGCGGCGAGCCGTGAACGCTGCCCCTCGTCCATGATGCGGAACAGGTTACCCGGCTGGCTGTAGTAGTCGCTGTCGTAGTCACGGAAGTCGTAGTGCAGGGCTGCCCCTTCCAGACTCAGCGCCGGTTCGTGCTGCTCGCTCGGCTGCTGGGTGCCGAAACGGTTCGGCTGATAGTTGGGGCTGGCGCCGCCATTGCTGTCCGCCCGCATGGCACCGTCACGATGGGCTCCGTGATGGAACGGGCAGCGCGGGGCGTTGACCGGCAGCAGACCGTGGTTGACGCCAAGGCGATAGCGCTGGGTGTCACCGTAGGAGAAGAGTCGCCCTTGCAACATGCGATCCGGCGAGAAGCCGATCCCGGGCACCACGTTAGCCGGGGTAAAGGCGGCCTGCTCCACATGGGCGAAGTAGTTGTCCGGGTTCTGGTTGAGCTCCAGCACGCCCACCGGGATCAGCGGGTAGTCGCTGTGCGGCCACACCTTGGTCAGGTCGAACGGGTGGATGTTGTAAGTCTGGGCTTCGGCCTCCGGCATCACCTGCACATAGACCTTCCAGCGCGGGAAGTCGCCCCGCTCGATGGCGTTGAACAGGTCCGCCTGACTGGTCTCCCGATCCTGCCCGACGGCGGTGGCGGCCTCTTCATCGGTGTAGAAGCTGTGGCCCTGCTCGGTCTTGAAGTGGAACTTGACCCAGAAGCGCTCGTTGGCGCCGTTGATAAAGCTGAAGGTGTGGCTGCCGTAGCCGTTCATCTCCCGCAGGCTCTTGGGGATACCGCGATCGCTGAACAGTATGGTGACCTGATGCAGGGATTCCGGATGGCGTGACCAGAAGTCCCAGGCTGCGGTGGCGCTGCGCAGGTTGGTGCGCGGATCCCGCTTCTGGGTGTGGATGAAGTCAGGGAATTTCAGCGGATCGCGGATGAAAAAGACCGGGGTGTTGTTACCCACCAGATCCCAGTTGCCCTGCTCGGTATAGAACTTGAGAGCGAAGCCGCGCACATCGCGTTCGGCATCGGCGGCGCCCTTCTCACCAGCTACGGTGGAGAAACGCAGGAACACCGGTGTTTGCTTGCCGATGGCGCTGAACAGATCGGCCTTGCTGAACTGGCTGATGTCGTGGGTCACGGTAAAGGTGCCGTAGGCGCCCGAGCCCTTAGCGTGAACCACCCGCTCGGGAATGCGCTCGCGGTCGAAGTGGGCGAGTTTCTCCATCAACCAGATATCTTGCATCAGGATGGGGCCGCGCGGGCCGGCGGTGAGGCTGTTGTTGTTGTCGACGACGGGGGCGCCGTTGGCGCTGTGCAGGGTCTTGTCAGTCATGGCTTCTCTCCTTGTTGATATAGGGTCAGCCTACGGATCTGCGCCGTGCTCGGCCAATGGGCCTTTCCTCGCCCTTTGATAGGCAAGACAAATGGGTGTTGCTGGGGGATGTGTAACCGCGCCGGATATTGCATGATGGTGGTTTCGAGAAGGAGCCTCATATGCAGATTACTATCCGTCATGCCGAACCCACCGATGCCCCCGCCTTGCGGGATCTCTACGCCATGCCTAATGCCCAGGCGGGCACTCTGCACCTGCCCACACCTCCCCTTAGCCAGTGGCAGAAGCGGTTGGAGAGCAGTGATGTGGTCGCCTGGGTGGCGGAGGTAGAGGGGCTGCTGGTGGGCCAGATCTCCTTGCACGTAGAACCCAATCCCAGACGCAAGCATGTGGCCGGGATTGGCATGGGGGTACGGGATGACTGGGCTGGCAAGGGAGTTGGCTCTACCCTGATGGCCGCGGCGCTGGATCTGGCCGATAACTGGCTCAACCTGCACCGGATTGAGCTGACCGTCTATACCGACAATGAGGCCGCACAGGCGCTTTATCGCAAGTTCGGTTTTACCGAGGAGGGGCGAGCCCGTGACTATGCCTTCCGCCAAGGGCGTTATGTGGATGCGCTCTATATGGCCAGAGTTGCGGGGAGCGCCAGCCGCTAACGGTATGGTCGATTATCAGGCCAGATTGCGCCCGGTGATCCGGGCGCTGGAGCAGAATCCCGATCTCTCCATCGAAACGCTGGCAAGCAGTGCCTGCTTGTCTTTCTACCATTTTCACCGGGTGTTTACGGCTGTGGCGGGGGAGACGCCCGGGGAGATGTGTCGTCGTCTGCGCATCCAGCGGGCTGCTTGGCAGCTCTGCTATACCGATGTCAGTGTCACGGCCATTGCGTTGGGGGCGGGGCTCGCCAGCTCCCAGGCGTTTGCCAAGGTATTTCGCCGTTACTATGGTTGCACGCCGGGAGAGTTTCGCCGCGACAAGAGCAAGAATGGACACTTGATGAGCAAGGATGGACACGCACTTGTGCAGCCGAATCCTTATGCTGAGGGTCACTCATCAGCAAGGAGCAATACCATGAAAACTATCGAGATGGACGCCCGCACTCTGGCCTATATACGTGTCACCGGCCCATATGGCGAGGGGTATGACCCCGTCTGCAGCCAGCTGCATCAGTGGGCCAGCGCCCGCGGTCTGGAAGGTGGGGAGTGGATCTTCATCTATCACGATAACCCCGAGGTGACTCCGCCAGCCCAGTGTCGCACTGACATCGGTGTGACGGTGCCTGCGGGGACGGTGGGGATGGGAGCGGTCGAGATCCAGCTTATTCCCGCCGGTCGTTATGCCCAGTCCCGTTATCTTATTACCGACCGCAGCCAGTATGGCCCGCGTTGGCAGGAGCATATCGGCGACATCGTTGTTGCCGGGCTGGAGTTTGGCAATGGTCCCTGCTTCGAGCTTTATCACAGCATGAGCGATGATCCTGTGCAGGACGATGTCAGCTTTTGCTCCAGCCTAAAGGGGTAGGACGCAGCAAGACGGAAGGGATGGTACAGAGCGTCGCGCAGAAACGAGAGAGCCGGACAGTGTCCGGCTCTTTTGCATCTGGCGGTTGGGCGGCGGTTAGCGCTGGAACCCCTTCTGGGCGAACTTGGGACGGGCGTTCATGATCTGCTCCACCTGCTCGTCGCTCATCTTGCCGCGCGACAGCCCCAGCACCTTGTAGGTGAGCAGCGGTCGGGCGGGCAGGGCGATCATCAGGGCGCGGATCTGGTTCTCGTCATCCTTCTCCCGGGTCGGCTTGCCGTAGGCGTAGGTGAGGACGCCGGCATCCATCAGGTTTTTGACGGCGGGCTCGGTGATCGGCAAGTTTATGACGCTTTTACGCTGTAGCACGAACTCGCGCAGCACCGCTTTCTCGTTGAAGTCGAGGAAGCCGATCATCTGGGCCAGCTGGTCCTGCTGACGGCGCGCCTGCCACTCTTCACAGGCCCACTCCCAAGCGATCAGGAAGCCCTGACTGCAGAAGTAGGAGATGGCGATCAGCATACCGACCCCCAGCCAGGCCGCATGATCCGCAGCCCACTGGCTGACGGCCCCTTTCATCAGCCCGGCCGGAAACAGCAGAATGATGCTGCAGCAGAGCAACAACCAGACCATCAGCCAGTTGAGGCGGTTCAGTTGATAGAAATGTTGGATCCACCGTTTCATTGTTCATCCTTCCCAAACTGTTGTGGATAGTGAACTACCTAGAGCAATCAGTGTGCCAACAGCGCAATGGCGGTGGGGAGGAGGGGCTGGCGAGGTTACATTCCCTTACAACTTATTGAATGAGTTGTCATTAATTTGCCTTGTGAGGCGGCGGTCGAGTTGCTAAAACGTCCCCTCAGTCATTGGGGAGTAGCAACCCGCCCGCATTCCGGGCCGGGCCCATGTCAACACTCTTGGATCCTCGTATCCATGGCATGGGCGGCGATAGGCACTATCGCTCTGCAAGACCTTTGGCCTCGATATGCACGCCAGCCGGGCGAGCCATGTCGGGTCCATCGGTTATTCTGCTCGCCTGGCGGTATCTATTATGTTGATTACCCTGCTGTTATTTCTCGTCTCTGCGGTCACCATCTACCTTGCCTGCGAATACTTCGTCAACGGCATCGAGTGGATCGGTCACCACTTCAAACTCTCCCAAAGCGCCACCGGCTCCCTGCTGGCGGCACTGGGTACGGCACTGCCCGAGTGTATCGTGACCCTCACCGCCCTGCTGATGGGCAACACAACCGCCCAGCAGGAGATAGGCATTGGCGCCGCCCTCGGCGGGCCGCTGGTGTTGGCGACCATCGGCTATGCGGCAGTCGGCCTCACCCTGCTGCTTTGCATGGGGCGTACCGAACGGGCCATCGATGGCGAGGTGCAGCGCGAGATTGGCCGGGATCAGCGCTGGTTTATCGGCATCTTTCTGGTGGCGACCGCGCTGGGGCTGGTCGCCTTTACCGGCAAGAGCTGGTTGGCTCCGCTGTTCGTGCTGGTCTACCTCGTCTATGTAAGGCGCGAGCTGAAACAAAGCGACAGCCATGAGGTCGAGCTGCCGGAGCCCCTCAAGCTGGCTCCAAATGCCGGGATCCCGCCCCTTGGCAAGGTGCTGCTGCAGACACTGGCTGCACTGGTGGTGGTGGCGCTGGCGGCCCAGCTGTTTGTCCATCAGCTGGAGAGCATGGGCGAGCTTTTTAGCCTCTCGCCGGTGCTGGCGGCCCTGCTGTTGAGTCCGGTGGCGACCGAGATGCCGGAGCTGATGAACGTGCTGATCTGGGTGCGGCAGGGCAAGAATCGGCTGGCGCTGGCCAATATCTCCGGGGCCATGATGATCCAGGGC
The DNA here is from genome assembly GCF_056632455.1 of Aeromonas sp. MTB. Lineage (NCBI taxonomy): Bacteria > Pseudomonadati > Pseudomonadota > Gammaproteobacteria > Aeromonadales > Aeromonadaceae > Aeromonas > Aeromonas sp. MTB. The sequence goes on from NZ_CP147026.1 coordinate 288,097, forward strand.
ACTATCCCCAAGGCGTTCTGCTTGATCTTTACCCCCTGGCTGCTGGATGGCGCCATGATGGCCTCCTCGCTGGTGACGTTGCTGGCGGTGGGGTTGCTCTGGTGGGGGTTCAGAAAGGGGGTGATGACCGCCGAACGGTTGGCACTGGTCGGCCTGCTCTATCTCGGTTTTTGCGGCTGGTTGCTGGTGAGCTGAAACGGGAAGCGCGGATATGAAAAAGCCCCCTTGGCAGGGGGCTTTGTTGTATCGGTAGGGGCGGTGCTTACAGCGCGGCGATTTCGGCCTGCTGGGCTTCCAGCTTGGTCAGCTGGAGACGGTAATCTTCCAGCTTCTCGCGTTCTTTGGCGATGACCGCTTCCGGTGCCTTGGCGACGAAGGCTTCGTTGCCGAGTTTGCCTTCGATACGGCCGCACTCGCCCACCAGACGGGCAACCTCTTTGGCCAGACGGGCCAGTTCGGCATCCTTGTCGATGAGACCGGCCATCGGGATCATCAGCTCGGTGGCACCGATCAGCTTCTTCACTGACAGCGGGGCGGTTTCACCGTCCGCCAGAATGCGGATGGACTCCAGACGGGCCAGCGACTTGAGGAAGGCCTCGTTGTCAGCGGCGCGCTGGGCATCCTTGGCATCGCACTGGAGCAGCACGTTGAGGGGCACGCTCGGCGCCACGTTCATCTCGGCACGGATGTTGCGGATACTGACGATGAACTCCTTCACCCACTCCTGATCCGCCATCGCGGCTTCGTCCACCTTGGCAGCGTCGAACTCCGGGAAGGCCTGAATCATGATGGTGTCGGCGTGTACACCGGCCAGCGGAGCGACCGATTTCCAGATGGTCTCGGTGATGAACGGGATGATCGGGTGTGCCAGACGCAGCAGGGTCTCGAGGACGCTGACGAGGGTGTGGCGGGCAGCGCGCTGCTCGGCCTCGGAACCCTTGGTCAGTACCGGCTTGGTCAGCTCCAGATACCAGTCACAGAACTGGTTCCAGATAAATTCGTACAGCACGCCAGCCGCGATGTCGAAGCGGTAGGTATCGAGGGCGGTACGGAAGTCACGGATGGCCACTTGCAGCTGGGACTGGATCCAGCGATCCGCCAGACTGAACTGCATCTCGCCGCCGTTGAAGCCGCAATCCTGATCTTCGGTGTTCATCAGCACATAGCGGGAGGCGTTCCACAGCTTGTTGCAGAAGTTGTTGTAGCCATCCAGGCGCTTCATGTCCCAGTTGATGTCACGACCGGTAGAGGCCAGCGCAGCCAGAGTGAAGCGCAGGGCATCGGTACCGTGGGCATCGATCCCTTCCGGGAACTGCTTGGCGGTACGCTTGGCGATCTTCTCGGCCATCTGCGGCTGCATCATGTTGCCGGTGCGCTTCTCCAGCAGATCCTCCAGCGAGATACCGTCGATCATGTCGAGGGGGTCCAGCACGTTGCCCTTGGACTTGGACATCTTCTGGCCCTCTTCGTCACGGATAAGACCGGTGATGTAGACGGTCTTGAACGGGACTTGCGGCTGGCCGTTTTCGTCCTTGATGAAGTGCATGGTCATCATGATCATCCGGGCAATCCAGAAGAAGATGATGTCGAAGCCGCTCATCAGCACGTCGGTCGGGTGGAAGGTCTTGAGTGCCTCGGTGTTGTTCGGCCAGCCCAGGGTGGAGAAGGTCCACAGGGCGGAGCTGAACCAGGTATCGAGCACGTCTTCGTCCTGACGCAGTACGGTTACGGCCGGGATGCTGTGCTTGGCACGTACTTCGTCTTCGCTGCGGCCAACGTAGACATTGCCGGCGTCGTCATACCATGCCGGGATGCGGTGACCCCACCACAGCTGACGGGAGACGCACCAGTCCTGAATGTCGCGCATCCAGGAGAAGTACATGTTTTCGTACTGCTTCGGTACGAACTGGATGCGGCCATCTTCTACCGCTTCGATGGCGGTCTTGGCCATCGGAGCCACGCGTACGTACCACTGGTCGGTCAGCATCGGCTCGATGGGCACGCCACCGCGATCGCCGTACGGCTGTTGCAGTATGTGATCCTTGATCTCGTCCAGCAGACCCAGCTCTTCCAGCTTGGCCAGAATCGCCTTGCGGGCGGCGAAGCGCTCCAGACCGGCGAACTCGGCCGGCAGGGTTGCGTCATAGGCGGTGCTCGGGTTGCCGTTGGTATCGACCACTTCGGCCTCGGCACGCACGTGGGCGTCCAGAGTGAAGATGTTGATCATCGGCAGGCTGTGGCGCTTGCCCACTTCGTTATCGTTGAAGTCGTGAGCAGGGGTGATCTTCACGCAACCGGTGCCCTTCTCCATGTCGGCGTGTTCGTCGGCAACGATGGGGATCAGACGGTTCACCAGCGGCAGCAGGATGTGCTGGCCGATCAGCGCCTTGTAGCGCGGGTCTTCCGGGTTCACGGCCACGGCGGTATCGCCCAGCATGGTCTCCGGACGGGTGGTGGCGACGATCAGGTAATCCTTGCCTTCGGCGGTCTTGGCGCCGTTGGCCAGCGGATAGCGAAGGTGCCACATGTGGCCCTTGATCTCGCGGTTCTCCACTTCCAGATCGGAGATGGCGGTGTTGAGTTTCGGATCCCAGTTCACCAGACGCTTGCCGCGGTACATCAGGCCATCTTCGTAGAGACGAACAAACACTTCCTGCACGGCGGCGGAGAGACCCTCATCCATGGTGAAGCGCTCGCGCTCCCAATCCACGGAGTCGCCCAGACGGCGCATCTGGCGGGTGATGGTGCCACCGGACTCTTCCTTCCACTGCCAAATCTTGTCGATGAAGGCATCACGGCCGTAATCGTGGCGAGTCTTGCCCTCTTCTGCGGCGATCTTGCGCTCAACCACCATCTGGGTGGCGATACCGGCGTGGTCGGTACCTGCCTGCCACAGGGTGTTTTTGCCCTGCATGCGGTTGTAGCGGATCAGGGTATCCATCAGGGTTTGCTGGAAGGCGTGACCCATGTGCAGGCTGCCGGTGACGTTCGGCGGCGGGATCATGATGCAGAAGGAGTCTTTGCTGGTGTCGCCGTGGGGCTTGAAGTAACCCTGGGCTTCCCAGTGCTGATAGAGCGCCTGTTCGATGGCGTTGTGATTAAAAGTCTTTTCCATGGTCTCGCCGTAATCTGGATGGATGGAGTCTGGTGTTGATTCTTTATGGATCAATTGGTTGCAGTCAGGGCTGCGCCGGATCCGGTGCGGCAAGGACGGGCTGATCCCTCATTTCGAGGGTATGGCCTGCCTGGCGATAGTGCTTGTAGCGCTCGCGGGCTTGCTGCTTTTGTGTTTCGTCAGTGGGGACAAAATCTACCACTTGAGCGAAGTGTCCTGCAAACAAAGGTGTCGCAGTGGCCAGATTGATGAGGCGGGCGTAGCGTCGTTTCGGTGGCTGATAGCCGATCTCCACCGGGGCCATGCCGCTTTCGCCTTGCAGCTGGTGCGGCACGAAGCGCTGCGGCGGCAGTTGCCACAACAGCTCGTCCAGGCGCTGAGCCTGAGCCTCATCGTCGCAGAACAGGTAGATATGGCCCGCGCCCCACGACTCGGCTGCAAGAGTGCAGGCCAGTCGCTCGACCGCAGAGGCCTGCGCGTCATCCTGTTCGCTCATCAGGTAAAAGGTCACTTGGCTCATCAGGTTGATCCCGTTTTGCGGTGACGGACTGTTGACCGCCTCATGAGGCTTGCGGGGTGTTTCCCGTCCGCAGCTCACTGATTCAAGAATGAAACAAGGAAGAGGCGGGCCTCTTCCTTGTGGTTCAGGGTAACGCCAACCCTTCCGATGCTGTCATCGGCAGGGGCCGGAGAGTTACTCTTTCTCTTCGATATCCACGCCAGCCCGGTTCAGCAGGAACTGGGTCAGCAGGGGCACCGGACGACCGGTGGAGCCTTTATCCTTGCCACTCTTCCAGGCGGTCCCGGCGATATCCAGGTGGGCCCAGTTGTACTTCTTGGTGAAGCGTGACAGGAAGGCGGCCGCGGTGATGGTGCCGGCCGGACGACCACCGATGTTGGCCATGTCGGCGAACGGGCTGTCGATCTGCTCCTGATACTCGTCAAACAGCGGCAGACGCCAGGCGCGATCACCCGCCTGTTCGGAGGCGTTGAGCAGCTCGTGGGCCAGCGGGTTGTGGTTGGCCAGCAGACCCGAGGTGTGGTGACCCAGCGCGATGACGCAGGCACCGGTCAGAGTCGCCACGTCGATCACGGTTTCCGGATCGAAGCGGTCCACATAGGTCAGTGCATCACACAGCACCAGTCGACCTTCCGCATCGGTGTTGAGCACTTCGATGGTCTGGCCGGACATGGAGGTGAGGATGTCACCCGGGCGATAGGCGTTGCCACCCGGCATGTTCTCGCAGCCTGCCAGCACGCCGATGACGTTGATCGGCAGTTGCAACTGGGCCAGCGCATGCATGGTACCGAGCACAGAGGCGGCGCCACCCATGTCGTACTTCATCTCGTCCATGCCATCGGCCGGCTTGATGGAGATGCCGCCGGAGTCAAAGGTCAGACCCTTGCCGACCAGCACGATGGGCTTGGCATCCGGATGACCCTTGTATTCGATGATGGCCATCATGGCTTCGTTGTCGGAGCCGCGGGCCACCGCCAGATAGGAGTTCATGCCGAGCTCGGCCATCTCCTGCTCGCCCACCACCTTGGTGGTGATGTTCTCGTAGGCATCGGCCAGACGACGGGCCTGGGAGGCCAGATAGGCCGGGTTGCAGACGTTGGGCGGCATGTTCGCCACGTCGCGGCAGACCCGCACACCCTTGGCCACGGCCAGACCGTGAGCGATGGCTTTTTCACCAATGGTCAGTTCCCGACGCGTCGGCACGTTGAATACCAGCTTGCGCAGTGGGCGACGTGGCTCGGCCTTGTTGGTCTTGAACTGATCGAAGCTGTAGAGGCCCGCCTTGGTGGTTTCTACCGCCTGGCGCACCTTCCAATAGGTATCCCGACCCTTGACGTGCAGCTCGGTGAGGAAGCAAACCGCTTCCATGGAGCCGGTTTCGTTCAGGGTGGTGATGGTCTTGTTGATGATCTGCTTGTACTGGCGTTCGTCGAGTTCCCGCTCCTTGCCGCATCCGACCAGCAGTACGCGCTCGCTGAGCACGCCCGGTACTTGATGCAGCAGCAGCATCTGGCCTGGTTTCCCTTCCAGGTCGCCACGGCGCAGCAGCGAACTGATATAGCCATCGCTGATCTTGTCCAGTTGTTCGGCAACCGGAGAGAGGCGACGAGGCTCAAATACGCCGACTACGACGCAGGCGCTCCGTTGCTTCTCTGGACTGCCACTCTTTACACTGAACTCCATGGAATCTCCTACATCCTAAAGACAAAAGGCACCTTTTATTGAATAATGCGGTGCTTGTTGGGGTATCAGAGGCGGAGCGAACAGCCACAGGCTCCGCAGTTCAAACTGGTAAAAATCCAATATACGGCCCTATTTTTCAGGCATTCGACTAAAAACACAAGTTTACTTGGGAATGACTGTGATCGTTTTCCGATATTTGTTCAGGGAAACCCTGAAAACCCAGCTGGCAGTGTTATTCGTATTGCTGCTTATCTTTGTCAGCCAACAATTTATCAAGATCATCGGTGACGCCGCCGATGGCGAGGTGCCGACACGTCTGGTCTCCACCCTGCTGCTGCTCAACTTGCCCAATATGGCGTTGTTGATGCTGCCTATCAGTCTCTTTTTAGCCATTTTGTTTGCCCATGGTCGCCTCTACGCCGAAAGCGAGATGACGGTGATGCATGCGGTCGGCTTCAGCCACCGTTTCGTGATGCGCAGCGCCATGTTGCTGGCCTTGCTGACGGCGGTGGTTGCGGCGTTCAACACCGGCTGGATCGCCCCGCAGGCCAAGGAGCGCGAGTATCAGGTGATCGACGAGTTCAAGGCGGACCCGGGTATCTCCTTCCTGCAGGCGGGCCGCTTTATGGAGCTCGACAAGGGGCGTCTGGTTGCCTATATCCAGGATTTGAACGACAACGGCTCAAAACTGCAAAAGATCTTCGTGCTGCAGCGGGCGGAGGGGAACAATCCTCCCTCGGTGGTGGTGGCGACCGAAGGGGTGGTGACGGTCGATGAGAACGGCCTGCAGTGGCTGACCCTGATGGATGGCTCCCGCTACGAGGGGAACTTCTCCGGCAAGCAGTTCCAGATCTCCGATTTTCGCGAATATGGTCTGGTGATCCGCCAGCAAGAGATGGAGCGTTCCAACCGCAAGGCGGCGGCCAAGCCGACCATGGAACTGTTCGGTACCCAGGACAACGCCATGATGGCGGAATTGCAGTGGCGTATCTCGCTGCCCCTCTCCATTCCGGTGCTGACCCTGCTGGTGGTACCGCTGGCGCGGGTCAATCCCCGTCAGGGGCGCTACGCCAAGCTGCTGCCGGCCATCATGCTCTATCTCTCCTACTTCCTGCTGCTCAGTGCCGCCCGTTCGGCCATCGACAGCGGCCGGCTGCCCTACTGGCCGGGGATGTTCCTGGTGCCGCTCGGTTACCTGCTGTTTATCGGCCTGCCCCTCAATCTGCAGGGCACCAGCTGGTGGAACGGGGTGAAAGGGCGCTATTTCAACAGAAAATCAGCATGATGCTGCAACATAGGAACTTCTGCTGATGTTTGGCATTCTCGATAGGTATATCGGTCGGGTCATCTTTATGTCGATCCTGCTGTGTGAAATCACGCTCGTTGGCCTTGCGGCGCTCATCAAGTATGTGGAGCAGCTCAAGTCGGTCGGTGACGGCAACTACGACATGATCAATGCCCTCTACTATGTGCTGCTCTCCATGCCCAAGGAGGCGGTGCTCTTCTTCCCGCTGGCCGCGCTGCTGGGTGGCCTGATTGGTCTGGGTCAGCTGGCGACCAGCTCCGAGCTGGTGGTGATGCAGGCTGCGGGTCGCTCCAAGATCAGTATTGTAATGGCGGCGCTCAAGACGGCGATCCCGCTGATGATCATGGTGGGGTTGATGGGGGAATATGTGGCCCCCATCGCCAAGCGGATGGCAGATGACATCAAGGCGGGCGCGCTGTCCGAAGGTCGTCTGACGGTTTCAGCCTACGGAGTGTGGGCTCGTGATGGCAACAACTTCGTCAATATCAACGGGGTGCGTAACGATGGTGCACTCACCGGCATCACCCTCTATCGCTTCACCCCCGAGCGCAAGCTGATCGACGTGGTGCAGGCGCAGGAGGGGGTGTTCGAGCGTCACCACTGGCTGCTCAAGCAGACCCAGGTTACCCGCTTCGACGATTCCGCGCAGATCCGCAGCGAGCAGCATGACAAGATGGAATGGAGCTCGGAGCTGACGCCCAAGCAGCTGGGGGTGGTGAGTATCGACCCCGAGAACCTCTCGGTCTCCGGTCTGCTCGACTACATCGGCTATCTCGATGCCAACAAGCAGGATGCCGGTCGCTACAAGCTGGAGATGTGGCGCAAATTGCTGTCACCACTCTCGGTGGTGGCGATGATCCTGCTGGCCTCCTCCTTCATCTTTGGCCCGCTACGCTCGGTGAGCATGGGGGCGCGGATGCTGATGGGGATCATGACCGGCTTCGCCGTCTACGTGAGTGATCGGGTGTTTGGCCCCATCAGTCTGGTCTATGCGGTACCGCCGATTCTGGCGGCTATCGCGCCCAGCTTGCTGTTTGGCGGCATCTCCTTCTACATCCTCAGCCGCAAGCAGTAATCCGCACGGGATTATGAGGAAATGCAAAGAGGGCACCTGTTGGTGCCCTCTTTCGTTGCTGCATTGATCCGGGATTACTTGTTCAACAATTCCAGATTTGCCTCTTTGCTCAGCACAATCACTTCGCACTCGGCCCAGATATCCTGGAACGCCCGCGGACGCTGGCGGTTGAACAGGCACATCAGGTTGCCCAGACCAAAGGCGGCGGTGGCGAGACGGATCAGCGCCTGGGTAATACGGATATGGCTGCCATCTTCGTTCTGAATGCGCAGCCGCCAGGCGCGCATGCCGACGGTCTGGCCAGCGCGGGTCCAGAACCAGGTGTAGAAACCACAGATGACGAAGGCGAGCCACAGGGTGTAGATCAGGCTCAGGTGGTGGCGGGTCAGCAACCAGACGGTATCTTCACCCGCGGGTACGCTGGCCATGCCGGTGACCAGCAACAGCTTGGCGACACCCATGCCGATAAAGCCGGCGATGATCAGCAGCGAAGTTACCACCAGCGCATCATAGATGAGGGCGCCGAGGCGACGCATCAGACCCGCTGACGGGTATGGCTGAGTGGCGGGAGAGGGGGATTTTTGTTGGACTTTTTTAGGCTTGGCCATCGTTTTTATTCCATTAAGATGATGGCGGCATTCTATGTAACTGGCCCCGCATCGGCAAGGCGTTGAATAAATGAACAAACGGGAGTGTTCAATCGAAAAACACCTTGCATGGCATCGCGCCATTCGTATAATCCCTCGCAGTTGCCCGGGTGGCGAAATCGGTAGACGCAGCGGATTCAAAATCCGCCGGTGAATAACCGTGTCGGTTCGAGTCCGACCCCGGGCACCATATTACAGTTTCATGCCGTACCACGGCAGACCAGAAACCCGCATAGCTTAAGGCTATGCGGGTTTTTTGTTGTTCCTTGTCGTATCATATAGCCTCATAACATACCCCATTATTCGGGGGTATCTCTGGGGGTAGTGGTTCAGATGGGGGGTAAAAACTACCCCCATATGGCCATCGGCTAGCACCATGACTGGTTTGCTGAGTGTCCACTTATTGTCCCCAGCGTGTGTAAGTACCCCCAAGCAGAGACGGGAGATACCCCATGCCGCTATCCGATATCACCGCCCGGCAGGCCAAATACACTGGCAAGCCTCAGAAATTCTCTGATGAGAAGGGGCTGTTCCTGCTGGTTAACCAGTCTGGTAAATATTGGCGGCTCAAGTATCGCTATGGCGGCAAAGAGAAGATGCTTGCCTTGGGGGTGTATCCTGAGGTGTCACTCAAAGAAGCGCGGACAAAGAGGGATGATGCCCGTCGCTTACTTGCCGAGGGGGTTGATCCTGGCCTGCTTCGCAAACAAAGCAAGGCGGCCAACCGGCTGGCCAGTGAAAACAGTTTTGAAGTGCTGGCTCGTGAATGGCACCAAAGCCAACTTGCTCTCTGGAGTCCAGGCCATGCCACCCGGGTTATCGAGTCCTTGGAGATGGATGCTTTCCCAGATCTTGGGCTTGTTCCTGTTGCTGAGTTGACGGCACCCATGATGTTGGATGCCTTGCGGAAAGTGGAAAAGCGGGGGGCTACTGAGACGGCTGGGCGAGTGCTACAGCGGATCAGTGCTGTCATGCGTTACGCCATCCAGACAGGCCGAGCCAGCTACAACCCAGCCCAAGACCTGAAAGGGGCACTTAAGGCCGCGAAGAAAGAACACCGGCCAGCATTGCCCAGGGCGGAACTGCCAGAGTTTTACCGCCGTCTTGCTGTTGAACCCCTGAACCCTGCGACTCGCCTTGCCTTTCATCTGCTAATGCTGACCATGACCCGTCCGGGTGAAGTTCGCTTTGCCCGCTGGGATGAATTCGACCTGGAGCGGGCAGAGTGGCGGATCCCCGCTGAGCGGATGAAGATGCGATCAGAGCATATTGTCCCACTATCCAGGCAGGCGCTGGCCGTCCTTGATGAGCTCCACCAAGTCACCGGTCACTGTGATCTGTTATTCCCGAGCGAGCGCAACCTGACCAAGCCCATGAGTGAGAACACTCTAAGCTATGCCATGGGGCGGATGGGGTATGCTGGCATTGCCACTCCTCATGGCTTCCGGGCGCTGGCATCTACCACCCTGAACGAAGAGGGCTTTGATCCGGATGTTATAGAGCGCCAGCTTGCCCACGCTGAACGCAATAAGGTGCGGGCTGCCTACCATCGAGCCGAGTACCTGGATGATCGTCGCAAGCTCTTGCAGTGGCTGGCTGATTTCTACGAATCCCAGCAGGGAGGGAATGTGCGTCCGGTGAATTTCCAGAGGGTTGCTAGTGGGAGTCAGTGACACGCCAACAAACCTCTTGATTTATTAATCTGCCAACGTTAGGATTTCCCCATCATGGCCCAGTCTTTCGAGATTGGGCCTTTTCATTTCCAGACCCGGCCATTGTGCCGGGTTTTTTCGTTGGAGGAACTTAAGCCCAGAACACACCCCCTAATCCCCGATAGTTGTTTTATACCCATCAAACCCGGCCATTGCGCCGGGTTTTTTCATTTCAGGAGAACGCATATGGCAATACCGGAAACAGGGTTTATTCGAGAGGCTCAACTTGTGACCACTGCGAGCAAGGTGGGTCCATTGCCGTTCAGCAAGTCAACGCTTTGGCGGATGGTTGGAGATGGCAAATTCCCCAAGCCCATCAAATTGGGGCCGCGTGTCACAGCCTGGCGCTGTGAGGAGGTCCACGCGTGGATCAGCTCTCAAGGCAAAGCAGCATAAGGAATTGAAAAAATGGACAAAAAAAATAGCCGCACCGAGAACGGCACAGCTAAAGCATTTATTGAAATCACTGCCAATTCTATGCCCAAAGCGGTTGGGAAGGAAGTATCCGCTGCAATCCACATGTTGGCTAATCCGGTGGGTCTAAGTGAGCTGGAGATCTTGGATCTGGCCCGTCTCATCAGTGGGCGTAATTACCCCTGCGCCTGGGAGCGGCGCCTTGGAATTGAGTTGCGGCGTTATCGCATGACCGCGAGTAACGGCCTGCTCTCGATGACGTATCGCAGTGGCAAGTGTTATTCCGATGATCTTCTGGTGCGCGCATGGCAAAAATATGCCCGTATTGGTGTCCGTGGTGGTGAGGGGGGCTTCACAATTTACAGCCTTGCTTGCTATGAAGATGCGGTCAAACTTGCTTCATGGGTGGGTGAGAAACTGTCAAAGAATGGCCTGTGTCTTGCGCAGGATTGGTTGACTCCGTTGCTCGAACGCTACCCCGGCATGGTAGAGGAGGAGGCCAGCTATGCTTGATGTCATCCTCCTTGCCATTCTGGCATTCGACTTGGTCGCAACGACCCTCCTGCTAGACTCTCTCCGCTAAGGATCACCATGATGATGAAACCCATGGGGCGAACTGCCCAGGGCGAAGCCTTGCCCAAATTCAGCCGGACGGGGTTGCCTGATACTGTGCGACACGGTACGATCTTCCCTGTCGTCACCTTAAGCAAGTGGCGGCGTGGCTGGCGGATTAAGCACCCGCAGGCTGTGACTAAACCAAGGACAATTCGCACCTCTTCCCCCGTCTCCGGCTCCCTGCCGGGGATCTATCCAGTTTTGGGGGCATGGGTCGGGAGCCAAAGAAAACGCCCCCACTGTGCCTTCCTTGGTTTGGCACTGCTTTGCGGCTACCCGATCCGCCTTGGTCTATCAAAACCAAGGATTCATACCATGATCTTCACCTTCCTGATCGCCTCGAGCGCCTGCCGACTGGCAGACCTGCGCCGTATCCGCACCGTTACCGCCGTTGCTGACACCGAAGCCCAAGCCCGTATTGCTCTGGCTGGCCTGCCTCTGGTGTTCCTGTCCCGCACTCCGACTGGGAGGGCCGCCGCATGAACCCGACCAATCAACCCAAGATGAATGCGCTACTTGAACAGCTTGCCGACATCCTGGAGCAGACAGACCTGAGTCGCCAAGAAAGGGCTCAATTCTGCGTCTTGCTGGGGGAGATGCGGGCAGAAGTGGGTATCTGCCAGGAGGTGGCCGCATGAGATATTTCGCATGGGCAAGCAGTACCACGCCCCCCACCTTTACAGGCCCAATTAACCCGCGAACAGGAAAGCGCTCACAGGCTGGCAGCCTGAGCGCCTTTGACTGGAGGCGCGATCGGGATCGCTTCATTGAGCAGGCCAAAGGGGCTGCCGTTGCTGTCACCGCCAAGCAGGCCCGTGAGCTGAAGGCTGGATTGGATGAGCGGGCATTCAGGGCACTGGTTGCCGTACTGGCGGGAGGGTCAGGTAATGAGTAGCTGTCTTATTGCGGCGCTACGCAGCCGGATCTGGGGTGAGTTATCACGCAACCCTCTGCGTCCCTCGGTATTGCGAGAACTGTTCAAGCGGGCATCCAAGGCTCAGAAACAGCCAGGTGAACACCATGCAACAGGGGGTTACCATGACCGAGATCGATAAGTTGGTGAAGGCGGTGGCACGGGCATATCTGGCGGTGCGTGGCGATAGCTTCACGCACCTGGGGGTGCGTCTGCCGATGGGTGAGGAGGTGCTGACCATAGCGATCAGCAACCAAATCGTGGGCGCCCACTTGGAACATGCCGGTGGTAAGCAAGGACGTGATGATGCCTTGATGATGCTGCGCCATATGTTGGCTGGCGATGAGTTAACGCCGCTGGGTAGTCTGGTGCTGGACGAAATGAACCGTGCCTTTTGTGCCGATGTGCGGCAGATGCTGGATGAGGGCAAGGACCCCATGGTGGAGCTGGCGAGAGAGCGCGAGCGGAGGGCCACACAATGATGAAAACAACAGGGGGCGCAAGCCCCCGATTTGTTTCTGACGTAGTTGCGGCGGCTGCTGGCCACTGGCCCGATCTGCTGGCTGCTGTAGGTATCGACATCCCGCGCCGTGGCAAACATGGCCCCTGCCCTGCCTGTGGTGGCAAAGACCGATTCCGATTGGATGACAAAGGAGGTCGCGGCACCTGGATTTGTAGCCAGTGCGGGAATGGGGATGGACTGGATCTGGTGGGCAAGGTGACCGGCAGGCAGCCCAAAGAGGCCGCCGAGCTGATCGCCCCGCTGGTGGGCTTATCGGATAGCGGTCTTGACCATGCCGCGCGTGAGCAGCTCCACCAGCAACAACAGGCCAGGGCGGAGCAAGAGCACAAGCAGGCGGAGCAACAACGGCGCAAGGCCGCCAGAAGGGCTACCAGCATCTCGGCAGACATCAAGCAAGGGATCAGCCCATATCTGGAACGTAAGGCGCTGTCAGGCTTGCCCATGCCGCTCACTCAGCGGGTCATCGCAGTGGGCGAACTGACATACCAACCCGGTTCGCTGGTGGTGCCCCTGTGGGATGAGGCGGGGGGGCTGGTTAACGTTCAGCTCATCAACACCGAGGGGGACAAGCGTTACCTGCCTGGCGGCCAGAAGGCCGGGGCTTTCCACCGTATCGATGGCGGGGAGCTGGTGGCCGTGGTGGAGGGATATGCCTCGGGGCTGTCTGTCCAAGCGGCAACTGGAGCGACAGTCTATTGCGCCATGGATGCCGGCAACCTGCTGGCCATTGCCCAGATTGCCCGCCGCCAGCACCCAGAGGCCCGGCTCCTGCTCTGTGGCGACAATGACGAAGGCACCAAGGGCAACCCTGGTAAGGCCAAGGCCGAGCACGCCGCCGCAACCGTGGGCGGGCTGGTGGCCCTGCCATCGGTTGCCGGTGACTGGAACGACTACCACCAAGCCCACGGGCTGACCGCAACCAAAGAGGCCATCATGAGCGCCAGCGCCACACCTACCCCCAACCAACCCCAAGACCAAGACGCCCACCAGAAGGAAGGGGCTCCCTGGCAGGCCGAAGTGGTACCGCTTCACCCGGTTCGCGATGACGAGACAGAGAAAGGGCAAGACCTGCCGATAGGGTTCGAGATCCGGGGTGATCGCCTCTGTGTCTGGGAACAGGTGGGACGGGGAGACGATGCCCGGCAAGAGCTGGTGCCCATATCCAGCCCGGTGCGGGTACTGGCTGAAACCAGTGACGAACACGGGCGAGGCTATGGCCGCCTGCTCGAGTGGCAAGATAGCGCAGGGCGGGTTCATCAATGGGCTATGCCGTCGCGCTCCCTGGTGCCGAGAAATGGTGATGATGTATTCGCCGCCCTGCTGGATGCGGGCCTACCGTTCATCAGTCTGGGCCACAAGCGCAAGCTGGCCGCTTACCTGATGGCCTGTCGGCCCGATAAGCGGATCACTTGTGTGGAACGCACCGGCTGGCATGGGCGGGCCTATGTACTGCCTCAAGGGTCAATAGGGCCTGACGCCGATGGGGTGATCCTGCAAACAACTGGCTACGCAGCCAGCGACTTTGTCGAGCGCGGCACCTTGGGCGAGTGGCAACAGGGGGTTGCGGCGCTGGCGGTGGGTAACTCCCGCCTCTGCTTTGCCCTGTCCCTGGCCTTTGCTGCTCCCCTTCTCTCTCTGGTAGGCATGGAGGGGGGAGGCTTTCACCTCAAGGGTGAGAGCACAGACGGCAAAACCACCATCATGAAGGCCGCCGCCAGCGTCTACGGCAACCCTGATCGCTACAGCCAAACATGGCGGGCAACCGGCAACGCCATCGAGGGGATAGCCAGCCGGCGCAATGATGCCCTGCTCTGCCTGGATGAGCTGGGGGAGCTGGACGGGCGCGAGGCGGGGCAGGTGGCCTATATGCTGGCGAATGGACAGGGCAAGGGCCGCAGCAAGCAGGATGGGGAGCTACGGGAGCGCAAGGCGTGGCGACTGCTGTTCCTCTCCACTGGGGAATTGAGCCTTGAAGATCACGCTGCCAGCGCAGGCCAGCGCACTCAAGCGGGGATGGAAGTGCGCACCATCCAAATCCCGAGCGACACCGGCTACCATGGGGCGTTCGAGTGGCTTCACGGCATGGAGGGCGGACGTACCTTCGCCGACACACTCAAGGCCCACTGCGACCACCAGCACGGCAGCGCCTTCCGAACCTATGCCGAGGCATTGGCCGGGGAGCTGGGAGCGCACAGCGAGCGGATGAGGGCCGAGATTAAGCGCATTGCCGCCGAGCTGACCCCGCAGGGAGCAGGTAATCAGGTTGGCCGAGCTATCAACCGGTTCGCGCTGGTGGCCGCTGCCGGTGAGCTGGCAACCCGGCTAGGGGTAACCGGCTGGCCCGAGGGGGAGGCGCTGCGAGCGGTGCGGGTCTGCCTCAAAGCATGGCTGGCGGAACGGGGCCACCTTGGCAACCACGAGGAGGCCGCCATCTTGGCTCAGGTACGCAAGTTCGTGACGGCGCACCAGTACACCCGCTTCGCCGACTGGTTCGATACCAATCACCGACCGGCCAACATGGTTGGCTATCGCAAGGTGGAATCGGATGGCGTGAGCTTCTTCGTGTTGCCACCTGGCTGGGCAGAGATCACAAAGGGGCGCGACCCCAAGCGCTCTGCGCTCTTGTGCCTGGAAGCAGGCTATCTGCTGACCGGCAAGGACAAGAAGCGACTACAGCGCAAGGCAAGGCTGCCGGGGATGAGTGGGTCGGCGTGGGTGTATCTGCTGACCGAGCGTGTATTAGCCGATGATGCGGAGGGGCAAGAGGACGAGTAACGCCATCCAGAAGGAAGTGGAGGGCTACCGAGTGTGGCCCTTTTCTTTCCAGCCTCATGCGCGCGTGAAGAACAAAACAAAAATGGTGGGAACAGTGGGAACAAGGCTACCCAATGAGCCTGTAAGCCTTATGTACCAAGGGATAGAGCTGTTCCCACCTAGTCATGTTTTTGGTGGGAACAAGGTGGGAACAGTGGGAACAAAAAGGCCATGTGTTGAGGTTGTTCCCACCTGTTCCCACTACCTCCTAGCCTTGGTGGGAACAGAGAAACCCAGCAACGGCGCGGGTTAGCGGGCTTTGTTCCCACGTTCCCACTGTTCCCACCATTTTTTTTATATATACAGAGCGAACAGCCGATCAAGATCACACTTTTTCCGCAACAGGGGGTTGCATTGAGATTGACCAACGAACAACGCGAGCAGGTGATCACCCTGCGCCGCACCCATTCATTGAGTGAGGTGGCTTCTCTGGCTGGCCTCTCTCTGGGAACGGTGAAAGCTATCGTCAGCAGATCGGGGTTGTTCACCGACAACCCAAGACACCGGGCCATGTTCACCTTGCCGCCACTACAAAGCAGCGGGGAGACACTGCCAGCGGTGCCAGAGCTACCGCAGCAGGAAGTGGTGACCGGGGATAAGGAGATCGACGCCCTACTCTGGCTACGTCAAGTGATAGGGACGGGCGACCCGGTACGCATTGCCCAGGCCAAGGAGGCGGCAGGGCGGATCACCACCCCGCCCGGCGAGCTGGAGCAGCGTTACGGCAAATGGCTGGTGGCGAAGGCGGGTCACATGCTCGCGGGCCTTGGCAGCATCGGCTTTGCCAATCTGGATGGACTGGCCGAGCGCTCCATTGAACGGCGAGCCAATGAATCCGAAGCCATCGGGCGGTTCGGGGATGCGCTGTGGGACGACACCCAGGCGGAGGCGTTTTGTCAGGAGGTACTGAGAGGGCTGGAGCAAGACAGTTGGCAACTGCCGCCTGAACAGGTCGCGGAGCGGTTCAAGGCAGTGCCGGAATTGATGCCGCACACCCTGAGCGACTGCCTTCATGAGCTGGCCTATTGGAACGAACTGTACCGGCTGCGCCATGCGTGCGACACGCAAGGCTATTACGAGAACAGCATAGAGGCACACGCCCGCGATTGGTTTGTGTTTGGTCTGCTGGCTGAACTGCGACCGAGAAACAGGGAAGAGGCGCGGGCAACTCTGCGCTATCTGATGGGCAGTGAGCGGGACGACGCCCCCGAGGCAGAGCGGATCCTAGATAACCTGATCGGCTAGCTCTGCCCGTGAATCCGGGTAGTTTTACCCAGAAACCCGGGCAGTTTTGCCCAGCTAGCAAGGCACACTTACCAACAGGAGCAAGTGTGGGCAGACGAAAACCAACTCCGTCATGTCTGCGTGGCAGGAGGTACGCCGACCGGTACGCCGACCGGTACGCTGAAAGCCGCGCTGCTGCTGACTTGGTTTGTGTATGATGTCCCACCAACCGGTACGCCAACCCAGACGCCTGCCAGCATGTGCGATTGAGGAAATACCATGACCAAATCAAAGGAGCCTGCCCCCATTCAAGAGGCCGCTTCGCCATCGTCTCAGGGAAGGCCAGAGACCGAACTTAGGATGGCACCGATATTTCCGCCGCCGCACCCGTTCGAAACATATCTGTTCGAGAGGCTGACAACCTACGCGCAGGGGTATCTGCCGCTACCTTGGCCTCACGGTCGCATCCTGATGAGTGAGGAGGTACGGGCCGAGCTGGACAGGAGGCAGGCAAAGAGGCTCGCCGAGATAGATGCGGAGCTGGTCGCACGTGAGAACGCACGGTTGGCAGCGCTGGAGCGAAAGCGGATCACCTCGAGACGTTATGCCATGAAGCGTTGGGCCGCTACGGCCTGGGCACGGTTACGCCAATTGGCTGAGACTCAAGCCGATTAACCAGGTAGCCACCGAGTCACGGTTTCTCGGACAGTGTCCGGGTAACCATGACAGTAACTCCGCACCCAAATCGGCAGTAAACCGCCACACCCCTCGCCACTACTGGCCGCAAACTCCGCAGTTAAACCGGCATACGAGTCAGATGAAAACGGGCATTCCCGCTTCTAAGCTCTACCCTCGAACCACAACGGCTACAACATAGCTGAACCAGCTACAAACCACACCCCCAGCCGACCAGGGCAACCCCTCTCATCTGGATGGCATCTTGCTGATCTCCATTCTGCGCAAATTGCGCAATTCATCCAAAAACGAATAACAACTGCGGGCTGCGCAAAACTGTTGCTAATTAGCTGGCAGCCTAAGCAGCACAAGGGATTGCGGTGGATTGAGCTGGTTAGGGAACTGCGCAAATTGCGCAATCCAGCCAAAAACGAAAAGCAATGGGCATGACGAGGAAAGCTGTCGATGGGCAGACGGAAGTGAGCAATTGAAGTTATCCGCGACAGGGTACCCAGAGTGAGAGAGATGGGGGTATTTATGGGGGTATAAAGACAATGGCTTGATTTGTTTAATCATCAAAAACAATGAGTTATACGCCTGATTCGATAGAGACCCCGACCATAAAATTCATGACAAAAGGCCATCAGCAATGATGGCCTTTTGTTTTTTGGCGTTCCTGCGCTTTGGTGCGTTGCTGCTGAGCAGGCAGTACTTCCCGTTACCTCTTGGTATCCCTTCTCTTTTGCCGCTCTCCGTTATTTCCTTTTCTTGATGTGGCCGCCGGCATCACCGCCAGCGGTCTGTATCTATTGCGTTTTTTTCCAAACCTTGCTGCATCAGAACATGGTTGCCGTGCTATCCCAGCAGGGCAAACAGCAGGGTACCGAGGCTGCCAGCGAGCGTCAGCGCGATGATGGCTCTGGGTGTACCGTGCAGCTTGGTCCACATAAACAGGCTGGTGAGGGCGAGCAGCAGCAGGGCCAGGGCGGCGATATCGCCAAACAGCTGCCAGCCGAGGCCGGTGCCCATGCCGCGGTGCAGCCGGTTGAGGCTGGCGGCAAAGTTGGCTTGCTGCAGATCGGTGCGAACCAGCAGGGTGCCCTCGACATAGCTGGCGGCCACGCTCTGGCTGAGGGTGACGCCGCGCATCTCCCACTTGGCGGGCAGGGTGAGCGGGCCGTTCGGGGTGGGCAGGGTCTGGGCCGGGGTGATCATAGTTCGCCCGTCGGCAAAGGTATCGGGATAGCGCTGTTGCAGCAGGCTTTTCAGCTGCTCCGGGCTGGCGAGCGGCGCCTCCAGCACTATCTCTTCACTCGATTTGTCGGTGTGGGGGCCGGGGATGGGCAACACGGCACGGTGTTGCAGCCAGAGGCCGGTGATGCCGTACATCAGCATCAGGGCGAGGGTAAAAAAACCGGCCCAGGCATGGAGGCGGCGTACCCATTTGTTGTTGTGAAGGGGAACTCTTCTGCGTTTCATCGTGGTTGCTTCATAAAAAACTGGCCAGCAAGGGCTGGCCAGTCGGGGTGGTTGTCACAGAGATCAGAAACGGTAGGTACCGGTCAGGCTCAGCTGGCGGGGTGTGCCCGGCATGATCTGGGTGGCACTGGTGGCGCTGACGAAGTACTCGTGGTCGGTCAGGTTCTCGGCGCTCAGCTCGGCTTCCCACTGCTGCCAGCGATAACCGGCGCGCGCATCGAAGCGGGCGTAACCGGGCAGTGTGGTGGTGTTGGCGTTGTCGGCGAAGCGATCGCCCACCGCCGTCACGCCGGTTTCACCGAACCAGCCCTGCTCGCCACTCTTGTAGCCGAGATAGAACTGGCCATTCTGACGGGAGACGTTCATCGGGCGCTTGCCCTGCAGATCCGCATCCGCCTTGACCTGCTCCGCATCCTGAATGGCGAAGCCGCCACGCAGATAGATCTCGTCGGTCAGCTCGGCACGGGCGCTCAGCTCGATCCCTTCGGTACGTTGCAGGCCGGTAAGGATAACCTTGGTGGGATCCAGCGGGTCCTTGGTGCGCTTGTTGTACATCTCCAGTCGATAGAGGGAGAGAGTGGTCGCCAGCTTGCCGTTCAGCCAGTCACTCTTCACACCACCTTCGTAGAGGCGGGTGTGCTGGGGTTCCAGCCCGTTGTTCTTGTCACCCGGGGTGATGCCGATCAGCTCGCCTCCCACCGGAGTGAAGGTCTTGCTGTAGGAGGTGTAGAAGGCGTGATCCTCGAGGGGGTTCCACACCAGACCGAGGCGCGGGCTCAGGCTGTTGACCGAGACGCTCTCCTCCTTGTTGAGGTCGTAGCGGCGACTGGTGACGGTGAAGTCGTCACGGCGCAGCCCGCCAACCAGATGCCAGTCACCCAGGCTGAGCTGATCCTGCAGATAGAGGCCATTGCCGCGCACCTTGTGTTTGGCGTCGCTGGAGAGCTTCATGGCACCATTGTAGGTAGGCAGTGAGCCTGGGTCGTAGAGATTGCCAGACGGGATGGCGGTGGCGTTCTGGTAGAGCTTGGGTGTGCGCTCCTGCCAGTTCTGCTCGAAGCCGACCAGCAGGCGATGTTCCACCGGGCCGGTCTGGAACAGACCTTCTGCCTCGGTGTTGCTAATCAGGTTCTTCGCTTTCAGATCCTGCTGCCAGCGGGAGCGGGTCACCTGATCCCCTTTGACGCTGGTGACATAGGTGTTGTCAAACTGGCTGTCGAGGGTGGAGTAACCGAGCTGCTGGCGCAACTGCCACTGATCGTTGATATCCCAGGAGAGGCGGGAGCGGGTGGATTGTGCCACGTCATCAATGAAGTCGCGGCTGGTATCGCTGTAAACATACTCCCTCGGCACATCGGCCGGACGGCCATTGACCCCGGGAATGCCGCGATCCGGGGTGCGGTCATGTTCGTTGCGCTCGTACTGCACCAGCCAGTTGAGGTTGTCGCTGATCTCCCAGTTGGCGGAGGGAGCCAGCAGGGTGCGCTTGCTCTTCACGCCGTTGCGGAAGCTATCTTTGTCCTCTTGCGCCATGTTGAGGCGCAGTTGCACCTGCTCACTCGCCTCGCCATTGAGGTCGGCGGCCAGTCGCTGACTGTCAAAGCTGCCGACCCGGGCGGTGACGCTGGACTCCTGCCCTTTTTGCGGCTTTTTGCTGACCCGGTTGACGATGCCCCCCGTGCTACCGCGGCCGTAGAGCACGGCAGCCGGGCCCTTGAGCACTTCCACCCGCTCGATGTTGCCGAGATCCCGGGTGTACTGCATGTCGTCGCGGAATCCGTCGAGATAGAAGTCGTTGCTGGCGCTGAAGCCGCGGATATTGACCCCGTCGAAGCGGGTATCACCGCTGGCGTTGACCCCGGGAATGCCGCTCAGGGCTTCACTCAGCGTCGGTTGGCCGAAGGCGGTCAGCTCGCTGACCTTGACGCTGTCGATGGTCTGGGGCACCAGCTTGGCTGGCGTATTGGTCCGGGTAGCGGTGGCAACTTCCTGATGCTGGGAGCGTTTGCCAACCACAGTCATGGTTTCATCGGTGGCCTGGGCAGTGAAGCCGGTGCCCAGCAGTGCCAGCGAGACCAGCGTTCTGCGAAAGTGAGGGTGCTGCATATTCAATATTGACTCTTTGGATGTCGACCTGACGGCTCGAACATATTGATTTAATTATAATTAGCCTGACCCGTCAAAACGGGATGCCAATGATATTGATTTTCATTTGTCTGGCAAGGTGAAAATGGATAGGGGCATTGGAGGAGGGTTGTGCGGTCGGGGGAGCTCGGCTGAAAAGCAGAGCCATTGCAGCAAACCGCTAGAACGAAGCGAGGGAAAAAGGGCGTAGCGGAAGAGAAAGGGACAAAACGTGAAGAGGCATCCGGCCCGATAGGACGGGCCGGATGGAGGGTTCAGTGGGTACGCAGCAGTCGATGGGCGAGTGGCAGGGCCGCCAGCAGGCGATAGGCCAGCAGAGATGATCCCAGCAGCAGCGGCACCTTGGTGATCTCCCACAGGATGGATGCGCCCTGCGGGCCGAATACGAAGAGCCAGACCACCAGCATCATGTGCAGGCAGTAGATCCCGAGCACTTTGGGGGCCTGGCGCTCAAGCCAGCTGCCCTTGCCCCACTCGGGGTTGGCCAGCAGTAGTCCAAACAGACCGATAGCCCAGGGAAGGGAGCCAAGCAGGAAGTCGTGGCGGGTGAGCGGCACTGCGGCGAAGTGCTGCAGCGCCCAGGCTTCACAGCCATAGAGCGCCACGCCCGCCAGCAGCAGTTGCCAGCCGGTGCGGGCATCGGGCTGCCACTGACGCTGGCGCAGCAGGGCCCCGAGCGCCACAAACAGCAGGGAGAAGAAGGGGCCGTTACGGGTGAGTAGTGGCCACTCGGTGCCCAGCAGCGGCTTGGCATAGGAGCCCCCCAGCAGCGCCAGCAGGTAAAGGCCAAGACCCAGCCAGAGGGCGAGCGATGGTCTGCCAAGCCGATAGCAGAGTGCCAGCAGGGCCACCGCCATCACCAGGGCTGGCAGGAACCAGAGGTGGATCATGCCGCCCACCAGCCAGCCATTGAGGGGGTCGCCGAGCTGGAATTGCCACTGCCCGCGCAGGGAGGCCAGATAGCCTTGCTGCACGGCATCCAGCGGATTGAACGGCACCAGCAGGTAGACCAGACTCCATACCAGCCAGAGCAGCAGCAAGGGGTGGCAGTAGCGCCAGGCAACGGTCAGTGGCGCTTCGCGGCTCAGTCTCGGCTGCAGAAAGTAACCGGCACAGAGGAAAAACAGCGGCACGGCAAAGCGGCATAACTGGTTGATGGTGCCGCTCAGCCAGAGCCAGGATCCACTTCCCCACAGGGCGGGATTGAACGGATTGGCGAAGGGGGATACGTGAATGGTCATCACGGCCAGAATGGCCAGTACCCGCCCGCACTCGATACTGGAAATACGCATGGTGGCTCGTCGTTACAGGGGTTGTGATGGCACGCTAAAATTCTTGCTGCCAGGTTACAACCAATTGATTCTATTAGTGTGAATCACGCTGTTGAGTAGTTACGTTTTGTAACGGGATGGCGGAAGGTGTTACCTGTAACGGGAACTGGATCCCATTTTTTGGGCGCGCTCATGCAGATAAAAAAAGCGAGGCAGGTGCCTCGCTTGGTTGGGGATCTCGAGCTTACTGGTGAGTCAGCATGCTGCTCTGGTTGGCTGCAAGGGTGGTTCTGCCCGAGCTCTCCAGCCAGGTTTTGATCCGCTTGGCATCGGCGACCCGATCGTTGGTGGTCTCGGCATTGAGCAGCACCATGATCACCGGCTCACGATTGACCTTGGTGCCCAGCACCAGACAGCGGCCCGCTTCGCGGATATAGCCGGTCTTGGAGAGGGTGAACTCCCATTGCCCTTCGCGGATCAGCCGGTTGGAGTTGAGGTAGTGCAGCTGGCGCTTGTTGGTGCGCACATAACTCTGCTCGTCGGTGGAGTACTGGCGGATCAGCGGATAGGAGGCTGCTGCGGCGGCGAGTTTGGCGAGATCCTGCGCGGTGGAGACATTGCGCGGGTTGAGCCCTGTGCTGTCAGCGTAGCGGGTATTCCACATCCCCAGCATGCGGGCTTTGGCGTTCATCGCCTCGACAAAGGCACGCTGGCCGCCGGGATAGTGGCGGGCCAGCGCCGAGGCGGCGCGGTTTTCAGAGGACATCAGGGCGATATGGAGCATTTCGGCGCGACTGAGCCTGGAACCTATGGCTAGGCGCGAGCCGGTTCCCTTGATGCGGTCGATGTCGGCATTGGTCACGGTGAGCATTTCGTTGAGGCGCAGGTTGGCATCCAGCACCACCAGCGCCGTCATCAGCTTGGTGAGGGAGGCGATGGGCATTACCCGGTTGCCGTTGCGCTCGGAGATCACCTCGCCGGTTCTGTGGTTGGCCACCACGAAGGCAGCCGAGCTGAGGTTGGGCACATCCCGTCGCTCGAGAAAGCCGCTGCTGCTCTTGCTGCTGGCGGAAAAGGGGTTGGCATGGGCACTGTCCATAGTGGCCGGCAGCATTATTGCGCCAAGCAACAGGGGAAGGAGGGAACGCATCATCATGATCAGCTCTACCGGACGAAATACAGGGATATCTCGCTAAGTTATATGTCGTGAACTGGCGCTTCACAATCATTCTCACCTTGATATTGATAATTTACGGCGTTGAGCGTGCTCTGACGGCGAGGAGTTCGTAAAAGAGGTCTCTATGGAGTCTTTTTTTGCATTGAAACTATGGGCTGGCCGTGATGGCGAGCGGAAGCCGGCGCTAAAAAAAATCGGGACCAGAACGGCCCCGATTGGCATGGAGCATTGCCTACCGTTTAGTGGGCATCTTCCTGCTTGATCTTGAAGCGCATGGCGATCACCACGAACAGCAGTGGGCCAATGATGGTCCAGACGCCGGTGGAGATATCGCCGGAGATAAAGGGGGCGACCACGGTAAAGACGTTGCCGAAGGCGACCAGGATCAGGCTGATGATGGTGGCAAGCAGTACCGAGCCCGCGCTCTTGAAGAAGATCAGGTCCTTGCCCAGCGCCGGGTTGTTGCGATAGCGATACCAGGCGTAGATGAGGAACATGTAGGGCAGGGTCATGCCGACGTTGGTCATGGTGATGATCAGCTCATAGAGGGCGGCGGCCCCTTCCGGGTTGATCAGGGTAAAGATGGACTTGGCGGCAATGAACAGACAGACCACCCAGGCTTGCACCTTGAGGGCTTCAATGCGCACGCCATTCTCGTTCTCGCGCTGGAAACGCTCCGGCCAGAAGTAACTCGGGGTGCCGGTGATGAACTGGCGCAGTGGCGCGTAGGAGAGGGCGATAAAGGCACCCAGATAGCTCAGGAACATGCCCAATCCGGCAAAGCGCATGAGCACCTGTCCAAGCCACTCGCCACCGAGATGGCGCCCCAGCTCCAGCATGATGATGAAGAGGGCGGAGAGAGAGGTGATCCCCTCGGCCGGGAAGTCGCTCCAGCGCATGATTGAGCCGACCGCCAGAAAGCCGATGATGTAGCAGAGTACGATGAAGGCGCCGGAGAGGAAGATGCCGCGCTTGAGGTCACGCTCGGGATCTTCCAGCTCGTCAGCCACTCCGGCCATCGCCTCGACCCCGCCGTAGGCGAAGATGGCGAACACCATAAAGCCGAGGAAGGGGATGATGTCGTTGAAAGCGGCATTGGGAGAGGCAGTCAGCGATGCCTGGGTGAAGGGCTCCTGCAGAGTCATGCCGCTCACCGCGAAGGTGAAGACGCCGCCGACCAGCAGCAACACGTTGAGCGCCACTACGGAGAGGCCGCCGATGGCCGCGACTTTGGCGAAGCGGGCGCTGCCCAGAGTGATGAGCTTGGTGACGGTGGCAACCAGCGCGATGGCGACCACACCCAGAATAAAGGGGCCAAAGTCGATGCCGGTGCCCAGGGTGACCGGGATGACGGTGATGTCGCGGCCAAACAGCATGAAGGAGAGGGGCACCCACATGGAGAGCGCCTTGCCAAACATCCAGATGACGTAAGAGGCGAACCACATGGTCAGACCGATAAAGGCGAATCGGGTCGAGACCGAGTGGCGCATCCAGGTAAAGATGCCGCCCGCCTCTTTGCGAAAGCCGGTGCCGAATTCGATCATCATCAAAATGAACGGGATGAAGAAAAACAGACCGCCGATCACGAACATCGGAATGGCGGCATATCCCATTCGGTAAAAACCGATCCCGATATTAGTGACGCCAAATACCGATGTTAATATCATCAATATAAAGGCGCCCAACTTCAGCTTTTTTGCCGACATATTAAAAACTCCCTGATGGTGCTGGATTTAAAATAATCAAAAATTAAACAGACGAAACTGGCCCCATTAATAACGCGGTAGCGCCATGCCATCCTGCTGTGGCGGGCGCGATCGGGTCATCTCTGACCGGGCTGGCTTACCCGTCAGGCGGTCAATGAATGTATGGGCGGAGCGGCATGGTCTGTGCCATGCGCGGTATTGGTCAGCGTTGCCGAAAATTAACTGTGAACGATTTTATCATTAATGCTGCTGGGCAGGTAAGTTTCCCGAATGAAGCTGAGGTTGAAATAAACAGACCTGCCAGTTAATTGATACGTTACGGATGTAAACATTTACGCCCGGGCCGAGACTTATTTCCATTATTGGTATTCGGCATATTTGGCGGAGTGAATTACGCCATCCTGCCTGATAAATACGCACCAATGGCGACAGCGCTTATCCTCCCAGCCGGGTCAGCAGCACGCCGCCAGTGATAATGGCCGCCGCCGTCAGCCGCATGCGCCCGAGCGGCTCTTTCAGCAGCCAGACCGAGAGCAGCATGGCAAACAGCACACTGCTTTCGCGCAGCGCTGCGACCACGCCAATGGGGGCTTGGGTCATTGCCCAGATAACAATCCCGTAGGCGAGCAGTGACATGGCACCTCCGGTGGCGCCAACCAGTGCATATTGGCGGATCTGGCGCCATGCGTTGCGCTTTTGGTGGACGAGCAACACCAGCAGCATCGCCAGCCCGGTACAGGCAAAGAGCCAGAGGGTGTAGCGTACCGGTTCACCCCCTGCGCGGGCGCCGGCTCCATCCGAGAGGGTATAGGTCGCCGTGAACATGGCCGTGATCAGTGCTGCCCGAACTGCCTTGCTGTCAAGGCGCTGCTGCCCACCTCGCCAGGCCATCAGCAAGACCCCCATGATCAGCACGCAGGCGCCGATGATGCCGCCGTAACCGGGGTAGTCCCGCAGCAGCAGGGCACTTAACGCCATGGCGAGCAGCGGGGCACTGCCACGGGCCAGCGGATAGATCTGGCCAAAATCGCCCTGATTGTAGGCATGGCTGAGAAACAGGCAGTAACCGATATGGAGTAGGACTGAGAGGCCGAGCCAGGGCAGCTCGGCAGCAGAGGGAAGCCCCATGGGCAGCAGCGCCACGGCGGCGATAAGCCCTGAGAAGATCGCCACCAGTGACACGCCCACCAGCCGCTCTTCGCCAATTTTGACCAGCGCATTCCAGCTGGCGTGAAGCAGGGCTGCCAGCAGAACGGCAAAAAAGACGGTGGTGCTCATGGGAAAGGACTCTCGGGCGATGGGGGTCAACAGCATACCCGCCCGGAGCCTGATTGGCCGAGATCTTTATCAAGGCTTCGGCTTTGCGGGGCTCTCCTCCTGCGTGGTGGCGTTACCCAGCTGCCCCAGCACCAGTTTGGGATGGGGGTCGGTCTGCAGCGGAATATCCTGCAACTCTGTTCCCTGCTGATGGCGATGGATGATCCCGGCGGCCATCTTGCCCAGCGCCTCGTAGCTGCTGATGGTGCCAACGCTGCAGCCGTGTTCGACGAACAGCTCGGCGCTGCAGATGGTAGGGATGGCAGCTTCGTTGAGTGCATTCAGCAAACGGGGGGCGATGGAGAGCAGATAGCTGTCTGCGGCCAGAAAGACGATGTCGTTTTTGGCATCCTGTTGCAGCCGCTTCAGTTCGTTGTCCAGCCGCCGTGGGTCAGGGGCCATTCGCCAAGTGACCATCTGCCACTGATAGCGTTTCGCTTCATTGAGCAACATATCGGCCACCAGCAGGGTGTTCTGCTCACGGGGGTTGAAGGGTAGCAGCAGCCGTTTGCCGGTGGCCAGATGCTCGCTGGCGTTAGCCAGTTGCAGTGCCATCGGCACCATGTTGCTTACCCCGGCCACCATGCTGTTCTGGGCTTTGTCTTCCGAGAGGATGTCTGCCCCGACCGGATCGGATACCACGTTGAAGATCAGTGGCTTGCGGTTTGCCACCAGACTCTTGGTCATGGTGGTGGCGGTGGTGCCAAAGGTGTAGATGTAGTCGTATTCGGCCAGTTTCGGCAGCATCTGCTGGCGCAGCATGGTTGCCAGCGCCGTACGATCCTGATCGGCGTTATAGGTGGTGATGGTGGCCTGATAGCCAAGGCGGGTCAGCTCTGCCCGAAAGCCCGCTTCGGCTGCGGTTTCACCGCGCCACAGCACCATGGCGATAGAGAGGGCGTGAGCGGGAAGAGCCAGCAGCAACAGCAGGACGAAAAGCAGCCTGACCATGATCATCTCTCCGGCGATACATCTACTGTTGAGCCTAGGCCACTTTCTCCGATCGTGAGCGACGCCCAGCAAAAAGCGCGATGGCAAGCCATCGCGCTTTGGGGATCCGCAAAACCTCGATTAGAAGTCGTAGCGGGCAGCCAGCTGGAAGTCATCCTTGACGTTGAGCTTGCCGCTCTCCTTGCTGTCCAGATTGTTGATACGGTACTCGCCAATCACCCGCAGGTTCTTGTTGAATTTGTACTGGGCACCCAGGGTGTAGTAATCCACGTTGTCTTTCTTGATGCCAGCCTTGTCCTGCTCCTGTTTGTTCCACAGGGCCATCAGACCGAAGCCGTTCTCGAAGTTGTAGCCCAGCGCGGCTTCCCAACCGGTGTGATCGGTGCCGGTCGCCAGGAAGTCGCTGCCATCCGCATAGCTCAGGGCGGCGTAGGCGGCCTTGTTGTCGAACTTGGCGGAGATCAGCCACAGCTTGGCATCTTCTTCACCGCTCTTGTCGCGGATACCGACGTTGTAGGCGGTACCCAGTGACAGGTTGAACGGGAAGGTATAGGCCACGGCAGCACCGTAGGCGGCGTCGCTATCCTTGCTGGTGGTCTCTTCGGTGTCACCACCGTCGAACTTGTAGCTGGTGTCGAGCTGGAAGCCATTGAACAGGCCGGAGTATTTCAGTACGGAACCGGCGCGGTTGGTGGCGAAGGTATCGGTCTTGGCGCCCAGCGCTTCGTTGCCGTAGCCGTCGGAGAGGGAGACATCAGTCCAGTCGGCCAGGAAACCCGGGGCCCCTTTCTGGCGACCGAAGGTCACGGTGCCCCAGTCAGCGCCGACACCGGCGAACGCCAGACGGGTGCGCAGGTTGTCGGAGTTCTCGCTGATGGTCTTCTCGCTGTCATTGATATACATCTGTACTTCGTACTGAGCCAGCGCCTTCAGGCCGCTCTGGATCTGGGTCTCGGCCTTGGCGCCGAAACGGACAAACTGGTTGGCACCCTGTTTGTCGCTGTATTCGCTTTTCGGTTTGCCGCTGGCATCCAGTTCCTTCTTGTCACCAAAGAAGTGGCCAGCGTAGATACGGCCATAGAGATCCAGCATGGAGGTGTCATTTTTGTACACTTCAACGGCTTGAGCCTGGAAGGCTGCGGTGAGAGCCAGTGCCACTACAGTCAGCTTTTTCATCGTAATCCCTTGTGGTGTTGCAAGCTTTTGTTTTGAAAACGGGGTCATGCTAGGCAGCGGGGATGACAGCGGGGTGACAGTTGGATGAAGAGTCGATGGCAATTGGGTTGCAATTGGATGAATTGGCTACATTCTTGCTCGCAGCGGCTACTTTTGTGCGCAAAGGTTTGCCCTTGTGGTAGAATGCCGCCCGTTTTCGAGCTCCATAGGTTGGATATGCGATGAGACGTGAACTGGCAATCGAGTTTTCCCGAGTGACGGAAGCGGCTGCACTGGCTGGCTACAAGTGGCTCGGACGTGGTGACAAGAATATCGCTGATGGGGCGGCCGTAGCGGCCATGCGCCACATTCTCAACCAGATCGAGATCGATGGTGAGATTGTGATCGGCGAAGGTGAAATTGATGAAGCGCCGATGCTCTATATCGGCGAGAAGGTCGGTACCGGACACGGCGACGCGGTGGATATCGCGGTCGATCCCATCGAGGGTACCCGCATGACTGCCATGGGTCAGGCCAACGCGCTGGCCGTGCTGGCGGTGGGCGACAAGGGTTCTTTCCTGAAAGCGCCTGATATGTACATGGAAAAGCTGATCGTCGGGCCCAAGGCCAAAGGCGCCATCGACCTGGATCAGGCTCTCGAGCTGAACCTCAAGGCCGTGGCCAAGGCGCTGGGCAAGCCGCTCTCCCGTCTGACCGTCATTACCCTGGCCAAGCCGCGTCATGACAAGGCAATCAAGGAGATGCAGGGTCTGGGCGTGCGGGTGTTCGCCATTCCTGATGGTGACGTTGCCGCCTCCATCCTCACCTGTCTGCCGGACAGCGAAGTCGACATGCTGTATGGCATCGGCGGCGCACCGGAAGGGGTGATCTCCGCGGCGGTGATCCGTGCGCTGGATGGCGACATGCAGGCCCGTCTGGTGCCGCGTCACCGCGTCAAGGGCGACAGCCCGGAAGTGCGTGCGCTGGGCGAGCAGGAAATTGCCCGCTGCGAAGCGCTGGGCATCGATGTCAACAAGGTGCTCAAGCTGGAAGACATGGCGAAGAATGACAACGTCATCTTCTCCGCCACCGGCATCACCAAGGGTGATCTGCTGGACGGCATCACCAGCGATGGCGTGATGGCGACCACCGAGACTCTGTTGATCCGTGGTAAATCCCGCACCATTCGCCGTATCAAGTCGATCCATTACCTGGAACGCAAAGACAGCGTGGTACGCGATATCATCCTGTGATGATGGCTCGCTGAACCGGCTGTGTTGTCTGAAGCCCGATCGCCCGTGCGGTCGGGCTTTTTCTTGTGCGCCAGCTACGTTTGTGCCGCCGCTTCGGCTATGGTGGCTCAGACCGTCCCAAAGGAGTGGAGTCTATGGAGTGTCGTAGCGGCTGCGCTGCCTGTTGCATCGCCCCCAGTATCAGCAGTGCCATTCCCGGTATGCCAGATGGCAAACCGGCTGGCGTCCCCTGTATCCAGCTCGATAGCGCCCTTGGCTGCAAGATCTTCGGTCAACCGGAGCGGCCGGCGGTGTGCGGCGGTTTTCGCCCCATGATGGATGTGTGCGGCAGCCATCGCGCCGAGGCCATCTGGCTGATCGGCGAGCTGGAGCGGCTCACCACCTGACGAGGGCAGGGCGAAGAGATAAAAAAAGAGGCCGCATCATGCGGCCTCTCGCGTTTCTGTTTGCCGGGGATCAGATCCCCGCCAGCTCCAGTGCCTGACGATAGTACTCGTTGGCCTTGTTGGTAAGGCGGCGTTTGTCCATCAGCTGGCCGAGAGCGTGATAAGCGGCGGCGCTCGGCGCCCGCTCCACCTCCTGCTCCAGCAGCTTCTGGGCGTCGTCCAGTTGACCTGCCAGCAGATAGATCTGGGCCAGTGCGGTGTCCACCTCCGGTTGCCCCTGCTGTTTTTGCAGCAGTGCCAGCAGCGGCTGGTAGCTGTCGAGTTTCAGCTTGGGCAGGCGAGCCAGCAACTGCGGCATCGGCTGTTTTCGCAGTGCCTCCTGCCACAGGGTGGCGGCCTCGCCATCGGCGCCCAGCTGGCGCAGCAGATCGCCGTAGCAGGCCAGCAGTTCCGGCTCGAGGCGCAGCTTGCGCGGCAGATCCTGCCATACCGCCTTGAGGGTCTCGAGGCTGCCGGCAGCCTGTTGCAGACGACCACACCAGGCCTGTTGCAGCAGATCTTCTTCCTGTTTCGGGGTCAGCTTGCCCACCTTGTGCAGCGCCGGGATCAGGTCGCACAGGGCACTCCAGTCCTGACGGGCCAGATGCACCTGACGCAGCTGATCCAGCACCATGGCGTGGCGCGGGTTGAGGGCGTAGACCGACTCTAGCATCGCCAGCGCGGTATCGTACTGGCCCTGCTCGATTTGCAATTGGGTCTGGGTCAGGGTGAGCGCCAGCTCGGCCTTGGGATTCTCCTCCTGCGCTTTTTGCAGGTATTGATCCCGGCGGGCGTCGTCACCACGGGCCTGTGCCGCCTTGGCGGCGCTCAGGTAGTTGAGCAGCGGGGTGTCGCTGTTGCTGGCCCCCTTGATCATCAGCTTTTCAGCCTGACTGTAGTGCCCTTCGGCCATTGCCAGGGTGGCGGCGACGGTCTGTTGATTGGCCTTGCGGCGGCGGCGCGAGCCGTACCAGCCGAGGGTCTTGCGGCGCAGGCCGAATACCCGGCCCAGCAGCCACTCGACGATCAGCAGGGCGCCGTAGAACAGCACGGCCAGGATCACCGCACTGGTGACGGAGGATTCGATGGTGTAATTGCCAAGGGCAATCAGCACATAGCCCTTGTTACCGGAGGCTTGCGGGCCAAAGATCAGCCCTGCGACCATCACGGCAACCAGAATGATTATACGGATCATGGTGCCCTCCTCAGCTGCTGGCCAGAATGCGTTGCAGGCGTTCGGTCAGCACCTGCTCCAGCATGGCCTGGGTCTTGAACTGGGCCGGATAGTCGATCTGGATCTGCTCACCTTTGAGCTTGTCGATCTCGCCCTGCATGTAGCGGGTGGCGCTGTTGTCGGTGTCGAAATATTGGGTCAGCCAGCGCTGGGCCTTGTCCAGGCTGTCTTCGTAGAGGGCCTGCTGCTCGCGATAGACGGAGAGCTGGGCCTGCAACAGCTTGGTCTTGAGGTTTTCACGCAGGAAGATCTCCTGTTGCGGCGAGAGCAGCGCCTCGACCGCGCCATCGCGGCGACGGATGGTGACGAAGTTCTCGGTGAACTTGACCCAGTTCTTCTTCAGGTTGCTCTCCCACTCGTCGGGATTGGTGCTGACCGCCTGATCCGGCTCGGCCTTGGCTTCCGGCATGCTGACGGTGGAGAGGGGCAGCAGCTCGATCTGGTCGGAGAGCGCAGCTAGCTTGAGGGTCAGCCCCTCGCGGTCGATGCGCGGCATCCCCTTGAGCTTGGCGATATCCTCGGCCAGCGCCTTGCGGATCGGCATCAGGCTGGGGTCGTTGAGGGCGGCGATCCGCTCGTCGGCATTGCCGAGCAAGGTGATGGCGGAGACGAGGTCATGCTCCAGCCACAGCTTGCGGCCCGCCATTCGTACCAGATATTCGGATTCGGCCAGCATCCAGTCGTTGGGGCGCTTGTCGTTGAGATCCAGTACCCGATTCTGCAGGCCCTGCATCTCCCCTTGCAGCCGCTGCTGGGTTTGATCCAGCGCGGCCAGCTGCTCGGCATCCTTGCTGCTGGTCTGGTCGATCTTGCTCAGGGCGCTCGCCAGCTGCTGCTTGAGCTGGGCCAGTTCGGCCTGCTGGGCTACCGCATTCTTGTGACCGTGCAGATAGAGACCGCCGGTCAGGCCAAGGGCCAGCAGGATAGCAACCCCTCCCAGTACGGCACCGGAGCGGCTCTTGCTGCCATTGACCGCAGCGGTCGGCTGGGGTTTGACCTGGGATTCTTGTTGTTCTGTCATTCCATCTTCCTCAGTTCCAGTGCGGCCGTCAGGGCCTGGTTGGATGCACCTTGGGCAATCGTGATATGGATAAAGCCCGCGGAGTGGGCCATCTCGGCCACGCGCGGGCTGGGGACCACCAGCAGGCGGTCAAAAAGCCAGGGCTGCTGGCTGGTGGGAACCAGATCCAGCAGGCGTTGCAACAGTTCACCACTGGTAATGAGCAGGCTGTCCAGCCCCGCTGCCTGCCAGTGGCGGGTTAATGTGTTCCCGTCCAGCTCGGGGTAGTGGCGCTCATAGGCCGCACAATAGTGCACCAGAGCACCGCGTGAGGCCAGTGTGCTGGCGATGAGATCCCGCCCGCCATTGCCGCGCAGGATCAGTACCCGTTTGCCTGCTACCTGCTGCAGGGCGGGCAGGGCCAGCAGTCCTTCGCTGCGCGGGTCATCCGGGCAGCTTGCCGTGATGCCGATGGTGGCAAACGCATCTGCGCTGGCCTGACCCACTGCAAAGTACTCAATATGTGGCCAGGTCTGACCAGTTTGCAACAGAAAATCGTGTGCAAAATGAACGGCATGGATGCTGACGGCGATAACCGCGTCAGCACTGCGCAGCAGGTCGGGCAGGAGAGGGAGTTCGCTGCCCGCCACGGTTTCCAGCAGCGAGCAGCAGAGTGGTGCATGGCCGTGCTGGCGCAGCAACTGCACCAGCTCGGCGGCCTGGGCGGCCGGACGCACCACCAGCGGGGTCATGCGCGGTAGACCTCGGCGAGGATCTCGTCGGCACCGGCGGCCAGCAGGCGCTGGGCCAGTTGCTCGCCGAGGGCCTCACCATCGGCCAGCGGGCCACGGATCTCGTCACGGATCACCTGGCTGCCATCCGGGCTACCCACCAGACCGCGCAGCCAGATCTGCTCGCCTTCGACCAGTGCGTAGGCTCCGATAGGCACCTGACATCCCCCTTGCAGGGCGCGGTTCATGGCGCGCTCGGTCAGCACCCGGGCGCGGGTCTCGGCGTGCTCCAGCGGCGCTAGCAGAGCGTGCAGCTCAACGTCGTCGAGGCGGCATTCGATGCCGACAGCGCCCTGACCGTTGGCGGGCAGGCTCTGCTCCGGCTCGATAAAGGCGGTGATGCGGTGCGCCATCTCCAGTCGTTTCAGACCGGCGGCGGCGAGGATGATGGCGTCGTACTCACCGGCATCCAGCTTGGCGAGGCGAGTGTTGACGTTGCCACGCAGGTCGCGGATCACCAGGTCGGGGCGGGCGGCGCGCAGCTGGCACTGGCGACGCAGGCTGGAGGTGCCGACAACGGCCCCTTGCGGCAGTTCGGCAATGGCCTTGAAACGATTGGAGACGAAGGCGTCGCGGGGATCTTCCCGCTCGCAGATGGTGTGCAGGCCGAGCCCCTCGGGGAACTCCACCGGCACATCTTTCATGGAGTGAACAGCGATATCGGCCCGCCCTTCCAGCATGGCGGTCTCCAGCTCCTTGACGAACAATCCCTTGCCGCCCACTTTGGCCAGCGGGGTATCGAGGATCTTGTCACCCTGAGTGCTCATGGGCACCAGTTCGACCTGCAACTGCGGGTGCAGGGCTTCGAGCCGGTCTTTGACAAAGTTGGCCTGCCACAGGGCCAGCGGGCTCTTGCGAGTGGCAATTTTCAGGGTTCGGGCTGCCATATCAATCAGTTGTTTCATTTTTAGAAGGAAATCGATATTACCACCCTTTGCCCGGGCTTTCATGGCGGAGCCGGCAAAAGCGGGGCCAAGCTCAAAAATGCATGCTGAAAATGATTTTCATTAAGCAAGAGGTGTTGATTAATTCATTGAATGTATTGGAATTTAATGATTTCCCCTGATACTTGATGTGGTCATACCAGAAATAATCTGGCGTTTAGCTGAAGGCTTGTTTACCACCGCTGTTTGCATTGTTAACATGATCACACTTTTTTGACGTATCCCCCTTTTTGGTGCGTCATTTTCACTTAGGTGATAGGCAGGGCATTGCAGGAACACATCGATACGCTGGTTGCGCGTTATGACGACATTACCCGTCTCAAGACGCAACGGGCGTTAGGCCTCATGAGTCGCTATGGGCAGCAGGTATTTCAACTGCTGCCTGTCATGCTGCACTTCAATCATCCCCTGCTGCCCGGTTATGTCTCCGGTGATGTCCCTCATGGCATCTGGAGCTTCAGCGCCACCGCCGAGCAGCAAGCCTTTATCGATGACCTCTGCCGCAACGCCAACTGTCAGAGCGGCCTTGCCACCCATGATCGGGCCATTCAGGGGCTCTACTCCATGGGCAGCACCTCCTCCATCGGTCAGTGCTGTCACTCCGATCTCGATATCTGGGTCTGCCACGTGGCCGGTTTGTCGCAGGAGCGGCTCGATCTGCTGGAGCTGAAGTGCCAGCAACTCTCCAAGTGGGCCGAACAGCGCGGGGTCGATCTCAACTTCTTCCTGATCCCGGAAGACAAGTTCCGCCAGACCAACGATGCCCAGATGCAGGGGGAGAGCTGCGGCAGTGCCCAGCACCTGCTGCTGCTCGACGAGTTCTACCGCAGTGCCATGCGTATCGCGGGCAAACGCTTGATCTGGTATCTGGTGCCCACCGAGTGTGATGATCACTACGATGAGTATGTGAACGAGCTGTTCGAGAGCGGCAAGCTCAAGCAGGATGACTGGCTCGATCTGGGCAGTTTTGACCGTATTCCGGCCGAAGAGTATTTCGGCTCCGCCCTGTGGCAGCTCTACAAGGGGATCGACTCCCCCTACAAGGCGGTGCTCAAGTCGGTGCTGATGGAAGCCTACTCCCACGAGTATCCCAACACCCGCCTGCTATCGATGATTGGTCGCGACTGGTTCCAGCACAACGAGGGGATGCACTACCGGCTCGACAACTACTGTCTGATGCTGGACAAGGTGACCAACTACCTGAAGTCCATCGGCGACATGGCGCGGCTCGATCTGGTGCGCCGCTGCTTCTACCTCAAGGTGTGCGACGGTCTCAGCCATCCCAAGGATGATCACTCCCCCGAGTGGCGCCGTGAGCAGATGAGCCAGCTGGTTTCCTACTGGGGCTGGAGTCAGGACAAGCTCTATCAGCTCGATCATCGCCACGAGTGGAAGATCGAAGAGGTGAAGATCGCTCACGCCGAGCTGCTGGAAGCCCTGATGCAGAGCTACCGCAACCTGATCCAGTTCGCCCGCCGCAACAACATCAGCGAGTCGATCAACCCGGAAGATATCGGCATTCTGTCGCGCAAGCTCTACGCCGCGTTCGAGAGTCTGCCGGGCAAGGTGCAGCGCATCAACCTCAAGATCGCGCCGGATCTGAGCGAGCCGGATCTCAGCTTCGTGCAGGTGCCTCACGGTCGCCTCAACCGCGCCGGCTGGTATCTCTACAAGCATTCGCTGGAGCCGGTGGACATCATTGGCCGCGCGCCGCTGGAGTTCAACGGCTACATCAGCAAGCTGGTCTCCTGGGCCTACTTCAACGATCTGCTGACCCCCCAGTCGCGGGTGCACCTGTTCAATCAGGGCTCGGATCTGCACATCGACAATCTGCACCAGTTCTGCCGCGATCTCTCCGGCTGCTTCCCCGAGAAGTACCCGCTGGCCACCAACCTGGCCCTCAGCCGGCCGTGCGAGATCCGTCAGCTCTCCATCTTCCTCAATCTGGAGATGGACCCGACCAGTCACTGGGTCGGTCAGGTGATCGAGTTTGACGCCAACACAGTGGATGTCTTTTCGTTCGGCCGCAATCAGGAGTGTCTGGTGGGATCTGTGGATCTGGTCTACCGCAACTCCTGGAGCGAGATCCGAACCCTGCACTTCCAGGGGGATGAAGCCGTGGTCGATGCCCTCACCACCATCCTCGGCAAGATGCATCAGGATGCTGCCGCCCCCGAGATGATCGAGGTGTTCTGCTACAGCCAGCACTTCCGCTCTCTGGTGCGCTCCCGCTTCCAGACCCTGGTGGCGGAGTGTATCGACCTGCGCCTTGCACGCGACAAGCAACAGCTGGTCAAGACCATGGCCCTTGGCCGCGAGAAGTACGGCATCTTCTTCGAGCGGCGCGGGGTGTCGGTGAAGAAGCTGGAAAACGCCATCGATTTTTACCGTCACATCTCCCACAACAAGCTGGATCATCTGCCGCTGCGGCTCGACAAGACCCACAGCCAGCATCTGCCGAGCATCGTCGATGCCTACGCCAGCGAAGGCTTGGTGCAGTTCTTCTTCGATACCCGGGATGCGGGCACCAACATCTATATCCTCGATGAGGCGAACCGGGTGGAGATCTACCAGCACTTTGCTGGCAACAAGGATGAGCTGGTGGCGGGGGTCAACCGCTTCTACACCTCCAATCACGAGCGGTTCAGCGATGATGGGCAGTTTATCAACTTCAACCTGCCCCAGTACTACGAGATAGTACAAGTGAATGGCGAGCTGGATGTGATCCCCTATCGCAGTCAGGGCACTCTGCGCGAACAGGTGCCGCCCGCTCGGGAAGTGGGTTGATCCGTCAGTTGGAATCGCCATAAAAACGGCCTGCAGATGCAGGCCGTTTGCTTTTGCGGTTGTTCAGGCGCCGAGACGAGCCAGCAGCCAGCTGCGAATGTCGCCGAGCTGCGGACTGCAGATCTCGTGGCGCATCGGGTACTCGTGCCACTCGGGGGCGAGTCCGGCGCTTTCCAGCCGGTTCTTGGCATCCCAACCGAGCGACAGGCTCACCACATCGTCGTAGATGCCGTGCATGTAGCTGATGGGCAGGGTGCGAGCGGCCTCGCTCATCTCGCCGAGCAATTTGTCGGGGGCTGCCAGATAGGTGGACATGCAGAGCAGGCCCGCCAGCGTTGCCTGATAGCGCAGCGCGGTGAAGGAGGCAATCACCCCGCCCTGAGAGAAGCCCGCCAGCACGATATGCTCGGGGGCAAACCCGTCGGCCACCAGCTGATCGAGCAATGCGGCAATCTGGTCGGCTGATTCACGGACATGGGACTCCACGGCCCGCTCGTCGGGATCCTCGAAGCTCCTGATGTCGTACCAGCCGCGCATCTTGTAGCCCATGTTGATGGTGATGGGGCGCTCGGGGGCATCCGGCAGCAGGTGACGCACCGGTAGCTCGGCGGGCAGGTCCAGCGCGTCCACCAGCGGGGCGAGACCGGCGCCGGAATCACCCAGCCCATGCAGCCAGATCACCGCATGACGGGCGCCCTGCGGGTGCAGGTCAATCATGGGAACACCACCTCTTCGCCCGCCTGGGCGGTGCAGGATTGGCTCAGCAGCGTCTTGAGCTCGTGGCCGAAGCGGTTGTCGATCCAGGTGTCACCCTGCAGTTCGAAGTGGAAGCCGTTCTCGCGGGTGGCGACCCAAATCTGGTGCAGTGGCTCCTGCTTGTTGATGATGACCTTGGTCTTGTTCTCGAAAGAGAGGGTCAATACGCCGCCGCTGCGTTCGCAGTCGATATCCGGATACCCCTCGTCGAGCGTGTCTTCCACATATTGGAAAAAGGCGTCTGTCAGGGCGTGATACTCGTGATCCTTCATCGGTTTATCCTGTTGCTTTTAACAATGTGAGTGCGATTATAGAGGGCCAAAAATTTTTTCGCAGCGAACCATTATGATCACTCAGTTCA
Source organism: Aeromonas sp. MTB (assembly GCF_056632455.1). Lineage (NCBI taxonomy): Bacteria > Pseudomonadati > Pseudomonadota > Gammaproteobacteria > Aeromonadales > Aeromonadaceae > Aeromonas > Aeromonas sp. MTB. The sequence goes on from NZ_CP147026.1 coordinate 326,085, forward strand.
CCAAGTGTCTGCTTGCCACTCTTCTGTCCCTCGGGTTGGCCGCGTGCGGTCTGAAGGGGCCGCTCTATATGCCGCCCCCCGAGCAGCCACAGAGCCAGAGTACACCGCAAGCAGCACCGCCTGCGACCACTGAGGCTGCCACCGAGGCCGCGCCGCACTAATGCCGCACCCATTCTAGGAAGGAACCGCCCCCTTGGATCACTTTAACTACGACGCCGCCGGCCAGCTTCAGGCCGAGCAAACCTCGCTGCAACAGCTTGCCGAGCAGTACGGTACCCCGCTTTACGTCTACTCCCGTGCGACCCTCGAGCGCCACTGGCACGCCTTCGACAAGGCCGCTGGCGATATTCCCCATCTGATCTGCTATGCGGTGAAGGCCAACTCCAACCTGGCGCTGCTCAACCTGCTGGCCCGACTGGGCTCGGGGTTTGACATCGTCTCCGGTGGCGAGCTGTCGCGGGTACTGGCGGCGGGCGGTGATCCGGCCAAGGTGGTCTTCTCCGGCGTGGCCAAGAGCGAAGCGGAGATGCGCCTTGCGCTGGATAAAGAGATCCTCTGCTTCAATCTGGAGTCGGAAGCCGAGCTGGAGCGCCTCAATCGGGTGGCGGGCAGCATGGGCAAGAAGGCTCGCGTCTCGGTGCGGGTCAATCCGGATATCGATGCCGGTACTCACCCCTATATTTCCACTGGCCTCAAACAGAACAAGTTCGGCATCCCCATCGAGCTGGCGCCAGCCATCTATCGCAAGGCGGCCGCGATGGCGAACATCGAGATCGTCGGGGTGGATTGCCATATCGGCTCGCAACTCACTGAATTAAATCCCTTTATGGAAGCGGCTGACAAGTTGCTGCGGCTGATCGACGGTCTGGCGGCGGAAGGGATTCATATCCATCATCTGGACGTGGGCGGCGGCCTTGGGGTCAACTACGGTTCCGAGCAGCCACCCCATCCGACCGAGTATGCCGAAGCGCTGAAGCAGAAGCTGGCGGGCCGGGATCTGACCCTGCTGTTCGAGCCGGGCCGTGCCATCGTCGCCAATGCCGGCGTGCTGCTGACCCGGGTCGAGTACCTGAAACCGGGCGAGACCCGCAACTTCGCGCTGATCGATGCCGGCATGAACGACATGCTGCGCCCCTCTCTCTACGGCGCCTGGATGAACATCATCGAGGTGGATAGCCGTGCCGGTCATGCTCCCGCGCTCTATGACGTGGTGGGCCCGGTGTGCGAGACCGGTGACTTCCTCGGCAAGGAGCGCACCCTGGCGATTGCCGAGGGGTCGCTGCTGGCGGTGCGTTCGGCCGGTGCCTACGGCTTTACCATGTCATCCAACTACAACACCCGTCCGCGTGCAGCCGAAGTGCTGGTGGATGGTGCCGAGGCGCACCTGATCCGCGAGCGTGAGCAGTTGGCCGATCTCTGGCGTGGTGAGCACCTGCTGCCCTGATGCAGTAGATAGAGATGACAGAATTTTACAGCCCTGACAGCACAGGAATGCACGATGTGGATAGATTGTTCCACGGTGCATGGGGCTTTGGACAACGACTTTATGGCGCTTGGCGACCCTTGGTTCGGTGAATTTTTACAGCCCTAACAGCACAGGAATGCACGATGTTGATAGATTTTTCCAAGATGCATGGCTTGGGCAACGACTTCATGGTGGTGGATGGCGTCACCCAGAAGGTATTTTTCAGCAATGACGTCATCAAGAAGCTGGCAGATCGCCACTTCGGGATCGGCTTTGACCAGCTGCTGCTGGTGGAGCCGCCCTATGACCCTGAACTCGACTTTCACTATCGCATTTTCAATGCCGATGGCAGCGAAGTGGAGCAGTGTGGCAACGGTGCCCGCTGTTTTGCCCGTTTCGTGCGTCTCAAGGGGCTGATAAACCGGGATCGCATCGCGGTCAGTACCGCCCGGGGTCGCATCGTGTTGCAGTTGGAGGGGGAGAATCAGGTCACGGTCAACATGGGGGTTCCCCAGTTTGAGCCGGGCAAGATCCCGTTCCGGGCCCAGAAGGCAGAGAGAACCTATCTGCTGCGGGCGCAGGAGCATACCGTGATGTGTGGCGTGGTCTCCATGGGCAATCCCCACTGCGTCATCGAAGTGCCTTCGGTCGCCGATGCGCCGGTCGAAACGCTGGGTGCCATCATGGAGCGCCACGAGCGTTTTCCCGAGCGGGTCAACGTTGGCTTCATGGAGATGGTCAATGCCACCGAGATCAAGCTGCGTGTATTCGAGCGGGGCTGTGGCGAGACCCTGGCCTGCGGCACCGGTGCCTGTGCGGCGGCGGTGATTGGCATCAGTCAGGGCAAGCTCAAGGAGCGGGTCACCGTCAGTCTGCCGGGCGGCAAGCTGACCATCGCCTGGAAGGGGCCGGGCCAGCCGGTCTATATGACAGGTCCCGCCGAGCATGTGTTTGACGGCCAGATAGAGGTTTAGCCGATAAAGGTTCAGGTACGGGGGGCGTTGGCCCCCTTTGCCCATGATGTCGGGGCAGCGAGCCCCATTTCTCTGATGGATCAACCAATTTATGAGCGAACTCAAACGGCAGGAGCAATCGGTGGATGAAGCCACTGTGCTGGAGTACCTGGCCCGTTATCCCGAGTTTTTCCAACGCCATGCCGCCGTGCTGGACCGGATCCGCATTCCCCATGAACGCAAAGGGTCGGTCTCGCTGGTCGAGCGCCAGCTGGAGCGTCAGCGCGAGCGGATCGAACAGCTGGAGCAGGAGATCACCGAATTGATGGGGATCGCCAGCGAGAACGAGCGGATCTTCCGGGTCTATGCCGATCTCTACGGCGAGCTGTACGGTTGCCAGACCCTGTTCGAGGTGAGTGCCGTGATGGGCAAGGCCTTTGTCCAGCGGCTGCGCCTGACCGGGCTGCGGCTCTGGCTCAATCCCAAGAAGTTTACCCTGAGCGGGCCAGAGCAGCGTTTTCTGGCGCAGGGCAAGCAGCTTGAATCCCTGCTGGGTCAGCGTTTGCCGGGGCAGGATTACTACTTTGGCCGCCTGAGCCAGAGCGAGAAGCAAGCGCTGTTTGGCCATGATGTGCTGGTCAACTCGGTGGCCCTGATGCGGCTCGGCGATCTCGGTGTGCTGGCCTTCGCCAGCTCGGATCCCGGCCACTTTACTCCCCACAACGACACCCTGCTGCTGGGCCAACTGGGGCGCCTGCTGCAACTGCGTCTGCCCGAGTTGACTCATGGCTAGAACACCGGCCAGGGCGCCCGCCAAAGCTCCCGTCGTCGCACCGCCACTGCCTGCGGAACTGGCGGACGAGCTGGCGGCCTTTATCGAATACCTGAGGGTCGAGCGTCAGCTCAGCCCTCATACCCGCAATAACTATCAAGCCCATCTGGAGGCGATGACCGCCGAGCTGGTGGCCCTGGGGCTCACTGACTGGGGTCGGCTCGAGGCGAGTCAGGTACGCACTCTGGTGACCCGGATGCACAAGGGGGGCCTTGCTCCTCGTTCCCTTTCCACCAAGGTCTCTGCCCTGCGCAGCTTTTGCGACTGGCAGGTGCGACAGGGTCGGCTGACAGCCAATCCGGCCCGTGGCATCGTCACCCCCAAACAGGGGCGGCCGCTGCCGAAAAACCTCGATGTGGACGAGATGCACCAGCTGCTCAACATCACCGACGAGCAGGATCCGCTGGCGGTGCGGGATCGCGCCATCATGGAGCTGATGTACTCCTCAGGTCTGCGTCTGGCCGAGCTGGTGGGGATCAATCTGGTGGATCTGAAGCTCGACGACCGCCAGCTCAAGGTGACCGGCAAGGGCTCGCGGGAGCGGGTGCTGCCCATCGGCCGGATGGCGGTGGAGTGGCTGCAGAAGTGGCTCAAGGTGCGGCCGTTGCTGGCCGGGGACGAGAGTGAGGCGCTGTTTGTCTCCAGCCGCAAGCAGCGGCTGTCGGCCCGCTCGGTGCAGGCCCGTCTCGATGGCTGGGGCAACAAGCAGGCGCTCAACGCCCATGTCCACCCCCACAAGCTGCGCCACAGCTTCGCCACCCATATGCTGGAGTCCTCCGGCGATCTGCGGGCGGTGCAGGAGCTGCTGGGTCATGCCGATCTCTCCACCACCCAGATCTATACCCACCTCGACTTCCAGCATCTGGCCAAGGTTTACGACAGCGCCCACCCCAGGGCCAAGCGTGACCCGGATGCGCAGGATGATGAATAACGGGCCCTGAGCCCCGTTGCAGAGGAGAGTCCATGCACTTCTATCGCCGCTGGCAGCCGGTTGCTGCCATCTCGTTTGACCTCGATGACACCCTCTATGACAACGGCCCCGCCATCGTGCGCGCCGAGCAGTGGATGCTGAGCCATCTGCGCAGCGAATATCTGGCCACCGCCATGCTCGACAAGCCGCGCTGGCTGGAACTCAAGCGCAGTGTGCTGAACGGTTCCCCCGAGCTGCGCCACGATGTCAGTCTGGCGCGCCAGCAGACCATCCGCGCCGCCATGGTCGAGGGGGGGATGGCCGACCAGCAGGCCAGCCGTGAGGCGGAGCAGGTCTTTGCTGCGTTTCTGGCAGAGCGCTCGAAGATCGAGGTGAGCGAGTCCACTCATCAGCTGCTGGCCAGACTGGCCGAACGCTACCCGCTGGTGGTGATCACCAACGGTAATCTGGATCTGGTTCAGGCTGGGCTGGATTGCTACTTCACGCTGGTCTGCAAGGCGGGGGCGGGCGCCAGAATGAAACCGGCACCGGATATGTTTGAGCAGACCCGCAGCACCCTCAAGCTACCAGCAGAGCGGATCCTCCATGTGGGGGATCATCCCGAGACCGATGTACTGGGGGCCCGTTTGCACGGCTTTCGCGCCGCCTGGCTCAACGAACGGCAGCAACCGTGGCAACAGCTGCAACTGTTGCCGGACGTGGAGCTGACGGCTCTGGAGGATCTGGCCGAGCTGCTGCTCTGATGGCGCTGGCGGATGGCCCGGCTCAGGCGGTAATGGCTGTCAGCGAATAGCGATATATGGCAAGGGATTACGCCCGCTATTTGCGGCAAACCAACCCGAGCAGGGTGTAGCGGTCGCGCTGGTTGACGCGGCAGTAACTGATGCCGACGGGCAGCGCCTGCTGCAGGGTGATGGCGCTGTTCTGATAGCGGCAGACCAGATAGAGGGGGCGCAGGCTGCTATCGAGCTGGCTCCAGTAGTGGATCTCGTCGCTGTCGCCATTATCCGGTTTGAGTTGTGCCAGCTCGGCAGGATCTCCGTCGAACAGGGCCAGATTATCGAGCCGGTGACTGAGGGTTTCGTCCGGTTTGCCATCGTCATTGCGGGTGAACGCCTGCCAGCCCTGCTGCGGGGTCAGCAGCTGCTGGCGAGTCTCGATGGTGGCGGGACAATCAAATTGCAGGCTGGCGGCAAGGGCCAGGGTGGTCAGTAACATGGCTGCGGTTCTCTCTTCACGTCCTCAATACGATGCCATGCTACGTCATCTTCCGCCGAACAGCTTCATCAGTTTATCAAGCAGATCAAGCTGTTGTGGTGGTTGCTTCATGGCTTCCGCCTCCCGCTCCAGCAGCGCCTGCTGCTCCTGCTGGCGGTCGCTCAGCACCCGGTAGAGGGGCTCGACCAGCGCCTCGCGCTGCATCACCAACTCCTGAAACATTGCCTGATTGATGCGATAGGTTTCGACGGTGGCCACCGCCCGTACCGTGAAGGAGCTGGGCTCGCCGGTGAGCAGGCTCAGTTCGCCAAAAAAGTCTCCCGCGTTGAGCGTACCAAGCTTCAGTTCTCGCCCCTCGACATTGACCACCATCTCGGCTTCCCCTTTGACCAGCACGAACAGCCAGCTGGAGACATCTCCCTGCTCCAGCATGATGTCGCCGCTGACGAAGGGGGCGAACTTCACCTGATCGGCCAGCTGGAGCAGCTCGTTCTCCTGCAACATGGCAAACAGCGGCAGCTTGCGCAGGGTATCGGTTCGTTCGGCAGTGTGGCGCTTGTGGCGAGCATCCAGATGCTGCTTCTCCTTGGCCATAAAGACGTTGAAGATCGGCGGGGTGAGGCGGCGATCGTTGCGGCGCAGGGCGGCATCGATCAGGCTGCGCACCATGGAGTCGGTCGGATCGTCGCGAGCCAGATCGGTCAGCCAGTAGCGCACCGCATAGCGGGCAATCCCTCCTTCGACGTTCATCAACAGGCAGTCCGGTTGCGGGTGCTTGGCAACGCAGGGGAGCTTGGTCTCCCGCAGGGATTTCTCGATCAGCGCGATGATCTGGGTCGGCAGGGTATCCAGGGTCAGATCGAACCAGACCCAGCGCCGCCACTGCAAGGGTTCGCCACGGCGGCGCCCGAGCACGGTGAAGCGCTGTTTGAGCAGATGGCTGTTGGGGATGACGACTGTCTCCCAGTTGCGGGTTTCGATGGTGGTGGCACGCCAGTTGATCTCCACCACCCGGCCCTGGGTGGTGTCGACTTGCAGCCAGTCACCGATGGCGATGGAGTTGTCGAGCTGAATGGAGACCCCGGCCAGCAGGTTGCCCAGGGTGTCCTGCATGGCGAAGGCGATGACCGCGGTGATCACCGCCGAGGTAGTGACAATCTCTCCGAGCGCCATACCGGAGGCGTAGAGGCGAAACAGACCCCAGCCGATATAGCCGATGGTGATGACGATATCGGCGATGATCCGCGGGATCCGCACATGGCAGAGGGGGAGCAGAAATTCGAACAGCAGGATCCCCCATATCTTGACCAGTATCAGGCCAGCCAGCAGGGTGGAGATCTCGATCAGCAATTGATGGGGCAGCGGCAGTTTGAACCAGCCCCCTTCCAGCTGGATCAGCAGGATCACCACCGCGCTAATCATCACGAAACTGAGCTCGGAGAGCAGCTCCCGTCGCTGTCCCGGACGGCGCCAGAAGTGGAGCAGAATCAGGGAGAGGGTGAGCAGGGTCCAGAACGGGTGTTCGCCAATCCAGATCAGCGTCGGTAGCGCGGTGAGGTTTTCGCCAGCCATAGCAGCACCTTATTGTGGTTTTATTTCCAGCATAGCTGCTGCGGCGAGGGGAAATGGTGCGTTGGGGCGGCAATTTATTTATCCTGTGCAGAACCGGGCAAAGGAGTGCGATTGAGTGAAATTTTCAAAGAAAATCATCTGTTTGATGGCCCTGTTGCCATTGGCGGGCTGCGACCTGCTGGCCGAGAAGTATCGGGTCGAATTCCGGGATGGCTCCTGGCGTGAAATAGCCATTACCCCCTTCTCCAGCGAGGCGCGCTGGCGTGAGGGGTGTGCCACCGGCGAGGTGTTGAGTGACATGAAGGTGCCAATCAAGCGGGGTGACACGGTCAATGGCCGCGAGCAGTTGCTGATCGGTGGCGAGAAGTTCGAGCTGGATGACAACAATCTCTACCGCAGCAACGGTATGGTGTTTGGCCATTCGCCTGACCATATCCAGCGCGGGCTCAAGGGGATGGATATCTGCCGTACCCTGCGCCCCGAACGGGGCGGACTGCCCAAACTCAAGGCGCGCGGGTTTGGCGACTGAATCGATGAGGGATTAACTCGTTGCCATCAATGCACAGCGCTGGCGGCAGGCATCGCCAAAGGCTTGAAAGATCTTGATGGAGTGGGGATTTTCATTGGCTTTCCACTCCGGATGCCACTGCACTGCCAGCAAAAAGGGTGACAGTGCGGGGGCATGAAGTGCCTCGATCAGCCCATCTTCTGCGTGGGCCAACGGCTCCAGACCCTTCCCCAACCGGTTGATGCCCTGTCCATGCAGGGAGTTGACCGGAATCTGTTCTTCCCCCATCAGTTCGGCAAACCAGCTGCCCGGCAGCAGTTTGATCTGATGGCTCGGCCCGTACTGCTCGTCGACCGGATCGTCGGCATCCTCCCGGTGATCGTCATAACCCGGCTCGTTATAGACCTTCTGATGGATGTCTCCCCCCAGCGCCACGTTGATCTCCTGCATTCCGCGGCAGATACCGAGGATCGGCAAGCCACGGGCGAGCGCCCCCTTGATGAGGGGCAGATCGAACAGGTCGCGATCCCTGTCCTGCTGTTTCTCCGGCGTGAGGTTCTCCTGACCGTAGAGGGCCGGATCGATGTTGGAGCCGGCGCCGCTCAGATAGATGCCGTCAGCCAGATCCAGATACTGCTCCAGATCGGTGGTGCCGCAGCAGGTGGGCACCAGCAGCGGGACGCAGCCGCTTATCTCCACCAACGGCATGATGTATTTGTGGGTCATCACCTGATAGGCGTGGCCGTTGCGGGGCTGGGCGCCCATGGTCATCAGCACGACAGGTTTACGGGTGGCGGGAGGCTGGGGATTTGGCATAGGGCACCTTGATTATCCTTGGCTTTGAAGTCTCATCCTGCGCCTTGGGCAGGCCCTTGCAAACCGCTAGGGCAAGGGCATGCCTCAAGGCATGGTCATGGGATCCCGCGTCGGGCCGGGTGGCAGAATCGTTGGTCAGCCTGGGCAGCGACAGCCTGGATCCTCTCTTCAGTCTGCCAAGGCCGTTCAATATGTCAAACAAAATGATACCAAATTGTTAACGCGTCTGTTTTGGTCTGCTCTGAAGCGGCGATTTAACAGGGTTGTTGAGATGGGCCGTTATGGCTGGGGTAGCAAAATGGTGGATATATTAAACGCGCAGGGATGGCGGGGGGATGTGGAGAGAAAAAGGCATCAATAGAAGCACGCCTCCGCAAGGGGAGGCGTGTTTCGGGGATCACAGCAGGTCTTCGATCTCGCCGCGCAGATACTGGTACATCTCGCGGTAGGCGACCGGCGGCTTGTTCAGTTCCCGCTCCTTGTTGGCGGAACGGATCAGCTGGCGCAGCTTCTGGCGATCCAGCTCGTGGAACTGGGACATCAGTTCGTTGAGGGCGCTGTCACCTTCGATGATCAGGCGCTCGCGCCACTGCTCCAGGCGATGCAAGCGGGCATTCACGGTGGAGTGACGGTTCTTGATGATGGAGAGCGCTTCGGCAATCGGCTCGATATCGCGGCTGCGCATCAGGCGGCCGATAAACTGCAGATGGCGACGGAAGGACTCATCCTTCTTCGGCTTGAGTTTGCGACCCAGCTCGACAGCTTCTGCAAGCTCTTCATCCAACGGGATTTTTTCCAGCTCGCTGTGGCTGAGGGAGACGATCTCTTCCCCCATTTTCTGCAATGCTTCGGCATCGCGCTTGAGCTGGCTCTTGCTGGGGCCCCAGTCTTCGAACTCGTTGTCGTCTTGATATTGACTCATCGGTCTCTTGATTCCTGTCATTCACGTTTGGTGGATATGTTACCAGCTTCTCCCGCTGGGCGCAGGGGTCTGATATGCTTACCCCCCTTTCCTTCTTTCATACAGATGTGAGTTATGGATCAGCAAGACCAAATCCGCCAGGATCAAGCCCATCTCGAGGCCGTGGTTGCCGAAGCCCTGGAGATAGCCAAAGGACTGGGCGCCTCGCTGGCCGAAGTCTCCATCAGCAAGCAGACCGGGTTGTCGGTGAACACCCGGGGTTGTGAACTGGAAAGCATTGAATTCAATAAAGATGGTGCCCTCGGCATCGCCGTCTATCGCGATGGTTGCAAGGGTTCCTCCTCGACCACAGATCTGAGCAAACCCGCCATTCGAGCCGCCGTTGAAGCGGCCATCGAGATTGCCCGCCACACCTCGGCCGATGATTGCGCCGGTCTGGCGGACGCCGAACTGCTGGCCTGGGATGCCCCCGATCTGCAACTGTGCCACCAAATCGAACTGGATCCCCAGCGCGGGATCGAACTGGCCATCGAGTGCGAGCGGCTGGCGCTTGGTCGCGATGCCCGTATCAAACACTCCGACGGTGCCGGTTTCTCCAGCCATCTCGGCATCAAGGTCTATGGCAACAGCCACGGCTTCGTCAAAGGCTACGCGGCGTCGCGCAACTCACTAAGCTGTGTGCTGATCGGTGAGCAGGATGGCGACATGCAACGGGATTACGGCTACTCCTCCAGCCGTACCCTCGACGGACTTTGGAGCCCGCAACGCATCGCCGATGAGGCAGTGGAGCGTACCGTCTCCCGCCTCGGCGCCCGCAAGATCTCTACCCGTCACGCGCCTGTGCTGTTCCACCCCGATACTGCCTCCGGCCTGTGGGGCCACCTGGTGATGGCCATCAGCGGCGGCAACCTCTATCGCAAGTCGAGCTTCCTGCTCGACAAATTGGGCAAGCAGATCCTGCCCGAGTGGCTCACCATTCAGGAGTTCCCCCACCTGCTGGGCGGGCTCGCCAGTACCCCGTTCGATGGCGAAGGGGTGCGTACCCGCGACATGGATATCATCCGTAACGGCGAGCTGATGAGCTGGCTGCTGACTTCCTACTCTGCGCGCAAGCTGGGGCTGACCACCACGGGGCACGCCGGTGGCATCCACAACTGGCAGGTCTCCAATACCGGCCAGGATTTTCAAGGCATGCTGAAAGAGATGGGTACAGGTCTGCTGGTGACCGAGCTGATGGGGCAGGGGGTCAATATCGTCAATGGTGACTACTCCCGCGGCGCTGCCGGTTTCTGGGTCGAGAATGGCGAGATAGCCTATCCGGTCGAGGAGATTACCATCGCCGGCAATCTGGCCGAGATGTTCAGCCATATCGTGGCGGTGGGCCGTGATGAGGATGAGCGCTCCAGTCTCAAGACCGGCTCGGTGCTGGTAGAGAATATGAAGCTGGCGGGTCACTGATCCCGGTTTCAACAGAACCGAAATGTCTAGTCCTGAAATAGGTTTACACATTTTCAACTAGCATTTCTCTACTCAGGACCCTCTATGTACCGCATCGGGGGTTCTGTATTTCAACGCATGATGCGGCCGCTCCGCGTTGTAAATATCCACCGCTTCACGCACCATTTCCCGCGCTTGCGTCAAATCCTGCGGGCTTTGCAACAATAACTCTCCTTTCAAAATCCCGTTCACCCGCTCCGCCAACGCATTCTGGTAACAGTCATACCCATCCGTCATCGAGCATTTCACCCCGTACCGTTCATGTAATGACTGATACAGTCCCGAGCAATACTGCACGCCGCGGTCCGAGTGATGGATAAGTTCACCGCCGCCACGCCGTTGCTTCAGTGCTTTCTTGAACGCCATCGCAACCGACTCCGCGTGCATTCCTTCGTGCACGTGATGGCCCACTATCTTGCGTGAGTAGGCATCCGTCACCAGGCTCAGGTACAGCGGCCCGCTCCTGGCTGGCAGATAGGTGATGTCAGCGACCCAGACCTGCTCCGGGGCCACCGGCGTAACCTGCTCTGGCCCCGCCTTGAGCAAGTTGGGATGACGGTAGAAACGGTGAAAACTGTGGGTGGTCTTGTGATACGCCCGCCTGGGCAGCACCAGCAGGCGGTGCTCGGCCAATATCTGAAACAGCCTGTCACGCCCGACCTTGAGCCCGCCATCATCCTGACCCTGGAGCAGATAATGCAGCTTGCGAGTGCCGACCCGCGGTTGTCGCAGTCGAACCTGACGCACAAAGCGCACCACCTGTAGCCCTTGTGCATGGCGCTCGTCGGCAACCCGATTGCGCTTGTAGTAAGCCTGCCGGCTTATCCCCAGAAACAGGCAAGCCCTGACAATGCTCAGCCTCTCGACTTGCCGCTGCGAGAGGACTTGCCGGGTCGCTTTTTTACGATGGAGACACCGTAGTCATTCTTCAGTACATCGACGACGGCCTCAAAGAACTGGGCCTTCTGACTCATCAGCACCAGCTGCTGCTCGAGTTCCTTGATGCGCTGTTCTGGCGTCTGGTTGTCGGGGTCAGGCATGGTGATGCTCCTGCCGGCGCGCACAGAAGCCCCTGGCTCCAATCTTGCCGACCATGTTTACGCAACCATACCAGAACGGTGGAGCGGCCCTGAATGCCATAACGCACCTGAGCCTGTTTGTAGGTGAGCTCGCCTTTTTCAATCTGCTCGACCAGTGCCAGTTTAAAAGTCAGCGAGTAATCGCGCTGTGTCCGTTTCACACCTTGTCCCATCGGATTCTCCATTTATTGGGGGGAAAGGTGTAAACCCTATTCAGGACGGGACAAAACCATGAAAAAGGCCCCCTCGCCAACGCGAGGGGGCCTTTTTATCGGCCAGCGATCAGGAGGTTATCAGCCCTTGATGCGTTCGATGCGGCCGCCCAGACCCTGCAGCTTCTGCTCGATGTCTTCGTAGCCACGGTCGATGTGATAGATACGGTCGACGATGGTGGAGCCTTCGGCGACGAAGCCGGCCAGCACCAGACTGGCGGAGGCGCGCAGATCGGTCGCCATCACCTGGGCACCCTTGAGTTGCTCGGTGTCACGGCAGATGGCCACGTTGCCCTGCAGTTCGATGTCTGCACCCATCCGTACCAGTTCGGGAACGTGCATGAAGCGGTTCTCGAAGATGGTCTCGGTGACCATGCCGGTGCCTTTGGCGACGGCGTTCAGCACAGTGAACTGTGCCTGCATGTCGGTCGGGAAGGCCGGGTAGGGGGCAGTCTTGATGGTGACCGGTTTGAGGGTGCGGCCAGTCATGTCGAGGGTGATCCAGTCTTCACCCTTCTCAATCAGGGCGCCAGCCTCTTCCAGCTTGACCAGTACCGCTTCCAGCAGAGTCGGGTCGGTCTTGCGGCAGGTGATCTTGCCGCCGGTGACCGCTGCACCCACCAGGAAGGTACCGGTTTCGATGCGATCAGGCTGCACGCTGTAGTTGCCGCCGTGCAGACGCTCGACACCGTCGATGGTCAGGGTATCGGTGCCCGCGCCCTGGATCTTGGCGCCCAGAGTATTGAGGAAGTTGGCCAGATCGACTACTTCCGGCTCGCGCGCGGCGTTCTCGATCACGGTGCGGCCATCTGCCAGGGTCGCAGCCATCATCAGGTTTTCGGTACCGGTGACGGAGACCATATCCATAAGGATGTGGGCGCCTTTCAGGCGACCATCGACACGGGCCTTGATGTAACCATCTTCGATGGTGATCTTGGCGCCCATCAGCTCCAGGCCGTGGACGTGCAGGTTGACCGGACGGGCACCGATGGCGCAGCCGCCGGGCAGGGAGACATCAGCAGCGCCGAAACGGGCGGCCATCGGACCCAGCGCCAGAATGGAGGCGCGCATGGTCTTCACCAGCTCGTAGGGAGCGACATGGTTGTTCACCGCACCGGTCAGCACGGTGACGTTGCCGTTGACCTTGGTGGTCGCGCCCAGCATTTCCAGCAGCTTGATGGTGGTGCCCACATCTTTCAGGCGCGGCACGTTGGAGAGGTGTACCTCTTCATCACAGAGCAGGGTCGCGAACAGGATCGGCAGCGCGGCGTTTTTGGCGCCGGAGATGGTCACTTCGCCGTTGAGAGTACAACGACCATCGATTTTGAATTTGTCCATTTTTACTTCGTTACCAAATCAGGAGGGCAATAGGAATTTACGTTCGCGTTTCCACTCGGCGTCGGTGAACGCCTTGATGGAGAGGGCGTGAATGGCGTTGCTGGCGATCTTGTCCATCAGCGGGGCATAGATGGCCTGCTGCTTCTTGACCCGGCTCATGCCGTCAAACATGTCACCAACGGCGATCACTTGGTAGTGACTACCGTCCCCTTTGACATGGACTTCGGACAATGGCAGAGCCTCAAGGAGTATCGCTTCAATTTCAGAGACTTGCATTATGCGTCCTCAGTTGTGAGCGGGGTTGACTGAAACAGCCCGGCCACCCCGTAGAGGTTGGCCAGGGTATAGAAATCACTGGAGGCGCCCACCAGTTGCGGTGTGGCGCCTCGCGCTAATACGGCTTTGGCCCATTTGACCAGCAGGGCCAGTCCGGCAGAGTCGAGGGTGGTGACGCCGCCGAGCTCAAGCTGGTCGTCCTGCCACCATTCGGCGCGGCGTTGCCACAGGTCATTGACCTGTGGCGCCTGCAGCTCACCGCTGAGAGTCATGGTTTGAGTACCAGCGGCTTGGCGTTGTGTTCGCGCAACTGGGCGATCACCGCATCGATGCCGTTCTGGCGGATCAAACCGCCCAGCTCGCTCTGTTTGGCGGAGAGCAGGCTGATCCCCTCTGCCACCATGTCGAAGGCTTTCCACTCGCCGGTCTTGTTGTTCTTGCGCAGCTTGAACTCGAGGAAGATGTCCGGCTTGCCGGCCTCTTTCACGCTGACGTTGACGGCGGTGATGTTGCCGCTGGGAGCTTTGCCCGGCTCGACCTTGACGGTCTGCTTGTCAAAATGGGCCAGCGCATCGGCGTAGGAGCTCACCATGTACTCGGTGAACACCTCGACGAAGGCATTGCGCTGCGCTTCGGTAGTCTCTTTAATCTGGTTGCCAAGCACCTTGTAGGCGGCGAAGCGGTTGTCCACATAGGGCAGCAGCTCTTCGCGGATGATCACCCGCAGGTGATCCGGATTGCTTTTCACCTGGGCCTGATCGGCCTTCAGGCGGGCAAAGGTCTGCTTGGCAGCCTGATCCACCAACGCGTTGGGGTCGGTGGCATCGACTGCGGCCTGGGCAGACAGGGAAAAGAGCATGCTGGTCATCAGGCCCAGCAGCAGGGCGATTTTCTTGAACATGATTACTCCTTCTTGCTGTCTGATTTGCTGTCGGAGGATTGGCTGTAGAGGAACTTGCCAATCAGATCTTCCAGTACGATGGCGGATTTGGTGTCTTCAATCAGGTCGCCATCCTTGAGCATCTCGGTGCCCATCTCCTCATCGCTGAAGCCGGGGGCCAGACCGATGTACTGCTCGCCGAGCAGACCGGAGGTGAGGATGGAGAGGGAACTGGTATCGGCGAACTCGCCAGCGCTCTTTTGCATCATCAGGGTCACTTCGGGCACCTGGGTTTTCGGGTCCAGTACGATGTCGCTGACCCGACCAACCACCACGCCACCGACCTTGACCGGCGAACGGACTTTCAGGCCGCCGATATTATCGAAATGCGCGCGCAGGGTATAGGTTTCTCCTTCCGGTTTGAAGCTCAAACCGGCCACTTGCAGGGCCAGTGCCAGAATGGCACCGATGCCAGCCAGCATGAAGGTGCCGACCAGGAATTCTACTTTGCTGAACTTCATCTTTACCTTATCCAAACATGACTGCAGTGAGTATAAAATCCAGGCCTAGCACGGCGAGGGATGAGTGGACCACAGTTCGGGTCGTGGCCTGACTGATCCCGGCCGAGGTCGGCTTGGCATCATAGCCGTTAAAGAGCGCAATCCAGGTGACCACCAGGGCGAAAATCAGGCTCTTGATGGCGCCCTGCATGATGTCTTCATGCCAGTCGACGGAGGCCTGCATGGCAGACCAGAAGCCCCCTTCGTCCACGCCGAGCCAGTCCACACCGACCAGCTTGCCGCCGAAGATGCCGATCAGGCTGAACATAAAGGCCAGCAGCGGCATGCTGATGACGCCAGCCCAGAAGCGGGGGGCGACCACCCGGCGCAGCGGGTCGACCGCCATCATCTCGAGGCTTGAAAGTTGCTCGGTGGCCTTCATCAGGCCAATTTCAGCGGTCAGGGCCGAACCGGCACGGCCGGCAAACAGCAGCGCCGTGACCACAGGACCCAGCTCCCGCAGCAGGGAGAGGGAGACCAGCGGACCCAGGCTCTGCTCGGCGCCGAAATCCTTCAATACGTTGTAACCCTGCAGCGAGAGCACCATGCCGATGAACAGGCCGGAGACCAGAATGATGGCCACCGACTGTACGCCCACCACATACAACTGCTGGATCAGCAGCGGGAAGTGCTTGCGCGGTTCGGGTTTGCCCGCCAGCGCATGGAACAACATGATGGTGGCGCGACCGACGGAGCTGATAAACCGCACTCCGACCCGCCCCAGCTTGCTTATTTGACTTATCAACATCAGAGATCCTGTAGCAGATCGCCTGCCGGAAAATGAAACGGAACAGGACCATCGGGCAATCCTTTGAGGAACTGCTCGACTTCGGGATTGTGCTCCTCGCGCAGCTGATCCGGCGTACCGTGCGCCACCACCTTGCGATTGGCAATGATGTAGGCGTAATCGGCGATGCTCAGCACCTCTTTCACGTCGTGGGTGACGATGACGGAGGTGATACCGAGGGCATCGTTCAGCTCCTTGATCAGCTTGACCAGCACCGCCATGGTGATGGGGTCCTGCCCGACGAACGGCTCGTCATACATGATGAGGTCGGGGTCAAGGGCGATGGCCCGTGCCAGCGCCGCCCGGCGCGCCATGCCGCCGGAGAGCTCGGAGGGCATCAGTTTTGCTGCGCCGCGCAAGCCCACCGCCTGCAGCTTCATCATGACGATGGTGTGGATCAGCTCCTCCGGCAGGCCGGAGTGCTCCCGCAGCGGGAAGGCCACGTTGTCGTAGACCGTCATGCCGGTAAACAGGGCGCCGCTCTGGAACAGCATGCTCATCCGCTTGCGCACTTCATAGAGGCGCGAACGGGAGAGGGTGGGGATATCTTCCCCGTCAAACAGAATGTGACCGGACTCCGGCTTGAGCTGGCCACCGATCAGCCGCAGCAGGGTGGTTTTACCGATGCCGCTCGGGCCCATGACGGCGGTCACCTTGCCACGAGGAATGGTCAGGTTGATCCCGTCATACAACAGCCGATCTCCGTGACTGAAAGTCAGATCGGAGATGGTGATCAGGTCATTGTTCAAACAATTGTCCATCCGGTGTAAATGAGGTGCGAATTTTATGGGGTAGTCTAGGTCTAAGCAACAGCAAGGAACAACTATTGAACAGGCTGCCAGCCCATTTGCACGACAGTTTTCTGTAACAAAGTGCGTCATTGAGAGCGGGACTTGCCATCCGATTCGCTTATCCGGGCAGACTTTTTTATAATCCCGCAGCTAATTTCGGCCCGGAGCTGTGTCTTTATGTCTGTAAAGCCTGAGAAAGTGTCTGAACTGTTCGATTTTCGTCGCAGTGCCCGCGCGGTGCTGGACACAGAAAAGCAAGCCATTGATGGACTCTATCAGTATCTGAATGACGCCTTCGACAAGGCGTGCGAAATGGTGCTGCGCTGCGGTGGCAAGATAGTGGTCACCGGCATGGGCAAATCGGGCCATATCGGCAGCAAGATCGCCGCCACCCTCGCCAGCACCGGCACACCGGCCTTCTTCCTTCACCCGGGAGAAGCGAGTCACGGCGATCTGGGGATGATCTCCAGTGGCGACCTTATCATCGCTATCTCCAACTCCGGCGAGAGCGACGAAATCCTGGCCCTGCTGCCGGTACTCAAGCGCCGCGGCATTCCGCTCATCTGCATGACCGGTAATCCGGCCTCCACCATGGCCAAAGAGGCCAACGTGCACCTGTGTATCAAGGTGGAGAAAGAGGCCTGCCCGCTGGGTCTGGCACCCACTTCCAGCACCACGGCAACCCTGGTGATGGGCGATGCCCTAGCGGTCGCCCTGCTGGAAGCGCGTGGTTTTACCGCCGATGACTTCGCCCTCTCTCACCCGGGCGGGTCGCTCGGCAAGCGTCTGTTGCTGCGGGTCGGCGATCTGATGCACAGCGGCGAGCTGTTGCCCCGGGTGGGGATAGATGCCACCATCAGCCAGGCGCTGCTGGAAGTGAGCCGCAAGGGGCTCGGTATGACGGCTGTGGTCGATGGCAATGGCCTGCTGGCCGGGCTCTTTACCGATGGCGATCTACGCCGCATTCTTGACCAGCAGATCGATATCCATCACACCCCCATCAGCCGTGTGATGACGGCCAACTGTGTTACCGTAGGTCCAGAGATGATGGCTGCGGAAGCGGTCAAGCTGATGGAAACGAGAAAAATCAACGGATTACTGGTAGTGGATGAAGAGAAACGCCCGCTCGGCGCCTTCAACATGCACGACCTGCTGAAAGCCGGAGTCATTTGATGCAAAACGTACCGACCCTCTATGGTCCGGTGACGCGCAGCCAGTTCGACAAGGCGGCGCAAATCCGCCTGCTGGTGTGCGATGTGGACGGGGTGCTCTCCAACGGCCTCATCTACATGGGAAACAACGGCGAAGAGCTGAAAACCTTCTGCACCCGCGATGGTGCGGGCATGCGAGCACTGCTCAATGCCGGGATCGAGATCGCCATCATCACCGGGCGCAACTCCCGTATCGTCAGCGATCGGATGAAAAGCCTGGGGGTGGCTCATGTGGTGCAGGGGGCTGATAAAAAGCTGCCTCACTTCGAAGCGCTGCTGGCCAAGCTGGGGCTGACTGCTGAACAGGCCGCCTATATGGGCGATGACACCATCGATCTGCCGGTGATGGCCGCCTGTGGCTTGGGTATCGCGGTGGCCGATGCCCATCCGCTGGTGCTGAGCCGTGCCGATATGGTGACTCGGCTTGGCGGTGGCATGGGCGCGGTGCGCGAGGTGTGTGACCTCATTTTGCAGGCGCAGGGCCACGACGATTATCAGCCCGAGGCCTCGGTATGAGCAGACAGACCCTGTTGTTTGCCCTGCTGTTTCTGGTCGCGCTGGTTGCCTGGCAGTTGGGCAAGGTTGAGCTGGTGCCTGAGAGCGCCGTCAAAATCGAAAACTATCAGCCGGATTTTGTCGCCAAAGATCTGGTGACCACCCGTTTTGATATCAACGGCAAGCGCACCGAGCGGCTGGAGTCGACCTACGCCGAGTATTATCAAATCCTCGAGCAGGCCACCTTCGACAAGCCGGTGGTCTACATGTATGACGATCAGGGTGCCGCCGAGTGGAAGGTGACCGCCGAAACCGGCGTGCTCAACACCGGCGACAACGTCATCCTGCGGGACAAGGTGCATCTGGATGGTCTGCTGCCCACCTCTTTCATCTCCACACTGGATACCCCCTATCTGGAGCTGGATCTGGTGACACAGGATGTGCGCAGCAACCGGGAAGTGAACATTCTGGGTCGGGATTTCCAGACCCAAGGGGTTGGCCTCAAGGGCCATCTGGACCGCAAATATTTTGAGTTACTGGATCAAGGCCATGCCATCTATTTCAATGAAAAACGCTAATCTGGCCCTCGCAGCCCTGTTGTTGTGTGGTGCGGTGACAGCCAAAGAGTCCGACTTTGCCGAGAAGGTCTACGTCGATGCCGTCAAACAGGTGGCCGAGATGCAGGACAACCGCATCACCTTCGAAGAGGATGTCACCATCAATCAGGGCACCATCCGGATCAAGGCTGACAAGGTGGTAGTGACCCGTTCCGGCGAGAAAGGGGCCGAGGTGATGACTGCCTACGGCAAGCCCGCCACCTTCTTCCAGATCCTGGATAACGGCAAGCCGGTCAATGCCCACGGCAACACTATCCGCTACGAGCTGAAGAACCGGCTGGTGACCATCACCGGCAACGGTCAGCTCAAGCAGGAAGATAGCCAGGTCAATGGCGATCTGATCCGCTACGACATCGTCAAACAGAAGATGATCGCCGAGAGCAAGAGCCCGAGCCAGCGGGTCAAAACCGTGTTCCTGCCGGATCAGGTAGAGAATTTCGACAAGCCCGCCGACCAGAAGAAGCAGGAAAAATAAGCCATGGCAGTGTTAAAAGCAGTGGGCCTGCAGAAGAGCTACAAGCGCCGCATGGTGGTAAGTGACGTCAGCCTTGAAGTGGGCACTGGCCAGATTGTCGGCCTGCTCGGCCCCAACGGGGCGGGCAAGACCACCTCCTTCTACATGATCGTGGGGCTGGTACAGCGCGATGCCGGTCTCATCACCATCGACGATCAGGACATCAGCCTGCAGCCCATGCATGTGCGGGCCCGCAACGGTATCGGTTACCTGCCGCAGGAGGCCTCCATTTTCCGTCGCCTGTCGGTGTTCGACAACCTGATGGGGGTGATGCAGACCCGCAAAGGGTTGAGCCGTGAGGAGCGTGAGGACAAGGTTCAGCAACTGCTGGAAGAGTTCAATATCACCCACATTCGCGACAACCTGGGTCAGAGCCTCTCCGGCGGTGAGCGCCGTCGGGTCGAGATCGCCCGTGCGCTGGCGGCCGAGCCGCGTTTTATTCTGCTGGATGAACCCTTTGCAGGGGTTGACCCGATTTCTGTGATAGACATCAAGAAGATCATTCAGCATCTGAAAGATAGAGGCCTTGGCGTCTTGATTACCGACCACAACGTCAGAGAGACTCTGGACGTATGTGAGAAGGCCTATATCGTCAGCCACGGCAAGATGATTGCCGAAGGTGCACCGGCTGACATCCTTGCCGATGAGCAGGTCAAGCGCGTCTATTTGGGCGATCAATTCAGTCTATAGTAAGGGGGCATGCCTTCATTTCCTTTGACGAGTGCCTCGCTGAACATAAGGATATCCCGACGTAGATGAAGCCGACATTACAGTTGCGTCTCGGTCAGTCCCTGACCATGACGCCGCAATTACAACAAGCGATTCGTCTGCTCCAGCTCTCCACTCTGGAACTTCAGCAGGAAATTCAGCAAGCGCTCGAAAACAACCCTCTGCTGGAGCAGGAAGAGAGCGAGACGCAAGAGACCAGTCCGGAAGCGCCGGTCGATGCCAGCCAGCTGGATTCCAGCGATGCCATGGCCCAAGAGCAGATGCCGGATGAGTTGCCGGTGGATACCACCTGGGACGAGGTTTACTCTGCCGGCACCGCCCAGAGCGCGGGCCCCATCCACGATGGGGAAGATAGCGTCTATCAGGGAGAGACCACCGAAAACCTGCAGGATTATCTGTTGTGGCAGATGCGGCTCACACCGTTCAGCGATGTGGATGCCGCCATCGCGCTCGCCATCATCGATGCCATCGACGAATCCGGTTATCTGACCGTTGCGCTGGAGGATATTCAGGCTGCCGTCACCAGCGATGACGTAGAGGTGGAACTCGATGAGGTCGAGGCGGTACTCAAGCGGGTGCAGCACTTCGATCCGGTCGGCATTGCTGCCCGTTCTGTGCAGGAGTGTTTGCTGATCCAGCTGGATCAGTATGACCCGCAGACCCCCTGGCTCAACGAGGCCAAGGAGGTGATCCTCGAGCACATGGAGCTGCTCGGCAACCGGGATTACCGCACCCTCGCCCGCAAGACAAAACTCAAAGAGAGCGACCTCAAGGAGGTGCTGGATCTGATCCAGCTGCTGGAGCCGCGCCCCGGCAATGGCATCATCCAGAGCGACTCCCAGTACGTGATCCCCGACGTCTCCGTGGTCAAGAAGGGCAGCAAGTGGGTGGTCGAGCTCAATCCCGACTCTGCCCCCCGCATCCGGGTCAACGAGACCTATGCCGCCATGGCCCGCAACGCCCGCAGCAGCACCGACACCCAGTTTATCCGCTCCCATTTGCAGGAAGCCAAGTGGTTCATCAAGAGCCTGGAAAGTCGCAATGACACCCTGCTGAAAGTGGCCAGTTGCATTGTCGAGCAGCAACAGGGCTTTTTCGAGTATGGTGAAGAGGCGATGAAGCCGATGGTGCTCAATGACATCGCCGAAGCGGTAGAGATGCATGAGTCGACCATCTCCCGGGTGACGACCCAGAAGTACATGCATACCCCCCGTGGTATCTTCGAATTGAAGTTTTTTTTCTCCAGCCATGTGAACACCGAAGGAGGAGGAGAGTGCTCATCGACCGCAATTCGCGCGCTCATCAAGAAGCTGGTCACGGCAGAGAATCCTGCCAAGCCGTTAAGTGATAGCAAGATCGCGGATTTGCTGGCCGAACAGGGTATTATGGTGGCGAGACGCACGATCGCTAAGTATCGCGAATCCTTGTTTATCCCACCTTCCAATCAGCGCAAACGCCTGGTTTAGGCAAACAAAAGGATGATGTTATGCAAATTAACCTGACCGGACACCATGTCGAGATCACCGAAGCTCTGCGTGATTATGTGAATAACAAATTTGCCAAACTCGAGCGTCACTTCGACCACATCAACAATGTTCATGTGGTGCTTAGCGTGGAAAAACTGAACCAGATAGCGGAAGCCAAATTGCACGTCAGCGGTGGCGAAGTGTTTGCCAACTCTGAACATGCCGATATGTATGCTGCGATAGACACCTTGCTCGACAAGCTGGACAGGCAGATCATCAAGCACAAAGATAAGTTAAATAAAAAATAACCATGCAACTTGAACACATACTGAGTCGGGACTGCACCAAGAGTGCAGTCCCTTGTACCAGCAAGAAACGCGCCCTCGAAATCATCAGCGAGCTGGCCGCCGAGCGCCTTGGCACCTCCCGCCAGGCGCTGTTCGAATGCTTGCTGGCCCGCGAAAAAATGGGTAGTACTGGGATCGGTGCCGGTATTGCAATCCCCCACGGTCGCATTGACGATGAGTTCCCGCCAACCGCGATCCTGATGACCTTTGCCGACCCTATTCCTTTCGACTCCATCGACAATCAACCGGTTGACCTGCTGTTTGCCTTGCTGGTGCCGGAAAGCGAGTGCAAGCAGCATCTCAAGACCCTTTCTCTGATGGCTTCCAAGCTGGGTGACAAGGCGGTTTGCCGCCAGTTGCGTCAGGCAACCAGCGACGAAGAGCTCTATCAGATCATGATCTCGGCCTGACAGCAGGCCAAGGATGAGACACCCGTTTTGGCGTGAGGGAACAAGATGCAGTTAATCGTGGTAAGTGGACGTTCGGGCTCCGGTAAAACGGTAGCCCTGCGAGTGCTGGAAGATCTGGGTTACTACTGTGTGGACAACCTGCCGGTCAATCTGCTGCCCCAGCTGATTGTGTCGGTGGAGAGCCAGTATGACAAACTGGCGGTCAGCATCGATGTGCGCAACCTGCCGAGCGATCCGGAGAAACTGGAAAATCTGCTGGCACAGGTGCGCAATGAGGGGCGGGTAGAGTTCTCCAGCTTTTTCTTCGACGCTGACAATGGCACTCTGCTCAAGCGCTATGGCGAGAGCCGCCGCTTGCACCCCCTCTCACGCAACAAGCTGTCGCTGGATGAGGCAATACGTCAGGAGACCCACCTGCTGGCGCCACTCTCCTCGACCGCTGACCTGCGCATCGACACCACCACCCTCAGCATTCACGACCTGAGCGAGCTCATCAAGACCCGGGTACTCGGCAAGAAAGAGAACGAGCTGGTGCTGGTGTTCGAGTCGTTCGGCTTCAAGTATGGCATTCCCAAGGATGCCGACTTCGTGTTCGATGCTCGCTTCCTGCCCAATCCACACTGGATCCCCGAGCTCAAGCCCTTCACCGGCAAGGATGAGCCGGTCGCCAACTACCTCTCGGCGCAGGCTGACGTGATGCTGTTTACCCAGCAGATCGAGAACATGCTGGTGACCTGGTTGCCCCATCTGGAGCGCAACAATCGCAGCTACCTCACGGTCGGCATCGGTTGCACCGGCGGTCAGCACCGCTCGGTCTTTATTGCAGAGCGACTGGCCAGTGCATTCCGTTTGCTTGGCAAGAACGTGCAGATCCGCCACCGCACTCTAGACAAGAGTGCCCCCCAATCCTGACGGACCAATAGGACGACCCGATGACTGTTTCCGCCTCGGTTGAAGTGAAAAACAAGCTGGGTATTCATGCCAGACCAGCCATGATGCTGTTCGAGCTGGTGCAGGGTTTCGATGCTCACGTGCTGCTGCGCAATGAAGATGGTGTGGAGGCCGATGCTGACAGCATCATCGGCCTGCTGATGCTGGATTCCGCGCAAGGGCGGCAGGTGGAAGTACAGGTTGAGGGCCCCGAAGAGGTCGAGGCCCTGGCCGCCGTGGTGGAGCTGTTCACCTCCGGCTTCAATGAGGAGTAGTCACTCCTCGTTATATGTTATGAACCGGTACGCGCCAGCGCTTTGAAGCTGGCAAAATCGCGACAAGCCAGCAGATTCCTGCTGGCTTTTTCGTTCATCAGTGCCAGAAACAGGTCGTAGAGACCCATCGCCTCCTCGTAATCGGCTTTGCTGATGGCCAGCACGAAGATGAGCGTCGCGATTTCCCCGTTGCCCCAGTCGATCCCCTGCGGTGCCAGTACGGTGTACACCAGAGTGCGGCGCGCCAGCAGACCGAGAGAGTGGGGCAGGGCGATCCCTTCTCCCAGCATGGTGGAGACGATCCGCTCCCGCTCCTGCAGTGAGGCTCTGAAGCCGCTCTCCACCAGATCTTCCGCCTCCAGCTGATCACAGATACGGGCAAACAGTTCGGCCTGGGTAAGGGGTTCTTTGACCACCATGAAGTGGTCGGCATCGAAATATTTGTCGAGCATGTAGGGGCGGGTGCGGTCGATCAGCACCAGCTTGCCAAGCTGCTCCAGCTGGTATTGGGTCGGGAAGGGGGCAACGAGTACCACGGGGGCGTTTTTTTCGTTCACCTTGACGGTACTGATGACAAAGTCCTGCGCGATCTGCACTAGACCTTCGTAATCCCGCACCGATTCAAGTGTGGTCAGCTGCAACTGGGGATACTCTCGCTTGATACGTGCTTCCAGCACCCGGAAGGTGGCGTTGCCCGCATCGCAAAGCAATAGCGCCTGCGGGCGGCGGGTATAGCCGATATCGTAATGGCGCTCCAGCCCGACCCCGATATGGATCACCAGATAGCCGATCTCGTGGTGGGTCAGTCGGTAGGGGGTCTGCTTGATCCACTCCGAAATGGCCGCCAGCGTGATGTCGTAGGCGAGGGGGTAGTACTGCTTGATGTGATCGGCCAGCGGGTTGTGGTTGCCAATCTGGTATTTGACCCGTAGCAGCATGGCGCTGATATGGGTTTGCAGGTCGGCCCGCAGCTGTTGGTCGCCTCGCAGGTCGTAAGGGTAGTGTTGATGAATGTAGGTCAGCAGATGCTCAACCAGCTGTTCGCTCTCGGCGGCCATTGCCGGGCTGAGCTGGGGAGTATCGGCAATCAGGCGCGCCTGGATCTGGATGGCGAGACCGGCGATCTCGTCCTCTACGGGGGGCGTCAAGGTTGGCAATACCGCATATATATCGCGAGATACTGCCAGCAGCGGCAGAGTCAGATCCTCGCTGGCGAAGTGGCGCAACTCGTGACCGGATGCCTGACGCAGCAGGGCAACGGCGCAGTAGATGGTGAGCTGCTGCAAGCTCTCGTCAGCGAGACGCAGCTGATGTCGGGCAAGCTGGGCATGGATGTGATTGCCCACTACCTCCATCGTCTTGCTGGGGCAGAGGTTGGGTAGCAGGGTTTGCAACTGGTTGTTGTGCAGCAACTCCTGATAGAGCAGCTGGGTCAGGCAGGCCCGGATCGCCGTCTCCTCCCCCTGAATGCGCATCCCCAGGCGGGGTTTGCTCTCAACGCTGAGCCTGAAGTGGCTGAGCTGCTCGCGGACTTCCGTCATATCCCCCTGCAGTGCCGCCCGGCTCAGATACCAGGTATCAGCCAGCTCATCGAGCTTGATCCCCTGCTCTGCCGTCAATAGCAGGATCTGCAGGTGCAGCACCCGCTCCCGGCTGGTGCGTGGCAGGCCGCTATCCTGACCCTGGGCCGCCAGCAGAGCCTCGAACAGTCCCTGATTGTAGATTTTCAGCTGGTAGCCGCTGCCACGCTGGTGGATCAGGTGAGCGCCGTGCGTGGCAATCAGTTCGTTGAGGGTCGCCACATCGGTGCGCACCGTGCGGGTGGAGACATTGAGGCGGCGAGCCAGCTCCTCCTGTGGCAGCGGTTCGGCGTGGAGCTGGAGCAGCAGTTGATGGAGCCTGGGGTGTGGCAGCTTGATCATAGGGGGTATGCAAGACTCCTGTTGCGAGATAAAGGGTCGATGTTAACAAGTGGGTCATCAACAAGCCAGGCACCGGTCAGTGATTGAACCGGCGCCCGTGACTGCCATCAGGCCAACAGTCGTTTCACTATGGCCAGCAGAGTCCGCACATCCTCGGGGCGAGTGTGCCCGCTCGCGCTGTCGATGATGGAGCTGTAGACGTGCGGGATCACCTTCTCGACTCCGGCGTCCAGCGCAATCCGCACTATCTCCTCGAAGTTCTCCAGATCGATGCCACCGGTGGGCTCCAGCCAGAAGTTGTTGCGGGCACAAGCCTCGGCTACTGCCTGATACTCGTCGCGGCAGGCCAGCCCGCCCATGGGGAAGAACTTGACCGAGCTGCCGCCCATGTCCTTGAGCAGGGCAATGGCGGTATCGATGGGCACGATGCCATCCGGCTGCCCGGCGCTGAGTGGACCGGTGGAGATCTTCACCATGCCCGGCATGCCGGTGGGGGAGATCAGGCCGTTGACCAGCGTTTGTGACTGACCGAGCAGCGCCCTGCTGGCGCCGACACCGGTGAACACCTGGTTGACGTGCTGGGGCTGCAGTTGGCAGGCCAGCTCGGCCACCATGGCGGACTGGCGTGGATCGCCAGCGCCCAGTCCGATGGAGAGTGCGTTGTCGATAAGCTTGGCGTACTCCTTCATATCGGCAACTGCGGAGGGAATATCCGGGTAGTTTTTGGAGAGCACACCGACCAGCACGTGGCCTTCGGCTGCGTCGTACACCTCGACGGCATTCTCTTTGGAACCAGCCAGCACGTTGAGACAGACCCGATCACGGTAGTAGTTGGGGGTAAGGGACATCAGCGATTCTCCTGAACGAGGTTGGCAATGGCAGAGTGGATTTGGTCGAGCTGGGGCACGGAGACGCTGCGCACATCGATCTCGATGTGCCCCTCGTTGGCCTTGTAGCCGCGGCAGTAGATGGCAGGCGTGCCCTGTTGCAGACGGGTGACGACCTGCACTGTGGTCATGCCGATCTGCTGGTGGTCGAAGGCGATATCGGTGCGGGCAATGTCGCGTCCTGCGCTGTCCCATGCCACCTTGGCGGTGACGCCGGGCAGCTGGTTGAGGCGCTCGATGAAGGGGCTCATCTTGGCGACCATGGCGGCGCCGCTCTCTTTCTCTTTGGCCAGATAGCGCTCGATGGCGTGGGTCAGGCCGAGGATACCCTCCTTGCCCACCTTCATGGCGCGACCGATGCCATTGGCCTGCTGTTTGACCCACTCTACGTACTGACGCTTGCCGAGCACCAGCCCGCTGGTGGGCCCTTCAATGGCCTTGGCGCCGCTGTAGATGACCAGGTCAGCACCCTGGTTGTAGTAGAGGCGCAGATCCTCTTCGGCAGCCGCATCGACAATGAGCGGGAGCCCGTGGGCCTTGGCGACCTCGGCGGCCTCGGCCACCGACAGAATGCTCTTCTGCACGCAGTGGTGGGACTTGATATAGAGGATGGCTGCTGTGTTGGCATTGATGGCAGCGGCCAGTTGGGCGGGGGAGCACTCGTTGGCGTAACCGGCTTCCACTACCTTGCCGCCACCCAGATTGACCATGGTACCGACGGGGGCGCCAAAGTTGACGCTGTGCCCCTTGGGCAGCACGATTTCGCTCGGCACGTCATGAGGGTGGGCATGCAGTTGCTCGAGGCGGTAGGGATCGCCGCGCACTATCATGGCGGCGACTGACTGGGCGATGCCGGCGCTGGCACAGGAGACCACCACCGCATCTTCCACATCCAGTAAACCAGCCAGATAGGCGCCGGTCTTGTTGACCAGATCCTTCACCTCGAAGTAGTGGCCCAGGCCAAAATTGACCGCATCGACCACCTCCTGCTCGGGGGTGGAGACGCCGAGAATGGTCATGCGCCCGGAGGCGTTGATCACAGGTTTGAGCTGATATTTCTCATAAACAGAAGGCATGGTGTGATTTCCCCATAGTGAGTCAGAACCAGTTCGCCACCGACCAGGGCGGCGAGAGGCTGCAGTTGTTGGTCACCGCAGCGGGACTGGGCTTCGGTATCCATAAACAGGGTCGGGCCGCTGGTGACCTCGAACAGGGTCAGATCGGCATCGGCGCCCACCTCGAGCCGCCCCTTGCCGGAAAGGCGCAGGGCATCGGCGGCCTGATGGGTGACGCAGGCGATCACCTGCTCCAGCGTCATGCCGATGGCGAGAAACTTCGACATCACGTGAGCCAGACTGTAGACCGGCCCCTTGATGCGGTTCTTGCAGTAGATGTCGGAGCTGATGGTGCGGGGCAGGATCCCCTGTCGGATAGCCAGCTCCGCCACCTCGAAGCTGAAGCTGGCGCCGCCGTGGCCGATGTCGAGCAACAGGCCCCGTTTCATCGCCTCGCGCACCGCGACCCGCAGCTCGCCAGCCGGAGTCAGGATGCGGTTCGGTTTGCCGTTGAAGCAGTGGGTCAGCAGATCGCCATCCCCCAGCAGAGCGACTATCTCGTCCAGATCCGGCGGTGTGTTACCCACGTGCACCATCAGCGGCAGCTGGCCGTGAGCCTGTTGCAGCGCCTTGGCCATGCGCAGCGGTTGCAGGCCGTTCTCACCTACCACGCTACCGCTCATCCGCGCCTTGATGCCGACGATAAAGTCGGGGTGGCGACGAATGGCTGCCGAGGCGAGATCCATATCGAGGTCCCGGCTATCCGCCAGCTCGTTCTGGCGTAGCAGACCGATGCGGGAGATGTTGAGCAGGGCATGCACCCGGGTCTTGCAGCCCGCAGCGATCTGCTGGAAGCCATCCACATCGTCGGCTCCGGTGCTGCCCGCGTCGATGACGGTGGTGACGCCAGACTCTACGCCCACCTTGTCCGGCTCATCGTGATAGATGGGGGAGGCGGGGTAGCAGTGGGTGTGGCCGTCGATCCAGCCGGCGCTCACATGCACCCGGCCGGCGAGATCCAGTGTCTGCCGCGCCGTTGCCGTCTTCGGTAGGGAGCCGATGGCGGCGATTTTGCCCTCCCGGATGGCGATATCGACGAGCTGGCCATCTCCCTGGCGCCCCGCTTTGATGATGATGTCGTACATGCTGATAACCTCTGGCGAGCCGCCCCGCAGGGCGGCTGGTACTTACACAAGGGCGACCGGGAAGAAGGTACCCAGCAGCATGGCCCCCAGAATGGCACCGCCGGTGATGGGCTTGCCCCACACGTAGAACAGCAGGGCACCCAGCAGGGAACCTATACCGATGGGGATGGAAGCGCCCATGGCGGAGAGGATGATGAGGGGACCGAGAAAGCGGCCAGAGCTATTGCCAGCTCCCATCATCACGTCAGCACCGTAAGTGGAGTTGCTCTGGTTGATGGTGAACTTGCGCGCCAGAATGATGACGTAGCCGATGGCCAGACCAATCCCCATGCCGGTTGCCAGCGAGGCACCGAAGTTCTCCACCGGATAGACGATGCCGGCTCCCAGCAGCAGGGCGGGAACGCCCAGTCCGACCCCGGTCTGGATAGCGCCGCCGATATCCAGGATCCCCACCAGGGATCCCTCGATGATGCGGGCGAACAGGAAGCTGGCACCGAACGCGGCTACTGCGCCGTAGGCACCCGTGTCCATTCCCGCTTTCAGCATGGCGACGAAGGCTACCTCGTTGAAGGCTCCAACCCCGTACAGATAGAACATGTGGGTACCGGCAAAGACCCCGGCCGAGAGCAGGCCGACGAAGATAGGGAATGACCAGTCGGCGTACCAGAAGTTGTTTTTCAGTTTCTCATCCATGGTGTGACCCCTTATTTGCCGCTCAGCAGGTTATGGACGTTTTCCAGCCACAGGGGGACACCCATATGGAAGGATTCAATCAGTTTCATGTCGAAGCCGCGGAAGAAGCCGCTCAGCACGAACAGCAGCACGATGGCTGCCATCATCACCTTGGTGACATGGTTCCAGCCGCTCTCTTCCACACCCTTGCCGATCAGGATGCCGAGCACTAGGCCCGGTACCGCATTGCCCATGATGAGCTGTGCCAGACCGCCGAAGATGGTGGCCCAGAAACCGGATTTTTTGCCCGCCTCGATGGCGGCCAGCCAGAAGATCACCGGCATGACGGTGTTGACCAGCAGGTTGGCGGCCGGTACCAGCACCTTGACCGCAGTGACCTGCAGGGCGGCCGGGACGGCTGCGGCCGTGCTGTTGAGGAAGGCAACCACGATGGCACCTATGATGCCGCCGGCGATGGCCATCTTTTTCGGGTCGTGCAGAGTGGTGGCGAGATCCCGATTTTTGAACAGCAGTGCCGCCGTGGCCCAGTGCGGGATGATGCGGTGATCCACATCCTGGGTGAAGGCGCCTGCCGCCACGGTCGAGGCCCAGGCGTTGAAGAAGAAGCCCAGACCAAACGAGAAGTGGGAAGCGGGATCCCCCTCGCAGGAGTTAAGTTCGCCCAGAGTGCGGAAGGCACCCATGCCCTGTACGGTCGGGGCGTGGAACATCCGCGCCGCGCCGGCCCCCACCCCGACGCCAACCAGGCCGCCAATGATGAGTGACTTGATAAAAATGATTAGAAACATCCAACGTATCCTTCTTGTGGGGTTGTGCCTGCGCAGGCATCACACCTGGGTGAACGTCACCTTGGCGACATCCAGACTGGTGACCTGAACCGTGATCTCCAGCTGGACGCGGTATTCGCAGCGCTGGCGCGGCAGGAAGAAGAACAGGAACTTCTCCACCCGGACCGACTCCTCGGCTTTGAGCACCTGTACATCGACCGGCTCAATGCGCAGCAGTACCTGCTGGTTGTCCTTGAGCAGTGTGGGTTGCACCTGGCTGAGGGCGGAGGCAAACGCCTGCTGGCGGGTCGTCCCCTTGCCGTTGACGATGACCTGGGTGGTGAAGTTCTCTTTCATCAGGCGCGTCCGTGCTTCTTGGCGAAGGCTTCGACCAGCTTCTGGCCCAGCTCTTCCTTGTCCATGAAACCGAAGCCCAGCACCACGCATCCTTCGTTGATGGCGGTGACGCCCTCTTCAACAGAGCGCATGCCGTAACGGCACTTGTAGCCGTATTTGGTCTGGGCGGTGATGGCCCCTGCGCCGCCGCTGCCGCAGAAGGAGATGCCGAGATCCGCCTGCTCCTTGTTCATCACATCGCCGAGCTTCATGTCAGCGGCCATGCCTGGGATGATGGTCACGTTGGCCCCGGCAGCTTCCGCGCCTGCGCCCACTTTCTGACCCTTGCCGAGACGGTCTCCAATCACGAGTTTGATGGCTGTCATATCGATTTCTCCTTGAGTTACGGGTTCTGCACCGAGCTGAGTTCGTTTTCTTTGGCGACTTCAAAATGGACGGACAAGAGGTGTGCCTCCTCATAAGCAAGCTGATCCAGCCAGCTGACGACCTGTTCGGCGAGACGCAGTGAGAGGGGGGAGATCTCTTCAAACAGGCTGAGGTCAACTTCTGGCAGGGGCTCGCCGCTGTGGGAGCGCCACACCATGGCTTTGACATGGGAGGCCAGCATCTGCCGTTGCACCTCGTTGGGGATGATGCCCTGTTCGGCCAGCAGGGGATAAATGCGCGCGAGGATATGATCGGTCTGGCGCAGCAACTCCGGGCTGTTCGGGGTCAGGTTCTGGTCGTGAGTCTCTGTTTGCAATGTCTGCTCTCCAAGGCTGGCAGAAGGTATGGAGTTACCCTAAGCCTGCGCGTCGATCTGGAGGAGGCAGTGTTTTTCCGATTCGAAGCGGAAATTCCTGAGGAAATGGCCCCGAAGTGAGCGTTTGGATACTAAAAAGACAAAAAGAGTGCTTATTGGGACCGGTTTTGTGTGATCGGTAGCGCACAAATCGGGGGGCAGGGGCAGGGCAAGCGTTGCGGGAAACTGTGAGTCATCTCACGGTAGAGACGTTGCCGAGAGGGTAGATATGGAAAAGGGCGGTTTCCCGCCCTTCTCATAACAAGGAGTGACGCTAGCTGGCCGATGCGGCGCTCGAGCTGGCCGTTCTCTGCTGATAGCGCAGGTCTTCCTCTATGGTGACCACCACTTCCAGCGGCTTGCCGGAGCGGAATACCGAGATGGTCAGCTTGGTGCCGGGGCGGCTCTCGACAATCTTGTCCATGGCGCTGCGTACGCCACTAATGGCCTCTCCGTTGATCTTGAGCAGCACATCCCCTCGCTGCAGGCCGCCTTTGGCCGCCGGGCCGTTGGGATCCAGACTTTCCACCACCAGACCACGCAGGTCGCCGAGGTTCATCATCCGCGCGACTATGGGGTTGATCTCGACACTGGAGATCCCGAGGTAGCCGCGGATCACCCGGCCGTTGGCGATCAGCTCATCCATGATCCGTTTGGCCAGCCGGTAGGGGATGGCGAAGCTGATGCCGTAGCTCTCCTGATTGCCGTTGAGGTGATAGGTGGCGGTGTTGATACCCACCAGATCGCCACGACCGTTGACCAGCGCGCCGCCCGAGTTGCCCTCGTTGATGGCGGCATCGGTCTGCAGCAGATCCTGACGGCCATTGCTGTCGGGCCCCATACTGGAGAGGCCGGTACGGCCGGTCGCACTTATGATGCCCTGGGTGATGGTCTGGCCGACGTTGTAGGGGTTGCCGATGGCGAGCACCACATCCCCCACTTCTGGCAGTCGCTCGGGATCCTGCGGGATCACCGGCAGGTTGTCTGACTCGATATAGAGCACGGCGAGGTCGGTGAGCTGGTCGGTGCCGACCAGCTCGGCACTGAAGACGCGGCCATCCTGCAACGCGACGATGATCTGGTCGGCATCGGCGATGACGTGGTAGTTGGTCAGTACATAGCCGCGCTGGTTCATGATGACGCCAGAACCCAGCCCTTGCGGGCGCAGTTCTCCCTGATTGCCCTGATTGGGGGCAAAGCTGCGGGTGTAGATGTTGACGACGGCGGGGCCTGCCCGATGGGCGGCATAGGAGAAACTCAGTTCACGGGCATTGGTGATGATGCCGGGCAGTTGGGCACCACCGCGAAAATGGGGAAACAGCAGCAACAGCAGCGCCGCGACGGTCAATCCAAAACCGACAGACTTGCCCAAGTAACTGACTAAAGGGGGGATTTTCATGTCATTCTCATCCGTACAGGCTGCGCGCAGAGAATAACACTATCGATGGATAAAAATCACCCGCGGTGAAGACCGCGGGTGATGGAGGGGTTGGCGAACAACTTGAGCGTTAGCGGATCACCAGATAGAGCGAGGAGTCGCCGCGCTGGATGTTGAGTGCCAGCACGTCAGGCTTGTTCTTGAGCGCCTTGGTCAGCTCGCCCAGGGTGTTGATGCGCAGGCGGTTGACCCCGATGATGATGTCACCCTTCTGCAGGCCGGAAGCAGCTGCCGGAGAGCGAGGATCAATATCGGCCACCGCAACACCGGAGACCGGGTCGGTAGTGGTGCTCAGCTTGGCCCCTTCCAGTGCCGGATGTAGCGCGCTGGCGCGTACTTCGCTGTCATCGGCCTGCTTCAGGGTCACTTTGGCAGTTTGCGACTTGCCATCGCGGATCAGTCCCAGCTCGACCTGCTTGCCAGCGCCCATGGTGGCAATCTTGGCGCGCAGTTCGCCGAAGGAGCGAACCGGTTTGCCATCGATGCTGACGATGATATCGCCAGCCTTGATGCCCGCCTTGTCGGCCGCCGAATCAGGCATGACCTGATTGACGAAGGCACCATCCTTCTTGTTGTAACCGAAGGTTTTGGCGATGTCAGAGGTGAGCTCGGTGCCGGTAATACCCAGCTGGCCGCGACGCACTTCACCGTACTTGACGATCTGCTCGGTCAGATCCCGCACCATGTTGGAAGGGATGGCAAAGCCGATGCCAATGTTGCCGCCGTTCGGGCCCAGAATCGCGGTGTTGATACCGATCAGCTCGCCACGCAGGTTGAGCAGGGCACCGCCGGAGTTACCGGAGTTGATGGCCGCATCGGTCTGGATGAAGTTCTCCAGATTCTCGATGTTGAGGCCGCTGCGACCCAGTGCGCTGACGATACCGGAGGTGACGGTCTGACCCAGCCCAAACGGGTTGCCGATGGCCAGCGCATAGTCACCCACCCGCAGCTCGTCGGAGTCGGCAAACTTGATCTGCACCAGATCCTCGGCCTTGATTTGCAGCAGGGCGATGTCGGACTGCTTGTCTTCACCGATCTTCTTGGCCGCGTACTCACGACCATCCTTCAGATTGACCTTGATCTCGTCCGCCTCGTGCACCACGTGGGCGTTGGTGATCACGTAACCCTTCTTGGCATCGACGATGACACCGGAGCCGAGCGCCTGAAACGGCTGCTCGCTCACCTGTTCATCGGGCATGTTGGGGCCGAAGAAGAACTTGAACTGTTCCGGCAGACGCTGACGGGTAATTTTTTTGCCAGAAACCGAGATATTGACCACCGCCGGGGTGACCTGTTCAAGAACAGGCGCCAGGCTTGGCATCTCCTGATTTGAACCTAACAGGGAAGGCAGTGCAGCCTGAGCAGGGGCCGCAGACATGGCGATACCGACACTGAGGGCTAGCACACTGAGCATGGAAAGAGGTTTACGCATATGAAAAACAGCTCCCAGAAAAAGTTGCATTGCAATCGTCAAGGTCAGACCACGGGACTGGCCAATTAGTTCCGCGAGGAACTAGTTTGGTTGCTTGAGCAGTCCGGAAGAGGCGCCAGCATAGTCGCGAGGCGGAACACCCGGCTCTTCTGCCACATTGGCAGGGGCTTCTTCTACCAATGACTCGCGGAACAGCGGTTCCTGCGCCTTGGCTAGGAATTTGCTCTGCTCGGCCATGTGGCGATAGAGGGTCTGATACTGCTCGGCCAGTTGCTCCATCAGGGCGGCACTGTCGGCGAAGTGGGTGTTGATCTGGCCCTGATAACTCTCGAGCTCCTTGTGGGCCTTCTTCAGTTCCTGTTCCAGACGGCCAGCATCGCGGCTACGCACCGAAAAACGGCCGAGAACGATACCGATAATCAAGGCCGCGACAGCCAGCAGGATCCCAGTTAACAGACTCATAGATGCTCCTTGTTACAGCTAAAACAGAGTGGGTTTATGCGGTCGTCATAACCGCCATGCCTTGATGGCACTATACCGTGCGTCCTGAGGCCGTGATACCATTTTGTCCTCGATTCAGGGACTTGGAGAGGCGCTCAAGGATGACACCGCAGCAAAAATACCAGCAGGATCTGCTGCGCCCCGGCTTTGTGGCCGACCCCGCGCAGGGGATGGCCATTAGCAGGCTGGAGCGACTGTATCAGGATTTGCTACGGCGCCCGACTCCGACCAGATCTCGAGGGCTGCTGGGTTGGCTGCAAAAGCCCAAGCCGCCGGAGCCTGTCCTCGGTATCTATATGTGGGGCGGAGTGGGCCGAGGCAAGACCTGGCTGATGGATACTTTTTTCGACAGCCTGCCGGGGACGCGCAAGATGCGCAGCCATTTCCACCGCTTCATGCACCGCATTCACGATGAGCTGCAGGGGCTGAGCGGGCAGTCCGACCCCCTCAAGCTGGTGGCCAGCAAGCTTGCCAGTGAAACAGACATCATCTGTTTCGACGAATTTTTTGTCTCAGACATCACCGACGCCATGTTGCTGGGTACGCTGTTCCAGGAGCTGTTTGGTCACGGTGTTGTGCTGGTCGCCACTTCGAATATTCCGCCGCAGGATCTTTATCGCAACGGGCTGCAGCGAGCCCGTTTTCTGCCAGCTATCGAGCTTATCGAGCGTCATTGCGAGGTACTTAACGTGGATGGCGGTATCGACTATCGCCTGCGTACGCTGGAACAAGCGGAGATTTATCACTGCCCGCTGGACTTGCAGGCAAAAGCCAATCTTGACCACTATTTTCAGCAATTAACCGGTGGGCACACGGCTTGCGAGGGGACGTTCGAGGTCAATCATCGTCAGCTGGCGTCGCTCGGGATGGGGGAAGGGGTGCTCTATATGGAATTTGAGCAACTTTGTTGTACTCCCCGCTCCCAGAACGACTATATCGAGCTGGCCAGGCTGTTCCATACCGTTCTGCTGGCCAATGTGCAACCAATGGGCACAGGCACGGATGACGCGGCTCGCCGCTTCATTGCCATGGTCGATGAGTTCTACGAACGGCACGTCAAACTCATCATGTCGGCGGCTGTTCCCATGGCAGAACTCTACGGCGAAGGGCTGCTGAATTTCGAATTCAAACGCTGTCTTTCGCGGCTTCAGGAAATGCAATCGCACGAATACCTTGCCAGAGTGCACCTTCCTTAGTCACAATACCGCGCCTGCCAGTCGGATGGGCATCTGCGGCAGGTAGGGCCGGGCGACATTTGCTGGTTTCATGGCAGTGAAATTAGCAGGTGATATTTAAGGCAACTTCACTTATAATCGCCCGGCCCACGTTACAGCTGTCGATAAGACAGCAACACTTTAAGCTTTACTTGTATTCGAAGGGGTACAGGTAGGCCATCGTTTGTTGTTTGTGGGAGAGCCCCCATAAGCAATTGGGTCTGTAACAGGTAATTGGGTTTAACTTAATGAAAACTTTCGTTGCCAAGCCAGAAACCGTAAAACGTGACTGGTACATTGTGGACGCAGAAGGTAAAACTCTGGGTCGTATCGCAACCGAGATCGCTGCTCGTCTGCGTGGTAAGCACAAAGCTGAGTACACTCCGCACGTTGACACCGGTGATTACATCATCGTTGTAAACGCTGAGAAGGTACACGTAACCGGTAAGAAATTTACCGACAAAATGTACCACGCTCACTCCGGTTTCCCGGGTGGTATCAAGTCAATCAGCTTCGACAAGCTGATTCAGCGTAAACCGGAAATGGTAATCGAAGCAGCCGTCAAAGGCATGCTGCCGAAAGGTCCTCTGGGCCGTGCCATGTTCCGTAAACTGAAAGTTTACGCAGGCGCCGAGCATGCTCATGCTGCTCAGCAACCTCAAGTACTGGATATCTAATCGGGAACTGGCAACATGGCAGAAAATCAATACTACGGTACCGGCCGTCGCAAAAGCTCCACTGCTCGCGTATTTATCAAAGCGGGTAGCGGCAAGATCGTAATCAACCAGCGCTCCCTGGAGCAGTACTTCGGCCGTCCGACTGCCCGCATGGTAGTTCGTCAGCCGCTGGAACTGGTTGAGATGACCGAGAAACTGGACCTGTACATCACCGTTAATGGTGGTGGCATCTCCGGTCAAGCTGGTGCGATCCGCCACGGTATCACTCGTGCTCTGATGCAGTACGACGAAACCCTGCGTTCCGAACTGCGTAAAGCTGGCTTTGTTACTCGTGATGCCCGTAAGGTTGAGCGTAAGAAAGTTGGTCTGCACAAAGCTCGTAAGCGTCCGCAGTACTCCAAGCGTTAATTCGCTTTTGGTACTAACTCTTTCGAGTGTCAAAAAAGCCTGGCAACCGCCAGGCTTTTTTTATTGGTAATATTACCGACATCAATGCTAACCACGCGTCACAAAAGACAAAAAATTGTTTCTTTATTGTTTTCATTGCTCATCGCTCTTTCTTGTCAAGTTGTTATCTTTTCTTTAAAATTTCCCCTGTTTTCTGTGGCAATTGTAAATCCAGCTTCCGCCGCTGTTGTCACGGGAAAAATGGGGAACAGGGACACTATAAGAATGTGCGGAGTCCACATGGGAGAGTTTTTGGATGAGCAATGCGCCAGTTGATACCGGTCGCCGCAGATTTCTTACCTGGTCAACGGTTGCCGTTGGTGGGGTAGGAGCTGCGTTTACCGCAGTGCCGTTTATAAAGTCATGGAATCCGAGCGCCAAGGCCAAAGCAGCCGGTGCGCCGGTTGAAGTCGATATCAGCAAGTTGGAACCGGGTCAGCTCATCCGTGTCGAGTGGCGAGGCAAGCCTGTCTGGGTGGTGAAACGCACCAAACAGACGCTGGATGCCTTGGCCGCGCATGATGACAAGCTGCGGGATCCCTCATCTGAAGAGCCGCAGCAGCCTGACTATGCCCATAACGGGTACAGATCGATTAAGCCCGAAATTTTTGTCGCGGTCGGTATTTGCACCCACTTGGGGTGTTCACCTTCCTATCTGCCTGACAGCTTTGGCGAGCAGGTGCAGGGCGTTACGTCCGGCTTCTTCTGCCCGTGCCATGGCTCCAAGTTCGACATGGCCGGCCGTGTGTTCCAGGGGGTGCCTGCACCGCTGAACCTGGTCATTCCGCCCTATCAATTCATTAATGACACCACCATCCAGGTCGGTGCCGATGGCAAGGAGGCCTGACCATGTTGAGTAAACTGATGGGCTGGATCGATTATCGATTCCCGCTCACGGCCATGTACAACGACCACATGGCCAAGTATCCGGCACCGAAGAATCTGAACTTCTGGTACTTCTTCGGCTCGCTGGCCATGCTGGTGCTGGTCAACCAGATCATCACCGGTATCTGGCTGACCATGAACTACAACCCCTCCGCGGAAGGTGCGTTTGCCTCCGTGGAGTACATCATGCGCGATGTGGAGTACGGCTGGTTGCTGCGTTACATGCACTCAACCGGTGCGTCTGCATTCTTCATCGTGGTCTACATGCACATGTTCCGCGGCATGATCTATGGCTCTTATCAGAAGCCTCGTGAACTGCTGTGGATCTTCGGCATGCTGATCTTCCTGGTGCTGATGGCGGAAGCCTTTATGGGCTACTTGTTGCCCTGGGGCCAGATGTCATTCTGGGGTGCTCAGGTCATCATCTCGCTGTTTGGCGCCATTCCGGTCATCGGTGACGATCTGACCCTGTGGATCCGCGGTGACTACGTGATCTCTGGTGCGACCCTTAACCGCTTCTTTGCGCTGCACGTCATTGCGTTGCCGCTGGTGCTGGTGATGCTGGTTGCCATGCACATTCTGGCGCTGCACGAAGTAGGATCCAACAACCCGGACGGTATCGACATCAAGAAGCACAAGGACGAAAACGGCTGGCCGCTGGATGCGGTGGCGTTCCACCCTTACTTCACCGTCAAGGATATGATCGGTGTGGCAGGCTTCCTGTTCTTCTTCTGCGCCATCATCTTCTTCAAACCGGATATGTGGGGTTACTTCCTCGAGAAGCCGAACTTTGAAGTGGCCAACGGCCTGAAAACCCCGGAGCACATCGCGCCTGTGTGGTACTTCACGCCGTTTTACGCCATTTTGCGGGCGGTGCCGGACAAGCTGCTTGGCGTCATCATGATGGGTCTCTCCATCGTGGTGCTGTTCTTGCTGCCGTGGCTGGATCGCTGCAAGGTGCGCTCGGTGCGTTATCGCAGCATGCTGCACAAGCTGAACATTGCCCAGTTTGTGGTCTGCTTCATCATCCTGGGGGTGTTGGGGGTGCTGCCATCGACGCCGACGTTGACGCTGGTTGCCCAGATCTGTTCACTGGGATATTTCGGGTTCTTCGTCCTGCTGTTCTTCTATAGCAAGAATGAAAGCACCAAGCCGCTGCCGGAGAGGGTGACATTTAAATGAAAAGAATAATATTTGCAGTGCTGACCCTGCTGCCATCTCTGGTATTTGCAAGTGGCGGAGCTGTTCATCTGGACAAAGCCAATTACGATCTGAGTGACAAGGCATCGCTGCAACGCGGCGCGGCCACCTTCATGAACTATTGCGCCGGATGCCACTCTACCCAGTATCAGCGCTATAACCGGGTCGCAGAAGATCTCGGGATCCCCGAAGATTTGATGAAAGAGAACCTGATTTTCACCGGTGCAAAGGTCGGTGATCTGATGAAGAGCGCAATGTCAGAGAAGGATGCCGCCAAGTGGTTTGGTGCGCCGCCCCCCGATCTGACACTGGTTGCCCGGGTGCGCGGTGCAGACTGGATCTACACCTATCTGCGTTCCTTCTACGTGGATGAGACCCGTCCGTTCGGGGTGAACAACGCCGTGTTCCCGTCCGTGGGCATGCCCCATGTGCTGGAGCCGTTGCAGGGAACCCCCCGTGCCGAGTTCGCTACTCACACGGTCGACGGAGTGGAAACCCAGCAGGTTGTCAGCATCAAATCTGACGGTAATGGTGAAATGGATGACGAAGAGTATGATCAGACGGTACTGGATCTGGTAAACTTCTTGGTCTACTCGGCTGAACCGGTACAACAGGAGCGTGAACGCATGGGCTTCTGGGTGCTTGGATTCATCGTGATCTTCTTCATCTTCACTGTGCTGTTGAAGAAGGAATTCTGGCGCGACGTTCACTAAGCGACCAGATACGGGTAATATAATGCACGGCAATGAAGACCAAGATGCTTCATTGCCGTTTCTGCTTTTTAATGACGGGAGGGTTCAATGGCTGTAGCTGCCAATAAGCGTTCGGTAATGACGCTGTTTTCCGGTGCCAACGATATGTTCAGCCATCAGGTGCGTATTGTCCTGGCGGAGAAGGGTGTTAGCGTGGATATCTGCCAGGTTGATCCAGCCAATCTGCCGGATGAGCTGGCCGAGCTGAACCCGTACAACTCTGTACCGACCCTGGTTGATCGTGAGCTGGCACTCTACACCTCGCGCATCATCATGGAGTATCTGGACGAGCGCTTCCCGCATCCGCCCCTGATGCCTGTTTACCCGGTTGCCCGTGGTAACAGCCGTCTGATGATGCACCGCATCGAGCTGGACTGGTACTCATTGGCCGACAAGATCATGGCCGGTACCGATGCTGAAGCGGCACGCAACGAACTGCGTGACAACCTGCTGGCCATCGCGCCGATCTTCGGTGAAATGCCCTATTTCATGAGCGAAGAGTTCGGTCTGGTGGATTGCTACATGGCACCGCTGCTGTGGCGTCTGCCGAGCCTTGGCATCGACCTGACCGGTCGTGGTGCCAAAGAGCTGAAGGCCTACATGGTTCGTCTGTTCGAGCGTGAGTCCTTCCAGGCTTCCCTGACCGAAGCCGAACGCGAGATCCGTGCTGGCGTATGAGCATGGAACCGACAATGACACCGAGCCGCCCGTACTTGTTACGGGCGTTCTTTGACTGGTTGCTGGACAACGATCTGACCCCTCATCTGGTGGTCAACGTCAACATTCCCCATGTGATGGTGCCGATGCAATTTGCTCAGGACGGGCAAATTGTACTGAATATCGCGCCCCGAGCCGTGATGCAATTTCACATGGATAACGAGGCTATCAGCTTCAGTGCCCGCTTTGGCGGGGTCTCCCAGCAGGTTTACATCCCGATGGCAGCCGTACTGGCTATTCATGCCCGGGAGAACGGCGTGGGCACCATGTTCCCGCCTGAGCCGGGTTACGACATATGGCTGGAGCAGGCCGAAGCGCCGGTGGAGCCTGAGCCGGAACCGCCGCGTCCAAGCGGTCGTCCGACCCTGAAGGTGATCAAATAAAAAACGCAGCCGATTGGCTGCGTTTTTTTATGTGCGGTCGAGCTTAGTTCTGGGCGAACTCGAAGGCCTTGATCACGCGCTTCACGCCGGTGACATGGCGGGCGATGTTGACTGCCTGCTCTCCCTCCTGACGAGTCACCAGACCAATCAGGAACACCTCGCCGTTCTCGGTGACCACCTTGACCTTGGTGCTGTCGAAGTTCTTGGTGCCGAACATGTCGGCTTTCACCTTGGAGGTGATCCAGGAGTCATTGCTGCGGGTGGTGAAACTGGCAGGTTGGCCGATGCGCAATTCGTTGTAGACGTGGCGCACCCCTTCGATGCGACTGACAATTTTGCCTGCCTCAATCTTGTAAACGTCAGAAGGTGTCTGGCCGACCAGCAGAACGCGACCATTGTTGCTGTAGACGCTGATCTTGCTGGCTGCACTGAGGGGTTTGTTGTCGGCCAGCAGATTGGCCGCTTTCAGCTCTATGGTCTGGTCATCCCACTGCGCGCCCAGCGTTCGGCGATCGCCAGAGGCCTTGGCAGTCCCTGCTGCGCCGCCAACAACCAGGGCTGCGCAGCCTTGCAGCAGCAGG
This sequence comes from Aeromonas sp. MTB, assembly GCF_056632455.1. Taxonomy (NCBI): domain Bacteria; kingdom Pseudomonadati; phylum Pseudomonadota; class Gammaproteobacteria; order Aeromonadales; family Aeromonadaceae; genus Aeromonas; species Aeromonas sp. MTB. The sequence goes on from NZ_CP147026.1 coordinate 367,550, forward strand.
GTGCTAACCAGCAGACCGAGCAGGATAGTGTGCTTTTTCATGGTTTCAATCTTCCTGTTGCGGGAAAAGTGTCTGGTCGATGAGATCACACAGGCAGTGCAGGGTCAACAGGTTCACTTCCAGAATGCGAGGGCGACGGGCGGAGGGAACACGGATCTCCACATCGTTCGGGCCGAGCAGACCTGCCATTTCGCCACCGTCACCCCCGCTCAGCACCACTATGGTCATGTCGCGGGAGAGGGCGGCCTCGGCGGCCTTGATCAGGCTGCGGCTGTGGCCGGAAGTGGTGATGACCACCAGAATGTCGCCAGGTTGGCCCAGCGCGCGGATCTGCTTGGCGTAGACCTCTTCAAAACCGTGGTCGGTGGCGATGGCACTGATGGTCGCCATGTCCGGGGTCAGGGCCATGCCGGGCAGGGAGGGGCGCTGGGTCTCGTAGCAGTTGACCAGCTCGGAGATGAACAGTTGCGCCAGTGCGGCAGAAGGACCGTTACCGCATGCCAGCACCTTGTGGCCATTGAGCAGGCAGATGGTGATCATCTGGGCTGCAGTATGGATGGCATCCGGCAACGCCTCGGCGGCGGCTATCTTGGTCTGGATGCTTTCGGTGTAGTTTTCTTTGATGCGGTCAGTCATAGGGTCCTCTTAAAATGCGTTCTGGATCCAGGCTGGCTGGTCGCCCTCGAACGCAATCACATCGAATCGGCAGGCCTGATTGGCCTCGTTGATGGCATGTTGCTTCAAATAGTGGCGCGCTGCCAGCATGATCTTGTGCTGTTTGCTGCGGGTGACCGAGCTGGCGGCCCCGCCATGGCTGCCGGTGGCCCGGTAGCGCACCTCAACAAACACCAGGGTCTGGCCCTGGTGCATGATGAGATCTATTTCACCGCCACGACAGCGGTAGTTGCGAGCTACCGGTTGCAGGCCCCGGGCCTGCAACCAGCGTTCAGCGACGTGTTCAAAGTGCTGTCCCTTGCTCGTTGGTGAGGGGAACAGGCTCGGCAACTGCTGGCGTATCCGTTTCCATAGTTCCTTCATTGGAGGGCTCCTCCAGTTGCTGAACGGCGTTCTCGTCGACCAGTTTGCCGTTCTGGTAAGTACCCCAGCTCAGCATCCGCACGATATTGCCCTGGGCATCCACGCTCAGCTGACCGCTCATGCCGGCCTGCTGCATGCCACCCACCTTGCGCATCTGCTGCAGGTTCTCAGCCAGACTGACGGCATCGTAGCCCATGGCAAACAGACGCAGCAGGTCACCCTGAGTCTGCGGCCAGAGCAGGGCGATCTGCTCGCGCTGTTTCTCGTAGCCGCCCAGCAGCAGCGGCATATCGGCGATATGCATGCCGTTGAGCTCGGAGGCGACCTCGGTTGCGGCGCTGTCGTAGCCACGGGAGCTGGTGTAGATGGGCAGGCTGCCCATCGGATTGACCGAGACATCCACGTAGGGCTTGATCATCCGGGTTTCCAGGCTGTTGGCCACCACATATACGGCATCGATGCTGCGCGGTGCGGCATCAGAGAGTTGCATTACCTCGCCAGCACGGGCGGTAGAGCGGCCGCTCAGGGCATTCTTGACCATTCCCTGTACTTCGTTGCGGGCACCGAAGGTGGCAACGACCGGCTTATCCTGGCTCAGGGTGGCCCAGCTCTGCTCGAACGCCTTGATACTGCTGTAACCGATCCGACCCTGGGCGGCGATCAGCAGCGGTTTGCGGTAGCCCTGGGTGTAAAGGTACTGGGCTGCCTGCGCGGCATCTGCGGCGGCAGAGAGGGAGAAGTAGTAGGTGGTGTCGTTGACGACCGGCTTGTCCAGCTCGTTGAGCGCCAGTACCGGTACGGTCGGATTGGCCTTGAGCAGCTCCTCGACCCGATCTTTCAGCAGCGGGCCGATGATCATGTCTGCCCCTTCCTGAATCGCCTGCTTATAAAGGTCGCCGGTCGACTTGCTCTGGGTGTCGTAGAAGTTCAGGGTGAATTGCCCCTGATTTTCCTTATAAGACATCAGCATACCATTACGGATGGCGGCGCCCTGCGGCTCCAGATTGCCGGAGAGGGGCAGCAGCACAGCGATCTGTTGCACCGAGGTGCTGGCAGTTGCGGCGAGATCGCCCAATCCTGCCGGCATATCCTTCTGAGCCGGATGGTTGGGGAAGTCGCGCTTCCAGCCTGCCAGCTGACGGGCCAGCAGGTTTGGCTGGGCGCCAAACTCGTTGACCAGTGCCGCCAGTCGCAACCAGCCGGTGGTCACGTCAGGTGCTTGGGCCTCTTCCAGCGCTTGCAGGGTGGAGGGGGTCATGCTTTTGAGCAACGACCAAATCTGCTGATGGTTGGTCGCCTGCTCGCTCTGATTGAGGTAGGGCTCCAGTGCAATCAACGATTTGGCTGCGCCAAACTTGTTGTTGATGTCGAGCTGCAGCACTACGCGCTGGCGATACCAATCCTTCTGGGTATCGGCATCCAGCACCACCTCGGGTTTGCCTTCCAACAGGATCAGCGCCTGATTGGCGTGGCCTTGCGCCAGCAACAGATGGGCTTGCAGCAGTTGCAACTGCGCCTTCTGAACGGGATCCTTGGCCTGCTTCTGCAATTGCTGGAACAGTGCCGAGGCCGGTTTGGCCTGGCCCAGCGCCAGATAGCTGCGTGCCGCCAGCATCTGCCAGGTAAAGGACTCGGCCGGTTTGGCGGGGTCCACCTGCTCAAGATACCACTGGGCATTCTTGGTCAGATTGGAGAACGCAGAGGGCATGCCTGACTGCCCTGACGGTTGATTGGGCTCCGACGCACAGGCGGCGAGCAGTACTGCCGCGAGTATGATGCCGAAGAGTCGTGATACACTTAGCTGCTTTGTAACCCGGTTCAAGTTCATTCCCCGACCAGTGTTGAAGTTCCCCATAGTGTAAACGGGCCAATATGGCGACACAATTGTCGGGGCACTCGGAGATCCCATGAGTGACATCCCAACCCTGTATATAGTCCCCACTCCGATCGGCAATCTGGCGGACATCACCCAGCGTGCATTGGACATTTTACGCAGTGTCGATCTGGTGGCAGCCGAAGATACCCGTCATACCGGTATCCTGCTCAGCCACTACCAAATCTCGGTGCCGACCTTCGCCCTGCACGATCATAACGAGCAGCAGAAAGCCGATGTGCTGATCGGCCGGATCAAAGAGGGCAAGAGTGTTGCGCTGGTCTCCGATGCCGGCACCCCGCTCATCAGCGACCCCGGTTATCACTTGGTCACCCGCTGTCGTGAAGCCGGGGTCAAGGTGGTGCCGCTGCCCGGTCCCTGTGCTGCCATCACCGCTCTGAGCGCGGCCGGTCTGCCCACCGATCGATTTGCCTTTGAGGGCTTCCTGCCCGCCAAGAGCAAGGGGCGCGATGATCGCCTGCAAGCCGTTATCGAAGACACCCGCTCGCTGGTGTTCTACGAATCCCCGCGCCGTGTGCAGGATGCAGTGGAAGCGATTGCTCGCATTCTCGGCGAGCGTCAGGTGGTGGTGTGTCGCGAGCTGACCAAGACCTTTGAGTCGATTCACGGTCTGCCAGCCTCCGAAATGCTGACCTGGCTGGGCGAGGATGACAACCGCTGCCGCGGCGAGATCGTGCTGGTCGTGGCTGGCGCCTCCAAAGAGGAAGAGAATCTGCCAGCCGAGGCGATCCGTACTCTGGGTCTGCTGGTGACCGAACTGCCACTGAAAAAAGCGGCCGCCCTGACCGCCGAGATCCACGGCGTGAAGAAGAATGCCCTCTATAAATACGGTCTCGAGCACTATTGAGTCGGTGGAATAGGCCGGCAGACTGTTTTTTGACCTGAGCAATCCCTTGTATCGACAATCAGTCAGCCTGTAAACGGGGGCCAAAGCGCGATAAATGGCTGTAAACGGGAATTGCCGGTTTACCCCGTGCGTATCGCAAGGCTATAATCCGCGCCTCGGAGTTGGCTGGGCAATCGCTGCTTCGTCGTTGTGTCCCTCGGGACTGACGGGCGGAGGGGAGGAAAGTCCGGGCTTCACAGGGCAGGGTGCCAGGTAACGCCTGGGGGGCGTGAGCCTACGACCAGTGCAACAGAGAGCAGACCGCCGATGGCCCGCAAGGGATCAGGTAAGGGTGAAAGGGTGCGGTAAGAGCGCACCGCGCGACTGGTAACAGTTCGTGGCACGGTAAACTCCACCCGAAGCAAGACCAAATAGGCCCCTATTGGCGCGGCCCGCGTTGGGGGCGGGTAGGTTGCTTGAGCCAGCGAGCGATTGCTGGCCTAGAGGAATGATTGCTACCCGGGGCAACCCGGTACAGAACCCGGCTTACAGGCCGACTCCGACCTCATTGCGAAGAGTCCCGCGATTTATCGCGGGGCTCTTTTTTATGCATGAGAAAATATGGCTTCGGTGACAGGATATTTTCAGCCTTGTCATTTTGAATGAAATTATATGTTTTAAATCAATCGAATAGTTTCGTATTTGGCACGATGGCAGCGATAGATGGTGATAGAACCCAGGATGGTTGTTCGCACCCGCATATTGTGTGTGTTCTCAGTTCATTCACTTATTTCAATTAATCACCAGAGTTTAACGCCAAATAACTTGTGGAAAATCAACCCACTCAATCCGCGGTATGCAATTGCTGCGTCAATATGTTCCCTCTGTCCCATCTCCTTGCTTGAAAAGCCCCCTGCACGTCCTTAAACTTCAAGGTGGGGAAAAGTGGATCAAAGTGGTTTTTAGAGGGGCAATCTGCCTGCTCACTCACCTTCAGGGACTGCAATTTGTTGCGTGGCGCTCATGCCATCAGCCTGGACAGTAAAGGGCGGCTGGCAATTCCGACCAAATTTCGTGATTGGCTGCGCGATGAAAGCGACGGCCAGCTGGTCTGCACCATCGATATTGCCCATCCCTGTCTGCTGCTTTATCCCCTGAATGAATGGGAAGAGGTCGAGCGCAAGCTCAAGACTCTCTCCAGCATGAATCCGCAAGAGCGCCGTTTGCAGCGACTGCTGCTGGGACATGCAACCGAATGCGAGCTGGATGGCAATGGCCGTCTGCTGCTCAGTCAGCCACTGCGCAACCATGCGGGGCTGGACAAGAAAATCATGCTGGTGGGCCAGCTCAACAAGTTTGAGCTGTGGGATGAAGCCCGCTGGCAACAACAGGTCAATGACGACATCTTGGGTCTGCCCGGGGACGATTGGGCAAGCTCACCACGACTACAGGATTTCTCTTTATAAATGACCCAAGCCGCTGAACACATCACAGTGCTGCTGCACGAAGCCGTTGAAGGTCTGGCCATCAAGCCGGACGGTGTCTACGTCGACGGTACTTTTGGCCGTGGTGGTCATTCTCGTCTGATCCTGCAGCACCTTGGCCCCAATGGCCGCCTGATCGCCATCGACCGCGATCCCCAAGCGATTGCCGAGGCCGCCAAGATCCAGGATCCCCGTTTCGAAATCGTGCACGGCCCCTTCTCCGGCATCGCCTCCTATCTGGATGAGCGCGGTTTGCTGGGCAAGGTGGATGGCTTCCTGCTGGATCTGGGGGTCTCTTCACCCCAGCTGGATGATGCCGAGCGCGGCTTCAGCTTTATGAAAGATGGTCCGCTCGATATGCGGATGGACCCCACCTCCGGTCAGAGCGCCGCCGAGTGGCTGGCCAAGGCCGATGTGGATGACATCGCCTGGGTGCTGAAGACCTTCGGTGAGGAGCGTTTTGCCAAGAAGATCGCCCGCGCCATCGTGCATGACCGTGTGACCGAGCCTTATGTGCGTACCCGCCAACTGGCGGAGATGATTGCCCGGGTCAATCCGAGCAAGGAGAAGGGCAAGCATGCTGCAACCCGCAGCTTCCAGGCCATTCGCATATATATCAACAGCGAGCTGGACGAGATCGAAACCGCGCTCAACGGTGCACTGGAAGTGCTGGCACCACATGGCCGTCTGTCGGTGATCAGCTTCCATTCACTGGAAGACCGCTTGGTGAAGCACTTTATTCGCAAACACGAGAAGGGGCCGGAAGTGCCTTACGGCATTCCGTTGACCGAGGCCCAGCTGGCTGGCGGTCGCAAATTGAAGTCGGTCGGCAAGGCACTCAAGCCTTCTGATCATGAAGTATCTGAAAACAGCCGGTCACGCAGCTCGGTGCTGCGGGTTGCCGAACGGCTGGCGGAGTAAGCGATGAGCGAAGTGCGTGTTCATCTGGCCAAGGAGATCGTTGCCGATCTCTGGCGGCACAAGCTGCAGATTTTTCTGTCGGTCGCCGTGCTGGTGACTGCGTTTGCCGTGATCCTGGTGACCAATATGACCCGTGGTCTGACGGCCAAGCAGAACGATCTGATGGCGGAAGAGGATCGCCTCAATATCGAATGGCGCCACCTGTTGCTGGAACAGGGCACCCTGGCTGAACACTCCCGGGTGGCGAGTCTGGCGATGGACAAGTTGCAGATGGGTCGTCCGCTGGTGACCACCGAGAAGGTAATTACCCAACCATGAAACGCAAGGCTACAGCCAAAGCTGCCAAAGCGAATGTCAAAGCGCCATCGATCTATCCGTGGCGCTTTCGCACGCTTGCGGTGTTTATCGGCATCGCGTTTGTGGGTCTGATCCTGCGTCTGGCCTGGATCCAGGTGATCAATCCGGATCGTCTGCGTCAGGAAGGGGACATGCGTTCCCTGCGTACCACCTCTACCCAGGCGGTGCGCGGCATGATCACCGATCGCAACGGTGAGCAACTGGCAGTATCGGTACCGGTCGAGGCGGTCTGGGCCGATCCCAAGACCGTGCACGAATCCGGCGCCATCAATAACGAGCGAGCCTGGCTGGCGCTCTCCGCCGTGCTCAAGCTCGACATCAATACCCTCAAACACCGTATCGCCAACCCCAGCAAGCGTTTCGTCTATCTGCAGCGTCAGGTTACTCCTGCGGTGGCGGAATATATCAAGGGGCTCAAGCTGGGTGGCGTCTATCTGCGCCCCGAAGCGCGCCGCTTCTATCCGACTGGCGAAATCAGTGCCCATCTGGTGGGGGTGACCAACATCGATGGCAGCGGTATTGAAGGGATCGAGCGCAGCTACAACGAATGGCTGACGGCGACACCCGGCGAAATGAGGGTGCGCAAGGATCGTCAGGGGCGCGTCATCGAGCGGCTTGGCATCGTCAAAGAGGGCAAGAACGCCAACGATCTGCAGCTCAGTATCGATCAGCGGGTGCAGGCATTGGCCTACCGTGCCCTCAAGCGGGCAACCGACGAGAACAAGGCGACCTCCGGCTCCATGGTGATGCTGGATATCAAGACAGGTGAAGTACTCGCCATGGTCAACACCCCCTCCTATAACCCGAACAACCGTGGCCAGTATCAGAGCTTCCGGGTACGCAACCGGGTGGTAACCGATACTTATGAGCCGGGTTCGACCGTCAAGCCATTGATTTTGCTCAGTGCTTTGCAGGCAGGTGTCACCAGCTGGAAAGATTTCATTCCCGGTGGTCCGCTCTTTATCGGTGCCAAGCAGATCAAGGACGTCAGTATCCACAAGGCGACCAACCTCTACGATATCCTGCGTTACTCCTCCAACATTGGTATGTCGCGCATCGCGCTGCGGATGCCGGCGCAAGAGATGATCAACACCCTCAGCATGTTCGGTTTCGGCATGGATACCGGCAGCGGGCTGATGGGCGAGAGTAGCGGCATGTTGCCCCAGCGTCGTCGCTGGTCCGATATCGAGCGGGCAACCCTCTCGTTCGGTTATGGTCTGCGAGTCACCCCGCTGCAGCTGGCTTCCGCCTACGCCACCCTGGCCAACAAGGGCAAACGGGTGCCGCTCTCCATCGTCAAGGTGACTACGCCGCCCAAGGGTGAGCAGGTTATCGATCACAACAACGCCGCTGCCATGTTGCAGGCGCTGGAGTATGTGGTCGACAACGCCATTCCAAAAGCCAAGATCCCGGGCTATCGGGTCGGTGGCAAGAGTGGTACCGCCAAGGTCGCCGTCGCCGGTGGCTATGGCAAGGATTACATGGCCTGGTTTGCCGGTTTCGCACCCGCCAGTGATCCCCGTTTCGTCATGGTGGTGGTGATCAACGAGCCAAAAGGCAGCGCCTACTATGGCGGCGCCGTGGCGACTCCACCGTTTGCAGAGGCCATGGGCGGGGTGCTGCAGCTCTTCAATATTCGTCCCGATGCGGTGCCGCCAGCGGTGCCCACCAAACTTGCCCGTACGGAGGCTTCTCTTGTCCCGCGCACTTGATGCATTACTGCGCCCCTTCGGTATCCAGGCGCCGGCGCTCACCCTGACCGATATCCAGCTGGATAGTCGGCGGGTTGGCCCCGGCTCGCTCTTCGTGGCCATTCGTGGTCATCAGGTGGATGGCAGACGGTTTATCGAACAGGCGGTGGCTCAGGGAGCGACCGCTGTTGTGTTTGAGGAGGATGGTGAATTTATCCCACCATCGACTCCGGTTCCCTGTATCGGGATGCGGGATCTGCCTGCTCACCTCTCAGCACTCGCAGGTACCTTCTACGACCAGCCAGCGAACAAGCTGCAACTGGTCGGGATCACCGGCACCAACGGCAAGAGCACTACGGCGCTGCTGGTCGCCAACTGGCGCACCCTGCTGGGTGGCAAGGCGGGTGTGATGGGCACCATCGGCAACGGCCTGTTCGGCAATTTGATCGAAGCGGAAAATACCACCGGCAGCGCCGTGCAGGTGCAAGCCAATCTGGCTGCGCTGCAAGATCAGGGCGCGGACCTGGTAGCGATGGAGGTTTCAAGCCACGGTCTGGTGCAGCATCGCGTCGCCGCGCTGCCGTTTGCCGCCGCTGTTTTTACCAACCTGAGCCGGGATCACCTCGACTACCACGGCACCATGGAGGCCTATGGCGCCGCCAAGGAGCAGCTGTTGCAGCTGGTCGATGAGTCGAATGCGGTGATCAACCGTGATGACGAGTTGGGTGCCAAGTGGCTCGAAAAATACCCGGCAGCGGTGGCCTTCAGTGTGGATGGCCCGATTGAACACCATTCTGGCCGTCAATTAACGGCGCAGCAGCTCGATTTTCACCAGCAAGGTTTTCGCGCGCAGATTAACTCCAGCTGGGGGAATGGTGTATTATCCGCCCCCTTGCTCGGGCGCTTCAACGTCAGCAATGTGCTGGCCGCGATGGGTGTGATGCTGGTGCTCGGTTACGACTTCAACGAGCTGCTGGCGACAGCGCCTCAGTTGCAGCCGGTGACCGGTCGCATGGAGTGTTTCGGCGGTGGTGATACGCCGCTGGCGGTGGTCGATTACGCCCACACCCCGGATGCGCTGGAGAAGGCATTGCAGGCCCTGCGGGTGCACTGCACAGGGCAGCTCTGGTGTCTGGTCGGTTGTGGTGGCGACCGCGATCGCGGCAAGCGCCCCATGATGGCCGCTATGGCCGAGCAGTATGCGGATCGCGTGATCCTGACCGACGACAATCCCCGTACCGAGGAGCCGGCCCGGATCATGGCCGACATGGTGGCGGGTCTTCGCGATCCTGCTGCGGTGCAGGTGGAGCACGACCGGGTCAAGGCGATTTCGCTGGCCATCGGTCAGGCGAGCAAACAGGACATCATCCTGGTGGCCGGTAAGGGTCACGAGGATTATCAGATCATTGGAACCGACAAGCGGCACTACAGCGACCGGGAAACCGTCGCGGCCGCCTTGCACACATTATTGGAGTCATTCAAATGATGACCCTCAGGCTTGCCGAGCTGGCGCAGGTACTCGATGCCCGTCTGATTGGTAACGATGGCGAGATCACCGTCGTTAGTACCGACACCCGCACTCTGGGCGCGGGTGCCCTGTTCGTTGCCCTGCGCGGCGAGCGCTTCGATGCCCACGATTTTTGCGAGCAGGCCGTTCAGGCAGGGGCCTCTGCCCTGCTGGTCGAGCGCGAACTGCCGCTGGCAATCACCCAGCTGGTGGTGACCGACAGTCTGAAGGGACTGGGCCGTCTCGGCAAACTGGTGCGTGAGCGCATCAATCCGAAAGTGCTGGCCATTACCGGCAGCTGCGGCAAGACCACGGTGAAGGAGATGGCAACCGCCATCCTGCGCAACGAAGGGGAAGTACTGGCCACCGCTGGCAACTTCAACAACGAGGTGGGCGTGCCGCTCACCCTGCTGCGCCTCGAGCCGAAGCACAAGTTTGCGGTGATGGAGCTGGGGGCCAACCATCCGGGCGAGATCGCCTGGACTACCTCGCTGGCCAAACCCGATGCCGCCATCATCAACAACGTGGCGGCGGCCCATCTGGAGGGCTTCGGCTCGCTGGAAGGCGTGTTTCACGCCAAGAGCGAAATCTTTGAGGGGCTGAGCGAAGGCGGCACCGCCATCGTCAATGCCGACAACGAATTCTGGCCGAAGTGGCGGGAACGCGGCATTCAGTGCGCCTTCTCCATCGAAGATCAGAGCCAGCCGTTCCATGCGCGCAACCTTGTACTCAACGAACAAGGCTGCGCCGAGTTCGTGATGGTGACCCCGCAAGGCGAGCTGAGCCTGACTCTGGCGATCCCGGGTCGCCACAACGTGGCCAATGCGTTGGCTGCCGCCTCGGGCTGTCTGGCCCTCGGCGCATCCCTCGACTCTGTCAAGGCGGGGCTGGAACAGATGGCACCGGTCAAGGGGCGCTTCTGCGTGCAGCGCTGGGGCGGTCTGACCTTGGTGGATGATACCTACAATGCCAGCGTGGAGTCCGTGCTGGCGGGCATCGATGCCCTGACCGCCATGGGTGGTTTCAAGGTGCTGGTGTTCGGTGATATGCGGGAACTGGGTGAGGAGTCTGCCGAGCAACACGCCCGGGTTGGCCGTCATGCCCGCGAGCGTGGTCTGGATGCCGTGCTGACAGTGGGGGAAGAGAGTCGCCACACCGCAGATGCCGCGGTTGGCCGACATTTCGATAACAAGGCGTCGTTGTTTGAAGTGCTTGCGCAAATGATAAATACACATCAGGAAATTTCGATTCTGGTCAAGGGGGCACGTGGCTCCCGCATGGAAGATATCGTCGAGATGGTCAAAGACCGTCAGGAGTCAGCCACATGCTAGTCTGGCTGGCCGAACTGCTCACCCCGCACTTCACCTTCTTCAACGTCTTCTCCTACCTGACGTTTCGCGCCATCCTGTCGATCATTACCGGACTGGGGGTTGCCCTCTGGATGGGGCCACGCCTGATCCGTCGCCTGCAGATCCTGAAATTCGGTCAAGTGATCCGCAACGACGGTCCCGAGTCCCACCTCAGCAAGCGGGGTACCCCGACCATGGGTGGCCTGATGATCATTGCTGCGATTTTCACGTCTGTGCTGCTTTGGTGCCGCCTCGACAACCCCTATGTCTGGCTGGTGCTGTTTGTGCTGGGTGCCTATGGCGCCATCGGCTTTGCCGACGACTACCTCAAGGTGGTGCGCAAGAATACCGACGGCCTGATCGCGCGCTGGAAGTATTTCTGGCAATCCGCGGTAGCGCTGGCGGTGGCTGTGTTCCTCTATGCGACCGCAACCCATGAGGGACAGACTCAGCTGGTAGTGCCTTTCCTCAAGGATGTGATGCCGCAGCTTGGCCTGATGTTTATCGTGCTGACCTACTTTGTCATCGTCGGTACCTCCAATGCGGTCAACCTGACCGACGGTCTCGACGGCCTGGCCATCATGCCGACCGTGATGGTGGCGGGGGGCTTTGCCCTGATCGCCTGGGCTACCGGTAACGTCAACTTTGCCAGCTACCTGCACATTCCCTACGTGCCCTATACCTCCGAGCTGGTGATCGTCTGTACCGCCATCGTCGGGGCGGGTCTGGGGTTCCTCTGGTTCAACACCTATCCGGCGCAAGTATTCATGGGGGACGTTGGTTCCCTGGCGCTGGGCGGCGCGCTCGGCACCATCGCCGTGTTGGTCCGTCAGGAGTTCCTGCTGGTGATCATGGGCGGTGTCTTTGTGATGGAGACCGTCTCGGTGATCCTGCAGGTGGGTTCATACAAGCTGCGCGGCGTGCGGATCTTCCGCATGGCGCCGATCCATCACCACTACGAGAAGAAGGGCTGGCCGGAGCCGCGCGTCATCGTGCGCTTCTGGATCATCACCCTCGTGCTGGTGCTGCTGGGTCTTGCCACCCTGAAGGTGAGGTAAGGCCATGGTCATCATCATCGGATTGGGCAAAACCGGACTCTCCTGTGTCGATTACTTCCTCGGCCGTGGCGTGACGCCACTGGTGATGGATACCCGCGCCAACCCGCCCGGCAAGGATCAACTGCCGCCGGAGGTGGAGCTGATCCACGGGCTCGACGAGGCGCTGCTCAAGCAGGCGCACATGATCGTCGCGAGCCCGGGTATCGCGCTGGCGACCCCCGAACTGAAAGCGGCTGCCGAGTGTGGCGTGCAGATCGTCGGTGATATCGAGCTGTTTGTGCGCGAGACCCAGACCCCGGTCATCGCCATTACCGGCTCCAACGGCAAGAGCACCGTCACTACCCTGGTGGGCGAGATGATTGCCGAAGCCGGCCTCAATGTCGGTGTGGGCGGCAATATCGGCACGCCTGCGCTGGAGCTGCTCAAGCTGCCGATGGATCTCTGCGTGCTGGAGCTCTCCAGCTTCCAGCTGGAAACTACTCACAGTTTGCGTGCTGCTGCATCCGTGGTGCTGAACCTCTCAGAAGATCACATGGATCGCTATCAGGGCATGGCCGACTATCGCGCCGCCAAGATGGAGATCCATCAGCACTCCAAACACATTCTGGTCAATCGTGACGATGCCCAGACCCTGCCCGATGTGGGTCAGGTGTGGCAGAGCTTTGGTCTCGATTGCAATGGCTATGGCCGTTGCCTGCTGGATGGCCGCTACTGGTTGACGTTGCACGGTGAACCACTGTTGGCGGTAGACGAGATGAAGATCGTCGGTGCCCACAATCAGGCCAACGCGCTGGCCGCCATGGCGCTGTGTGATGCGGTCGGCATTCCTCGTGCGGCTCAGCTTACCGTGCTGCGTCGCTTTGAAGGCTTGCCACACCGTGCCCGCTTCGTGCGGGAGGTGAACGGGGTGCGCTGGATCAACGACTCCAAGGCCACCAACGTGGGAGCCACGCTGGCTGCCGTTGCCGGTGTGCGCGAGTCGGTCAAGGGGCGCCTGCTGTTGCTGGCCGGTGGTCAGGGCAAGGGACAGGATTTTGGCCCGATACAGGCGCTGCTGGGTAACCAGATCGATCACATGTACTGCTTCGGTCAGGATGCCGAGGTGCTGCTGGCTCTAGGCGAGCAGACCGAACGGGTGGCCGACCTGGCCGCAGCGGTTGCCAAAGCGGCGGCCGATGCCAAGCCCGGTGACTGGGTGCTGCTGGCGCCAGCCTGTGCCAGCCTCGATCAGTTCAAGTCGTTCGAGGTGCGCGGCGATCGCTTCACCGAGATGGTGCTGGCACTATGAACGCCCTTCGCGCAGCAGCAGGTCTGTTCCAGCGCTGGTTGTTACCGGCGCGTCCTGCCGGTCTCTACGATCGGCAGCTGGTACTGCTGGCACTCTCCCTGATGGCGGTCGGGGTGGTCATCGTGGCCTCGGCGTCGATCCCCGAGGGGATTGCGCTGGGGGATGACCCCTTCATGTTTGTGAAGCGTCACGCCCTGTTTCTGGTGATGGCGCTCGGTATCTCCTGGTTTGTGTTGCAGGTGCCGATGGCGCGCTGGCAACAGCACAACGGCCCCATGCTGCTGCTGGCGATCTTGATGCTGGTGCTGGTGCTGCTGGTGGGCCGCAACGTCAACGGTGCGGTGCGCTGGTTGCCGCTCGGCCCCTTCAACCTGCAACCTGCCGAGTTTGGCAAGCTGGCGCTGTTTGTCTATCTGGCCGGTTATCTGGTGCGGCGCCAGAGTGAAGTGCGCGAAGCCTGGATCGGCTTCCTGAAACCGCTGGCGGTGTTCGGGGTGCTGGCGGTCTTGCTGCTGTTGCAGCCTGACCTGGGTTCCACCGTGGTGATGTTCGTCACCTCGTTCGGCATGCTGTTTCTGGCCGGTGCCCGACTGGGACAGTTTTTGACCCTGATCGGCGCGGGTCTCGGCTCTGTGGTGATGCTGATCATCGTCGAGCCCTACCGGATGCGGCGGGTGACCTCCTTTATGGATCCCTGGGCCGATCCGTTCGGCAGCGGCTACCAGTTGACCCAGTCGCTGATGGCGTTTGGCCGTGGCAGCTGGTTTGGCGAAGGGCTTGGCAACTCCATCCAGAAGATGGAGTACTTGCCGGAAGCGCACACCGACTTCGTGTTTGCGATCCTCGGTGAAGAGCTGGGTTACGTCGGGGTGCTGGGCGCCCTGTTCCTGATTTTTGCGCTGGCGGTCAAGGCGCTCAAGCTGGGGCATCGCGCGCTGGTGGCCGACCGGCTCTATGACGGTTATCTGGCCATCGGCATCGGCATCTGGTTCAGCTTCCAGACCTTCGTTAACGTCGGCGCGGCCAGCGGCATGATGCCAACCAAGGGCTTGACCCTGCCGCTGGTAAGTTACGGTGGTTCCAGTCTCATCATCATGTCGGTGGCGGTGAGCATGTTGATTCGAATCGATTTTGAGTTGCGTCAGGCGACAGCCCAGGCGCGCGTGCGGGAGGTTTAGTGAGCAAGACTCTGTTGGTGATGGCAGGTGGTACCGGTGGGCATGTGTTCCCCGGTCTGGCCGTGGCCGATCGCCTGAAGGCCCAGGGCTGGACTGTCCACTGGCTCGGCACTGCCGACCGAATGGAGGCGGAGCTGGTGCCCGCCCACGGTTATCCCATCTCCTTCATCGATATTCAGGGGGTGCGTGGCAACGGCATCAAGCGACTGCTGGTGGCGCCCTATCGCATCGTCAAATCGATCCTGCAGGCGCGTCAGGTACTCAAGACCGTTCGTCCTGATGTGGTGCTCGGCATGGGCGGTTTTGCTTCCGGCCCGGGTGGCGTGGCGGCCTGGTTCTCCGGCATCCCGTTGCTGCTCCATGAGCAGAATGCTGCTGCTGGCATGACCAACAAGTTGCTGGCCCGTATCGCCAGGCGGGTGTTGATGGCATTTCCGGGCGCCTTCGCGCCGAGCCGTCGCACCGCCGTGGTGGGCAATCCGGTGCGTCCCGAAGTGGTCGCCCTGCCGGATCCGCAACTGCGCAGCGGGGATGAGCCACTGCATCTGCTGATCGTGGGTGGCAGTCTGGGGGCGCGGGTGCTCAACGAGCAGGTACCTGCTGCGGTGGCTGCATCCGGCGTGCCCATTGAAGTGCGTCACCAGTGTGGCAAGGGCAATGCCGAGACAGTGTCTGCTGCCTATGCCCAGCACGGCATAAATGCCGAGGTGAGCGAATTTATCAAGGATATGGCCAGCGCCTACGCCTGGGCCGACCTGGTGGTCTGCCGTGCCGGTGCGCTGACTGTTTCCGAAGTGGCTGCAGCCGGTGTGGCTGCCATTTTCGTGCCGCTGCCCCATGCGGTGGATGATCACCAGACCCGTAACGCCCTGACCCTGGTCGACGGCGGAGCGGCCGAGTTTCTGCCCCAGTCCGAGCTGAACACAGCCTCACTGGCGGCACGCTTGACCTGGTTGGCTGGTCGCCGGGAGACCCTGTTTAACATGGCGAAAGCGGCTCGACGCGTCGCCATCACCGATGCAGCCGAGCGGGTTGCAGATGAGTGCAAACAGCTCGCAACCGGGCTGCGTGGTAAAGATTGATGAGCAAGGTTGCAGCGGTGACACCGGGCAGCCTTGTACCTGTATGTATTGATGCCGCCGTGCAGCCGCGCTTTGACGGCACATGGCCTGCGGCAGACTAAAGAGACGATTATGACCAAGGTTGAACTGGCAAAACTGCGTACTGTGATCCCCGAAATGCGCCGCGTGCGTCGCATCCACTTTATCGGCATCGGTGGTGCCGGTATGGGCGGGATCGCCGAAGTGCTTGCCAACGAAGGGTATCAGGTAACGGGTTCTGATCTGGCTCGCAACGCCGTGACCGAGCGGTTGGCCGGACTGGGCGCCCACATCTTTGTCGGCCACAGTGCCGAACACGTTGAGGGTGCCAGCGTGGTGGTGGTCTCTACCGCCATCAAGCAGGACAACCCGGAGCTGCTGGCTGCCCGTGAACTGCGGATCCCGGTCGTGCGCCGCGCCGAGATGCTGGCCGAGCTGATGCGTTTCCGTCACGGTATCGCCATCGCCGGTACCCACGGCAAAACCACCACCACCAGTCTGGTGGCGAGCATCTATGCCGAAGCCGACCGCGACCCGACCTTCGTCATCGGTGGCCTGCTCAACAGTGCCGGCACCAATGCCCGCCTGGGCAGCAGCCGCTACCTGATTGCCGAGGCGGACGAGAGCGACGCCTCTTTCCTGCATCTGCAGCCGATGGTCTCTATCGTGACCAACATCGAAGCGGATCACATGGATACCTACGGCGGTGACTTCTCCAAGCTGAAGGCCACCTTCATCGAGTTTCTGCACAATCTGCCCTTCTACGGGCTGGCGGTGGTCTGCATCGATGATCCGGTGATCCGTGGCATGTTGCCCGAGATTGCTCGCCCGACCCTGACCTACGGTCTCTCTGACGACGCCGATGTGCAGGTGCTGGATTTTGTCCAGACCACCAACCACAGCTGCTTCCGTGTTCGCCGCAAAGAGGCCGGTGAGCTGCAGGTGACCCTCAATTTGCCGGGTATTCACAACGCATTGAACGCCGCAGCGGCGATAGCTGTCGCGACAGAGGACGGTGTTAGCGACGAGGCCATCATCTCTGCTCTGGCCAAATTTGAAGGGGTTGGTCGTCGCTTCCAGCAGTATGGCGAGTTTGAAACCGGTCGCGGTAAGGCGATGCTGGTGGACGATTACGGTCACCACCCAAGCGAAGTGAAGGTCACCATCAACGCCGCCCGCGCCGGTTGGCCCGAGAAGCGTCTGGTGATGGTGTTCCAGCCGCACCGTTATACCCGCACCCGCGACCTCTACGAGGACTTCGCCGATGTGCTCTCCAAGGTAGACGTGCTGGTGATGCTGGAGGTTTATGCTGCCGGTGAGGAGCCGATCCCGGGCGCTGATGGACGGGCACTGTGCCGCTCCATTCGCTCGCGTGGCAACCTGGAACCCATCTTCGTCGCCACGCCAGATGACGTGCCAGCCGTGCTGGCCGACCTGATCGGCGAGGGGGATTTGGTGCTGACTCAAGGCGCCGGGAACGTCGGGGCACTGGCCCGTCGTCTCGGAGAGATGAAATTGAGCATCGATAGCATGAAATCTGGCGCCTGAGGGCCCAATGAGTATTTTGACCGCCAAGCCGGGGCCTATATAATGGCGAACCGGTCTGTCAAAGGCCGGTTTAGCGCGTTACACGGGGATCGATCGGGTGGAGGCAAGGGCACAGGGGCGCACCAAGGGTGGCTTCATCGCAGGGGTAGCGTTTTTCCTGCTGGTGATATGGGGCTGCTACCGGACTGCGCTGGATGTTAAAGGTTGGCTGACAGATGCCAACCGGTTGCCCATGAGCGAGCTGTTGCTGCAGGGGCAACACCAATATTTGCAAACCGAAGAGCTGCGGATGGCCGTGCTGGATGGCGCCGAGCTGCGCAACTTCTTCGAATTGGACGTCAACGAATTGCAGGCACGGCTCAATGCCCTGCCATGGGTGGCCTCGGTCTCGGTACGAAAGAAGTGGCCGAACAAGATCAAGATCTACCTCACGGAACAAGATGTGGCGGCGCGCTGGAATGGCAACCGCTTCGTCAACACCAAGGGCAAGGTATTCAGTGCCCCGGATCGGGTCAAGACGCCGCTGTTGCAGCTGTCAGGGCCGGATGACCAGGCCGCCCGGGTGTTGAAAGAGAGTCGGCAGTACGAGTCGCAACTGGCTGCCAAGGGATACAAGTTGCTGGGGGTGAATCTGACCCCCCGCCATGCCTGGGAACTGACCCTGGATGGCAATATCAAGCTGTTCCTGGGACGCAATGACATTGCGCTCCGGCTGCAGCGGTTTATCGATGCCTTCCCGGTTATCGAACCCCGTGCGCAAGTCGCCTACGTGGATCTTCGATACGATACCGGAATGGCAGTTGGCTGGAAGAAGAGCGAAGAGAAAGTGCATGACCAACACCGCAGATAGGAATTTGATTGTCGGACTGGATATCGGCACAACCAAGGTGGCGGTTCTGGTCGGGGAAGTATTGCCGGACGGTGAACTGAACGTCATCGGTATGGGCAGTCACGCTTCTCGCGGAATGGAGAAGGGCGGGGTCAATGACCTCGACTCCGTGGTCAAGTCACTGCGCCGCGCGGTGGAAGAGGCCGAGATGATGGCAGATTGCCAGATCAGCTCGGTCTATCTGGGGTTGTCCGGCAAGCATATTGATTGCCGCAACGAGACCGGTATGGTGCCCATCTCCGATGAAGAGGTGACCCAGGAGGATGTGGACAACGTGATCCACACCGCCAAGTCGGTTCGCCTCTCCGACGAGCTGCGCGTGCTGCATGTGCTGCCTCAGGAGTTTGCCATCGATTATCAGGAAGGGATCAAGAATCCGGTCGGCCTCTCCGGTGTGCGGATGGCAGCCAAGGTTCACCTGATCACCTGCCATAACGACATGGCCCGCAACATCGAGAAATGTGTGGAGAAGGTCGGTTTGCGTGTGGATCAACTGATCTTCTCCGCGCTGGCCTCCAGCTATGCCGTGTTGACCGAAGACGAGAAAGAGCTGGGTGTCTGCGTGGTGGACATCGGTGGCGGAACCATGGACATGTCGCTGTTTACCGGCGGTGCCCTGCGCCACACCAAGGTGATCCCGTACGCTGGCAGCACTGTGACCAGCGACATCGCCTACGCCTTCGGCACGCCGCCGCTCGACGCGGAAGCGATCAAGGTGCGCTACGGTTGCGCCCTCGGTCGTCTGGTCAGCAAGGAAGACAATATTGAAGTACCCAGTGTCGGCGGTCGCCCGGCGCGCAGCCTGCAACGGCAGACACTGGCTGAAGTGATTGAGCCCCGTTACACCGAGTTGCTCTCCATGGTGAATGATGAGCTGGTGCGGGTACAAAGCGAGTTGAAAGCGCAGGGGGTCAAGCATCAGCTGGCAGCCGGTGTGGTCTTGACCGGCGGCGCTGCCCAGATTGAAGGCATTGTGGAGTGTGCAGAGCAGATCTTCCAGAGCCAGGTCCGGGTGGGAGAGCCCATGAACATACGTGGTTTGAGTGATTACGTGCAGGCACCGGTGTACTCGACTGCGGTCGGGTTGCTGCAATATGGCCGCACCCATCAAGCCACAGGTAGCAACAAAGAATATGCCGCCAAGGCAAGCGTCGGTGGCCTGGTCAAACGGGTTAGCAACTGGCTGCGTGGCGAGTTCTAAGAATTTTGCTGAGTCAGGCAAATAAAGCGGAGAGACAACATGTTTGAATTTATGGATAGCCACACTGACGAAGCCGTCATTAAAGTGATCGGTGTAGGTGGCGGCGGCGGTAACGCTGTCGAACACATGGTTCGTCAAAATATTGAGGGTGTTGAGTTCATTACCGTCAACACCGATGCCCAGGCACTGCGTAACTCCAGCGCCAACACTACCCTGCAGATCGGCGGTGGCATCACCAAGGGTCTGGGTGCCGGCGCCAATCCGGAAGTGGGTCGTGATGCGGCCATGGAAGATCGCGAAGCGCTGCGTGAGCTGCTGACCGGTTCCGACATGGTGTTCATCGCCGCCGGTATGGGTGGTGGTACCGGTACCGGTGCTGCGCCGATCGTGGCCGAAGTGGCCCGCGAGATGGGTATCCTGACCGTTGCTGTGGTGACCAAGCCGTTCTCCTTTGAAGGGAAGAAGCGGATGGGCTTCGCCGCGCACGGTATCGAAGAGCTCTCCAAGAACGTCGACTCCCTGATCACCATCCCCAACGACAAGTTGCTGAAGGTGCTGGGTCGCGGTATCTCCCTGCTGGATGCCTTCAAGGCGGCCAACGATGTACTGCTTGGCGCGGTACAGGGCATTGCCGAGCTGATCACCCGTCCGGGTTTGATCAACGTCGACTTCGCGGACGTGCGTACCGTGATGCGTGAAATGGGTACCGCCATGATGGGTACCGGTTCCGCCTCTGGTGATGACCGTGCCGAAGAAGCGGCCGAGAAAGCCATCTCCAGCCCGCTGCTGGAAGATGTGGATCTGGCCGGTGCCCGTGGCATCCTGGTCAACATCACCGCCGGTATGGACATGACCATCGAAGAGTTCGAAACCGTGGGTAACGCGGTCAAGGCCTTCGCTTCCGAGAACGCCACTGTAGTTGTGGGTACCGTAATCGATCCGGAAATGCACGACGAACTGCGTGTGACCGTGGTTGCTACCGGTATCGGTGCCGAGCGCAAGCCGGACATCACTTTGGTCAAGAGCAGCCAGGTGCAAGAGCGCCCGGTGCGTCAGCCGCTGGTTAGCGACATGATGCAAGGCCGCGTGATGGATGAAGCCCCGGCCAAGGTGGTCAATGCCGAGCCGCAAGCTCGTCGTGAACCGGATTACCTGGATATTCCGGCGTTCCTGCGCAAGCAAGCTGACTAAGCCTCTTATGGCTCTCGTTTGTTTGTTGTTCAAGGAATGTGCTAAGATGGCCTGCCAACGACCATCTGGTCCGGATTTTAAGCTGTTTAGGGTACACCCATGATTAGACAAAGAACCTTGAAAACGAGTGTACAGGCGACTGGTGTCGGCCTGCATTCGGGCCGGAAAGTCACCATGACGTTCCGTCCGGCGCCTGTGAACACAGGGATCGTTTACTTGCGTACCGACCTGAATCCTGTGGTGGAGCTGCCAGCCAATGCCGATCAGGTGCGCGATACCGTGCTCTGTACCGCTCTGGTCAACGAAGCCGGTGTCCGTGTCTCTACCATTGAGCACCTCTCTGCCGCGCTGGCCGGGATGGGGATCGACAACCTCTATGTCGAGGTTGACGCGCCCGAGATCCCGGTAATGGACGGCAGTGCGCATCCCTTTATCTACCTGCTGCAGGAAGTCGGGATCCGTGAGCAGAATGCTGCCAAGCAGTTTGTGCGGATCAAGAAGAGCATCCGGGTTGAAGACGGCGACAAGTGGGCGGAATTCCACCCCTATCGCAACGGCTTCAAGATGGATCTCGAGATCGATTTCCAGCATCCGGTCTTTGAAGGGCGCAATCAGCGTTGCGTACTGGATTTCTCCGGTGCCTCCTTCGTGAAAGAGATCAGCCGTGCCCGTACCTTCGGGTTCATGCGTGATATCGAGTACCTGCGTTCCCAGAACCTGGCGCTGGGCGGAAGCCTGGAAAACGCCGTGGTACTGGACGACTATCGGGTGCTGAACGAAGACGGTTTGCGTTATGAGGACGAGTTCGTCAAGCACAAGATGCTGGACGCGATCGGTGACCTCTACATGTGTAACCGCAGCATCATCGGTGAGTTCCGTGCCTACAAGACCGGACATGCCCTGAACAACAAGCTGCTGCGTGCCTTGCTGGCCGAGCAGGAGGCTTGGGAACTGGTGACCTTCGAGGGTGAGGGCGACAAAGCGCCTATCGCTTACTACGATAACGGTCTGGTTCTGGCCTGATAGCTGTGCAACGGAACGTCGGTCCTCTCTCCGCACCGACGTTCCGTCATTTGTTTACTCCATCCTTTAATACCGATTATCTCCCGGTTTTATTTCCCGTGCAGGCTCTTGGCCGCACCTGACCGAGCAGACTGATTTCTATGAGCATTACCCTGATCCTCCACGGCAAGCAGCGACGCAAGTTGCACCTGCCCAAACAACGTCTGGCCTGGGTCGGCGGTATTCTCTTCTCCCTGTTGGCCCTTGGTGGTGGTTGGCTCTGGCAGAGCTGGCACCAGAAAATGGAGGCGCTGGAAGTGGCGCTTGCCGTTGCCGAGCAACAGTCCGTCGACCAGAGTGGTGACGAAGCCCGTGAACAGTTGGCAATGCTGGCTGCTCAGGTGGGTACCATGCAGGGGCAGCTTGGCCGTCTCAATGCCCTCGGCGAACGATTGACCGAGCAGGCCGATCTCGATCCCGACGAGTTCAATTTCAAAGAGCTGCCCCCCATGGGCGGCCCTTCTTATGATGAAGAGCTGGAAGTGAGCCTCAACGAGCTGCAAGCCTCGATGAAACACCTCAGCCAGCAGCTCAGCAGCCGTGAAGAGCAGCTGTCGGTACTTGAATCTTTCATCATGAATCACCATATCACCGATGCCGGTTTTATTTCCGGCACGCCAGTCAAACAGGAGCGAGTTTGGGTCTCGTCCGGGTTTGGTGGACGGGTCGATCCGTTCAACGGGCGTGCCAAGATGCACAAAGGGGTCGATTTCCGTGGCAAACCCGGAACCCCGATTCTGGCCACCGGGCCCGGCATTGTCAGCTGGGCGGGCCGTCATCCGGAATTTGGCAATATGGTGGAGATTAATCACGGCAATGGCCTGGTCACCCGCTATGCCCACAACTCCAAGTTGCTGGTCGAGGTGGGCACCCTGGTTGATCAGGGGCAGAAGATTGCCTTGATGGGACGCACCGGTCGCGCGACCGGGGTCCATCTGCATTACGAAGTGTTGAAAGATGGTCGTCAGGTCAACCCCGCACGCTTTCTCAGTGCCAGACGGGGTTAGGTTTTTTTCTTCAGGTTCCAGTGACGGAACGCTTTTATAACCAGAAATAGTTGGTACCCATGATTAGCACACTGCTTACCAAGATTATCGGCAGCCGGAACGACAGAACGCTCAAGGCTTTGCGCAAAATTGTAAAACAGATCAATGCCATGGAGCCGCAGTTCGAGGCTCTCTCTGATGCCGAGTTGCAGGCCAAAACGGCTGAATATCGTCAGCGTATCGAGCAGGGTGAGACCCTGGAGCAGTTGCTCCCGGAAGCGTTCGCGACCGTGCGTGAAGCCTCCAAGCGGGTGTTCGGCATGCGTCACTTCGACGTGCAGCTGATCGGCGGCATGGTGCTGAACTCCAATCGCATCGCGGAAATGAAAACCGGTGAAGGTAAAACCCTGACCGCAACCCTGCCAGCTTACCTGAACGCCCTGAGCGGCCGTGGCGTCCACGTTGTGACGGTGAACGACTATCTGGCCAAGCGTGATGCGGAAGCGAACCGTCCGCTGTTCGCCTTCCTCGGCATGACTGTCCATTGCAACGTGCCCGGTATGGACGCATCCCAGAAGCGTGACGCCTACGCCGCCGACATCACCTACGGTACCAACAACGAATTCGGTTTCGACTACCTGCGCGACAACATGGCGTTCTCGCCCGAGCAGCGCGTACAGCGTCCGCTCAACTACGCGCTGGTGGATGAGGTGGACTCGGTGCTTATCGATGAAGCCCGTACTCCGCTTATCATCTCCGGCCCGGCCGAAGACAGCTCAGAGCTCTATATCCGCGTCAACAAGCTGATCCCACTGCTGGTCAAGCAGGATAAGGAAGACACCGAAGAGTACACCGGCGACGGTCACTACACGGTGGACGAGAAGAACCGTCAGGCCCTGCTGACCGAAAACGGTCAGATCTTCGTGGAAGAGCTGCTCAAGAAAGAGGGGCTGCTGGATGAGAACGACTCCCTGTTCTCCGCCTCCAACATCAGTCTGCTGCACCACGTCAATGCCGGTCTGCGTGCTCACACCCTGTTCGAGCGCAACGTGGACTACATCGTCCAGAAAGACGAAATCGTCATCGTTGACGAGCACACCGGCCGTACCATGCCGGGTCGTCGCTGGTCCGATGGTCTGCATCAGGCCGTTGAAGCGAAGGAAGGGGTGAAGATCCAGAACGAGAACCAGACGCTGGCATCCATCACCTTCCAGAATTACTTCCGTCTCTACAACAAGCTGGCGGGGATGACAGGTACTGCAGATACCGAAGCCTTTGAATTCCAGCAGATTTATGGCCTGGATACCGTGGTTATCCCGACCAACAAGCCGATGGTGCGCAAGGACATGGGCGATCTGGTCTACCTGACCGCCAACGAGAAGTATGCCGCCATCATCGAAGATATCCGTCAGTGCGTGGCGAAGGGCCAGCCTGTACTGGTTGGTACCGTATCTATCGAGAACTCCGAGCTGCTCTCTGGCATCCTGACCAAGGAGAAGATCCCGCACAAGGTGCTGAACGCCAAGTTCCACGCCATGGAAGCGGAGATCGTCGCCCAGGCTGGTCAGACAGGTGCGGTGACTATCGCGACCAACATGGCCGGTCGTGGTACCGACATCGTGTTGGGCGGCAACTGGCAGGCAGAGATTGCCAAGCTGGAGAACCCGACCAGCGAGCAGATTGCCGAGCTGAAAGCCGCCTGGCAGGTGCGTCACGATGCGGTGCTGGCCGCTGGTGGTCTGCACATTATCGGCACCGAGCGTCACGAATCCCGTCGTATCGATAACCAGCTGCGCGGTCGTTCCGGTCGTCAGGGTGACCCGGGCTCCTCCCGTTTCTACCTCTCCATGGAAGATACCCTGATGCGGATCTTCGCCTCCGATCGCGTGACCGGCATGATGAAGAAGCTGGGCATGGAAGAGGGTGAGGCCATCGAGCACCCGTGGGTCACCAAGGCGATTGAAAACGCCCAGCGCAAGGTGGAAGGTCGCAACTTCGACATCCGCAAGAGCCTGCTGGAGTTTGACGACGTTGCCAACGACCAGCGCAAGGTGGTCTACGAGCAGCGCAACGAGCTGCTGGATACCAACGACATCTCCGAGACCATTCACGTTATCCGTGACGACGTCTACGGCGCGGTGATCGACGAGTACATTCCGCCCCAGTCTCTGGAAGAAATGTGGGACGTGCCGGGCCTGGAAGCGCGCCTGAAGGCAGACTTCGCGCTGGATCTGCCATTGCAGCAGTGGCTGGCGGAAGATGACAAGCTGTATGAAGAGAAGCTGCGCGAGCGCATTCTGGACGAAGCCACCAAGCTCTATGCCCACAAGGAAGAGCTGGTCGGCAAAGAGGTGCTGCGCAACTTCGAGAAAGCGGTGATGCTGCAAACCCTGGATGGTCTGTGGAAAGAGCATCTGGCGGCCATGGATCACCTGCGTCAGGGCATCCATCTGCGCGGTTACGCCCAGAAGAACCCCAAGCAGGAGTACAAGCGCGAATCCTTCGATCTGTTCACCCAGATGCTGGAAACCCTCAAGCGCGACGTGGTCAGCATCCTGAGCCGTGTTCAGGTGCAGGAGCGCGATGTGGAAGCGATGGAAGAGCAGCAACGCCAGCAGGCGGAAGCCGCTCCCCGCACCTATACCCACGCCGCTGCCGAGAGCCAGCTGGCCGATGAACAGGCCGCAGGCGAAGAGGGGCACACCACCTTCGTACGTGACGAGCAGAAGGTCGGTCGCAACGATCCCTGCCCGTGCGGCTCTGGCAAGAAGTACAAGCACTGCCACGGTCAGTTGACCTGATCGACGCTATGCCATAACAGGCGGGCCAAGTGCCCGCCTTGTTATTGGTGGCAACAAGCGAACAGAGGTAATGGATGGAACAGAAAAAGCGGATCTGGGTGGCGGTTGGCGTCATCGAGAATGAACGGGGCGATATCTTCATCGCCAGACGCTCCTCCGATCGCCATCAGGGGGATCGCTGGGAGTTTCCCGGTGGCAAGGTGGAGTCCGGTGAGGATCTGCTGACTGCGCTGGATCGGGAGCTGTGGGAAGAGATCGGTATTCGGGTTTTGGATTGTGCCCCCTTTATGGAACTGCAGCACGACTACCCCGAGAAGCAGGTATTGCTGGATATATGGAAGGTGACCCGTTTCAGCGGTGAGCCGTTCGGCAAGGAGGGGCAGGATTGTCTGTGGGTGCCGGTGGCCGAGCTGAACAACTACCACTTCCCCGATGCCAATGGCCCGATTGTAGCGCGGCTACAGGGTCTGCTGGCGTGAGCCGGTAGCAATCAACAAGCATGAAAAAAGGGCCAATCGGCCCTTTTTCATATTGCAGAGATGAGTGACCAGGGGCTTACAGCCACTGATCGCCCTCTTCCGGCTCCGGCAACAGATCCGGGTTGATCTCCCCCGGGATCCGCTTCTCTTCATCGGCCCATTCGCCGAGATCGATCAGCTGGCAGCGCTTGCTGCAGAAGGGGCGGAACGGACTCTGCGGGCCCCATTCCACTTCGCTCTGACAGGTCGGACACTTTACCTTGGTGACCATAAGCCCTCCTTAACAGCAGGCGAGCTGGAATGGCACGTCGCCAATCGGCTGTTCTGCGGTGGGCAGAAAGCGCAGGGCGAAGCGGTTCTTGTGGCCGCTCAGGGTCGGGTAGCAGAACAGATTGCCCGGCAGCTTGATGCGGATCAGCTCGGCGCTCTCGGCGGTGTCCTGGAAGAAACCGTTGCTGGCAACCTGCTCGCTGAAGCTGCCTGATTCACGCCACAGGCGCAGCAGCAGGGTGATGGCATTCATCAGCAGGTTGATATCGCTCAGCCAGCCCTGCATCTGCTGGTGACGGGTGATGGCCGGGGTGCCGAGCCAGTGGTGCAGCTGTGGCACATCGAAGGCACACAGACCACCCGGGATGGAGAAGCGCTGGCGGATGGAGCCGAGCAGACGATCCTCTTTCAGGCGGGCACCCGGGCGTGGCGAGTTGAGCAGGTTGCGAGAGAGCTGGCTGCTCTCTTGCTGCATCAGTTTGATCTGCTCCAGATCGACATCGGGCAGGCTGGCCCAGTGGCTCAGACGCTGGCCGAGACGTTCCAGATCCTTGATGAGGTCGGCGCGCAGGTCACCACGCTCCAACAACTCCTGCAGATCGAACAGCCCCTTGAAGAAGGCGATATGTGCCCAGGATTGTTCACTCTCCAGATTGTCGCGGATCTGGGAAAACAGGGACTCCAGACGAAGATAGGTCCGGCTTTTTTCATTGAGGGGGAAATCGTAAATCATGCCTAATCCTGGCCAGCCATAAACCGGCCTAGTGTACTCACACTTGGCGGCCTTGTTGAGAGGCAATTGCCAGATATGTCTCGTGCAGTGCCAAAATCCGCGTTTTAATCGCCATTTCGCTGCCAGTGTGGTTTTCGATGACATCATCCGCCGCAGCTAGACGCTCCGACCGGCTCGCCTGAGCGGCGATGATGGCCCGGGCCTGCTCGGCCGATACCCCATCCCGGCGGCAGGTGCGCTCAATCTGGGTGGCTTCATCCACATCGACCACCAACACACGGTTGGCGAGGCCAGTGAGTTTGTTCTCCACCAGCAGCGGCACCACCAGCAGGCAGTAAGGAGAACTGGCCGCGGCACACTGGCGCAGCATTTCACTGCGAATGAGCGGGTGAAGCAGGGCATTGAGCCACTCCTTGGCCTGTGGGTCGCTGAAGACCCGCTCGCGCAGGGTGCGACGGTCGAGTTGACCGCTCGGATCAATCACATCAGGGCCAAAATGGTCGGCGATGGCAGCAAGGGCCGGGGTGCCCGGCTCGACCACTTCGCGGGCGATCACATCGGCATCCACCACCTCGATACCCAGCGCGGCAAACTGATTGGCGATAGTGGTCTTGCCGCTGCCGATACCACCTGTGATAGCAACTACATACATGGGGGCCTCTTGCTCAAAGCAGGGTAGAGAGATACCAGCGGGTGATGGTATCGCCCCATAGCAGGGCGATCCAGCCCGCGATGGCGAGGTAGGGGCCGAAGGGGATGGGCTTGCCCTGATGATGTTTTTGCAAGGCGATCAGACTGATGCCGATCACTGCGCCGACCAGAGATGAGAGCAGCAGAATTATGGGCAGCGCCTGCCAGCCGAGCCAGGCGCCCAGTGCCGCCAGCAGCTTGAAGTCGCCATAACCCATTCCTTCTTTGCCGGTGAGCAGTTTGAAAGCCCAGTAGAGGCTCCAGAGCACCAGATAGCCCGCCATGGCGCCGATCACGGCATCCGCCAGCGGCACGAAGCCACTTGCCAGATTGAACAGCAGCCCGCCCCACAGCAGTGGCAGGGTGAGCTGGTCGGGCAGCAACATCTTGTCGAGATCGATAAAGGTGAGGGCGACCAGCACCCAGGTCAGCAACAGAGCGGCCAACGTACCCCAGCCCGGCGTTATGACCATGGCTACGGTCAGCGAGAGCAGGGCGGTCAGCAGCTCTACCAGCGGATAGCGGGTCGAGATGGGGGCCTGACAGTCGCGGCAACGCCCTTTGAGCCAGAGCCAGCTCAACAGCGGGATGTTCTCCAGCGCAGTGATGGCGTGGCCACAGTGAGGGCATGCGGAGCGCGGCACCATCAGGTTGTAGCGCTCTGGCGCAGTGGCCTCCTCATCGGGGGCGAAGTAGCTGCGATATTCGGCCTGCCACTCCCGCTCCAGCATGATGGGCAAGCGGTGGATTACCACGTTAAGGAAGCTGCCGATAATCAGGGAGAAGAGAAAAACCAGCGAGAAGTAGAGCCAGGGCAAGCTGTGAGCCAGCTCGAGAAGAAGTGTCATAACCAACCGTCAGTTATTGGATGAGGGGGAGGGCATGGTTGTGGTGCCATGCCCTGATAAATCAGCCTACCACGTCGCCAAGCTTGAAGATGGGCAGGTACATGGCGATAACCATGCCGCCGACCAGCACCCCGAGCACCACCATGATGAGGGGTTCCAGCAGGCTGGTGAGGCCATCGACCAAGTCATCCACCTCCTGTTCGAAGATGGTGGCGACCTTGGAGAGCATATCATCGATGGCGCCGGACTCCTCACCGATCATCACCATCTGGATCACCATGTCGGGGAAGAGATCGACGGTGCGCATTGCAACGTTGATCTGCATACCGGCCACCACCTCGTTGCGGATGGCCATGACCGCGGTGCGATAGACATAGTTGCCGGAGGCGCCAGCCGCCGAAATCAGCGCATCTACCAGCGGGATACCGGCGGAGAAGGTGGTCGACAGGGTGCGGGCAAAGCGGGCCATCGCCGCCTTGTGCAGGATCATCCCGACCACCGGAATGGTGAGGACGAACTTGTCGGTATTGTCTTTCACCTTCTGGGAGGCCCGCCAGGCCCGCACGTAAAGGAAGATGCCAAGGGCCGTGCCACCAAAGAAGACATACCACCAGTTCTGCATAAAGCGGGAGATGCCGATAACAAACTGGGTGAACACCGGCAGCTCTGCACCGAAGCTCTTGAAGATATCCTCGAACTGCGGAATGACGAACAGCAGCAGGATGGAGGTGACCACAATGGCGACCAGAATGACCATGGTGGGGTAGAACATCGCCTTCTTGATCTTCGACTTGAGCGCTTCCGACTTTTCCCGATAGGTAGCGATACGGTCGTAGATGGTCTCCAGTGCCCCGGATTGCTCACCGGCTTCAACCAGATCGCAGTAGAGATCGTCAAAGTAGAGGGGATGGCGGCGCAGCGCCTCTGACATGGGGGTTCCGGTCTCAACATCGGCGGCAATCTGCCCCATCAGCTCGCGCATCGAGGCTTTCTCGTGGCTGCGGGCGATAATCTGCAGGCTCTGCACCAGTGGTACGCCAGCGGAGAGCATGGTGGTGATCTGACGGGAGACGATGGCGATATCCATCGGTTTAATCTTGGCGCCGCCCTTGGAGAAGAGCCCCTGGGATTTCTTGGCTACCTTGGTGACGTTGACCCCCTGCTTGCGCAGTTCGGTCTTGACGGTGTTGATGCTGTCGGCCTGCAGCTCGCCGGAGACCTTCTGCCCCTTGCGATTAACCCCGTGCCAGCGGAAGGCGAAGACTTTCTTGGGGGCATTGTTCTTTTTCGTTAGGGTTGCCATCTTTGCATCCTGCAATTGGGTCGGGCGCCAGCCCTAATGATACAAACGCCCGGTTAGGTGGCGTACATCCTGTTTTCCTACGCAAATGTCTGACTGCGCGATGTGAATGGAACCGGTGAACGATTCTGTTTATCTACGCGAATGTCCGATTACGCTACGCTAATCGAACCTACAAACCTACCAACGAATTATCGGGGAGTCGTGCCGTCACACGGATCAGTTGGTGGTGACCCGGTTGACCTCGGCCAGACTGGTGACCCCGAGCCGTGCCTTCTCCAGTCCCGAGGTGCGCAGGGTACGCATCCCTTCCTTCTGGGCGATCGCGGCGATTTGCAGGGAGTTTGCCCCCTGCATAATCAATTTGGCGATGTTCTCCGACATCAGCATGATTTCGTATATGCCGACCCGCCCCTTGTAGCCGCCGGAACACTCCTTGCAACCGACCGGTTTGAACAGTCGCAGCCCGGCTGCCAGCTGCTGCGGCGTAAAGCCCAGCTCCAGCAGTTCGGCTTCCGGCACCACTTCCGGCGCCTTGCAGTGGTCGCACAGTTTACGGGCCAACCGCTGGGCCATGATCAGGGTCACCGAGGAGGCGATGTTGAAGGCGGGCACCCCCATGTTCATCATCCGGGTCAGGGTCTCGGCGGCGGAGTTGGTATGCAGGGTGGAGAGCACCAGGTGGCCGGTCTGGGCCGCCTTGATGGCGATCTCGGCGGTTTCGAGATCGCGAATTTCCCCCACCATCACCACATCCGGGTCTTGCCGCAAGAAGGAGCGCAGGGCGCTGGCAAAGGTGAGCCCCGCCTTGGGATTGACCTGCACCTGATTGACGCCGGGCAGGTTGATCTCCACCGGATCTTCGGCGGTAGAGATATTGACCTCGGTGGTGTTGAGAATATTGAGGCCGGTATAGAGCGAGACCGTTTTGCCCGAGCCGGTGGGGCCGGTCACCAGGATCATCCCCTGTGGTTTGGAGAGGGCGCGCAGGTATTGCGCCTTCTGCCGGTCGTCAAAGCCGAGTTGCTCGATATTGAGGCGTGCCGCCGAGGAGTCGAGCAGACGGATAACGATCTTCTCCCCCCACATGGTGGGCAAGGTGTTGACCCGCATATCCATCGACTTGTTGCGCGACAGCTTCAGCTTGATGCGGCCATCCTGTGGCAGCCGCCGCTCGGCGATATCGAGTCGTGCCATCACCTTGAGGCGGGCGGAGAAGCGGTTGGAGAGGTTGACCGGCGGCGTAGCAATTTCATGTAGAATGCCATCGATGCGAAAGCGCACCCGATACTTGAACTCATAGGGCTCGAAGTGCAGGTCGGAGGCACCGCGCTTGATGGCATCCATCAGGATCTTGTTGATGTACTTGACTATGGGGGCATCGTCATCAGCGGTATTGACACTCTCGTCCAGCCGGCTGTTTTCGTCGGAGACCTCGAGATCCGAAATCTCGGACTCGTCGATATCCTCCATGCCGAGGGCGTCATTTTCGCTCTCCAGCAGTTTGCCGATGGCGGCGGTGAGCTTGTTCTCCTCCACCAGCAGCGCTTCGGTATGAAGACCGAAGCTGAAGCCAAAGTCCTCCAACGCCGAGACATTGGTCGGATCCGACATGGCGATATAGAGGGTGTGGCCCTGGGTGTAGATGGGCAGGACGTGGTGCTTCTCAATCAGCTTCTGATTGAGGTACTTCTGCGGGATCTCGGCCAAATCGAAGGCGGCAAGATCCAGCAGAGGTACCCCATACTCCAGCTCGCAAAAATCGGCGAGCGCCTTGCTGTCGAGGATCTCGTTCTCTATCAGAAATGTTACAAAGGGTTTTCGCTGAGCCTTGGCTTGGCTCAGATAGCGCTGGGAGTCCTCTTCACTGATCAGTGAAGAGGCGGCCAGGCTTAACGCCAGGCCGCTATTAGGGCTAGAGGTCATGCGTTAACAGAGACCGCCTGCTTCACATGTTCCACCCTTAACCCAGGTTACTTGGCGAGTGGTAGTATTGGCTGTACCGGTTAATGTAAACGCGTTGTTTGTTGCGCCAAAAGGAGCAGTGGCCCCAGTAGCTGTAATCACAACACCAGTAGCGCCACTGGCGGCCGCATCAACAGTTGCGACTATCGCCGTGTTGAATGCGCCGCTGACTGCTGAGTCACCAGCGGTGGAGCATGTTGCCATTAAGTTCGCATCCACAGTTGCTGAAGAGCCTTGGATACAAACTTCAACTGCGGTTTTTGCTGGGCCTACAGCTGAGACAACTTCAGCAAATTTAGCCCGCTTTGTATATGTTTGATACGCAGGTAGCGCTACCGCGGCCAGAATGGCGACGATCGCGACCACGATCATCAGTTCAATAAGGGTAAAGCCCGATTGTTTCTTCATTTCAAATGTCCTTTTATCCTTGGTTCCTGGGAAGTGTCGGTAGAAAATCGTCCGAACGTCAGTATCTTATCCGAGCTGTCAGGGGTGGCAACAGAGATTGCTGCCTTTGTTAACCACTTTCATGTCATTTACCCAAAACTTGATGCGAGTCATAAAATAAGTGGCTTCTTATGACTCTTTGTTACGGGTGAAAGCGGGTCCGTCATTACACTCCTTTGCTGAGGGATCCTGCATAAAGAAAAGGCGCCTATGGCGCCTTTTGCAAGTTGTTTATCCGGTTAGGTCGAGTATTTGCTCAGGCTTGCGGGGTGAATCTCACTGCTGGATAAAGCGCATGGAGAGATCGAGCGCCCGTACATGCTTGGTCAGCGCCCCGACAGAGATAAAATCGACACCGGTGGCGGCAAACTCGGCCAGAGTATCCAGCGTCACATTACCGGAGACTTCGAGCTTGGCGCGGCCCTGATTGATGGCGACCGCTTCCCGCATCATGGTCACGTCGAAGTTGTCGAGCATCACGATATCGGCCTTTGCCGCCAGAGCCTGTTCCAGCTCTGCCAGTGATTCCACTTCCACCTCCACCGGTTTGCCCGGATTGAGATGACGAGCCTCGCTAATTGCCTCGGCAATGCCGCCACAGGCGAGGATATGGTTCTCTTTGATGAGGTAAGCGTCGTAGAGGCCGATGCGATGATTCTTGCCACCGCCGCAGGTGACCGCGTACTTCTGGGCGGTGCGCAGCCCCGGTATGGTCTTGCGGGTGTCGAGCAGACGGCAGTCGGTGCCCTCCAGCTCTGCCACATAGCGAGCGGTGAGGGTGGCGACGCCGGAGAGGGTCTGGACAAAGTTCAGCGCATTGCGCTCGCCGGTCAGTAGCAGGCGGGCAGGGCCGTGGAGGCGAAACAGCTCCTGATTGGGGGAGAGCACTTCCCCATCCTGCACCTTCCACTCCACCTTCACTTCGCCACCGAGCTGGGCCTTCAGTTGCAGGAAGACTTCATCCACCCAAGGCTGGCCGCAGAATACGCCGGCTTCACGGGTGATAACCCGGGCGCTGGCCATCCGGTCGGCCGGGATCAGTTGTGCGGTGATATCGGCGCTGGCGTCCGGTTGGTCCAGCGCGGTGAGGGCATCGCCCAGATCTTCGAGTAGTGCGGCGCGCACGGCGCGGCTGACATCCTGTTGAAACATGCCTTATTCCTGCAAGGGTCTGAGCAGCAGTTGCCGCTCCTTTTGAACCAGCTCCAGCCGACCGAGGGCGTTCATGCCAACCAGCACTTCGTCACCGTCTGCCGCCGGATTGATAAAGATGGCCAGATCGTACAAGGTCAATGGCCCCATCGCCAGCGTTTCGATGGTGCCGTTGCTGACCCGTATCTGCCCCGCAGCGGTATTGACCTGGCTGCTGCCATGAGCGGTCAGGCCGAGCCGCTCGGCAACCTGCTGCGGGATGGTGATGCGAGTGGCGCCGGTATCGAGCAGCAGTTGCACCGGCTGGCCGTTGATGGCACCCTCCAGACGATAGTGGCCGCTCTGGTCGGCTCGCAGCAACAGCTCGCCGCTGGCGGTGACGCTTGGTTGGTTGCGGGAGTGAAAATAGAGGGTCAGCAGGCCCATCAAAGAGAGCCAGGCCAGTAACCACATCCAGCGTGCCGTGTGCTGCATACCCCATCCATATCGAGCGGAAGATGACTCAGCCTAACATACCATTTCCCGTTGATTCAGTGAGTTGGTGCCGGCTTGCCTATCAGGTATCTTCGTTTTCTCGCCATTTATCAGCCAACTCGAGTAGCCGATGACTCAACTCGCTTCGCAACCTTGTTTCTCTATCGATGCCGCTGGCTGGTGCCAGCAGGCGCGCCGGGTGCCTTCTCCCCATCACAACGAACGGGCAGCGCCGGATGATATCTCCCTGCTGGTGGTGCATGGCATCAGCCTGCCGCCGGGGGAGTTTGGTGGCCCCTTTATCGACGATCTCTTTATGGGGCGACTCGACCCCGAGGCTCATCCCTATTTTGCCGGTATCCATCAGCTGCGGGTTTCGGCACACTGCCTGATCCGCCGTGATGGCGAGCTGGTGCAGTATGTACCGTTTGGCGCGCGCGCCTGGCATGCAGGTGTCTCGAGCTGGCAGGGGAGGGAGGCATGTAATGACTTCTCCATTGGCATCGAGCTGGAAGGGACTGACGAAACCCCCTATACCGAGGCTCAGTACCAGGCGCTGGCGGGGCTCACCCGAGCCATCTCAGAGCGCTATCCGGCGATTACCCACGAAAAAATTGTCGGCCATTGCGATATCGCACCAGGGCGCAAGACGGATCCCGGAGCCAGTTTTCAATGGGATTACTACCGGCATTTACTAAACAGCTAAAGTAAATATTCAAATTTAGTTTGGATTTTAAAATCAATGGCTTGCCTATCTGGCAGGCCATTTTTGTCTCTGGTTGCGCAAATGTTATTTGTGAGCGCAGTCAAGAATATTGGTCAGACCATTTTCTATGAGCTAAATCATGTTTCCCCTGCTTTACCTCTTAAGTGGCAGGGCTGATTCTTGACTCAGATCATCTTTTGAGTGGACTTTTCAAAAGGCCTCTGCTAATTTTCGCCCCATCCATAAAATTGGTAATACCAATTTAACAAAGTAGCCTCATGCCCTATCGCAAGATTACGCAACCCAAGTTGGCCGACTCCATTGTCGCCGAGCTGGAACAGATGATTCTGGAAGGCAGCCTGCAGCCGGGGCAGAAATTGCCTCCCGAGCGGGAACTCGCCATCCAGTTTCAGGTATCGCGCCCCTCCTTGCGCGAAGCCATCCAGCGACTGGAAGCGCGCGGATTGCTTTATCGCCGTCAGGGCGGCGGCACTTATGTGCAGAATGCCCTGAGCAAGGGGATCGCCGATCCTCTGTTCGAACTGCTCAGTACCCACCCGGAAGCCCAGTATGACCTGCTGGAGTTTCGCCACGCGCTGGAAGGCATCTGTGCCTACTACGCGGCCTTGCGGGGAACCGGGTCTGATTTCGAGCGCATTCGTCAGGTGCAAACCACCATCGAAGAGGCGGGCCAACTCGGTTCGCTGGTGGCCGAGTCGGCAGCCGTGACCCAGTTCTATCTGGCGGTGGCCGAGGCGTCCCACAACGTGGTGCTGCTGCACCTGCTGCGGGCCATGAGCCCGATGCTTGAGCAGAACATTCTGCAGAATAACGAGATTTTGAATCGCCGCCCGGGAGTGGTAGCCAAGATACGTCGCCATCGCGCGAATCTGATCGAGGCTATTCTTTCGGGGGCTCCGGAGCGGGCCAGAACAGCTTGTCATGAGCATCTGGCCTTTATCGAGGACACCTTGTTGGATATGCAGAGGGAAGACAGCCGGATCCAGCGATCCATGCGTCGGATCCGTCAGCAGGAAAACTAATCCCACAAGGCTTTATTGTCGAATGCTTGCGCCCTTCGCCGTGCAATGCCGTGCAATCACAACAACATAGGAACCAGCCATGTCTGATATCCTGAAGAACGATGTGGACCCGATAGAAACGCTGGAGTGGCTTGCCTCTCTGGAATCCCTGCTGCGTGAAGAGGGTCCGCAACGCGCTCAGTTCATCCTTGAACAGTTGGCCGAGAAAGCCCGCGTAAGCGGTGTGGACGTGGCTGCCAAGGCAAATCGCGATTACATCAACACCATCCCGTCCAGCGACGAGCCGGACTACCCGGGTGACCTGGAGATGGAACGCCGCATTCGCGCCATCATCCGCTGGAACGCCATGATGATCGTGCTGCGCGCGTCCAAGAAAGACCTGGACCTGGGTGGTCACATGTCTTCCTTCGCTTCTTCTGCGACCATCTATGATGTCTGCTTCAACCACTTCTTCCGTGCTCGCAACGAGAAGGATGGTGGCGATCTGGTTTACTTCCAGGGTCATATCTCTCCGGGCATCTATGCTCGCGCCTTTGCTGAAGGTCGTCTGACCGAAGAGCAGCTGGACAACTTCCGTCAGGAAGTGGATGGCAAGGGTATCCCCTCCTATCCGCACCCGAAACTGATGCCGGACTTCTGGCAGTTCCCGACCGTCTCCATGGGTCTGGGCCCCATCGCCGCCATCTATCAGGCTCGCTTCCTGAAGTACCTGACCGACCGTGGCATCAAAGATTGCTCCGAGCAGACCGTTTACGCCTTCCTGGGTGACGGCGAGATGGACGAGCCGGAAGCCAAGGGTGCCCTGACCGTTGCCGTGCGTGAAAAGCTCGACAACCTGGTGTTCGTGGTCAACTGCAACCTGCAGCGTCTGGATGGTCCGGTTGTCGGTAACGGCAAGGTCATCAACGAGCTGGAAGGCCTGTTCGCCGGCGCCGGTTGGGACGTGACCAAGGTCATCTGGGGTCGCAAGTGGGATGAGCTGCTGAAGAAAGACACTTCCGGCAAGCTGATCCAGCTGATGAACGAGACCGTGGACGGTGACTACCAGACCATGAAGTCCCGCGACGGTGGCTACATCCGCGAGCACTTCTTCAACCGTTATCCGGAAACTGCCGCGCTGGTCAAAGATATGACCGACGAGGAGATCTTCGCTCTGAACCGCGGTGGTCACGATCCTCGCAAACTGTTCGCCGCGTTCAACAAGGCGACCCAGACCAAGGGCAAGCCGACCGTTATTCTGGCCAAGACCATCAAGGGTTACGGCATGGGTGAAGCGGCCGAAGGCAAGAACATCGCTCACCAGGTCAAGAAGATGGAGCTGGACTCCGTGCGTCACCTGCGTGACCGCTTCAACCTGCCGGTGGCCGACGAGCAGCTGGCCGATCTGCCGTACCTGAAGATCGAAGCCGGTTCTGCCGAGCACAAATACCTGCACGACCGTCGCACCGCCCTGAAAGGCTATGTGCCGACCCGTCTGCGCGAAAGTACCACCAAGCTGGAAATCCCGGCACTGGATGCCTTCGGTCCGCTGCTGGGTGAGCAGGCGCGCGAAATCTCCACCACCATGGCGTTCGTGCGTTCCCTGAACGTGATGCTGAAAGACAAGTCCATCGGCAAGCGCATCGTTCCGATCCTGGCTGACGAAGCCCGTACCTTCGGTATGGAAGGTCTGTTCCGCCAGATCGGTATCTACAGCCCGCACGGTCAGCAGTACACCCCGCAAGACCGCGACATCGTCTCCTACTACAAGGAAGACAAGCAGGGTCAGGTTCTGCAAGACGGTATCAACGAGCTGGGCGCCATGTCCTCCTGGCTGGCTGCTGCGACCTCTTACAGCACCAACGATTGCCCGATGATCCCGTTCTACATCTATTACTCCATGTTCGGCTTCCAGCGGATCGGCGACATGGCGTGGGCAGCCGGTGACCAGCAAGCCCGTGGCTTCCTGCTGGGTGCGACCTCCGGTCGTACTACCCTGAACGGCGAAGGTCTGCAGCACGAAGATGGTCACAGCCACATCCTGGCGAACACCATCCCGAACTGCATCTCCTACGATCCGTCCTACGCCTATGAAGTGGCGGTGATCGTACAGGACGGCCTGCGCCGCATGTACGGTGAGAACCCGGAGAACGTGTTCTACTACATCACCACCCTGAACGAGAACTATGCCATGCCGGCCATGCCGGAAGGCGCCGAGGAAGGCATCCGCAAGGGTATCTACAAGCTGGAATCCATCGCCGGTGCCAAGGCGAAAGTTCAGCTGCTGGGTTGTGGTTCCATCCTGGGTCACGTGCGCAAGGCTGCCCAGATCCTGGCCAGCGAGTACGGCATCGGTTCCGATGTGTTCAGCGTCACCTCCTTCAACGAGCTGGCTCGTGACGGTCAGGACGCGGATCGCTGGAACATGCTGCACCCGACTGCCGAAGCTCGCGTACCGTACATCGCTCAGGTACTGGGTTCCGAAGCCACCATCGCTGCGACCGACTACATGAAGTCCTTCGCCGATCAGGTTCGTGCCTTCGTTCCGACCGAGAACTACCGCGTGCTGGGTACCGACGGTTACGGCCGTTCCGACAGCCGTGCCAACCTGCGTCGTCACTTCGAAGTGAACGAGTTCTACGTGGTGGTTGCTGCCCTGACCGAACTGGCCAAGCGCGGCGAGGTAGACAAGCAGGTTGTGGCCGATGCCATCGCCAAGTACGGCATCGATGCCGACAAGGTCAACCCGCTGTACGCGTAAGTGGATCAAGGGTCGCGCCGTATGACGGCGCGACCCTGCCAGGATTTAAAACGGTTAACGCGAGATGTGCGTGGCGGCATCAGCCAGTCACGCGGATCGACGCAAGAGGATAAAGCACAATGTCCAAACAGATTATGGTGCCGGATATCGGCGCCGATGAAGTTGAAGTCACCGAGATCATGGTGGCCGTGGGTGACAAGGTCGAGCTGGACCAGTCCATCATCGCGGTAGAAGGCGACAAGGCCTCCATGGAAGTACCGGCTCCGTCTGCCGGTATCGTCAAAGAGATCCTGATCAAGGTGGGCGACAAGGTCGCCACCGGTTCCCAGATCATGATCTTCGAAGCCGAAGGCGCTGCCGCCCCTGCTGAAGTGGCTGCACCGGTTGCTGCTGCTCCGGCCGCCGCACCTGCCGCTGCCGTGCGCAAAGATGTGCACGTACCGGACATCGGTGACGACGAAGTGGACGTGACTGAAATCATGGTTGCCGTGGGCGACATGGTAGAAGCTGACCAGTCCATCATTGCCGTGGAAGGTGACAAGGCCTCCATGGAAGTACCGGCTCCGTTCGCAGGCCGCGTGGTCGAGATCAAGGTTGCCGCCGGCGCCAAGGTCTCTACCGGTTCTCTGGTGATGGTATTTGAAGTGGCTGGCGCTGCGCCTGCTGCCGCTGCTGCTCCGGCTCAAGCTGCCGCTCCGGTGGCTGCTGCCCCGGTTGCCGCTGCGGCCAAAGAGGTCAACGTACCGGATATCGGTGGCGACGAAGTGGAAGTCACCGAGATCATGGTTGCCGTGGGTGACAAGGTTGAAGCCGACCAATCCCTGATCGCCGTGGAAGGTGACAAGGCCTCCATGGAAGTGCCTGCGCCGTTCGCCGGTGTGGTCAAAGAGATCAAGGTGAAGGCGGGTGACAAGGTCTCCACCGGTTCCCTGATCATGGTCTTCGAAGTGGCTGGCGCTGCTCCTGCTGCCGCGCCGGTTGCTCAAGCTGCCGCCCCGGTCGCTGCAGCCCCTGTTGCCGCTGCTCCGGCTCCGGTTGCCCAGGCGGCTGCCGCTGCGACCGATTTCGTTGCCAATGACGCTTATGTACACGCCTCTCCGGCGGTACGCCGTCTGGCGCGCGAGTTCGGCGTCAACCTGGCCAAGGTGAAAGCCTCCGGTCGCAAGGGCCGCATCGTCAAAGAAGACGTGCAAGCCTACGTGAAGGATGCCATCAAGCGTGCCGAGTCCGCTCCTGCCTCTGCCGGCGTAGCCGGTGGTAACGGTCTGGGCGTACTGCCGTGGCCGAAAGTAGACTTCAGCAAGTTCGGTGATGTGGAAGAGGTCGAGCTGACCCGCATCCAGAAGATCTCCGGTCCGAACCTGCACCGCAACTGGGTTATGATCCCTCATGTCACCCAGTTCGACGAAGCCGATACCACCGAGCTGGAAGCGTTCCGCAAAGAGCAGAATGCGATGCTCGAGAAGCAGAAGGCTGACGTGAAGATCACCCCGCTGGTGTTCATCCTGAAAGCCGCCGCCAAGGCGCTGGAAGCTCACCCGCGCTTCTGCAGCTCCCTGTCCGAAGATGGCAGCAAGCTGATCATGAAGAAATACATCCACATCGGTGTGGCGGTAGATACCCCCAACGGTCTGGTTGTGCCCGTGGTGCGCGATGTTAACAAGAAGGGCATCATGGAGCTGTCTCGCGATCTGGCCGAGATCTCCAAGAAGGCCCGTGCCGGCAAGCTGACCGCTGCCGACATGCAGGGCGGTTGCTTCACCATCTCCAGCCTGGGTGGCATCGGCGGTACCAGCTTTACCCCGATCGTCAACGCGCCGGAAGTGGCCATCCTCGGTGTTTCCAAGTCCGAGATGAAGCCGAAGTGGAACGGCAAAGAGTTCGCGCCGCGCCTGATGCTGCCGCTGGCTCTGAGCTACGACCACCGCGTGATCGATGGTGCCGATGGGGCTCGCTTCATCACCACCATGAACGGCGTGCTGTCCGACATTCGTCGACTGGTCCTGTAAGTGAGAGGGCGGGCCCAGAGCCTGCCCTTTTTACTTCTCATTTCATTAACATGATCGTAAACTTGCCCCGTTTTTTTCACGGCTGCAGCCACCCGTTTCGGTATAAGACTGCGCTGTCCGGGGATATAAGAACGACAAAGAGGTCATGATGAGTAAAGAAATCAAAACCCAGGTCGTAGTACTGGGTGCTGGCCCTGCCGGTTATTCCGCTGCTTTCCGTGCAGCCGATCTGGGTCTGGATACTATTATCGTCGAGCGTTACTCCACCCTGGGTGGCGTCTGCCTGAACGTGGGCTGCATCCCCTCCAAGGCGCTGCTGCACGTTGCTAAAGTGATTGAAGAAGCCAAGGCGCTGGCCGAGCACGGCATCGTCTTCGGTGCACCGCAGACCGACATCGACAAGATCCGTCTGTGGAAAGAGAAGGTTATCAACCAGCTGACCGGCGGTCTGGCTGGCATGGCCAAGATGCGTAAAGTTCAGGTTGTTAACGGCTTGGGTAAATTTACCGGCCCGAACACGCTCGAAGTGACCGGGGAAGACGGCAAGACTACCGTGACCTTCGACAACGCCATCATCGCGGCCGGTTCCCGTCCGGTGAAGCTGCCGTTCATCCCCCACGATGACCCCCGCGTATGGGACTCTACCGATGCGCTGGAGCTGAAAACCGTTCCCGGCAAACTGCTGGTTATCGGTGGCGGCATCATCGGTCTGGAGATGGGTACCGTTTACTCCTCTCTGGGTTCCGAGATCGACGTGGTGGAATTTGCCGACCAGCTGGTTCCGGCTGCCGACAAAGACATCGTCAAGATTTACACCAAGCGCGTCGCCAAGAAATTCAACATCATGCTGGAGACCAAGGTCACCGCAGTTGAAGCGCGCGAAGACGGCCTGTACGTCTCCTATGAAGGCAAGCACGCTCCGGCCGAGCCGGTTCGTTACGACAACGTGCTGGTTGCCGTAGGTCGTGTGCCGAATGGCAAGATGCTGGATGCCGAGAAAGCTGGCGTTGCCGTGACCGAGCGCGGTTTCATCGAGGTGGACAAGCAGCTGCGTACCAACGTGGCGCACATCCACGCCATCGGTGACATCGTTGGCCAGCCGATGCTGGCACACAAAGGTGTTCACGAAGGTCACGTTGCCGCCGAAGTTATCGCCGGCAAGAAGCACTACTTCGACCCGAAAGTGATCCCGTCCATCGCCTACACCGA
This sequence comes from Aeromonas sp. MTB, assembly GCF_056632455.1. NCBI lineage: Bacteria > Pseudomonadati > Pseudomonadota > Gammaproteobacteria > Aeromonadales > Aeromonadaceae > Aeromonas > Aeromonas sp. MTB. The sequence continues at coordinate 408,984 of NZ_CP147026.1, forward strand.
GCCAGAGATGGCATGGGTTGGTCTGACCGAGAAGGAAGCCAAGCAACAGGGCCTGAACTTCGAAGTCGCCACCTTCCCGTGGGCTGCTTCCGGCCGCGCCATCGCGTCCGACTGCTCCGACGGTATGACCAAGCTGATCTTCGACAAGGAGAGCGGCCGCGTCATCGGTGGTGCCATCGTGGGTACCAACGGTGGTGAACTGCTGGGTGAAATCGGTCTGGCCATCGAAATGGGTGCGGACGCCGAAGATATCGCGCTGACCATCCACGCTCACCCGACTCTGCACGAGTCCGTGGGTCTGGCTGCCGAAGTGTTCGAAGGCTCCATCACCGATCTGCCGAACGCCAAGGCCAAGAAGAAAAAGTAATTTTCTTCCCCGCTTGTCTAAAAAGCCGCTCGAATGAGCGGCTTTTTGTTTTCTCCTTGCTGCCCCGACTTCAGCAAAGCCCAATATGCTAAAGATAGGTTTTGGCACTGACAAGAGAGGCACGATGCTAGAAGCACCTATTCCACCCGATGAGGCATTGCGGCTGGAGACCCTGCGGCGGCTCTCTTTGCTGGATTCCGAGGCCGAGGAGCGGTTTGACCGGCTGACCCGCATGGCCCGACGGGTGTTCAATGTCCCCATCGCGCTGGTGAGTCTGGTGGATGAAGATCGCCAGTGGTTCAAATCCTGTATCGGGCTGGAGGTTAGTGAGACCGCGCGTGACATTTCGTTCTGTGGCCACGCCATCATGGGTAATGAGACCTTTATCGTGCCGGATGCTTCGCAGGATCCCCGCTTTGCCGACAATCCGCTGGTGGTGGGCGGGCCCGGCATCCGCTTCTATGCCGGACAGCCACTGAGGATCGCCAACGGCTGCAAACTGGGGACGCTCTGCATCATCGATACGGTGCCGCGGGAATTGAGCGACGAGGATGTGGGGCTGCTCAAGGATCTGGCGGCGATGGTGGTGCGGGAGCTCGAAGCGGTGCAGCTGGCCACCATTGATGAGTTGACCCTGATCTCCAATCGGCGCGGGTTCGTGATGTTGGCGGAGAAGAGCCTCTCGCTGGCCAGTCGCTTGCAGATGCCACTGGCGCTGCTCTATCTGGATCTCAATGGCTTCAAGGGGATCAACGATAGGTGGGGGCATGCAGAAGGGGATCGGGCCCTGATCGCCTTTGCCACTCTGCTCAAGCAGGCTTTTCGTGGCGCCGATGTGTTTGCCCGCATGGGCGGCGATGAGTTCGCCGTCCTGTTGCCTAATGTGATGGAGGCGCAGGCGCAACTGGCCTATGAGCGTTTCAATGCCATGTTGGCCGAGCACAATCAGCACAGTGGTTGCGGCTATGCGCTGACCTGCAGCACCGGGATTGTCTGCTATGACGGGCACGGCTGCGTCTCCCTGGCCGAGCTGCTCACCCGCGCGGATGAGCTGATGTATCAGCGCAAACGGGATGGCAAGGGCTGACTGCTATGCCGGATTAGCCGCCACCAAAACAACAGAGAGCGCCACGGCGCTCTCTGTTGTTGATGACTCATGTCAAGGTCGGGGTTTTAGAGCCGGAAGTTGCCAACCAGCTTGTCCAGCTGACCGGAGAGCTGCTGCAGGCTGCGGCTCGATTCGGTCAGCTGGTGGGCGATATCGGCGGTCTCCATGGTGAGCTGGTTGATGTCTTCCACGTTGCGATTGATCTCGCCGACCACACTCGACTGCTCCTCGGTGGCGGTGGCGACCTGGATGTTCATGTCGTTGATCTGGGTGATGTGGGCGGTGATCTGGCCGAGAGCGGCGTTGGCCTCATCGGCCTGGCTCACCACCTCCAGACTCTGGTTGCGCCCCCGTGCCATGGCGCTGACGGCGCGGGCACTCTGCTCCTGCAAGCGGTTGATCATCCCCTGGATCTCAGCAGTCGAGGCGGCGGAGCGATTGGCCAGATTGCGCACTTCATCTGCCACCACGGCGAAACCGCGACCCTGTTCACCGGCGCGAGCGGCCTCGATGGCGGCGTTCAGTGCCAGCAGGTTGGTCTGCTCCGAGATGCTGCGGATGGTTTCGAGGATGCTGCCGATGGAGTCGGTCTGGCTCGCCAGCGACTCGATAACCCCTGCCACCTGCTCAATCTCGCCGGAGAGGTCGACGATGCCGTGGCGCGCCTGCGCCACCACTACCGCACCCGCATCGGCCTGATCGTTGGCCTGTCTGGCTACTTCGGCTGCCAGCGAAGCGTTACCGGCGATCTCGCTCACCGTGGCCCCCATTTCGTGGATGGCGGTGGCCACCTGCACGGTGCGGTCACGCTGGGCAGTACAGTTATGCTGGGTCAGCTGCGCCTTGTTGGCCACCTCGTTGGCAGTGGCCGCGAGCTGGCGGGAGTTCTCCGCCACCTGCTCGATGGAGCCGTGGATCTTGGCGACGAAGTTGTTGAAACCGGTGGCGACCTGACTCAGTTCGTCACGTCCTTCCACTTTCAGGCGCTGGGTGAGATCCCCATCGCCGCTGCCCAGCTCCTTGAACAGGCGGGCCAGCTCGTTGAGCGGGCGGCTGACCGAGCCTGCCAGCAGCATCCCCATCAGCCCCATGGCCAGCGCAATCACCAGCGAGATCATCAGGATCTCGTTGCGGGTCTGATCCAGCTCGGCATAGATCTCGGCTTCTGGCACCTGGGCTACCAGATACCAGTCGAGCAGCGGGATATAGCTGCTGGCCAGTACTATGGGCTCGCCATTGACTTCGGCGTTGATGACGGCAAAGGGACGCTTGGCCAGCAGGCTGCCGATATCTCCGCTGGCAATGTTGCCAAGCGTGTCACGCTCGATGCGGTTGGCCTCGGGGTGCAGCTTCACCTTGCCGCTGCCATCGACCATAAAGACGATGCCGCTCTCTTCCAGCCGGAAGTTGGAGACCATGGTCACCATGGTGTCGAGGGATTTGGCAAAGCCGGCCAGCCCGCGCCCGTTGAGTTGCTGGAAGTTGACGAACAGCTTCACCTCGCCGTTGCTCTCGCGGAAGATGCTGAGGGTCATCTCCTTCTGGCTCTTGGTGTAGTCATAGAACCAGGCGTCTTGCGTGGGGGTCAGGTTGCGCAGAAAGCCATCCTGGTTGTAGTAGGCGGCACTCTGGCGATCGGCGAAGGAGGCGGTCACCAGACCATACTGGTTGGCCACATCCTTGAGCTGGTTGATGAGGATTGGCTCCTGCTCTTTGGGCATGCCCCGATCCACCCAGTCGAGGATGAAGCGGTCGGTGGCCAGTTGGCGGGCGGCCTGGGCGATGCCGTGGAGATCCTGTTCAATCTCCTTGCTGATCCGCTGGGTCAGGTTGGGGAGCTCCTGCTCGAACATCCGGTTTTCGATCAGTTGCTGGGCCGAGCGTTGACTGAAGTAGCCTACCAGCAGGCAGGAGACGACCACGGCCAGGGTGACCGTGGCCAGTATTTTCTGTTTAAGAGTGAGGGTTGCCAGCATAAAGGTGCTCAAAAGGTTGAGATTGACGACGCTCATATTAGCGGCAGCGCGGCGCTACCCATGAGGCTTGTAGCCCTTTATTTGCGGATTACGTTTGCGCTCACAGGGGCGGCGGCTTGCCCTTTCGGCATGCAGCACAGGCGGGATGCGGATTGACGGTTGCGCTAACTGCCGGGCCCCTTATAGTAGAGGCCATCCTTGGTGACTGACCCTCTGAATAATATGGAAAATATGATGCGCAGCTTAGGTGCGGGATGGACCCGTCTGCTTTTGGTGATGCTGGCGGCCTGCCCGCTGCTGGCTGTGGCGGCACAGGGGGATCGCCCGAAAATTGCGGTGGTGCTCAGCGGCGGCGGTGCCAAGGGTTCTGCCCATATCGGCATCCTCAAGGTGCTGGAGCAGAAACGGATTCCGGTCGACATCATAGTCGGCACCAGCATGGGCTCTTATGTGGCGGGGATGTATGCCATGGGGCTCAGTGCCGAGGAGGTGGAGCGCACCACCTTGGCCATCGACTGGAACAAGGGGTATCAGGACAAGGTTGGCCGCGACGAGCTGTCGCTGCGCAAAAAGCAGCAGAACGAGCAGTATCAGCTGCGCACCGACATCGGGGTGAATGGTGACACCACCCAGCTGCCGGACGGTTTCTTCCAGGGCCAATCCATGGCCAGCCTGCTGCGGGGGGCCACCTCCAACCTGCCGGTGCAGGCGAGCTTCGACGATCTCCCCATTCCCTACCGCGCCATGGCGACCGACATGGAGACGGTCACCCCCTTTGTGCTGGATCACGGCAGCCTGGCCAAGGCGATGCAGGCCTCCATGTCCATTCCCGGCGCCCTCAAGCCGGTGGAGTGGGAGGGGCACATCCTGGCGGACGGCGGCAGCGTCAACAACATGCCGGTGGATGTCGCCAAGGCGATGGGGGCCGACGTGGTGATTGCGGTGGATATCAGCGCCAAGCTGCGTACCCGGGAGTCCCTCAAGTCAGGGTTGGCGATGATCGACCAGCTCACCACCTACATGACCCAGGTGGGCACCGACAAGCAGAAGGCGCTGATGGGACCGAAGGATATTCTGATCGCCCCCGAGTTTGGCGATATGGGGATCGCCGACTTTGCCCGGATGCCGGAGGGGATCAAGATCGGTGAGACGGCGGCTGACAAGGTGTCGTTGCAACTCGATAAACTGTCGCTCACCAAGGCGCAGTACAACGCCTATCGCAACCAGAAGCTGAGCCGCCGTGCCGAGCGTAGCGGTCAGCCCGCCTACTTCATCGACAAGGTGGAGATCATCAACAAGTCGCGCCTCTCCGACGAGACTGTGCGCGCCATGCTGAAAGTGCGGCCGGACAAGGTGCAGACCAACGAGAGTCTGGAAGCGGGCATTCGCCGCCTCTATGCCCTTGAGTCGTTCGATCGCATCACCTACGAGGTGGAGGAGCGTGATGGTGAGAACGTGCTGCTGGTGGACGCCAGCGAGAAGAACTGGGGGCCGGGCTACCTCAACTTTCAGTTCGGTTTCACCGATGACTTTGAGAACACCTCCAACTACAACGTCGGCATGTCCTATACCCTCACCAACGTCAACGAGTGGGGGGCCGAGTGGCTGACCGAGGCGTCGCTGGGCACGGCCAAACATATCAAGACCGACTTCTATACCCCGCTCGAACCCTCCCAGACCTTCTATGGTGAGGCGAGTCTGGCCTATGACCAGACCCTGCGCCGCCTGTTTTTCCCCAATCCGGATCCCGAGATGGTTTCGATAAGCTATCTCGACTCCGAATACTCCTTCTTCAGCGGCGATCTGGCGGTGGGCTGGAACCGCCAGCCCTGGAGCCGGTTGTCGATGGGGCTGGAGGGACAACTTGGCACGATTGATGTGAAGAACTTCAAGGGGCTGGAGATGGATGCCACGGCGTGGGGCCCCTATGTCCGCTTTGAACACGACAATCTGGATAGCCGCTATTTCCCCTATCAGGGGGTGAAATGGGATATGAAACTGGGCCACTCCCACGTCAGTGTGGATGGGCTCGAGTCGGCAGATGGGCGCAGTGAAGGCTGGAATTATCAGCTCTCGATGGTCAAACCCTGGTCATGGGACAGGCACAGCCTCAACCTGATCCTCGAAGGGGGGGGCTCGGGCAGTGAAGAGGTGGTGCCGCTGCATATTCAGGATCTGGGCGGGCTGTTCCGCCTCTCCGGTTTCCAGCGCTACCAGCTGAGCGGTCGCTACAGCCTGTTTGGTGGCCTGCGCTACATCTATCGGGTGGCGGACAACGACTTCGGTGCCCTCAAGATGCCGCTCTATCTGGGTGGATCTCTGGAGCAGGGCGGGGTCTGGAACAAGGGTGAGGATATCAGTCTGGAGAGCTCGTTTACCGCCGGGTCGGTTTATGTCGGGGTGGAGAGCTTCCTCGGCCCTGTGTTCCTCGGCTACGGCATGGCGGAGGGGGGCAATGACGTCTTCTATCTGCAATTGGGCAGTACGTTCGAATAATGCCGAAATGATGCCAATTTGTTAACTCTGGTTGAGGGCGTTCAATTAATTTTCAAAAAATACCAGTCTGTTTAATTGGTTACGATTTTGTGGTGAATAAGTAAACAGGGTTTGGATTTTAATTAGTCGTTAAAACTTATATAGTGGGGAGCACCCTACGGGGTGTCCCGCAAGGACGATCGCCGCGAGCGTGGGCGAACCCCAAAAAAAGACCAAAGAGGAATTAGTCGTGCTTGAAACATACCGTAAACACGTCGCAGAACGTGCCGCCGAGGGCGTGGTTGCCAAACCTCTGGATGCAGAGCAGGTCGCCGCCCTGGTAACGCTTCTCAAGAACCCGCCCGCCGGCGAAGAAGACTTTCTGAAAGAGCTGTTGTCCTCCCGTATTCCCCCCGGTGTTGATGAAGCGGCCTATGTCAAAGCCGGTTTCCTCACCGCCGTCGCCAAGGGCGAAGCCCACTCTCCCATCCTGACTGCCGCCGAAGCTGTCGAGCTGCTGGGCACCATGCAGGGTGGTTACAACATTCAGCCGCTGATCGACCTGCTGGATCACGCCACTCTGGCGCCGCTTGCCGCCAAGGGGCTCTCCCACACCCTGCTGATGTTTGACTCTTTCCACGACGTGGAAGAGAAGGCCAAGGCGGGCAATGTCCATGCCAAACAGGTGATGCAGTCCTGGGCTGATGCCGAGTGGTTCCTCTCCCGCCCGGAGCTGGCCGAGAAGATCACTGTCACCGTGTTCAAGGTGACCGGCGAAACCAACACCGACGACCTCTCTCCGGCACCGGACGCCTGGTCCCGCCCGGACATTCCGCTGCACGCCCTGGCGATGCTGAAAAACGCCCGTCCCGGCATTACTCCGGACAAGGATGGCGCCGTCGGCCCCATCAAGACCATCGATGCCCTGAAAGAGAAAGGCTTCCCGCTTGCCTATGTGGGTGACGTGGTCGGTACCGGTTCTTCCCGTAAATCCGCCACCAACTCGGTGCTCTGGTTTATGGGCGACGACATTCCGTTCGTGCCGAACAAGCGCGCTGGCGGTGTCTGTCTGGGTGGCAAGATTGCCCCGATCTTCTTCAACACCATGGAAGATGCCGGCGCTCTGCCTATCGAAGTGGACGTCTCCAAGCTGGAAATGGGCGATGTAATCGACATCTACCCCTATGCCGGCAAGATCTGCAAACACGGCACCGAACAGGTGCTGGCACAGTTTGAATTGAAAACCGATGTACTGATCGACGAAGTGCGTGCCGGTGGCCGTATCCCGCTGATCATCGGTCGCGGTCTGACTGACAAGGCCCGCGAGGCACTGGGTCTGCCGTTCTCCACCGTATTCCGTCGCCCGCAGCCGGTGGCCGATACAGGTAAAGGCTTCACCCTGGCCCAGAAGATGGTGGGCAAGGCGTGCGGCGTGAAGGGCATTCGCCCGGGCACCTACTGCGAGCCCAAGATGACCACCGTCGGCTCCCAGGACACCACGGGCCCGATGACCCGCGACGAGCTCAAAGATCTGGCCTGCCTCGGCTTCTCCGCCGATCTGACCATGCAGTCCTTCTGTCACACCGCGGCCTATCCGAAGCCCATCGACGTACAGACTCACCACACCCTGCCGGACTTCATCATGAACCGCGGCGGCGTGAGCTTGCGTCCGGGTGACGGCGTCATCCACTCCTGGCTGAACCGCATGCTGCTGCCGGATACCGTGGGTACCGGTGGTGACTCCCACACCCGTTTCCCCATCGGGATCTCCTTCCCGGCGGGCTCCGGTCTGGTGGCCTTCGCCGCCGCCACCGGCGTGATGCCGCTGGACATGCCGGAATCCGTGCTGGTGCGCTTCAAGGGCGAGCTGCAACCGGGCATCACCTTGCGTGATCTGGTTCATGCCATCCCCTATGCCGCCATCCAGAAAGGGCTGCTGACCGTCGAGAAAGCGGGCAAGAAGAACATCTTCTCCGGCCGCATCCTCGAGATCGAAGGTCTGCCGACCCTGAAAGTAGAGCAAGCGTTCGAGCTGGCAGATGCCAGCGCCGAGCGTTCCGCTGCCGGTTGCACCATCAAGCTGGATAAAGAGCCGATCATCGAGTACCTGAAGTCCAACATCGTGATGCTGAAATGGATGCTCTCCGAAGGTTACGGCGACGTGCGCACCATCACCCGTCGCATCAAGGGGATGGAAGAGTGGCTGGCCAACCCGACCCTGATGGAAGCGGACAAGGATGCCGAGTATGCCGAGATCATCGAGATCGATCTGGCCACCATCAAGGAGCCGATCCTCTGTGCGCCGAACGATCCGGACGATGCCCGTCTGCTGAGCGACGTGGCTGGCGACAAGATCGACGAGGTGTTCATCGGTTCCTGCATGACCAACATCGGTCACTTCCGCGCCGCCGGCAAACTGCTCGAGAAGTATCAGGGCGAGCTGCCGACCCGCATGTGGATCGCACCGCCCACCAAGATGGACAAGGATCAGCTGACTGAAGAGGGCTACTACGGCATTTTTGGTCGCGTCGGTGCCCGCATCGAGATCCCGGGCTGTTCCCTGTGCATGGGTAACCAGGCGCGGGTAGCGGAAGGGGCCTCGGTGGTCTCCACCTCCACCCGTAACTTCCCGAACCGTCTGGGTAAAGGTGCCAACGTCTATCTGGCCTCTGCGGAGCTGGCCGCCGTTGCCGCCATCCTCGGCAAGATCCCGACCGTGGCGGAGTACCTGCAATACGCCAAGGCGCTTGATGCCACTGCGGCAGATACTTACCGCTACCTCAACTTCAACGAGATCGCCTCCTACACCAAGAAGGCCGATGCGGTGATTCTGCAGCAAGCCGTTTAACGGAGTTCTTGCGCGATTTGCGCGATAAGAAGCCAATAATGCCGCGTATTTACGCGGCATTATTTATTTGTGTGTTATTCACGGTCTTTTTTGAAGATTGTTTGCACGATCCTTGCTAGAGAGATCCAACCACCTGTTTGGTGGTTCGTTTTATAAACGCTTTGGGTTATGTTGTTCGGTTATGTGCGGTAATGATGAGGCATCGTTATCGAGGGAAAGTGGATATCTGTTCACTGGGTGCTTGCGTTGGCAGGCCTGACGAATTGCGGCGTGGTTCTTTATGTTTCTGTTCAGGATCGATCTCTCCCGAACCGGGTTACGCTTCGGCGGTGCCTTGCTGGTCTTTACCCTGCCGCTGCTGGTGGGAGCTTGGCTCATCCACAGCAATTATGTGCAGGAGCTGAAAGCGGAATCCAGCGCCTCGGCCCACAAGGCCAGAACCCTGATGGAGTCGATGCTGGATCATGCGGAGCAGGCCAATCGCTCTGTGCTGCCTCTGGTGAATGCTCCCTGTCGCGACAATCTGCTGGTGCTGCGCAAGAAGGTCGCCATCGAGCCCTTCCTGCGTTCGGTCAATCTGGTGCGAAACGGCATCATCAATTGCACCTCGCTGTTTGGTGAGGCCAATGATGCCGATGACGGCTCCATCTACACCGGCCGCAAGCTGTTGCTGATGAGTGGCAACCGGGTGCGGCAAAATCACCCGCTGCTGGTAGTGCGCACCGAGCAGGGCAAGGATGCCGCCTTGAGCGCCATCGACAGTACCCAGCTCAGCTTCATGCTCTCCATGAGCGGAAAATCCAGTGCGCTCTATCTTCAGGTGGGGTCGGCCTGGCTCAATGAGTCTGGCCGCTATCTGAGCGAGGCGCCCACCCTCCATCGCGGGATCAGCCAGGCCCTTACCTCATCCCATTATCCATTCACCATCCATGCCGGTTATGCCATGCCGGTCTACTGGAAGTCGCTGTGGGCCGCGCGGCATGTGGCGCTGTCGTGGCTGGCGGTTTCCTCGCTTTTGCTGGCCTGGCTGATGTGGTGGGTGCTGGGGCGGCCCGGCTCGCCAACAGATGAGTTGCGACGGGCCCTGCGGGCCAGGGAGTTTGTTCCCTATCTGCAGCCGCTGATTGCCAGCCACGACGGCAAGATGATGGGCGCCGAGGTGCTGATGCGCTGGGAGCATGTCAATGAAGGGGTGATCCGGCCCGATCTCTTTATCCCGCAAGCGGAGGAGTCGGGACTGATCGTCCCCATGACCACCCATATCATGAAGCAGGTGGCGACAAGGTTGAACCGCTCTCAGGAGCAGTTGCCCGATGGGTTTCATATCAGCTTCAACGTCAGCGCCGCCCATTGCCACGATTTTGCCCTGCTGGCCGAGTGTCGCGCCTTCCTCGGTCACTTTGTTCCCGGCAAGGTGGTACTGGTGCTGGAGCTGACCGAGCGGGAGCTGTTGATGTCCGATCCCCAGACCCTCTCCCTGTTCCGCCAGCTGGACGAGATGGGGGTCAAACTCGCCATCGACGACTTTGGTACCGGCCACTCCAGCCTGGCTTACCTGCAGCAGTTTCATGTGGATTACCTCAAGATCGACAAATCCTTTATTGCCCGCATCGGTACCGAGTCGCTCTCGGAGCATATCGTGGATAACGTGATCGATCTGGCGACCCGGCTCGGTCTGGCGCTGGTGGCGGAAGGGGTGGAGAGTGAGCGTCAGGCTGACTACCTCAGGGCCAAAGGGGTCGATTATTTACAGGGATACCTGTTTGCCCGCCCCATGCCGCTGCGCCAGTTCTGCGAGGAGCTGCTGCCGGAAGAGGCTCAGACCCGGCAGCCAGATGGGGTGCGAGGCATCCCGAATGCGACCTGATCTATCGGTGACAGACGGGCGGCCACGCTCCCGTCTGGCAGGGTAGGGAAGTGCTCTCTCCCTATCCCCCCTCGAGTGCAGGGGCTTGTTTTTCATGCCTTGCGGCTCGCTTTTCGGTAGAATCAGCGCTCATTTTGACGTCAGTAAAAGATGAGGCGCGGTATGACGGTTCAGTTCCAGGCATTTCACAGCATCAAGGCGATCGGTAATCGGGAGGTGCTGTTCAACTGGTCGAGAACCAATCCCCTCGGGGCGCTGGATCAGGTGTGGCGCCCGAAAACCCGCGACGAGTTGCAAATGCTGCTGCGGGAACACCCCGAGCGCAAGCTGCGCCTTATCGGCTCCGGCCTCTCTTTTGAACCCATCCACAGCGTCTATGCCGAAGGCAGTCAGGCGCTGCTGGTGGACTTGCACCACCTGCGCGGCCAGCTGGCGAAAACTGCCGATACCGTGACCTATCAGGCTGGGACGCCGCTCGATACCGTTTATGCCGAGCTGATCGCCATGGAGCGGATGCTGCCCGCATCCCCGGGCGTTATCGGCATCCAGACCCTGGGCGGCGCCCTCAGCACAGGTACCCACGGTCAGGGGCTGCACCAGTCTGCCCTCTGCGATGTGGTGGAGGCGATGACGGTGATGCTGGCCAATGGCGACATCATCCGGGTGGATCGCACCGATCCGCGCTTCGGCGCCTTCGTGATGGGGATGGGGATGCTCGGCATCCTGCTCGACGTCACCCTGCGCACCGTGCCAAATCGCATTATGCGCTGCACCAAGTTCACCACCGACTACCCCTTCCTGCTGGAGCACAACGAACGGCTCAACCGCGAGCACGGCTTTGTGAAGAGCTGGTGGTTTGCCTGGACCGGCGAGAGCCACATCTGGCTGGTGGATCCCGCCTCCGATGACGAGGTGGCCCGCTACCGCGCTGGCGGCAGCGAGCCGCTGCTGCTGGATGGCGATATCGACGCCCGCATGAACGCCACCATTGATGCCACCTTGCAGAAGATGGCGAAAGATACCAAGGATGAGGCGCTGGCCGGTGAGCACTTCGAGACAGTACGCCGCTTCAAGGATGCCTCCGATCTGGTGGGCAACGTCTACCAAATTCTCTGCAAGGGGATCCCGGCCCCCCAGATCAACTGCGAGGTGGCGGTGCCGCTGCATCGCATGAGCGAGGCGCTGGAGGCCCTGCAAGTGTGGCAGCAGGCCAACCCGGGCGTGCTGCACTACCCCTTTATTCTGCGTTGCACCGGCCCCTCCGAGGCCTGGCTCAGCGCTGCTTACGGCCAGCCGGTCTGCTGGATCGGTTTTCTGGTCTATCTGGCGGCGGACGGCACCTTCGTCAACGGCTCCATGGAGCAGATGCGCGAGCTGCAGCAACTGCTGGTACCGCTCGGCGGCATTCCCCATTTCGGCAAACATCTGGCGATGGATCTCTACGACTTCCCGGCCCTGCTGCCGCGCTGGAACGACTTCGTGGCGTTGAAAGCCGAGCTCGACCCCCACGGCCGCTTTGAAAACCACTGGCTCAGCGACTTGTTTGCCAACCGGTAAGGATCTGACATGACCGATATGCAAGATACCCGTATCCCAGTGACCCTGCTGACTGGCTTTCTCGGCAGCGGCAAGACAACTCTGCTCAACCACTGGGTCAAGCAGCCGGAGCTTGGCGAGTGCGCCGTGCTGATCAACGAGTTCGGCTCGGTGGGGCTGGATCACCATCTGGTGCAACAGGTGGATGAGCAGGTGATGCTGCTCGACTCCGGCTGCATCTGCTGCTCGGTGCAGGGCTCTCTGGTGGAGGCGCTGCAGGGGCTCTTTATGAAGGCCATTCAGCGCAAGATCAAACCGTTCAAGCGGCTGATTATCGAGACCACCGGTTTGGCAGATCCGGCCCCCGTGCTATTTACCCTGCGCGAAGAGGGCTTTATCGCCCAGCGCTACCGCTTCGATGGCACCGTCACCGTGGTGGATGCCGGCCATATCGAGCAGCAGTTGGCGGCCCAGTATGAGGCGGTGAAACAGGTGGCGCTGGCGGATCTGCTGGTGGTGAGCAAGGGGGATCGGGTGGATGGCGAACAGCTGGCACGGGTCGAAGCCCAGCTGGCGGCCCTCAATCCGGCGGCCCCGATCGAGCGGGTGACCAATGGCGAACTGTCGCCAGCGGTGCTGGAGAAGCTCGGCGCCTACAACGAAGCTGCAGGTCGCGATGTGCGCCAGCTGCTGGCCTGGCTGCGCACCGAATCCCCCAGGCAGGGGCTGGCGTCACCGATGCAACCGAAGATGCAACCGTTCGCCGCCAAGGTGGGCACAGCAGCGCCCACCCACTTCGAGCACGGCAACATCGAGAGTTTCTCTTTGCGTATCGGCGAGCCGCTCAAGCCCTCTCGTCTGCTGGCCGCCATCGATGCGGTGCAGGCGCAGTATGGCGATGCCCTGCTGCGGCTCAAGGGGATCTTGCAGCTGGAAGGGGAGAGCCAGCCGGTGGTGATCCACGGCGTCCATGGCCAGCTCTATCCGCTGCAGGCGCTGGGGGAGTGGCCGGAAGGCAAGGCCCAGTCCCGACTGGTGTTTATCGTCAAGAGTCAGGACAAGGCGGGCATAGAGCGGTTGTTTCTTGATACCCTCAAGGCCCCCGAGCCCAGCCTGGAAGAGCGGCTCAAAGCCATGCTGGGTCAGCCCGACAACTGATCTTGCGCGTTGCAGCTCTCCTGTACCGGGTCAGGACGGCGGCGGTTGAACAACACAAACGCCACCGGCACAAAGTAGAACGAGAGCAGGGTAGCCAGCGCTGTGCCACCGGCGATGGCGATGGCAAAGGGGGGCCAGAAGCCGCCGCCCCCCAGCAATAGCGGGATGAAGCCGCCCACAGTGGTGATGGTGGTCGAGACGATGTGGCGGCTGCAACCGGCCACCAGATCGCGGATCTGCGGCAGATTGCCCTGCTGTGCCAGCGGGTCTGCCTTCAACTCGGCCAGAATGACGATGGCGGCGTTGATGGCCAGCCCCATCAGTCCTAGCAGGGCGATGATCACCGTAAACCCGAAAGGGTAACCCAGCAGCCAGACCCACAGCAGCCCGAGCCCCGCCGACTGGATCGCCACCAGGGTGACGATGCCTGCCAGCCGGAACGAGTTGAAGCTGAGCACCAGCACGGCCACCAGCAGCACGGCGACCAGGCTGACGTGAGCCATCAGATTGCCCACCGATTCATCCCGCTTGGCGGCTTCCCCGCCAAACTCCAGTCGATAGCCCGGCGGCAATGCCAGCGCCTTGGCGGCCAGCCTCTCTTTTACCTGCTCCAGCACGGTTTGCGGCAGTACGCCGACCGCCAGATAGGCCTCCAGCACATTGACCCGCTCACCATCCCGACGGCTGATCTCCCCCCAGCTTGGCAGTAACTCGGGAGTGGCCAGTGCCCGCAAGGTGAGATTGGCAGCCCCTTGCTGGCCGGTGCCGGTGAGCGACAGCGGCACATTGAGCAGCGCATCCGGATCCTGACGCAAGGGCTCGGCCAGCCGTACCCGTACCGGTATTGACTCGGTGCCTTCCAGCACAGTGCCGCCCAACCTGCCATCCAGTGCGCCCGCCAGCCGGGAGGCAACATCGGTCAGGCTCATGCCTGCCAGTCGGGCGGCCTCCTCATCGACCTGCAACCAGAGTTTGGGGGCCCCGGCCTGCAAGGTGGCGCGGGTCTGCACCACGGCCGGGGTATTGGCGAGCAGACTGCGCAGCTCCTCTCCCAGACGGTGCAGCTGTTCAAGGTCGGGGCCAAACAGCCGCAGCTCGACCGGGGCATTGAAAGGCGGCCCCTGTTCCAGCTTGCGCACCAGGATCTGCGCTTCGGGAAATTTTGCATCGAGCCGCTGCTGCAGTTGTGGAATGAGCCGCTCGGCAGCATCGGCATCCTGCAGAGTGATCATCCCCTGGGCGTAATCGGCCCGCCCCTGTTTTCTGGGTACCAGGTTGTAGTAGAAGCTGGGTGCGTTGTCGCCCACCACCCAATCCTGTCGAACCAGCTCGGGGAGGCTGGCCAGCTCGGCGGAGATCCCCAGTGCCAGCTCGCGGGTGCGCGCCAGGCTCGCCTGTGGGGAGAGGCTGGCCTCGATGTGGATCATGTCCCGGTCGGCAGGGGGAAAGAACTGTTCGGTGAGGCGGCCCGCCACCCAAAAACCTAGCAGGGGCAGCAGGCTGACCAGCAGCAGGGTACGCCAGGGGTGAGCCAGCGCCATGGCGATGCTCTGCTGGAAACGGGCGCTCACCCGGGGCAGGTGCAAACCATCCTGATACCAGCGTCCTCCTTGGTCACTGCCAATCCAGCGGGCTGCGAGGCCAGCCACCAGGGTGTGGGCGATGAGGTAGGAGCCCAGCAGCGAACAGATCACCGCCCAGGCGATGCCGCCGACAAACTCGCCTGCGGGGCCCGGCATCAGAATGATCGGCATAAAGGCGAGCATGGTGGTGAGGGTGGAGCCCAGCAGTGGCAGCCAGAGGTGGCCGATGGCTTCCAGTGCGGCGGCACTCATAGCCATGCCGTGGCGGCGCTGATACTGCACCCGATCCGCCATGACGATGGCGTTGTCCACCATGATCCCGAGCGCCACCACCAGACCGGTGACCGACATCTGGTGAATGGGCAGATTGATCAGGTTCATGCAGGCGAAAGAGAACGCCACGGTAAGCGGCAGCGACAGGGCCACGATAATGGCGGCCTTGACTCCCAAGGTCACCAGCAGCACGGCCACTATGATGAGGAAGCCCTGCACAATGTTGATGAGCAGGGTGTCGAGCCGCTGATCGGTATAACGCTGCTGATCGAAGCTGGTGACGAGGCCGATATTATCCGGCAAGTCCTGTTGCAGCTGGGTCAGCATGGAGTCGACCCGTGCCGACCAGAGGTCGATGCGGTGATCCTGTGCCATGCGCAGGCCGACCACCACGGCCCGCTCACCATTGGCAAAGGCCAGCTGGCTCTCCGGCTGGTGCAGGGTACGTCTTACCTCGGCCAGATCGCCAAGGCGCAGGGTCTGGCCCTGCTCGCCGGTGCGCAGCGGGATCTGGCGGATCCGCTCCAGGGTATCGAGGGCGCCACGGATCTCCACCTGAAAGCGATTGTGGCTGCCTTGCAACTCCCCGGCGGCCACTTTGGCATCGGCACCACTCAGCGCCTGGGCAAGCTGTTCGCCACTCATACCGCTGGCACTGAGGGCGAGGGGATCGAACCGTACCTCGATCTCCTCCTGTGGTGCCCCGATCCGCTCGACGTATTCGGTACCCGGCAGCTGGCGAGCCCGGCGTTCCAGCTCGGCGCTGTAGCGGGCGAGGCGATCCAGCTGCGGCTGGCCCGGCCCGCGCCAGACCACATTGACCAAGCGGGTGAAGGGATAGCCCTTCTCGTCATCCAGCTTGGGGGCACTGGCGCCGGCTGGCAGCCCGGCGGCAAGATCTGCCAGCCGGTCACGGACTCTGGACCAGACGGGCTCGACATCGCTGACCTCATCCTTGAGCTCCAGATTGATGATGGAGAGGCCGGGGCGAGAGCTCGACTCGATCAGCTTGATTTCGCTCTGGGCCCGCAGCCGGTTCTCGATGGGCTCGCTCACCAGCGCCTCCACCCGTTCGGCGCTGGCCCCGGGGAAGTGGGTAACCACGCTGGCAAAGCGGCTGGTGAGCTGGGGATCTTCGGTTCTGGGCAGGATCTGCAATGCCGCAAGGGCGGCCGTCAGCAGCAGCGCGACCGTCAACAGCAGCAGGCGGCCATTCTCGATAAACGGGCGGATCATGACTGTGGCTCCGGATGGCCTGCCTGATGATCCACGCTGGTTGTCAGGGTGACCTGCTGGCCCGGCACCAGTTTATGCAGGCCATCGGTCACCAGCTGTTCTTGTCCGTTCAGGGCACCACTGATCCAGGCTCGTTCGCCATCTTGCTGCAGCAGGGTGACGTCCCGACTGACCACTCGGGGTGGCGTTTCGTCATTGAGCAGATAGAGGGTCCAGCTGCCGCGCAATCCCTGGGTCAGTGCGGTGAGCGGTACCTCGTAGGCGCGGGTAGGCTCGCGGGTCTGATGCAGCAGGGTGATCAGTTGCCCCTCTGCCAGTTGTTCGCCGCCCCGGGTCAGCTGGAAGCGGGCGGTGCGGGTGTGGGTCTGCCCGTCCACTTGTACCCCCAGATTAAGCAGGCGACCCTCCAGTGATTGCGCACCGCTTTGCAGGGGGTAGCGTTGGCCGACGATCAGGGTCTCGGCCTGTTTCACCGGCACGCCGATATCGGCCTCCCACTGGCCGCTGCGGGTCAGAGAGAAGAGAGGCTGGCCTGCGGCCACCACAGCCCCCAATGCCTGCTCGCGGCTGACTACGATTCCGTTGAAGGGGGCGCGCAGCTGTGATTTTTCCTGTTTGACCCGGTTGGCTTCGAGGGCGGCGGCCAGCTGGTTGGCACTTGCCTCCAGCATGCGGACTTTGCCTTGCTGTTCATCCAGCGCCTGTCGGGAGCTGAACTGCTGCTGGCGCAGGGCAGTGAGCCGTTCTAGCGTCTGCCGGGCAAGGATCAGTTCGGCCTCGTTCTGGGCTGCCCGGGCGGCCAGCTCTTTGGCTTCCACTGCCAGCAGCCGGGTATCCAGTGTGGCCAGCAGTTCGCCAGCCGTGACCGGCTCTCCCCGTCCCTTGTGCAGGGTGGCGATCCGCCCTGCCAGCTCGAAGCCTATCTGGCTGTGCTCGGGGGCGATCACCCGGCCGTTGAAGCGGTGCAGCACCGGGTAGTGATCGCTGGCTTGCAGCGGCTGGGCGATCACCCGGGTCAGGGCGGGTGTTTCTTCTGACTCTGTGACCGGGCTGCAGCCACTCAGTAACAGCGCCAGCAGGATTAAGCAAAGTGTCATGACATCATCCTCTGGTTGACATAACATCAAATCACACCGGTGAGTCTAGTTTTTCGAAACTAGACTGTCCAGTTTGATTGTGGAGGAAAAATGAACATTTCACCCCGTAGTCAGCAGAAGCGGGCTGCGATCCTCGATGCTGCAGGACGGCTCTTTTGTCAGCATGGTCTGCATCTGGTCAGCATGGACATGGTGGCCAGTGAAGCGGGCGTCTCCAAGCAGACGGTCTACAGCCATTTTGCCAACAAGGAGTCGCTGTTTGCCGAAGCGGTGGGCAGCAAGTGCGTCAGCAGCGAGCTGATGCCGGAGGTATTGTTGCGTGGCAACAATGTGCGGGAGAGTCTGATTGCCTTTGGTCGCAGCTTTCGCAAGTTGATCCTGAGCGATGATGCCATCAATATCTTTCGCACCTGCATCAGCTGCAACGATGCCCAGCTGGCCACCCTTTTTTTCGAGGCGGGCCCGCTCTATGTGACCGAGATGCTGTCCAACTGGCTGGAGCAGCAGAAGCAGCAAGGCCTGCTGTGCCATCAAGACAGCGAACAGTCCGCTTTGCAGCTGTTGCTGATGTGGCAGGGCAAGGAGCGGATGCTCCGTGAGCTGGGTCTGCCGTTGACCCAGAGCGCTGCCGAGCAGGATGCCTGGACCCTGAGTTGTGTCGATCTCTTCCTGACCGCCGCCGCTCCCCCGCAAAAATAATGGAGGTGGCAATGAGCCACACAGTGACAGATGCCCAGCGCAAGTGGCTGCCCCTGCTGGCAGCGGTCGGTTTCTTTATGCAGGCGCTGGATGGCACCATTCTCAACACCGCCCTGCCCAGCATGGCCGAGACCTTGGGAGAGAGCCCGCTGCAGATGCAGTCGGTGATCATCGCCTACATGTTGACGGTGGCGTTGCTGATCCCGGCTTCCGGCTGGCTGGCTGACAGATTCGGCACCCGCCGCATCTATTTGGCTGCCATCTCGCTCTTTACCCTCGGCTCGTTCGCCTGCGCCGCCTCCAATTCGCTCTCCATGCTGGTGGCCGCCCGGGTACTTCAGGGGATTGGCGGTGCGCTGCTGATGCCGGTGGGACGGTTGGCGGTGCTGCGGGTCTATGACAAGCACGAGCTGCTGCGGGTGATGTCGTTTGTCACCATCCCGGGGCTGCTCGGCCCGCTGATGGGGCCGGCACTCGGTGGCTGGCTGGTGGAAGTGGCGAGCTGGCACTGGGTATTTCTCATCAACCTGCCGGTGGGGCTGCTCGGCTTTATCGCCAGCTGGCACTTTATGCCGGAGCTGCGGCAGCAGACCGCCCGGTTCGACTGGCAGGGCTTTGTGATGTTCAGCGTTGGCATGGTGCTGGTGTCGGTCGGTTTGCAGGGGCTGGGGGAGCACAGCATCTCCACCGGTTGGGCGCTGTTTGCACTGATCTTCGGCTTGGCGGCGATGGCGAGCTACTGGCTCTATGCCGCCAATGCACAGCAGCCGCTCTTTAGCCTGAACCTGTTCAA
This sequence comes from Aeromonas sp. MTB, assembly GCF_056632455.1. Taxonomy (NCBI): domain Bacteria; kingdom Pseudomonadati; phylum Pseudomonadota; class Gammaproteobacteria; order Aeromonadales; family Aeromonadaceae; genus Aeromonas; species Aeromonas sp. MTB. The sequence continues at coordinate 428,000 of NZ_CP147026.1, forward strand.
GACCACCACCTTTGCCATCGGCATCTGGGGCAACCTGTTTGCCCGCCTCGGCAGCGGCGCCATGCCTTTCCTCACTCCGCTGTTTCTGCAACTGGGGCTCGGTTTCTCCCCGAGCAAGGCGGGGATGACCATGATCCCCACCGTGATTGGCGCCATGCTGACCAAGACGCTGGTGAACAAGCTTATTCCGAAGGTGGGCTATCGCCGCATCCTGATCGGCAACACCCTGCTACTGGGGGCGATGATCGCCAGCTTCTACTTTATCGACAACCAGCTCCCCTACGGGGTCTTGCTGGGCTGGCTGGCGATCTTCGGCGCCATCAACTCGCTGCAGTTCTCCGCCATGAACACTCTCACGCTGCAAGATCTCAGTCCGACCCTGGCCAGCAGTGGCAACGGTCTGCTCTCGGTGGTGATGCAGCTCTCCATGAGTTTGGGGGTGGCGATTGCCGCCAGCCTGCTCGGGCTCTTCTCGGCGGGTACCTCAGCGGCTAACGGCCAGTGGCTGGCCGGGTTCCACCTTACCTACCTCTGTGTCGGGTTGCTCTCCATGCTGGCGGCGCTGATCTTTGCCCAGCTGGCGCGTGATGGGGCTACGCCGTCGGCGAGGGCAGATAGCTGACCTCGCAGGGGAGCTGCGCCAGTACCTCGGCCAGATGCTCGGTCGCCAGCAGAAAGGTCTGCTCCGGGTGGCCCGGAGTCCAGGTGAAGGCGGTATGGTTGAGCAGTTGCGGGTCCACCAGTAGCGGAATATCGGCGCGAGGCAGGAAGGGGCAGACCGCTCCCGGCAGGCAGCCAATCTCCGCCTGCATCTCTTCGGCGGTGCAGATGGAGGGCTTGGCACCGAGTGCGGCCTTGACCGCCTTGTTGTCGAGCCGTCCCTCCCTGTGGGTCAGCAGCAGGGCGAAGCGGCCATCCTTGAACTTGAGAAACAGGGTCTTGCTGAACTCAGCCTGCCAGCCGAGGCGCGCCTTGACCTTTTCATCGGTGGCGTAGTCGAGAATGGGTTCATGCTCATAGCGCTGGTGGGGCAGTTTGGCCAGCAGCTGGCAGTTGAAGTGGTGAATGGTATCGAGTGGCATGGGGTTCTCCTGTAGTGGGCGCTATCCTGCCAGCCTCGCAGGGTCAGGCCCAATGACACTTTCTTATCCGTGATAAGCAACCCTGTCCGTGTAAACAACAAGGGCGCCGTGAGGCGCCCTTGCGGATCAGTGATGCTGCAATTCGCACGCTTCCCAGTGAAAGGGAATAGGGCACAGCTGCTGGGAAGCCTTGTCATAGGCTTGCCACAGCTCGCCCATGGTGCGGCCATCGACGGGGTGGCGCAGTTTGGGGGTCAGCTCGGCCAGCGGCCACAGCACGAAGGCGTTGGTGAGGATCTCGCCGCGCGGCAGCACCAGCGGGGTGTCGCAGACCAGATCGCCATAGAGCAGCAGGTCGAGATCCAGGGTGCGCGGGGCGAACTTCTTGGCATCCGGCTCGCGACCGTGGGCGAACTCCATGGCCCGCAGTCGCTGGCAGACGGTGGTCAGCGGCAGATCGGTCTCGGCAGCCGCCACCAGGTTGTAGAAGGGGCGGCCGTTGAAGCCGACCGCCTCGCTCTCGAATACCCGGGAGACCCGCAGCTCGCCAAATTCGGCGTGCAGGGCATCGAGCCCGGCGCGAATATGGCGATCCCGCTCGATGTTGGAGCCCAGGCTGATATAGATGGTGGTCATCAGTTGCTGCTCGCGGCCGGAGTGCGATGGCGCAGGATCTCGACACCGACCCCGGCGGCATTGGGCACGGCGCCTGGCTTGGTGAGGGTCACCTTGACCCACTGCACCCGCTCGTCGGCGAGCACCAGCATGGCAACCTGCTCGGCCATGGTCTCGACCAGTTCGACGACTTTGCCGGTGACATGCTCGCAAATCTTGTTGGAGAGGTCGGCATAATCCAGTGCCAGATTGATGTCGTCGGTTGCTGCCGCGGGGCGGTTGTCGAACCCCATCTCGAGGTCAAAACGGAGCTTTTGGCGAATGCCCTTCTCCCACTCATATACACCTATGGTGGTCAAAACTTCGAGTCCGCGAATAAACACCTTGTCCATGACTGTACTTCTTCTTTACTCTTGATGGGCTGTGATGACAGCGCAGGGATGCTGGCCGGGCAACAGGCTTGCCGAGGCGCTCTGGGTGGGCATGGGCCCATGCCAGCGTATGTGGCCCGCATCATACCCCATTCATATCGTGGTAAAAACGACCAAGATGACGGCCCTGACGATTTTGATGATTATTCTGGCCTACCTGGGTGGTTCACTATCCAGTGCTGTGCTGGTCTCCCGCTGCACCGGTCTGCCCGACCCGCGGGATCATGGCTCCCACAATCCGGGGGCAACCAATGTGCTGCGCCTCGGTGGCCGGATGGCGGCGCTGGTGGTGCTGCTGCTCGATGTGCTCAAGGGCACTGTGCCCGTCTATCTCGCCTGGTATCTGCAGATCAAACCCGTTTACCTCGGCTTTATCGGGGTCGCCGCCTGCCTCGGCCATATGTACCCCATCTTCTTTCATTTTCGTGGTGGCAAAGGGGTCGCCACCGCTCTTGGCACCATGATGCCCATCGGTTTCACCATGGGGGGCGCCGTGATTGGCACCTGGCTGCTGGTGCTGCTGGTGAGCGGCTACTCCTCGCTGGCCTCCATCATTACTGTGCTGCTGACGCCGCTCTTTACCTACCTGCTCAAACCCGAATATACCCTGCCAGTCTCCCTGCTCTCCTGCCTCATCCTGATCCGCCATCACGAGAACATCTCCCGCCTGCTCAAGGGGGAAGAACCCAGAGTCTGGCGGCGAAAAGGGTGTGCCTGTGGCGAGGAAGTGGGAAAAACGGGTGATGTTGCGCAAAAAAGAGACGAACGAGACAAAAAGTGAAATTTCCCGTTGACCATCCGCCTTAAAATCCGTTTAATAGCGCCCACGCCCAGATAGCTCAGTCGGTAGAGCAGGGGATTGAAAATCCCCGTGTCGGCGGTTCGATTCCGTCTCTGGGCACCAATTTTGGTGCCATGAAATAAAAAATTTGTTCATGCACAATGGTTTAAAGTGTGCCGGCTTAGCTCAGTAGGTAGAGCAACTGACTTGTAATCAGTAGGTCACCAGTTCGATTCCGGTAGCCGGCACCATTTGCCCAGATAGCTCAGTCGGTAGAGCAGGGGATTGAAAATCCCCGTGTCGGCGGTTCGATTCCGTCTCTGGGCACCAATTACAATTCCTCCTTAGTTCAGTCGGTAGAACGGCGGACTGTTAATCCGTATGTCACTGGTTCAAGTCCAGTAGGAGGAGCCAATTCAAAAAGCCCTTGTCGCAAGACAAGGGCTTTTTTCTATTTGGCGCAGCCATTTTTTAACCATAAAAACAACCACACACGCACAGATGAACCGCAGGATAGATATGGAAAATCATGTAGTTATAGAGTCAAAGGGGCGACTTGCCGCCATTAGGAACTGGATGGAACCCGTGCTGGTACTGCTTATTCTTGGCAGCCTGTTCGGTTACCTCGGCAGCCAGATGGGCCTCTCTGCCATGGTCAACACCCTGTTCAATACCGCCCACCAGCTGCTGCTCAATACAGTGCTCTTTATCATGGGGATCACGGTGCTCTCCGGTGCCCTGAGCCAGCTCTTGAGCGAATTCGGGGTGATCCGCCTGCTGGAGGTACTGCTGGCCCCGCTGATGAAGCCGGTGTTTCGTTTGCCCGGTCGCACCGCGCTGGCGGCGCTGATGACCTTCTTCTCCGACAACCCGGCGGTGATCAGCCTCGCCAAGGACAGCCGTTTTCGCAGAGGCTTCACCCCCTGGCAGCTGGTGTCGCTCACCAACTTCGGCACCGCCTTTGGCATGGGGCTGATCGTGGTGACCTTTATGGCCACCTTGCAGCTGCCGAGCGGTGAATCCACTGCCAGTGCGGCGCTGATTGGGTTGCTGGGTGCTCTGGTGGGCTCGGTGGTCTCTACCCGGCTGATGCAGCGGATGATCCGCCCCTTGGTGGGGGAAGTGCTGAACGATGACGCTGTATCGTCCGACGGCCGCAAGGTAGGGGTGACCAAAGAGGCTGCTCCCGGCTGGCTGCGGACCCTCAACTCTCTGCTCGATGGCGGCAAATCCGGTGTGGAGCTGGGGATGGCGGTGATCCCCGGGGTGCTGATCATCAGTACCTTCGTGATGCTGCTCACCTTTGGCCCGGGCGACAAGGGCTATACCGGCGAAGCGTTTCAGGGGGTTGCCCTGCTGCCGGTGCTGGCCGCCAAGGTGAGCTGGCTGTTTGACCTGCTGTTTGGCTTCCAGCAGCCGGAGCTGGTCGCTTTCCCGGCTACCTCCCTCGGTGCGGTCGGTGCCGCCATGTCGCTGGTGCCCCCTTTTATCGCCAAGGGGTGGATCACTGGTAACGAGGTCGCGGTGTTTACCGCCATGGGGATGTGCTGGAGTGGCTTCCTGAGCACCCACACCGCCATGCTGGATGCCCTCGGCTATCGCCATCTCACCTCCCGCGCCATCGTTGCCCACACCATCGGCGGCCTGTGCGCCGGTGTGGCCGCTCACCAGCTCTATCTACTGCTGGGTTGAGTCTGGTTCAGACACGGAAACAAAAAGAGGCTCTTTGGAGCCTCTTTTCATTTCTATTGGTCACGCCTTGTGGGCGGATCACCGCTCGATTAGTAAGCCCGCAGGTCGTTATTCGGTGCCTGATCGCTGCGGTGCTTTTGTCAGGTTTTACTCTGTTGGTGCCATCAGCAGCGCAAGTGGCTCAAAGAGTTGGCGATTAGGGTGTGAAAGGAAGGGGTAGCGGCTCGGGTGGGCGGCAAAACGCTTTGCCACCATATTGCCACTACCGCCCGTGGCGGCAGCCACTGGCCGCCTGACATCCCTTTGCGCTCGGCTATCTCCTGCGTGCTGGTTGAATAAATAGATCAGCCATTCAAGGGATTAGCCGGTGCAGTGCGTTTTATCGCCGTGCTGGCCCCGCTTATGCACATCTCTTGGCAACACCATCAAGGGTCGTTGTCGCGGAGAGATATCATGATCAGCAGCCTGCTTCCCCTTGCCTCTATCGCCCTCAAGCTGGGCAGTCAGCTGCTTGTCAGCAGTAGCAAACCCCAGCCCGTGCAGCCTGCCGTACAGGAGGATCGCCTTGCCCCGACTGTCCAGAGCTTGTTCCAGCGACTCGGTATCAATGATGCCGATAGCGAACAGAACCGCTCGGCCATCAACCACTTTATGGGGGAGCTGATGCAGACTCTGGGGCAGGAGAATGGTGGCCAATCCCTCCCGGCTGCCATCGACAGCGCCCGCAACCAGCTGGCGAGCGGCACCCAGAGCACCCGCCTCGATGCCCTGCAAAGCGAGCTCGATACCCTCAAGGATTCCCTCGGTGCCAGCAATCTCAACCTCGACCAGCTGCTCGGTGCCTTTAAACAGACCCTGCCTAATGGCAAGGGCGATGGGGTTGGCAAACTGCTCAATGCTAGCGCCTGAACTGCGGTGAGCAATAAAAAACGGCAACCTGAGGTTGCCGTTTTGCTTTCTAGTTCGAATGACAAGCAGGTTGGTTTAACCCGTCCGTTTTGCCAGCCAGGTTTCGGCTGCGGTCAGGGCTGCCTCAACCTGTTCGCGGGCGACACCGCCTTTGGTAACCCGCTTGGCCAGGGTCGCTTCCAGCTCCAGATTGGGGTAGACGTCGAACTCGATCACCGGGCTGAAGCGCTGGAACTCGCCGATGGAGAGCTCTTCCAGCGGTTTACCCACGCTGATGGCAAAGACCACGGTTTCGCCGACGATATGGTGCGCTTCACGGAACGGAATCCCCTTGGCTACCAGATAGTCCGCCAGCTCGGTAGCGTTGGCGTAGCCGCCTTGCGCCGCCGCCATGGTGCGCTCGCCATTCACTTTCAGATCGATCAGCACCAGCGCGGCCATGTCGAGGCAGTCGTGCCAGGTGTCGAGGGCATCGAACAGCCCCTCCTTGTCTTCCTGCATGTCCTTGTTGTAGGCCAGCGGCAGCGCCTTGAGGCTCATCAACATGCCCATCTGGGCGCCTACCACCCGGCCGGTCTTGCCGCGAATAAGCTCCAGCGCATCGGGGTTTTTCTTTTGTGGCATCAGCGACGAGCCGGAGGTGACCGCATCGGAGAGCTCGACAAAGCCTGCCTCGCCGGTGTTGTAGAAGATGAGATCTTCGGCAAAGCGCGACAGGTGGGTCATGGAGAGGGATGCCACGTGCATCAGTTCCACCACGTGATCCCGATCCGAGACCGAATCCAGACTGTTGCGGGTGGCGCCGGCAAAGCCCATGTCGAGCGCCAGCGCTTCGCGGTCGATGGCGTAGGCAGTACCCGCCAGCGCGCCGCAGCCGAGCGGACTGGTGTCGAGGCGCTTGAGGGCATCCTGTAGCCGGGAGTAGTCCCGCTCCAGCATCTCCACATAGGCCAGCGCCCAGTGGGCGTAGGTGACCGGTTGGGCCCGCTGCAGGTGGGTGTAACCGGGCAGCACCGCGGCCTGATTGGAACGGGCGGAGGCGACCAGTCCCTGCTGCAGGGCAGTGATGGAGCCGAGCAGCAGCTCGCCCTGCGCCTTGCACCAGAGTTTCAGGTCGGTGGCGACCTGATCGTTGCGCGAGCGGCCGGTGTGCAGTTTCTTGCCGAGATCGCCGACGGCGGCAATCAGCTGGCTCTCGACCCAGGAGTGGATATCTTCGGCGTCCGAGCTCAGGATCTGCCGGGGATCCTGCTGCACCGAGGCGAGCAGCACCTCCATCGCCTGCTGCAACTTGCCCTGCTCATCGGCAGTCAAGACCCCCACCTTGACCAGCGCGCGGGCCCAGGCCATGGAGCCCTGAATATCCTGCTCCGCCAGCCGGTAATCGAACCGCAGCGAATCGTTGAACTGCTTGAACCGGCTATCGGCTCCCTGACTGAAGCGTCCACCCCAAAGTGCCATACTGCTCTCCTTGAATGCGTTGTCGGCGGCGCTTTGCACCGTCGAGCTTGAAATCGTGCCCTGTTTTTCTGCGAGCCTGTTATCTCACAGAAGCGGCCGGGGCGCTGCCGCTCTTGTCACACCCGCTGATGATGGGTCAGGGGCTATGCCCTCTGCCTGTAGAAGAGGGGGCCATGCCCCCTCAACGGAATCAACGGGTTATCGCGCTTGCTTAACCGTGGGTGTGATCGCCACCGATGGCCTGATGCTGTTCCTTCATGGCGCGGATCCGGCTGGCCAGGGTGTAGAGACGGATAAAGCCTTCGGCATGGCTCTGGTCATACACTTCATCGGCGCCGAAGGTGGCGAAGTCTTCGGAGTAGAGGCTGTTCGGCGACTTCTTCTGCACCGCGGTGACCTGACCCTTGTACATCTTCAGCACCACTTCACCGTCGAGATCTTCGGCGATGGCGTTGGCAGAGGCGAGGATCGCTTTGCACAGCGGGGTGAACCAGCGGCCGTCATAAACCAGATGGGAGAACTCGGCACCCAGCTTCTCCCGCCAGGCGCGGGTCGGGCGATCCAGTACCAGCTCTTCCACGGCGCGCAGCGCGGCGACCATCACGGTACCGCCCGGGGTTTCGTAGCAGCCGCGGGACTTCATCCCCACCATCCGGTTTTCGGTGATGTCGATGCGGCCCACGCCGTGCTTGCCGGCACGCTCGTTCAGGGTCATCAGGATCTGGTGCGGGCTGAGCGGCTGGTCATCAACGGCCACCACTTCACCCTGCGCCACGGTCAGCTTGACGTACTCCGGCTGATCCGGTGCCTGTTCGGCCGGTACGGTCCACTGCCAGACCGCTTCGGAGGGCTCGTTCCAGGTGCTCTCCAGCTCGCCACCCTCGGTGGAGATGTGCCAGGCGTTGGCGTCGCGGCTGTAGATCTTCTTCAGGGTCGCCTTGCAGGGGATGTTGCGGGTCTCCAGATAGGAGAGCAGATCTTCCCGGGAGCGCATATCCCAGATCCGCCATGGGGCGATCACTTTCAGCTGAGGTGCCAGCGCAGCGACCGCACCTTCGAAACGCACCTGATCGTTACCCTTGCCGGTGCAGCCGTGGGAGATGGCATCAGCCCCTTCCGCCAGTGCCGCTTCGACCATCGCCTTGGCGATCACCGGACGGGCCATGGAGGTGCCCAGCAGATAGGTGCCCTCATAGACGGCGCCGGTCTTCAGGGTCGGGTAGACGTACTCTTTGACGAACTCTTCCCGCAGATCCTTGATGATGCACTTGGTGGCGCCGGAGGCGATGGCCTTCTGCTCGATCCCTTCCAGATCGTCGCGCTCCTGACCGACGTCGGCCACAAAGGCGATGATTTCGGCGTCATAGTGCTCTTTCAGCCAGGGAATGATGGCCGAGGTATCCAGTCCACCCGAGTAAGCCAGTACGATCTTGTTGATTCCGCTCATGTTACTTCTCTCCGTGATGATTCGATGATGATTCAATAAAAGGGTCGTGATTCAGGTTGAGTGCCGCGTTACTTGTTGCCCTGACTATTTATGCCCAAACAGGGTCAGCAACACGGCGTTCTGGATATGCATCCGGTTTTCGGCCTCGTCCATGATGAGGGAGGCGGGGCCATCCATCACCTGCGAGGTGATCTCCAGCTCCCGGTGCGCCGGTTGGCAGTGCAGCACATGCTGGATGCCGGTGCGGTCGAGCAGGGCCTGGTTGATCTGGTAAGGCATAAAGAGGTCTTTGACCTGCTCCATCGGGGTGTTGTCACCCATGGAGACCCAGGTATCTGTGTAGGCCACGTCAAACCCTTCGATATCCGCCACGTCATCACTGATGTGGATGGTTGCCCCCGACTTGGCCGCCAGCGCCTGCGCTTGCAGGAAGATCTGGGTATCCGGGCCGTGGCCTTTCGGGCAGATCAGGGTCACGTCGGTGCCCAGTGTCGCCCCCAGCAGCAGCAGAGAGTGGCTGACGTTGTTGCCATCACCGAGGTAGGCAAGCTTCACCTTCGACAGGTCGTCGTAGTGCTCGGCAATGGTCATAAAGTCGGCCAGCCCCTGACAGGGGTGGTAGAGGTTGCACAGGCTGTTCACTACCGGCACTGTGCCGTGCTCTGCCAGCTCGACCAGGGTCTGGTGATCGAACACCCGGGCGACGATGGCATCACACCAGCGGGACAGGTTGGCGGCGAAATCCTTCACCGACTCCCGCTTGCCCAGCGCGCCGTTTTGCTGATCCAGATAGACGCTGTGGCCGCCCAGTTTGGCGATGCCGATGTCGAAAGTGACCCGGGTGCGCAGGGAGGGTTTCTCGAACAGGGTGACCACGCTCTTGCCGGCCAGCGCCTGACTGTACTTCTTCGGGTCGGCCTTGACCGCTTTACCCAGCGCAATCAGCGCTTCAATCTGGGCTTTGTTCAGATCACTGTCTTTCAGAAGATGTTGCATCGGATGTTCCTTGTTCCGGTGGAGATCAAATAGCGACTTGGGTGCCGACCGCGCCGCCAGCCAGCAGCTTGAGCAGCTGATCCGGGTAGCGCCAGCTGGCGACACAGACCGGTTTGCCGAGGGTCTCGGCGGCGTGCAGGGCCGCTTCTACCTTGACCGCCATGCCATCCGTGATCACCCCTTTCTCCATCAAATCCAGCGCGGTCAGCTTGTCGAGCTGGGGCACCAGCTTGCCCTTGCCATCGAGGATCCCGCTCACATCGGAGAGCATCACCAGATCGGCACCGAGCGCTTCGGCAATGGCGGTGGCCGCCTGATCTGCGTTGACGTTCATCAGCTGCCCCTCGGCGGTGATGCCGATGGAGCTCACCACCGGCAGGAAGCCCTGACCGAGGATCCCCGCTACCAGCGCCGGGTTGCCCGGCTTGCACTCGCCGACCGCGCCGAGATCCGGGTCGAGCTGGGTCACCTGACAGAGGCCGCCGTCGGCGAGGCAGAGCCCCACCGCTGGAATGCCGGTGGCGATCGCCTTGGCCATCATCTGCTTGTTGGCGGTCCCTGCCAGCGCACCGGCAATAAAGGGGATCTGCTCGAACGGGGTTACCCGCAGGCCGTTCTTCTTGGTAGAGGTGAGACCCAGCCCCTTGAGCAGGTCATCCACCAGACAGCCACCGCCGTGCACCAGCACCAGCGGACGGTGCTGATCGTCGAGAAAGGTTTTGAGGGTGGCGAACAGGGCGGTCAGCGCCTCGTCGTTCTCGATAAGGGCGCCGCCCAGCTTGATTACCAACGTCTGTTTGTCCATGTTCAAGATCCTTCCTAAGTCCTTAAATCAGGCCGGTGGCCGGTTCAAAACCAAATTTGATATTTATGCACTGCATGGCTTGCGAGGCGGCGCCCTTGAGCAGGTTGTCGATGGCAGAGACCACCACCAGCATGTTGCCCTGCTGTTGCCAGGCGATGTCGCAGTAAGGGGTGTTTGCCACACCGCGAATGGATGGCATCTGGCCGGTGAGGCGCACCAGCGGCTTGCTTTCGTAAGCCTTGAGGAAGGCCTGATCCACCTGGGTGGGAGTCACGCCGTCCGCCAGCTGCACATAGATGGTGGCCAGGATGCCGCGCACATAGTTGCCGAGGTGGGGCTGGAACAGCACCTCCTTGCCGAGGTGGTGGCTGATCTCCGGCTGGTGTCTGTGATTGAAGGTGCCGTAGGGATTGAGGCTCACTTCGCAGAAGCTGGTGTTGATGGCTGCCTTGCGCCCGGCGCCGGAAACCCCGGAGACAGCGTTGATGATGGGCTGCCACCCCTTGGCAATCAGGCCATCTTGCTGCAGCGGCTTGAGGGCGCACAGCGATGCGGTCGGGTAGCAACCCGGCACCGCAATCAGCTGGGCGGTGGCGATGGCATCGGCGTTCCACTCGGCCAGGCCATAGACGGCCTGATCCAGCCACTGTTCGCTGTCGTGGGTGAAGCCGTAGAAGCTGTCGTAAAAGCCCTGATCCTTGACCCGGAAGGCGCCGGAGAGATCGAACACCGGCAACCCCTTGGCGAGAAACTTGGGGGCGAGCTCGGCGCTCACCTCGTGGGCGGTGGCTAGCAGCACCAGATCGGCCTGGGTCAGGATCCGGGTCATGCCGTCGTCGTCCAGCGGCAGCAGCGGCTGATCGAGGGCTCCGACCCACTGGGGATGCAGGGAAGAGAAGCGCTTGTGGGCATCCTGACTGCCGGCGGAGACATAGAGGCCGAACAGCTTGAGTTGTGGGTGGTTCTGTACCAGTGCGGCCAGTTCGGCTCCCGCGTAGCCACTAGCACCGACGATAACGGTGTTAAGCATGTTGAATATTCCAAGTCAGAGTTCGAGATTCACAGCATGACGCTGCAGTGCACAAGGGTGTTCGATCGCCCCTTTGCACAAGTGCGGAGGGGCAATTCAGGCGGGTGTGTGTCGTCGGTTATAGATCAGGTGACAGAACATTAACTTTCCCTTACAACTAGAAGCCTTTGTTGATGAGCCAGATATTCAGGTAAAATTACAGAATATTCATGCACTCACTTTGCATTTGTATTTTCTAACAGAAACATTCCGGGGACGCAAGGAGGAGCTGATGGCCAATCTGGATTTTTTTTCACTTTATAAGAATATTATTGCGATTCCCTCTATCAGCAGCACGGATCCCAAGTGGGATCAGAGCAACGAGGCGGTGATCCGGCTGCTGGCCGACTGGTTCGGTCAGCTCGGTTTTCAGTGCGAGGTAACAGCGCTCCCCGACCTGCCGGGCAAGTTCAATCTGGTGGCTACGATCGGTCAGGGGGAGGGCGGTCTGCTGCTGGCGGGTCACACAGATACGGTGCCGTTCGATGAGGGGGGGTGGAGCAAGGATCCCTTCAAGGTGACCGAAGAGGGCAACCGCCTCTATGGTCTCGGCACCATCGATATGAAGGGCTTCTTCGCCTTTATCGTCGAGGCGCTCAAAGATATCGACCTCACCAAGCTGACCAAGCCGCTGCGCATTCTCGCTACCGCCGACGAAGAGACCACCATGGCTGGGGCCCGCGCCATCGCCGCGGCGGCGGAGCTTAAACCCGACTACGCCGTGATTGGCGAACCGACCGGGCTGGTGCCTGTAGTGGCCCACAAGGGGCATATGTCGGAGGCGATCCGCATTACCGGCAAGAGCGGTCACAGCTCGGATCCCGCCAACGGCGTCAACGCCATGGAGATCATGCACAAGGCGATGGGGCAGGTGCTGCGCTTGCAGCAGGATCTGAAAGATCGCTACGCCGACCACCGCTTTGCCGTGCCGCAGCCAACCCTGAACCTCGGTTACATTCAGGGGGGCGACAGCCCGAACCGCATCTGCGGCTGCTGCGAGCTGCATATCGACCTGCGACCCACCCCACAGGTGGGGCCGGATGAGCTGATGGGGATGCTCAAAGAGGCGCTATCGCCCATTGAGATCCACCAGCCGGGCTGCCTGCATCTGCAACATCTGCATGAACCCATTCCTGCCTACGCCTGCGCCGACGACTCTGTGCTGGTGCGCGAAGCTGAGAAGGCGAGCGGTCGCGCCGCCGAGTCGGTCAACTACTGCACCGAGGCGCCGTTTATCCAGCAGCTTGGCTGCGAGACCATAGTGATGGGCCCCGGCCATATCACCCAGGCGCACCAGCCGGATGAGTATCTCGACCTCTCCTTCGTCAAGCCGACCACCTCGGTGTTGCAACACCTGATCAGACGTTTTTGCCTGTAGCGGCGGCGGTGAAAGGGGCGTAAAAACTGTAAGTAAGTTACATAACAAGCCGGTTGTGGAGTGGTGATGGAAATACATGTTCTGAATCGGCCTGTTATTTGACCTTGCGCAGACAATCTGGGTAGATTGTCACCCTAAGATGACGGAGCATATGTTGTAATCGCACAACAATAAGTGAGGTCGTCTAGCACCCCGGATGGGTGTCAGGCACCAACAAGATAAGGATGTGGAATGAACGAAAAGTACGCCGCACTACGCGCCAACGTAGGTATGCTGGGTCAGCTGCTGGGTAAATCCATCAAGGATCATCAGGGTCAGGCCTTTCTCGACAAGATCGAAACCATTCGCCAATTGGCCAAGTCCTCCCGCAAGGGCAATGAATCAGACCGGGAACGTCTGCTCGATACCCTGCGCACCCTGAGCGATGATGAACTGCTGCCGGTGGCCCGCGCCTTCAGCCAGTTCCTTAATCTGGCCAACGTGGCGGAACAGTTCCACACCATCTCCCGTCGCTGTGAAGAGCAGGTCTGCACCCCGGATCCGCTGGAGCTGATGTTCGACAAACTCAAGGCATCCAACCTGTCACAAGAGGCCATCATTCAGGCCGTGCGCGAGCTGGATATCGATCTGGTGCTGACCGCTCACCCCACCGAGGTGACCCGTCGTACCCTGATCCACAAGCACGTACAGCTCAACGACTGCCTCGAGGCGCTGGAGCTCTCCGACCTGCTGCCTCGCGAGCGGGACAAGATCCTCAACCGCATCGAACAGCTCATCAATCAGGCATGGCACACCAACGAGATCCGCGAACAGCGCCCGACTCCGGTCGACGAGGCCAAGTGGGGCTTTGCCGTGGTGGAGAACAGCCTGTGGCCTGCCATCCCCGAATTCATGCGCAATCTGGACGAGCGTCTGCAACACCATCTGGGTGTGCGGTTGCCGCTGGATGCCGCGCCGGTCAAGTTCACCTCCTGGATGGGCGGTGACCGAGACGGCAACCCCTTCGTTACCGCCAAGGTGACTGCCGAAGTGCTGGAGCTTGGCCGCTGGATGGCGGTGAGCCTGTTCTACAAAGACATCAAGGAGCTCACCTCCGAGCTCTCCATGTCCGACTGTACCGACGCCGTGCGCGCTCGCGTTGGCGATCACCCCGAGCCCTACCGTGCGCTGGTGCGCGAGCTGCGTGAAGCGCTGCGCGAAACCAAGGAGCATCTCACCGCCAAGGTGCAGGGCCAGGCGAGCGAGAGCCAGGATCTGGTCAAGACCACCGCCCAGCTGCGCGAGCCGCTGGAACTCTGCTACCACTCATTGCACGCCTGCGGCATGGGCAACATCGCCGATGGCATGCTGCTGGACGTGCTGCGCAAGGTCGCCTGTTTCGGCATCCATCTGGTCAAGCTCGATATCCGTCAGGATGGTGAGCGTCATGGGCTGGTCTTCTCCGAGCTGACCCGCTATCTGGGTCTGGGTGACTACGCCGAGTGGAGTGAAGATGACAAGCAGGCCTTCCTGCTCAACGAACTGAACTCCCGTCGCCCGCTCATTCCCCACGACTGGGAGCCGAGCGCCGAGGTGCGCGAGACGCTGGAAACCTGTCAGGTCATCGCCAAGCACGACCCCGATGCGTTCGGTATCTACATCATCTCCATGGCCGGTGCGCCGTCCGACGTGCTGTCGGTGCAACTGCTGCTCAAAGAGGCGGGCTGCAAGTTCCGCATGCCGGTCGCCCCGCTGTTTGAAACCCAGGATGACCTGATGGCAGGCACCGCCGTAATGGAGCGTCTGCTCTCGGTGGACTGGTATCGCGGCTACATTCAGGGCCGTCAGTACGTGATGATCGGTTACTCCGACTCTGCCAAGGATGCGGGCATGATGGCCGCAGGCTGGGCCCAGTACGCTGCCATGGAATCCCTGGTGGGGCTGGCCGAAGCCAACAACATCCGCCTCACCCTGTTCCATGGCCGCGGCGGTACCGTCGGTCGTGGTGGTGCGCCTGCCCATCAGGCCATCCTCTCCCAGCCGCCGGGATCCCTGCGCGGCGGTCTGCGTACCACCGAACAGGGGGAGATGATCCGCTTCAAGTTCGGTCTGCCGAAAGTGGCGATCAAGAGTCTGGAGCTCTACACCAGCGCCGTGCTGGAAGGGAACCTGCTGCCACCGCCCAAGCCGAAAGAGTGCTGGCGCGAGGTGATGGAACAGCTGGCCGCCGACTCCTGCGATCACTACCGTAGTATCGTGCGCGGTCATCCGGACTTCGTCCCTTACTTCCGTGCCGCTACCCCGGAGATGGAGCTCGGCAAGCTGCCGCTCGGCTCCCGTCCCTCCAAGCGCAAGCCCAACGGCGGCGTCGAGAGTCTGCGCGCCATTCCGTGGATCTTCGCTTGGACCCAGAACCGCCTGATGCTGCCGGCCTGGCTCGGTGCCCACAAGGCGCTGCAACAGGCCATCGACGGCGGCAAGCTGGCGGTGCTGGAGGAGATGAGCGCCCAGTGGCCCTTCTTCCGCACTCGCCTCGAGATGCTGGAGATGGTGTTCCTCAAGGCGGACGTCTGGCTCGCCGAGTACTACGACACCCGTCTGGTGCCGCAGGAGCTGTGGGGCCTTGGCAAACAGCTGCGTCAGGAGCTCGCCGAATCCATCGAGGTGGTGCTGAAACTGAGCCCGCGCGGGGATCTGCTGGAGGATCAGCCCTGGATCAAGGAGTCCATCAAGCTGCGTAACCCCTACACAGACCCGCTCAACGTGCTGCAAGCCGAGCTGCTCAACCGCTCCCGTAACCACCCGGAGACCCTGCACCCCGAGCTGGACAAGGCGCTGATGGTTACCATCGCCGGTATTGCCGCAGGGATGCGTAATACGGGTTGATAAATATTACCAAACAGGTCTGAAATAAAAAGAGCGCATAATATGCGCTCTTTTTTTGTGAGCTTATCTCGTCTACTGCATTTAAAGGGAGTGTATCAGATTAGCCTCAAGACTAATGGCTGGATGTAGAAAATCATATAGCAACCTAGTATTGCATCATCACAACGCACCAGAGTAGACCGATAGTTAGCCTTTAAAATAACTGTAAATACAATAAAGGTTAAATATATCCAGGCTGAGAAAGTACCCGAGAGATAATTAAATAGTATTGAACCGCTTGAAATTAGTAGCAGTGCAATTCGATGGGCAAGGTTGTTGCTTAAAAGAAAGGGTGCTACAACGGCTGCTATCAATGTGACGATTATCATCACTAGTGACATGAGGCACAGCCACCGCTTGCTGCCAGGCCAGCACTGCCTGAAGCCATCATGCCTGCGACACCACTTCCCATGATGGGGCTTAACCTACCGGTAACGGCACCACCAAATGCACCTGCAGCAATCTCTCTCATGTTTGCATCAGGATTGTTGGCAATGACGCCCATCACCCCGATAACGGCCCCACCGCCTGCCCATACCAATGCGGGTGCCGCTCTCTTGTTACGCTTGCTTTCATTTATATCTCTTATCACGATAAAGCTATCGTGCTCTATGCTGATAACTACCTTGGTTGAATTTGCGATTGTTGATATGGTATCGACATCAACAAATTCACCAGGGTATATAACAGTTGGATTTGAATTTTTGTCTTCTATTTCAATGTATCGACTCGAAAGGTTTACCACCGTGATGTTTTCTTTGTTGAAATTGATGCAATACTTTCCATCGGCATTAATAGAGTAATGTTCACCAGCGTGTAGTGTGTTGCAGTTACTCAATGGGCAAGTATTGGCATTGGCACTTGAAATACTGCACAGCAATAATGCTGTGGCCAAACAGAGCTTCATCCACTATCTCCAGAGTGGTTCATTTGGAAATCAACCATTGATTAAATGAGAATTATTGTCAATTGTTTTTGGATGCATGCTATTGATTTAATTGTCAAATTTTCTGACAGTACCCTTGGCATTGCGGGTTGTGGGGCAGCACTTGCCTATGATGAGCTCGTTGTCGATGAAAGGGATATTGTGGGAGCTGGGCTGCACCCCATGCTCCCTGAGTTGACCTTGGGCTAGAGCGCCGGGAAGTAGCAGGCGCTCATGTCGATGGGGTGATCGGGGCAATTGGGCAGATAGAACTGCCAGCCCGCATCGGAGAAGGCGCGCAGTTCGGTCTCGACAAACTTGATGGCGAGGCTAAGGGCCTGCAGGCTGTCGATGCCGTAGATAAAGGTCTTGTCGCTCAGCCCCGCCAGCTTCACCTTGCAGCGCCAGTCGCCGCCAGCCGAGCGTGGATCCGGCTCGGGAGCCTTGATGGCGATCTTGAGGGTGAGCTGTTCCCCTTCGGTGCTGATGGCGTCGAAGCGGGCGGTAACGATGGCGTTTTTCATCTGGCAATTCCTTTTCCGTGGTACAGCCCCTGCGGTTGCGGGTGGCTGGCTCCCTGATGGCTGATGAGGTGAAAACTGGACTCAGGACGGCCAGCGTAAATGAACTTGTGAGTTGAAACAATGGGATATGCGCGAGCGGGTGAGGGGGCTTTCGCCGCCGTGAGCGAGCGCAGTGGCGGGAGTAGCAACGCGCTGGCCACCTGTGGTGGCCGAGAGGCTGGCAGGCTGCTAGATGTAAAGGATTGTTGGCTGTGGCCGCAGATTTTTCTGTTCTGCCGATGAGGGCGAGTGAGTCCTCTTGAGGCAGAATATCTCCCCCCTGTTTGACGTTGAAGTACAGGAGTCTTCGTGGCGCTTTCGGTAACCCAGCTTTATGAAGTGATGGCCCAGCTGCCAGATCCCGTCTTTATTCTCAGTGAAGATGGCTATTACGTGGAATATATCGGCGGCATGGAGCAGCAATCCTATCACGATGGCAATCCGCTGGCGGGCAAGCAGCTGGCCGATGTGCTGCCACCCGAGATGGCCATATGGGTCAAGGCGCAGGTGGCCGAGTCGCTGGCGAGCGGTCAGGTGCGAGTGGTGGAGTATGAGCTCTCAGCAGCCGAGGTGGGGGGGATCAATGCCGCCGCCGGGCCGCAAGGGATACAGCGTTTCGAGGGCAAGATTGCGCCGCTGCCCTCCCTCTATGACGGCAAGCGGGCGGTGGCCTGGGTGACCCGCAATATCACCCGCCAGTACGAGTTGCAGCAGCGACTGCTGCGCCAGAGTGAAACCGACCAGCTGACCGGCCTCTACAACCGCCGGTTCTTCTTCGAACACTGTCAGCCGTTGCGGGCAGGGGAGGCCCCCTGCGGCCTCATCATGCTCGACATCGATCACTTCAAGCAGCTCAACGATCACTACGGCCATCAGCAGGGAGATCGGGCCTTGCAGCGCTTCAGTCGTTGTATCGATGCCCTGTTGCGGGCGGACGATCTCTTTGTGCGCAGCGGTGGCGAGGAGTTTCTGATACTGCTGCCGCGGATCGATGAAGCCGGTTTGCAGCAGATGGCGGAGCAGATCCGCGCCGCCGTCGAAGCGCTGCCTGCCGATCCGGTCGCCATCACGGTCAGTCTGGGCACAACCCTGGTGCAGCCGGAGGAGGAGATAAATCAGGCGCTAGCCCGGGCCGACGAGTGGCTCTATCGGGCCAAGCGGGCAGGGCGCAACCGGGTGGCGCACTGCCCGGCAGGTTGAGAATGCCACCCCGGTCGCTGTGGGAAATAGCCTGCTCTTTTACCCTGAATAAATTGGCTGATATCACTGTCAATTAGTAGAAAAGTTGGCCATATTATTTAACTCATATTCCACAGCTTAAGGTGTTAATATTATCGGCCTGATCGCTGGTCTTATTTGTGTTGTTGGGCAACAGCATGAGGTTTTATCGGTATGTTATCAAACAGGCGTGAATCTGGTTTTGGGTGACGAATGTGATACATCCTGTTGTCTTTTGAAACATTCCGATTCAAACAGTCATGAATTATTAACCTTGACCCGGATAGCGATTTCAACGATGGTAGCGTTGCAGCTCCGTTTCTCTCCGGTGGCCCTGTTGGCCGCTGGCGGCGTTGTTTTTTCATGTGCAGGGCGATATGCAACGAAATATCTCCAGCCTGTTATTCGGGCCAATAAAAATAATGATGACAGATTAATAAGGTATATATTGCAATGAGTGTTTCTATTGCTGAAAAGAGTAACCCTGTTTCAAAATTGAAATGGGAGAAAAGCGATTCTGTATGGACCATGGGCCTATATGCCACTGCTGTCGGTGCCGGTACGTTATTTCTCCCTATTACGGTTGGCAGTAATTCTCCGGTTATTTTGCTATTTATTTTATTGCTGGCTTTTCCGCTCTCTTATTATTCCCACCGGGCATTGAGCCGCTTTGTGCTCTCCAGCTCCCACAAGGAGGGGGATATCACCCATGTGGTGGAGGAGCACTTCGGTGCCAAGGCGGGCAAGCTGTTGATGCTGGTCTATCTGATGGCCTTCTACCCCATCATTCTGGTCTACAGCATCTCCATCACCAATGCGATCCAGAGCTTCGTGGTTCACCAGCTGGGGGATGCCGAGCTGCCGCGCGGCTTGCTGGTGCTGGGAGTGATGCTGGGTCTGCATCTGGTGCTGCTGGCTGGCAAACAGATCGTGGTATCGGCCATCAGCGTGCTGGCACTGCCGATGGTTGCCTTTCTGATTGGCCTCTCCATCTATCTGCTGCCCCAGTGGAGCCTCTCCTATTTCAGCGAGAGTCAGTCTGTGGACTGGCGTGATCCGGCGTTCTGGAAATCCCTCTGGCTGATCGTGCCGGTGATGGTGTTCTCTTTCAGCCATGCGCCGATTATTTCTTCCTTCAGCGCGGCGCAGAAGAAGCGCTGTCAGGAGAGTGCTGACCTGCGCACCAAGCGGATCATCAAGTGCAGCAGCATGCTGATTTGCGGCAGCGTGCTCTTTTTCGTGGTGAGCTGCGTGATGAGTCTGAGTCAGGCCGAGATGGCGCTGGCCCGCACCGACAATATCTCCGTGCTGTCGGCGTTGGCGAACAAGTTCTCCAACCCGCTGATCGCCTATGTGGGGCCACTCATCGCCATTCTGGCCATGTCCAAATCCTTCCTCGGCACCTCCATGGGGGTGAGCGAGGGGACGGTGAGCATGGTGAGCGGTGCCTGTCAGGGGCTGGGCCTCTCTCTCAAGGAGTCAACCATCGCCCGGGTGTCATCGGTGATCCTGTTTATGGTGACCGCCGTCATCACCTATCTGAACCCCAACGTGCTCGACATCATCGAGCGCGTCAGTGGCCCGCTGATCGCGGTGATCCTGTTTCTGCTGCCGGCCTGCTCCATCTATCGCTTGCCCGCACTCAAGCGTTATCGCGGGCCGAGTACCCTTTTTGTGTTGGTGATGGGGCTGCTTGCCATCTCGGCCCTTATCTACGATCTGCTTTGACCGGGCGGTATCCCGCACAAATCAAAAAGGGCGACCATCTGGTCGCCCTTTTTCTGTGCATCGGGGTTAGCCGAGCAGGCCGCTGGCGCTCTGGCCCGCCATCAGCAAGCCGATGGCCAGCACGCTGAACCAGACCAGGGTTGCGCTTACCAGCAGATAGCCGCTGGCGACGAACAGACCGTCCCGCTGCAACATGCCGGTGGCCAGCAGCAGGATGGCCCAGGCGGGCATGGCGTTGGTGAAGGGGATGGCGCCCAGGGGCAGCATCAGCAGCAGGGCGGCCAGCATGATCAGCAGGCCGTTGCAGCGGTTGACCGTGTTGCTGCCGGTCAGCACCAGCAGGCGTGGGCGGATAACGCGATCGACCCGGGCCAGCAGATCAGCCCCCTTGTGCAGGGTCGGCTTGAGCTGGTCGGCGGCGAAGCGGCGCTCCATCAGCGTGGCGGGCAGCCAGGGCACCCGATTGAGGGTGATGCCGATGCCGATAAAGAGGATCAACAGGCCAAACGGGGTGCTGACCCCGGGAATGGAGATCGGCAGCAGGAAGGGGACGGTGAGCAGGACGCAAAACAGCAGCATGCCCTGCTCGCCCACCAGCGCGAGCATCTGGCGCAGGCTGATGTGGCTCTCGTCGATGGCATGCGCGGTGGCCCGCAGGGTATCCGCGAGGGTAGTTTTGGGGTCGTTGAGTTGCGCGGCAACCATTCCCTGATGTCCTTTTGAGTAGTGATAACGGGCCCCGATGACCCGATTTGGCGCCAGCATACGTGGCAGAGGTTAACCGTCGATGAATGGTGGCAGGGGCGCATAGCGGCGCCAGTGGTGCGGCTCGGCGGAGGTTCCGGCGAGAGGGAAATCCCGCGATGAAAGTGATCCGGTACAGCCGCCGTTTAGGATGGGCCTAGGACGCCTCTGGTATGCTTTCTGCACAATCACACAGGGAGCAGGGGATGATGATGAAGAGAGCCGGGATAGCGATGATGGGGCTGTTGCTGCCACTGGGGCAGGCCTGGAGTAGCGAGGCCGCGACCACATCCGGTTGGCAGGTGACGCCATTTTTCGGCTACAGCTCAGCCATCGACTTCGAGAAGAGTGACGATGTGGTGCAGCCGGTGCCGCTTTCTGCATCGTTTGATTCACTGCAGGGACAGGGCTCCGGTAGCTGGGGTCTTTTTATCAGCAAGGAGGTGGATGATCCGGGCATGATCGAGCTGCTCTACAGCCATCAGTCCACCACCCTCTCTCCCGACCAGCCGGATCGCCTGACGGTGGACACCCTGCACTTTGCCGGTGCGCTTACTCTCTCTGACAACCTGATGGCGCCCTATATCGGCGCCGGGATCGGGGTGACCCGCTTTGCCGCCTACGACAGCGAGGTGACTCCTTCCATGTCGCTGGCGCTCGGGGTGCAACCGCGCCTCGCCGAGCATCTGGCCCTGCGGGCCGAGGTGCGCGGTTATGGCTCGCTGGTCAACGACAACAACCAGTTTCTCTGCAACCCGGAGCAGTGCGTGTTCAAGGTGCGCGGGGAGCTGGTAACTCAGTGGCAGGCCAATATCGGTCTTACCTTCCGCTTTTAGGCGGGGGGATTTTCCCACATGAAACAAGGGCCCTTGGGCCCCTGTCTCAGCAGCAATCTTCCGCCGTGATCGGCAATCAACCGGCAGATCTTCACGCCTCCTTGTTAGTCGGCATCGCCCATACCGCGCAGTTTCTGCCCGCCTCCTTGGCGCCATAAAGCGCCTGATCCACCCGTTTGAACAGCGAGACGGCCGGTTCCTTGGGCTCGCGGATCCCCACTCCCAGACTGACCGTCATGGTATGGGCCGGGTCGGGGGCTATGGTGCGGGTCGCAGTGAGCAGGGTGTTGGCCAGTTGCTGCAGCTCGGCTTCGTGGGCGATGGGCAGCAGCAGGGCAAACTCTTCACCCCCGACACGGGCCGCCAGCGCACCGGGCGGGCAGTGCTGTTGCAACAGCTCGCCAAACTGCTGCAACACCCGATCCCCGATATCGTGGCCGTAGTTGTCATTGATCACCTTGAAGTGATCCAGATCCAGCAGGATGAGAGCGTGGCAAATCCCCTGTTCCAGAAACAGCTGCTGATGAAAGTAGCGCCGGTTTGGCAGCCGGGTCAGATCGTCGAACAGCGCCTGTTGTCTGAGCTGGGTATTGATGTGAAAGAGATGGTGCATGGTGCTCAGGATGCCGATGCTGCTGAGCAGGATGCCACTGGAGCGCAGCAGATCCTCGGCATAGATGGCGAGCCAGAGTGGCTGCGCCACCAGCTCATCCATGATGTCGGCGGTGGCCCCCATGATCCACAACATCAGACCGCAGGAGAGCATGCGGTAGGTGTGGGTGGGCAGGTGGGCGCACTGCACCACCCAGAACAGGAACAGCATGGTGAGCCAGTTGATCACCTCGAAGCCAAAGCTGACGGCGTAAAAGCGCTCGTAGGGAAAGTGGGGCAGCAGCAACAGATGCAGGGCCATGATGGCCAGCATCACTATCCCCAGCAGCGCGATGTGGGCGCGATGCTCCCGGTCGAGATGACGGTAGTGGGAGAGGCTGATGTCGAGACGATCGAACTGCATGGTGTTCCTCGGATTGGGACTGCCATCACCTTGCAAACAAGGGGCTGTGTAATGGCATGCCGTGGTCGGATAACAGGAAACGGCTGGTCTGTCAGTGTAAACGAGCGGGCCCGCAGCGCGCGATATCGATGACGTCAGCTTGTGGGCTGGCTCAGGGTTTGCGCATTTCTGGTGCGTGAAGTATCGCCTGCCCTGTGACAGGGCGACCCTGGGCAGGTTAGCGCAGCTCATGCGCCAAATTGGTGCGTTGATGATGCGTGATCTTTCTAATACATTGATTTAAAAGGATTTAAATTTGTGGCCCGCTTTATGCTTTTTACATGTCAGACGGTCTCTTGCGGTCATCGGCGGCAGATGCAGTGATGAGGAAGTGGCAAGAGACATCCCCGTGCCGGGCGCGGGTGTGATTCTGGCGGGTTGCAGCAACACCTTGCGGTTCGCCACAGATTCAATCAGGGAAACGGAGCCGGTCTTGTACCGGTACGACAGGGAAGGAGAGTGCTCTATGGTCAAAAAATGGATGATGGCGGGTCTGACGATGTTGCCTGCCTTGCTGGTTACCCCAAGTTGGGCCGAAGAGGTCGCTCAGGTACAGGCGGCGGTGGCTCCGGTTGCCGCCATGACAATCAACAAGGGTGACAACACCTGGATGCTGCTCTCGGCGGCGCTGGTGATCCTGATGTCGATCCCCGGTCTGGCCCTCTTCTACGGTGGTCTGGTGCGGGCCAAAAACATGCTGAGCGTGCTGATGCAGGTCTTTACCCTGTTCTGCCTCATCTGTGTGCTCTGGGTGATCTACGGCTATTCGCTGGCCTTTACCGAGGGGGGCAATTTCTACGGCTCCTTCAGCAAGGTGCTGCTCAAGGGGGTGACCCCTGACTCCATCGCTGCCACCTTCAGCAAGGGTGTCGGGATCAGCGAGCTGATCTATGTGGTGTTCCAGGGGGCCTTTGCCGCCATCACCTGCGGCCTTATCGTGGGGGCGTTCGCCGAGCGTATCAAGTTTGCCGCCGTGCTGCTCTTCTCGGTGATCTGGTTCACCTTCGCCTATATCCCACTGGCTCATATGGTGTGGTACTGGGCGGGTCCGGATGCCTATACCAGCGCCGAGGCTGCGGCCACGGCGACTGCAACGGCCGGTTATCTGTTCCAGCATGGTGCGCTGGACTTTGCAGGCGGCACAGTGGTGCACATCAACGCCGCCGTAGCGGGTCTGGTGGGTGCCTATCTGGTGGGCAAGCGTCTGGGCTACGGTCGTGATCCCATGACCCCCCACAGCCTGACCATGACCATGATCGGTGCCTCCCTGCTCTGGTTCGGCTGGTTCGGTTTCAACGCGGGCTCCGCGCTGGAAGCCAACGGTATCGCCGCTCTCGCCTTTATCAACACCTGGGTAGCGCCGGCTGCGGCAGCTCTCTCATGGACGCTGGCCGAGTGGGTGATGAAGGGACGTCCCTCCCTGCTGGGTGCGGCATCCGGTGCGGTGTCCGGTCTGGTGGTGATCACCCCGGCAGCCGGTTTCGTCGGTGTGGGCGGTGGTCTGGTGATGGGACTTATCAGTGGCGTGGCGGGTCTGTGGGGTGTCCACGGTCTCAAGCGCATGTTGGGAGCCGATGACAGTCTGGACGTGTTTGGCGTACACGGGGTGTGCGGTATTCTCGGCGCCCTGCTGACCGGCGTCTTTGCCAGCCCGGATCTGGGCGGCACCGGGGTGTGGGACTATGTCACCAATCAGGTTGCTGAGGGCTACTCCATCCTGACTCAGGTGAAGATCCAGGCTATCGGGGTCGGTGTCACCCTGCTCTGGTCCGGTGCCGTGGCGGCGATTGCCTTCAAGGCGGTCGACATGCTGGTGGGTCTGCGGGTGAACGGCGATGCCGAGCGGGAAGGGCTGGATGTTACCTCCCATGGCGAGAAGGCTTACAGCATGTAATCCCGAACGTCAGACAACAAAAAACCGCCGGAACCGGCGGTTTTTTTATGACTCTAAAGCTGCAAAGCCTGAGTTCACACGCTTAGTTCACGACGGCCACGTTGATGCTGCCATTGCCCTGGGTCATGCGCACGCGAGCACCCGGGGTGAAGGTGGGGCTGGCTTTCTGCACGACCACGATGGCTTCGCCGTTCTCTTTCTTGATCTCCAGCTCGACGCCGTCGACCTGATTCATCTTGTTGCCGATGGCGTTGCCTGCCGCAGCACCGGCGATGGCGCCGCCTGCGGCTGCGATGTCGCGTCCGGTGCCGCCACCGACTGTGCTGCCCAGCAGGCCACCGACCACGGCGCCGCCAATGGTGCCAATCAGGGAGTTCTCATCGGCCTGGATCTTCACCGGGCGGGTAGAGATGATGGTGCCGTAGCTGACGGTCTGCACCTGTTTGGCGCGGTCTTTGGTGTAAACATCGCCAGAGTAAACGTCACTGTTGGCGCATCCGGTGATGGTGGTCGCTGCCAGCAGGGCAATAAGGGTCATACGCTTCAACATGGTGGGCCTCCTGGGCTGCACGTAATTTGAACAATCCGGTTGATGAGTGAACTTTACTCCAACCCCGTCACACATGAAATCGGCAAAATGTAACCAATTATGCGTTCTGTAACCGGTTTTGTCCTTGAATCGCAGCTGTACCGGAGAGGGTTTTAACCAGCAGCAGACGGTCTTCTCCGGGGCCGAAATAGTCGGCTATTTCCGCCTGCAATGTGTAACCGAGCCGGTAGTAGAGGCGCTGGGCCGGATTGGCCGGATCGACCGTGAGCCGCAGTTCGCTGATCTGCAGCGCCTGCTGGTTGGCCTCCATCTGGCGCATCATTCGCTCGGCCAGACCAAAACCGCGTGCCTCCGGCAGTACCGCCAGCGAGAGTACCCAGCCTTGCGACCGCTCCTGACCGAATCCCCCCAGCACATACCCCACCAGCTGCCCCTCGTATTCGGCCACCAGCAACAACTCGGGCCACAAATCCATCGCCTGACGGAAGAAGAAGGCGGGATAGACATCTTCGCCAAACACCTTGGCATCGATCTGCCAGATGGCGTGCATGTCATTGTGGGTGGCGGGGCGTAGCAGGGGCGGGTTGTGGTGCATCAGGACTCCATTGGCAGCAAACGGATCGGCAACGCCGCTGACCTTGGGGTCAACGGCAAAAAAGGAGTCATAGGGTAGTGGTCATCCCCTGCCGGATGCAAGGGATTGGCGGTTATGGCGGCAGGGGGCGGCTCTGGGGCAGTTTGGGCGCTTTGCGCAAGCCGTCGAGCAGGTGGCGGAGGGTGAGCCAGGGGTGGCGCAGCAACATGCGTGGGCCGCTCCACTTCATCACCTGCTGGATCTGTTTGCGCATCGCCGGGGCGTAGCAGTGGATGTTGCAATTGGCGCAGGTGGGTTTGTGGCCGTGGCCATAACGGCAGCGGCGCAGGCGCTGATGGGCGAAATCCCGCAACTGGCGACAGTGGCGGCAATGGGGATCCTGATGATGGTGCTGGCAGTAGAGGCGGATCATGGCGCTGACCGTCTGCTGCTCGCGCATGAGTCTGGGATGGTCACTCGCCTTTTTGCTGGCTGCGGCGTGTGAGCCCCGGGCTGGGCTGGCATGATGACTTTTCATGGCCGCCATTCTCCTGACCTGCTCGCATGGGGTGTTGATACAGGTCAAAAGGGGGGATAAAAAACAGGGCCCGCAGGCCCTGTGTCATCAGATGAGGCTGGTTGCCTGCTCCAGCCAGGCGAGATCCTCGCCCTCGAGCAGCGGGCTCAGGCGGCGGAACACCTCAACGTGGTATTCGTTGATCCAGCGGAATTCGGCCGGGCTCAGCAGGCTGCGGTCGATCAGGCGGGTATCGAACGGCACGTAGGTCAGCCGCTCGAAGCCCAGCATCGGCAGCTCGCCAACCTGTTCCAGCTCGGTCACGACTACCAGGTTCTCGCAGCGGATGCCGAAGCCATCTTCACGGTAGTAGCCCGGCTCGTTGGAGAGCACCATGCCCGGTTGCAGGGCAACCATGCTCCCTTTCGGCGCGATGCGCTGGGGCCCTTCGTGGACGCTCAGGAAGTGGCCGACGCCGTGGCCGGTGCCGTGGTCATAGTTGTAACCGGCCTGCCACAGCGGCATGCGGGCCAGCACGTCGAGCTGGATACCGGCGGTGCCACGGGGGAAGCGGGCCTGATCCAGCGCGATATGGCCCTGCAGTACCCGGGTAAACATCGCCTTTTGCTCTTCGCTCACCTCACCCACCTTGATGGTGCGGGTGATGTCGGTGGTGCCATCCATATACTGGGCGCCGGAGTCCAGCAGATAGAGGCTGTCCTGGCCAAACGCGCGCGGGGTGCCATTGGTGTGGTGGTAGTGGCACATGGCGGCGTTGGGGCCGAGCGCAGAGATGGTATCGAAGCTCGGCTCGACGTAATGCTCCTGCTCGCGGCGGAACGCTTCCACCTGATCGGCCAGGGTGCCTTCATCCACCCCCTCGAACTCGCCGGAGGCGACCAGCCGATCCAGCCAGGCGAGGAAGCGGGTCATTGCCACGCCATCACGCAGGTGAGCGGCACGCATACCGGTCAGCTCGATCTCGTTTTTGCACGCTTTCGGCAGCATGGTGGGGTCTTGCCCTGCCACCAGAATGGCACCCGCCTCTTCCATGACGAGCTGGGTCCAGGCGTTGGCGCTGTCCGGATCGGCCAGCACCTTCTGCTGATCTTCACCGATGCGCTGCAACACGTCGCCCAGCTTGTCGATGGGGTAGACGGAGACATCCTGCCCCACGTGTTGGGTGAAGGCGAAGCAGTCAATCTTGTCGGTATCGACGAAGAAATCCATGCTGGTGTTGGCGTAGAGCACCGCAAAGCCCAGCACCACCGGCAGCCGGTCGATGTCGCGGCCACGCAGGTTGAGCAGCCAGTTGATGGGCTCGGCCTGGGTCAGCAGCACGGCATCCAGCCCGCGCTTGCGCAGATCGGCCGCAAGCTGTTCACGTTTGGACTGGCTGGACTGGCCTGCCAGCTCCTCGCTGTAGAGGATGACCGGGCTCTTGGTCGGCTCCGGGCGATCGCTCCAGTTCAGGTCGATGGGGTTCTGCTCGACGCGGATCAGCTCGATACCGCGGTCGGCCAGCACGGCCTTGGCATTCTTGTACCAGGTCAGGCTGTGCAGGCGGGCATCGAAGCCAACCCGGGAGCCTGACGGCAGCTGTTCGGCCAGCCACTGCACATGGGGATTTTCAATGAGGTGGAGGAATTCGAACAGTTCGGCGGGGGTTTGCATCCGCGCCTGCACCGTATAGCGACCATCGACAAAGAGGGCTGCCCGCTGGGCCATGATGATGGCAACCCCGGCAGAGCCGTTGAAACCGGTGATCCAGTCAAGCCGCTCGGCATAGGCGGGGATGTACTCGCCGAGGTGCTCATCATCGTGGGGGACGATAAATGCGTCCAACTCCTGCATGGCCAGCTCGGCCCTGACTTGGGCGACGCGGGTTTCAATTATCTCGAAATTATTCATGTCGTTAGTGCCAGATGGTTGCTATATGAGTGTTCAGTTTTTATGGCCGCTGGCCAGGATCCGCTTGATCGACTGACCTGCCGCTTCGATATGCTGCCTGAGCAGCACCACCGCCTCGTGCTTGCGCCGGGCGCGGCACAGTTCCAGCAATTGGGCGTGTTCACGCTCCGCCTTGTCCACCCCGTCACTGGCAAACAGCAGCTCGAAGCGGACATAGCGGTCACAGCTCAGATTGATCTGGGCGATCAGTTCAAGTGCCTGGGGGCGACCGGCTGCCTGATAGAGGGTGGCGTGAAAGCTGTGGTTCAACTCTGCCCAATGTTCGATCTGGGTGCCTGAC
The DNA here is from genome assembly GCF_056632455.1 of Aeromonas sp. MTB. Taxonomy (NCBI): domain Bacteria; kingdom Pseudomonadati; phylum Pseudomonadota; class Gammaproteobacteria; order Aeromonadales; family Aeromonadaceae; genus Aeromonas; species Aeromonas sp. MTB. Next base: position 456,424 of record NZ_CP147026.1, read on the forward strand.
TCCAGGGCGTGATCAAACTGGGCGAGGATCGCCTCCGCTTGTGCGAAGGTGGCTTCCGTCATCTTGTCGACGGCGTGAAACAGGGTATCGGCTTCCAGCAGCGCTCGCAAATAAAAGAGCTCTTCAATGGCCGAGGCGTCCAGCATGGTGACCACGGCGCCGCGATGGGCTTCGAACTTCACCAGCCCCTGCGCTTCCAGTTGCATCAGGGCTTCGCGCACCGGGATGCGGCTCACGGCCAGCTCTTTGGCAATGGCATCCTGACGCAAGGGGGCGCCAGCGGGGAACTCCCCACGGAGGATCCGGCCACGGAGGTTTTCCATCACCATCTGGGTTCGGGTCTTGTAGGGTGGGGTCATGGTCGGGTCACGATTGGGCGTTACAGAATTGTATATTGTATAAAGTTTGGCTGAATCTAACCTGTCACAACAGGCAAAGGCAAGGTTTTGGCCCTTTTAACGGGGGCGATGGCAGCGTTCGGGGCTCCACAAAAACAAAAATGCCGGTCAGCGTGGCTGACCGGCATGATGTCACTGATACGAAGCGAGCCTGTTACAGCTGCGGGCCTGCCGCAACCAGACGTTTGCCTTCGTCGTTATCGGTGAAGCGCTCGAAGTTCTTGATGAAGCGCCCTGCCAGATCGACGGCCTTGGCATCCCACTCGGCCTTGTCGGCGTAAGTGTCGCGCGGGTCGAGGATCGCTGGGTTCACATCGTGCAGCGCGGTCGGGATCTCCAGATTGAAGATTGGCAGCACCTTGGTCTCGGCCTTCTCGATGGAGCCATCCAGGATGGCGTCGATGATAGCGCGGGTATCCTTGATGGAGATGCGCTTGCCGGTGCCGTTCCAGCCGGTGTTGACCAGATAGGCCTCTGCACCTGCCGCTTCCATCCGTTTTACCAGCTCCTGACCGTACTTGGTCGGGTGCAGGGAGAGGAAGGCTGCGCCGAAGCAGGAGGAGAAGGTCGGAGTCGGCTCTGTGATGCCGCGCTCGGTACCGGCCAGTTTGGCGGTGAAGCCAGACAGGAAGTGGTACTTGGTCTGCTCCTTGGTCAGCTTGGAGACCGGGGGCAGCACGCCGAAGGCGTCGGCAGTCAGGAAGATCACCTTGGTGGCGTGACCTGCCTTGGAGACCGGTTTGACGATGTTGTCGATGTGATAGATGGGGTAGGAGACGCGGGTGTTCTCGGTCTTGGAGCCATCATCGAAGTCGATGGTGCCATCGGCAGCAACGGTCACGTTCTCCAGCAGCGCATCGCGACGGATGGCGTGGTAGATGTCCGGCTCAGCCTCTTCGGAGAGCTTGATGGTCTTGGCGTAGCAGCCCCCTTCGAAGTTGAACACACCGTGGTCATCCCAGCCGTGCTCGTCATCGCCGATCAGCTGACGCTTGGGATCGGTGGAGAGGGTGGTCTTGCCGGTGCCGGAGAGGCCGAAGAAGATGGCGACGTCGCCGTCCTGACCCACGTTGGCGGAGCAGTGCATGGAGGCAATGCCGCGCAGGGGCAGGAAGTAGTTCATCATGGAGAACATGCCCTTCTTCATCTCGCCACCGTACCAGGTGCCACCGATGAGCTGCATCTTCTCGGTCATGTTGAAGGCAACGAAGTTCTCGGAGTTGAGACCCTGCTCCTTCCAGTTCGGGTTGGTGCACTTGGCTCCGTTCATCACCACGAAGTCGGGCTTGAAGGTTTTCAGCTCTTCATCGCTCGGGCGGATGAACATGTTTTTCACGAAGTGTGCCTGCCAGGCCACCTCGGTGATGATGCGCACGGCCAGGCGGGTATCCGGGTTGGCACCGCAGAAACCGTCGACCACAAACAGGCGCTTGCCGGAGAGCTGTTTGGTGACCAGCCCTTTCAGATGTGACCACACTTCCGGGGTAATGGCTTTGTTATCGTTTTTACCCTGGTCAGACCACCACACAGTATCCTGGGTAGTGGCATCTTTGACGATATATTTATCTTTCGGGGAGCGACCGGTGAAGATACCGGTGTTTACGTTGACGGCGCCCAGCTCGGTCACCACACCGCGCTCGAACCCTTCCAGGTCAGGGCGTGTCTCTTCCGCGAAAAGCTGCTCGTAAGAGGGGTTGCGAACGATTTCTTGGCTGTTTTTGATGCCGTACTGGTCCAGTCCTAATTGTTGGGCCAGGGTGGGTTCTGCCACGATTGTCATTGTATTCTCCTGGGTTCAGAGGTTGGTAGGGTTCTATCTGACGGTCATCCTATCACTTAGGTGGTAGAGTTTAGCGATCGCCATCAAACTTTATAAAATAGGGTATTTTTTTGTTATTAAAGTTAAAGGCGGGTTTTGCCCGCCTTTAATTAGTGTAACTGGTTTGCATCATTGCCGGGAGCCCTGCTGAACAGGGTTTCGACATCGATCCCATTAAATTGGTACTGGGCGCCGCAATAATCACAGTGCATGTCGATCTTGCCGAGCTCCTGCACCATCTCCATGACCTCTTCCTTTTCTATCTGCAACAGGGCCCCTTCGCAGCGCTCGCGGGAGCAGGTGCAACGGAACTCGACCGCCTGCGGATCGAACACCCGCACCTTGTCCTGATGGTAGAGACGGTAGAGGATCTCTTCTGCCTGCAGGCCGAACAGCTCTTCATCCTTGATGGTGCTGGTGAGCTGGGTCAGGTGATCGAAGTCGTTGCTGTGATCCTCGCTCTGGGCAGGCAACTCTTGCAGCATGATGCCGGCAGCGCGCGGCACACCTTCGTGGTAACCGGTGCGGATCCACAGCTTGGTGGCCAGCTGTTCGGAGCGGGCGAAGTAGTGCTCCAGGCAGCCCGCCAGAGTATCGGCATCCAGCGCGATGATGCCCTGATAGCGCTCGCCCTGCTCCGGGGTGATGGTGATGATCAGCTGGCCATTGCCGATCAGGCTCTGCAGCTTGCCATCGCTCGGCAGCTCGCCTTCATAGCGGGCCACGCCGCGCAGCTGCTGGTTGTTGTCACCGTTGATCACGGCCAGACGCACCGGGCCATCGCCCTGCAGCTGTACGGTAATGGAGCCTTCAAACTTGAGGGTGGCGGTCAGCAGGCTGGTGGCAACCAGCAGCTCGCCCAGCAGTTTTTGCACCTGCACCGGGTAGTTCTGGGCTTCCACTACGTGGCGGTAGGTGTGATCCAGCTGGACCAGCTCGCCACGCACTTCGTACTCTTCAAACAGATAGCGATACAGCAGATCTTGGTTGCTCATCATATGTTCCTGGCTTTTCGGTGAGGTAAATCGGGCGGGCTGGGGTTGATGCCAGCCCGGTATCAAATCGGGGTCGGTCAGTACTGTTTGACCTTGAGCAACTGGCGTCGCTCCTGTTTGTCGGGGCGGCGCTCGGGGCTGGGGGCAAACTGGCTGTTGAAGCGGCGCGCCTCGCTATTCTCGGCCCGTTTTTTCAGGCTCTCGGCGGTCTCTTCATAGAGCTGCTGGGCCAGCGGGGCTGATTTACGCTGCTCGCTCAAGGCCAGCACCCGCACTTCGCGTTCGTCCTGCCCCTGCCAGAAGCGGATCAGTGCACCCACTTCCACCTGTTTGCCCGGTTTGCTGCGCTGACCATTGTAGTGCACCTTGCCCCCGTCTATCTGATCCCGCGCAATGGAGCGGGTCTTGTAGAAACGGGCTGCCCACAACCACTTGTCGAGACGAACCTCGAGGGCACTTTCTGCATGATTGGGCATGAACAGGCTCCATAACGGGGAAAAGAGGTGGTCGATTATACCAGAGCACGGGGGCGGGATAGAAACCGGGCAGCCGCCGCGCGGGGCGCAAACCATGTCAAGGTGATGCAACATATGGGCAGTTTGCTGATTCACAAGGGAAAGCCGCTGCTTTATCGGGTATCCATGGGGGCTGGGAGTGGCCTTCATACCGCGCATATAACACTGCCGCCCCGGTTGGGGGCGGCAGCGTTCACATCCATCGACCATGTCAGAGTCAGAAGTGATCGTGCTGATCCGGCTTCTTCTGGTCGTGGGGGCCTTCGCTGTGGGCGATGGCGGTGCGGATCAGATCAACCCCGGCGCGGATAATCAGCACCCCCATGTTGACCAGCTTGACGCAGACCCACATGAAGGTGATGAGCAGGATTAGCTTGAGCACGGTCTGGAACGCTTCCAGGAAGTTCTGCTCCAGCTGGGCGGTCAGGCCGTTGGCGCTGGTCATCAGCCAGGTGTAGACCTCGCGCACGAACGGGATGCGGCTTGGCATCTCCAGCACATCCAGTGCGGCAGGGAGCGCCTGGAAGATGACGATGCTGCCGAACAGGATCAAAATGACACCGATGGCGATGCCGAGGAAAAAGCCGAACTGTCTCATGGAGGGCTCCAGCGTTTGCTGCATGAAATTGAAGATAGCCGCCAATAGTAGGGAGTGCCCTGCTTCATCGCAATCTTCCGTGCACCGCCAGCGTGGCGGGAACGGCGGCAATCCGGCCGCTACCGTTGCCCAACTATCTGATTTCTGGGAGGCTTGTCGCCATTGTGCATAGGGAAAGCAAATTGATGTCGAGAACCCTCTTTTTACTCTTGCTGGCGCTGTTTGCCGCTCTGCCACCCCTGAGCGCCGAACCGGTGGCTCCCTCGGCGGCGGCCTGCGCCATCCGCCATCAGGATCAACTGCTGCTGGTGCAGGATCGCATCTCCTCCCGTTACAGCCTGAGCGGCGGCTATATAGATGGCGACGAGCGCCCCGAGCAGGCGGCGCTGCGCGAACTCTATGAAGAGACCGGCTTGCGGGGGGAGGTGGTGCAGGAGCTGGGTCGCTGGCAGCGGGCGCTTATCTTCGCCTGCCGCACGCTGGAACCCATTATCGCGCAGCAAGACACTGCGTTTGTCTCCATCCTGAAGGCCCCCAATCTGGGCGGGGAGATCCTTAACGCTCGGCTGATCGCCATCGACCAGCTGCCCCGCGAGCAGCGCCGATTCCCGGATCAGCTCGACTGGCTGCAATCCCGACTGGATAAGGTGCCAGAGAGCGAGGTGCGCTGGCAGTCCGATTTCGTGATGCAGGGCAATGCGCTGCATCAGGCCGAGATCCCGCTGATGGTGCGCCTGCAGCAGTGGCTGGGGCCCGATGTCTGGTGGCTGTCGGCCAGCAATCTGTTTGGTTCAGGCGGCTTTCAGCTTGCCCTGATACCTTTGCTGCTCCCGCTGCTGGGGTGGCCGCGGCTGCGCCAGTTGCTGTTCGCCATGCTCTGGCTCGGCTTGCTGGTGCAGGCAAGCAAGGAGGGGATCGGCTGGCCGCGCCCCTTCCATCTGCAACCGCTGCTGGCAACCCAGAGCGCGCAAGGCTTTGGCATGCCGAGCGGCCATACCGCCTCGGCCCTGCTGTTCTGGGGGGCGCTGCTTGGCTGGCTCTGGCCTGCCCGGCGCGGGCTGGCCTATTCGCTGGCCTTGCTGCTGGCGCTCACCACAGGTCTGGCGCGGGTCTGGCTCGGGGTGCACTTTATCTCCGATGTGGCGGTGGGGTTGCTGATTGGTGCCTTGCTGCTGGCCGCTCGCCCCTGCTGGCGGCTGGATCAGCGTTCATCCGTGTGGGGCTTGCTGATCGCTGCAGCACTGGTTTGTGCGGGCCTGACCCAGTCGGCCCATCTGGCCGGGATCGGACTGGCGGCGCTGGGCCTCTGGCTCGGGGGGCGGGTCACGCTGGTGCGCGACGGTTATTCCCCGTGGCTGACCGGCGCCGTGGTGCTGGCTGGCATGTTGCTGATGGTGGCGGGCGCGTGGGCATTGCCGCTGTTGACCAGTAGTTCGCTCACTATCCTGCTTGGTCAGTTTGCGCTCTTTTTCGGGCTGGGGCTCTGGTTGAGCGCTGGCCTCTGGTGGATACTATCTCTCTTGAAACAAGACTCTAGACCCAGGGGCGGATGCCCTGACAGGGAAACCCTATGAACATGAAAAAAGTGGATTTGGCCAAGATAACCCTGGGGGTGCTGTTTCTCAGCATCCTGATTATCTCCTGTTTCCTGGTGTTGCAGCCCTTCCTGCCTGCGCTGGTGTGGGCCACCATGATCACCATCGCCACCTGGCCGCTGATGCTGATGGTGCAGCGCCTGTTGTGGGGCAAGCGCACCCTGGCGGCCCTCTTTATGACGCTGGTGCTGCTGCTGATGTTCGTTATCCCGCTCTTTATGACGCTGGCCAATGTGGCGGAGAAGGCGCCCATGCTGATCGAGCTGGGTACCCATATCAGCCAGTCACCGCCGCCGGAGCTGCTCTGGCTGCAACAGATCCCGTTGGTGGGCGACAAGCTCTATGACTTCTGGCAGCAAATTCTGGCGAGCGGTGGTCAGGTGCTGTTTGCCAAGCTGGCCCCCTATTTTGGCCAGACCGCCCGCTGGCTTGCCTCTCAGGCCGGTAATCTGGGGCTGCTGTTCGTCCACTTCCTGCTGACGGTCGGTATCTGTGGTGTGCTCTATCACTCGGGTGAAGTGGTGGCGACCGGCATTCGCCGCTTCGCCCACCGGCTGGCGGGTCAGCGTGGTGACAACGCCACTGTGCTCGCTTCACAGGCGATCCGCGCCGTGGCGATGGGGGTCGTAGTGACCGCGCTGGTGCAATCCTCGGTAGCCGGTGTCGGCCTGCTGATTGCCGGTATCCCCTACGCCATGGTGCTGGTGGTGGTGATGTTCCTGCTGATCGTCGCCCAGATCGGCCCCTTCCCGGTGCTGCTGGCCTGTATCGGCTATCTCTACTGGAGTGGCGACACCACTTGGGGCACCTTCCTGCTGGTGTGGTCACTGATTGCGGGCACCATGGACAACTTCCTGCGCCCCTTCCTGATCAAGCGTGGCGCCGACCTGCCGCTCATCCTCATTCTGGTGGGGGTAATCGGTGGCTTGCTGACCATGGGGATCATCGGTCTCTTTATCGGCCCCGTGGTGCTGGCGGTGGGTTACACCCTGCTGGATGCCTGGATCAAGGAAGATGACCAACCGGCGACCGCAGCGGTGGAACCGCCCAAGGCCCAATAACGATTCAGTAAAAAGACGATTCGGTAACAAGATGAATCAGCCATCCATCGCTGATGCCAGGAGCCGCCCATAAGGGCGGCTCTGTTGTTTATTACCATCCCATGTAGGTTCGATTAGCGAAGCGTAATCGGACGATCGCGATGCCGTTATCCTGGGGTTTCCGTGAATCAGCGGTATCTGGCTGGGGGAAATATGGATGGCCGTTATAGCGGGGAAATGGATTGACGCGAACGTCCGATTACGCCTGACGGCTAATCGAACCTACAGGCCTGTTTTTTTCATATCGATTTAATTAAACCAGATATCGAAATGAAAATATATTTTGCAATATGTATCACGACTCCCTAGCCAGTTTATGATTATAAATCAGTGGTCAGATTCAGCTGGTCTGCTGGCTAGATTGACATACTGTGCTGGCTGGTGGCGAAGACTTAATACTATCGTATATGACCGAAGCCAGTAACGATCCGGCAACTCCAAGGAAAATTGCAAATGCACTTGAAATAACAAGTGCAATTACAGGTTTCGCTTTAACGAAGTCGAAGACTCTATAGTAGAGATGCTTTCGAATTTTCCTTATCTCTTTCTGCACAGTATTAATTTTTTGGTTAGATACTCGCTCGTTTCTTAGGCGTTCTTCGCACTCACTACATACAACAGGTTTATTACATGATTCAACTAGATCTGATTTGATACCATTCATGTCGAAAAGGCACCCGCGCGTCTCATCGTGAGTGAAACTTGGGGCTTCACCATATTCGGGTATTTTGTTCCCTGAGCGGAGGTAGAGTAGAGTGTAGGCGTAGAGAACCCGAAAGATCGCGTTCTCAAGCGGGATATTCTCCCAAACAAGAAAATCTCTAATCTGGCTGAATGTGAAGACGATTTGATTATTCCCGAGTCGTCGAGAGTACCAGTTGTCTTCAATTGGTACGTTGACGATGGCTAGGAGAAAATCTGCACCAGTACAGGTAGGAAGCTGATTTCTCAAAAGTTCATCAGAAAACTCCCAGTCAGAACCATCTGAATCACAGCGTAAGTCGAAATTGTCAATCCCACCGATCAGCTCAAATATCTCAGATTTCCATGCTGAAATATGTTGAAGGTTTAGGTGCAATGGGAGGTGACCGATCGTAACAAGCTTTATTTTTACTTTTTCCATGTGCGTAGTAACTCAAGAGGCATAACGTTTGGTTAAGGGGCGGGTTTTAGCTCGTCCCAGTGAGCGAATCGAACTGTTTGACCCAGTTTTTATGTGCCTCTGACTCGTACCGCTTTTAAGGTTTCGGTTATGAATGGTGTTCTTCCATCAGTAAAACCATCACCGTCTGGGTCGAAATTCTCGCACTTTGAGCTTTGGTACGTTGCGGTCTCTGGAGTTGTAATTTGCCACTTCCAATCATTCAAGTCCCCAGATTTCTTGCTGCCATAGGGTTTTTCAAATGTGCCATCTTTAGCGACAACTAGCAGGTCAATGTTATCTAGATGGAACTCAGGCTTGCTTTTTATTTGTTCGGATACAGAGCAATCACCAAAAATGAAAAAATCCCAGTCAGACTCTGGTTTCGCTGTGCCATTAGCCCTAGAGCCTATTAGCCATATGCTTGCAATGCCTTGTACATCTTGTACCAAAGCATCTAGTAGTTCATTTATTTCTGCAGTAAACATAATTTTTCCTCGGTACATAACAGTGATTAGGTGTAGGGCTGTGCTTATCCGACTAGAGAATTTCCATATAACTCTGATTCACTTGGATAACTGCCACGAAAATCTCATTTTAAAGCATAAATTTTAACTGCCTAACTGGGGAGCTGAACTTGCTGATGCAACATCCTCTTTTGGCTCTACTTTTCAGTCGTGCAAAATACACATAAGGCGTAGCAATGGAAAGCGCCATCCGGCCTCCTTTTCATAAACAAGTCAGTAGTGTGAGCGGGGTTATATATCAAAAGATCGAAGGAATGCCTCGGCCAGCAATTTGCCGAGGGTGAACCCGACCGGGAGGGGGCGGGCTTGCCACCCTCTGAGGCAGGTCACTGAATCGGGCAAGCAAGAGTGGTTAAATGGTCGGCTCACATCTTGCCGGATATTGCTGTGACCATGCCATCTGACCTTCAGCCGTTGCTCGCCTGGCCCGACTATCTGCAGGCATCCTGGCTGCGCTGCGCCCACCAGACCAGTGCCACCCTCTGGCATCCGCCCCACTGCGCCAAGGGGCAGACCTTGCAGAGCCTGCGCCAGCGCAAGCGGGATCTGCTCACCACCGGCGAGATGGCCCTCGAGGATCTCTACGAATTTATGGAGGGGCGCTCCTGCGCCCTGCTGCTCACCGACGAGAGTGGCTGCCTGTTGGCCCAGATCGGCCACCCCGGCACGCTGGCGGAGTTGGCAGCGCTGGGGTTTGGCCCCGGTGCCTTTTTCAGCGAGGGGCGCATCGGCACCAATGCCATCAATCTGGCGGCGCTGGAGGGAGTGCCGCTCTGCGTCAGCGGCCCCCAGCACTTCAACCAGACCCTCCACCCGTGGCACAGCTGCGCCAGCCCGGTTTACAACAGCAATGGCCGTCAGGTCGCCATCATTGCGTTGATTTGCAAGGTGGAGGAGGCGAGCGCGGGCGATCTGGCGCTCACCGTCAGTGCCGGGCGCGAGCTGGCCCATCTGCTGCAGATGGAGACCCTGATGCAGGAGTCCCAGCACCACCTCAGCGAACTTTACGCCCTGCTCGATGGCATGGATGACGGCGTACTGGCCTGGGATCCGCAGGGCCGACTGCGCTACCTTAACGCGCTGGCGGCCAATCGGCTGCGGCTCGATCCCGCGCTCTGTCTCGGCCAGCCGCTGGAGCAGCACCTGCTGTTGCCCCAGCGGTTGCAGCTGGCCATCAGGGGGCAGACGCCGCTCAGCCATGTGGAGGTGACGCTGGAGCGGCTCGGCGCGCAGGAGGGGGAATTTATCAATGCGCTGGTGAGCCTCAAGCCGCTGCCGGGGCCGGAGGGGGTCAGCTTTATCGCCCTGCTGCACCCGGTCGATCGGCTGCGGGCCATTCATCAGCTGCGCCAGACGGTGCCCGAGCTGTCGGCACTGGTGGGGGAGTCGAGCGCCATGCGCAAGCTGCTGCGCTACGCCCGGCAGGCGGCCCAGAGTCAGGGGCCGATCCTGCTGCGTGGCGAGGAGGAGGTGGGCAAGGCCCAGCTGGCGGAGGCGATCCACTTTGGCAGCGAGCGGGCCGCCGGGCCGCTTATTACCCTCAACTGCAAGGCGCTGCCGAGCGAGCGGATGGCACTGGAGCTGATGGGCTCCGACGAGGCGGGGCAGGAGCGGGCGGGCAAATTCGAGCTGGCCCACGGCGGCACCCTGGTGCTGGAGCAGGTGGAGTGCCTCTCCGCTCCCATGCAGGCGGCGCTGCTGCAACTGCTCAAAACCGGTCGCATCCAGCGCTTCGATTCGGCCCGTATCCTGCCGCTCAAGGTGCGGATCATCGCCACCAGCAGCGCCCTACTGGAGCAGCTGGTGCAGGAGGGGCTGTTTGGCCGCCAGCTGCTCTATGCCTTGCAGGCGTGCGAGCTCTGGCTGCCGGGGCTGCGAGAGCGCGCGGCGGATCTGCCGGGCCTTATCAACCAGCAGCTGGCGGCGCAGGGGCGCGAGCCGGTGCGCCAGTTCAGTCCGGCGGCCCTCGATTGCCTGCTCGCCTATCCCTGGCCCGGCAATCTGGGGGAGCTGCGCAGCGCCGTCGAGCATGCGCTGCTTCATTCCGGTCAGGGGCCGATCCCGCCCGAGGCGCTGCCCGCCGCCATTCGCCACGGCTATCAGCGGGTGGCGGATGAGGTGGTGGGGCAACCGCTGCTCACTCTGGCCGAGCTGGAGCGGCAGGCCATCTTGCGCTGCGCCCACGTCTGCAAGGGACAGGTGAGCCAGATGGCCCAACATCTTGGCATCAGCCGCACCACCCTCTGGCGGCGACTGAAACTGCTCGAGATCGATCCCGCCGACTATCACGGTTGACGGCGATCCGAGCTGTCGCCAATCGGCCCGCAGAAAATGAAAAGGCCCCGCAGTTGCGGGGCCGTTTTATATGGCAAGGTCAGCAGTGGCGCGATTACAGCCCCAACTGGTGGGCGGTGACGATGGCCGCCAGCACATCCTCGGCGGTGACCTTGAACGGCATATTGTGGATGGTCTCGCCCTCGGCGGTGGAGGCTTTGGCCACCTCCATCAGGCGCGCCATATCCAGCTCCTTGACCCCCATCATATGCAGGTTGGTCGGCAGGCCCACTGAGCGGCAGAAGCCCAGCACGGTTTCGATCTCCGCCATCGGCGCATTCTCCAGCACCAGCTGCACCAGGGTACCGAACGCCACTTTCTCACCGTGGTAGAGGTGGTGACACTCGGCCAGCTGGGTCAGGCCGTTGTGGATGGCGTGGGCGGCGGCCAGCCCGCTGCTCTCGAAGCCGATACCGCTCAGATAGGTGTTGGCCTCGATGATGTTCTCCACCGCCTTGGTGCAGAGCCCCTGTTCTACCGCCAGCTTGGCCTTGTAGCCATCGGCCAGCAGGGTTTTGTAGCAGAGCTCGGCAATGGCCTGCGCCGCCAGCGTAGAGGCACCACCGGCCATGGTCTGGCAACCGGAGACCTTGTTGGCGCGCGCCTCGAAGTAGGTGGAGAGCGCATCCCCCATGCCGGAGACCAAGAGCCGCACCGGGGCGCGGGAGACCACGCCGGTATCCATGATGACCATGTTGGGGTTGGTCGGGATCATCAGGTATTCGCTGAACTGCCCCTCCGGGGTGTAGATGACAGCCAGCGCGCTGGTGGGGGCATCGGTGGAGGCGATGGTGGGCACTATGACCACCGGCACCTTCTGGTAGAAGGCGACCGACTTGGCGGTATCCAGCGTTTTGCCGCCGCCGATGCCGATGATGACGTCAAACGGGGCCTGCTGGCAGCGGGCCAGCAGGCGGTCGATCTCGGGGCGGGAGCATTCGCCGTTGAAGCAGTCGAACTCCGGCTGGATGCCGGCACCGTGGAAGCTGGTGGCCACGGTATCGCCGACCAGCTTGGTGACGAAGGCGTCGGCCAGGATCAGCGGCTTGGCGCCGAGCGCTTTGACGTAGTTGCCGATATTGGCGAGGGCCCCGTTGCCTTGCACGTATTTGCTGGGGCTGATGATAATGCGGTCCATATTCTATCCCTCTCTCTTTACTAATTAAGAATCGGGGCGAAGGGGCGGCAGTGCCGGGGACTCCTTCGTCTTGAATGAAGCTGCACAGGCTCAGCGAGCGAGTGCAGCCCTTGAAACAGTGGCGTCAGTCGCCGAAGCGATCAAAGGCCAGCTGCTGGAAGCAGGCCAAGGCGGCGCTGGCATCCTCGCCGCGCGCCAGCAGGGTGAGCTGGTCGCCCTGACGCACATTGAGCATGGCGAGCCGGGTCAGGCTGCGGGGGTTGGCCTCTTTATCCCCCTTTTGCAGCTTGAGTTCAGCGGCAAATGGCTTGAGGGCGGCCACCAGTCGGGCGGCGGGGCGCACATGCAGGCCGTGGGGGTTATCCACCACCACCTCGCAGCGCAGCCAGCCGTCGTCGGCAACGGGGACTGTCTCGGTGGCTGCCTGCGCTGGGCTGGCTGGCAGCATCGCCTGTTTCGGGCCCAGCGCGCCGAGCGCCTCGGCGGCCACCTCATCCAGCGTCAGGCCGGAACCGGCCGCCACCACGGCGGCCAGAGTACCCTCGACCAGCGGGGCGGGGCAGAGCCGCACCCTCGCGCTCAGCTCCGGGGGCAGCAGTTCGAGGGCGGTTTCGGCACTCAGGAGGGCGCTGCCCAAGTCCATCAGCACCAGCACGCCGCTGCCGTCATCCGCTTCTTCTATCGCACTCATCACCGCGATGGCATCGGTGCCGATGGGGTGGTCGGGGTCATCGACCCCAGCCGCCAGCAGCAATCTGGCCGGACTGCCGAGCTGGTCGGCCAGCGCCTTCAAGCCAGCTGCCAGCTGGGCGCTGTGAGAGACAACTACGATTCCGATCATGTCACAACCTCGCTCTGTCACGCAGGGCGGTCAGCAGCAGCAGGGTCGAGGTGGCCCCGGCATCCTGATGGCCGATGCTGCGCTCACCAAGATAGCTGGCGCGCCCCTTGCGGGCCTGCATCTGGATGGTCGCCTCGGTACCTGCTGCGGCGGCTGCCACCGCCTTGTCCAGCGCTTCGTTCAGGGGCAGTTCTTGCTGCTGCGCCTGTTGCAGGGCCGCCAGTGCCGGCCACCAGGCATCGCACATGGTCTTGTCGCCCGGCTCGGCACGGCCGCGAGAAACAATGCCCTCGACCCCGTCACTCAGCATTTTGCACAGCTGACTGAGGCTCAGGCTCTGGCAGGCGTCGGTGCTGGCTGCCGCCCGGATAAAGAAGGTGCCGTAGAGTGGGCCGCTGGCACCGCCGACCGAGGAGAGCAATGTCATGCCGGTGGTTTTCAGCACCTGACCGATATCCTTGTCCGCCACTGCGGGCAATTTCTCGGCCACTTTGGCGAAGCCACGCTGCATGTTGAGGCCGTGGTCACCGTCGCCGATGTCGGTATCCAGCGCGGTGAGGTAGTCACGCTGCTCGGTAAAAATGTGTTCGCAGTCGAGCAGCCAGTTGACGATGTGATGCTTGCTTAACATGGGTTCTCCTTAGCAGCCGCGACGCAGGGCGGGGGTGTGAACGGGGGCATCCCACAGGGTCATCAGCTCGTCATCCACCTTGAGCAATGTGATGGAGATGCCGGTCATGTCGAGGGAGGTGCAGTAGGGGCCAATCAGGTTGCGCACCAGATGGATGCCCGCCTCCTCGCACAGGGTCGCGAGGCGACCATAGACGCCATAGAGCTCGGAGATGGGGGTGCCGCCGAGGCTGTTAACCAGCGCGATAACCCGATCGCCCTTGTTGAGCGGCTCGATAAAGGTGTGCTCCTCCTGCCAGATGCCGCTGGTGCGATCCCAGTGGCGCAGGGTGCGGCCATAGGGGGTATTGTCCGCCAGCTCGCTGAACATGTCGTCCACCAGGGTATTGAGGTCGGTGAAGGGGCGACGTTCGATGCCCGGTTCGCCGTGGATACCGACGCCGAACTCCAGCTCGTTGTCCGCCAGGGTGAAGGAGGGCTTGCCTGCGGCAGGCACGGTACAGGCATGCATTGCTACGCCTATGGTGCGGCTCTGGTTGTTGATGCGGCGGGCCAGCGCCTCGCAGCGCGCCAGATCGTAGCCCGCCTCGGCGGCGGCACCGACCAGCTTCTCGCAGAGCACGGTCGTGGCGACGCCACGGCGACCGGCGGTGTATAGGCTGTCTTTGACCGCGACATCGTCATCGATCAGGGCGAAGCCCACTTTGACCCCGTCACCGTGCAGCAGCTCGACCGCGGTCTCGAAGTTGAGCACGTCACCGGTGTAGTTTTTCACCAGAAACAGCACGCCCGCGCCGCCATCAACGGCCTGACCGCACTCGTACATCTGATCCGGGGTCGGGGAGGTAAAAATCTCGCCGGGGCAGGCGCCATCCAGCATCCCTTTGCCCACCAGACCGCCGTGCATCGGCTCGTGGCCGCTACCACCGCCGGAGACCAGCGCCACCTTGCCCATCACGGGGGCGTCGGCGCGGGTGATGTAGTGGGGTTCGATACGTACCTTGAGCTCGGGGTGGGCGGCTGCCATCCCCATCAGTTGTTCACGGACCACGGCATCGACGGCATTGATCAGTTTCTTCATGGCTCACTCCTTGGCTTGCCACCGCTCGGGTGGGCAAATGGTTGATGGAGCCAGTCTAACGACAGAAAAAGGGATAAAAATGACGGGCGATTTGGTTCGGATTTGAAACAGCAGAAGGGGGATGGATGTTTCAATCTGAAACAGGGCAGGGCTGGCGGGCGGGAAACTGTTAGCTGACTCACAGCCATGAAAAAGGGCCCCGCAGGGCCCTTGGCTATAACCGGAATATGCGGACGGGTTAGATGGCCCAGCCACCGGCATAGAAGACCACCAGCGCCACGGCGATGATGACGGTGCCGACGTTCAGCTTCTTCCACTCGGCAGCGAAGATGCGGCCAACGACCAGCGCCACGAAGCCCAGCATGATGCCGGTCACGATGTTGCAGGTCAGCACGATAAAGACGGCGCACAGCATGCCGGAGAGCGCATCGACCGAGTCGCTGAAGTCCAGCTTGGTGACGTTGCCCAGCATCAGCAGACCGACGTACATCAGGGCCGGTGCGGTGGCGTAAGCAGGTACCAGATAGCTCAGCGGGGAGAGGAAGATCATCAGCAGGAACAGCACGCCGACCAGCGCGGCGGTCAGACCGGTCTTGCCACCGGCAGCGGTGCCTGCGGCAGATTCGATGTAGACGGCCGCCGGAGCACCGCCAACAGCGCCCGCTACCATGCTGCTGACGGAGTCGGCAGTCAGGGCCTTGCCGCCGCTGATGATGTGGCCACGTTCGTTGATGAGGCCAGCCTGACCGGCCACGGCACGGATGGTGCCGGTGGCGTCAAACACGGCGGTCATCACCAGCGCCAGTACGGTCGGAATGACTACCGGATTGAGGGCGCCCAGCAGATCCATGCTGCCTACCAGCGATCCCTTCTCGCCAGTCAGGCTCGGCATGGCGAAGAAGCCCTGCCAGGTCACTTTCGGGTCGAAGATAAGGCCGAGGATGGAGATGGCGATAATCACCATCAGGATGCCGCCCGGCACCTTGCGACGCTCGAGACCGAAGATGGCAGCCAGACCCAGCACCGTCATGATGACCGGGAAAGCGGTTACTTCACCCAGTTGTACCGGCAGACCGGCCCCTTCGTTCTTGATCACCATGCCGACGCCGTTGGTGGCGATCAGCAGCAGGAACAGGCCGATACCGATACCGGTACCGTGAGCGATGCCGGAGGGGAGGTTATCCAGGATCCACTGGCGCACGCCGGTGACGCTGATCAGGGTAAACAGCACACCCATCAGGAAGATGGCGCCGAGGGCGACCGGAATGCTCAGTCCCTGACCCAGCACCAGACTGAAGGCGGTAAAGGCGGTGAGGGAGATGGCGCAACCGATAGCCATCGGCAGCTTGGCCCACAGCCCCATCAGCAGGGAGCCGAAGGCGGCGATCAAACAGGTGGCCACAAACACCGGGCCCTGCTCAAAGCCGGCAGCACCCAGCATGTTCGGCACCACTATGATGCTGTAGACCATCGCCAGGAAGGTGGTCAGCCCCGCGACCAGCTCCTGACGCACGCTGCTGCCGCGCGCAGAAATGGAAAAATAAGAGTCCAGAAAGCCGCCAGTCCCTGTTTGGGCGGCCATATCTTGCTTTGCCATAACTAATCCTGAAAGTGTGAAGGAAATCGTTTGCGTTGGTGGCGCGCAAAATAGCAAGAATTCGCGGCAAATACAGCGGATAACCGGACTTTTTCGTCACTATTTTACATTTTGAGTCCATTCGGAGCTCATTCTAAGACTCAAGCGGTGAGAGCGTGTAAGGGAGGGATCAAGCTGTCGGGGGAGGGGAGATCAGTGAGGAAAAAGCGGGGAAAAACAAAAAACCCGCCGAAGCGGGTTTTTTTAAATTCTTGCAGAGCTGTCAGCGGTTGGCATGAGCCATCAGCAGTATGCTCCGGCTTGAATTACAGACCAACTACGTTGGCAGCAGCCGGGCCTTTCTGGCCTTGCTCGATGGTGAACTCAACGCGCTGACCTTCGTCCAGGGTTTTGAAGCTGGTGGACTGGATAGCGGAGAAGTGTACGAACACGTCTTTGCTGCCGTCAGCCGGGGAGATGAAACCAAAACCTTTCTCAGCGTTGAAGAACTTAACGGTACCAGTCATTTTGTTAGACATAATAATTTCCTTAAATAGTGTTGAATGCCACCTAAATGGCAATTTTTGATTTTTCGTCAGCAATACGTATGGGGAGCACTAAAGAAGGAGAATTATTTGATAAGAATTATCCGAGGATAACGCTTATGCTAATCACTGCTTTACTAAAATGACTGCCTAACATAATCAGGTCTGAACTGCCGAACCATCGAGAAAGATTAAAACACGCTCTCATTTTTAAAGCAAACTTTATCTCGATATTAATGTTTTGTAACAGCCAAAAATATCATTTTTTATAGTAAACATGATGCATTTCAACGGCATAGAAAAATCAGTGCAGACTCATATCACCCTGTAGCAAACCGGATTCGGCTTTTTTGTCCTGACTATGTAGCCAGTTCTGGCAAAAAATATGAGAAAAAATGAAAAGGTGGCGATAGATGGGATTTGTAGTGGTCTAATCATCCCGGACACCATTTTAGGTGGTACAGTCGCCACCGTGACCTGAGGTTTTCAATGACAAGATTACGTCGCTCATTTACTGCCGAATTCAAACTCGAAGCCGCATCCCTGGTGCTCGACCAGGGATATTCTGTCCCTGAAGCCAGCCGTTCACTGGATGTCGGTGAAACCGTGCTTCGTCGCTGGGTTCAGCAGCTTCAATCCGAACGCTGTGGTACAACCCCCACCGGAAAAGCACTGACTCCTGAGCAGCAGAAAATCCAGGAGCTGGAAGCCCGTATCAATCGACTCGAACGTGAAAAGGACATACTAAAAAAGGCTACTGCTCTCTTGATGGCGGACGAGTTCACACGTACGCGCTGATAGACCGATTAAGGGAGCAAGCCCCTATCACCCTGGTCTGTTGCGCTTTCGATGTGCCCACTTCCTGTTTTTACGATTATCTGGCCCGCAGGCGGACGATTAACCGTGAGCGCATGCAGCAGCGCTGTGAGTTGCGCCGGTTGTTCAAAGAAAGCAGGAGCTCGGCAGGCAGCCGCGCCTTGATGTCGATGATGCGGGAGCTGGGGTATCAGATTGGCCGATTCAAAGTACGTAACCTGATGAAGGAAGCCGAGTTGGCATCCAAACAGCCAGGCGCACACCGCTACAAGGTGGCACGGTCTGAACGACCGGACATTCCCAATCTGCTGGCCCGCGAATTTGATGTCCAGCAACCCAATCAGGTGTGGTGTGGCGATATCACCTACGTCTGGGCAGGTGACCGTTGGCATTACCTGGCAGCGGTGCTTGACCTGCATACCCGACGGGTTGTGGGGTGGGCGATGTCAGATAAACCAGATGCCGAGCTGGCCATCAAAGCACTTGAGATGGCGTATCAGCAACGAGGTTGTCCGTCAGGCGTGCTGTTTCACTCTGACCAGGGCAGCCAATATGGTAGCCGGGCATTTCGGCAACGACTGTGGCGCTATCGCATGACCCAGAGCATGAGTCGGCGTGGCAACTGCTGGGATAACGCCCCGATGGAGCGGTTGTTCAGAAGCCTGAAGTCAGAGTGGCTGCCGGCAACGGGATACATGAGCGTACGGGAGGCAAAGCGGGATATCAGTTATTACCTGATGGATTACTACAACTGGCGGCGTCCACATCAACACAATGACGGGATACCGCCAGCAAAAGCCGAAGAACGGCCTAACCAAGTGTCCGGATTTAGTTGACCACTACAATTGTCAGTTGGCGTTCTCTCTAACTCACAATGTAAATCACTTCTTTGCTGCTGCGATTAGCTTCTTGGCTGCAAATCAATGGCGGCGCCAAGTCTGGCTCATCGAGCATCGCCCAGACATGCAAACGCCCGCAGGCACCAAGTGTCAGCGGGCGTTTTGCAAGAGGGGATCAGCGCTTGCTGCGAAACTTGTTGCTGACCGAATCAATCCAGCTGAAGGTTTCCGGCAGTACCTGGTTTTTGGCGCGCTCTTTGGCTTTCTCGCGAGCCAGCTTGGAGGCTGCCTTGGCCGCTTCGGCGCGGTCGGCCACAATTTTCAGGCGACCCTCTTCGCGGATCTTGTTCCGCTCTCCGTTGGTCAGCTGGTGGTCTGCATTGGCTTGTGCCTTTTGCAATAACAAGGCTATCTCGGCTTTTTCGGCCTCGGTCAGATCTTTCATTTCCAGCTTTTTCACGGCGCGCTCCTGCGGCAGGGTGGTTAGACACCCTAACACAGTTGTGCCGATCACTTCTTATGCAATCGGCTTTCCGGCAGTAAAAATGCGGGTTTGTGCCAACTTTCCGTTATTTCGCTGCCACTTTCCCGCCTGTTTGCCACATTTCAATTTATGGCGAGCGGTGAGGGCATCTCTTGCTCCTCCGGCTCGACGTGGATCAGCACGATGGCGTGGGGCAACTGCGCCATGATGGCGTGTTCGATGCGATCACAGATATCGTGGGCTTCGCCGATGCTCATCTCCGGGGGCAGGGTGAGGTGGAAGTCGATATGGCGACGACGACCGGCACGACGGCTGCGCAGATCGTGGAAACCGCTGGCGGCAGGGCAACATTCGGTAATGATGCGGCTGGTCATCGCCAGCTCTTCCGGGCTCATGCTCTGGTCGATCAGCGGCTGGAAGGCCTCGTTGAGCATGCTGATTGCCTCTTTGACAATAAAGATGGCGACCGCGATGGCGACCAGCGGGTCGAGGATGGCGAGTGAATGGCCGAACAGACCGGCCAGCCAGATCCCGCCAAGACCGACGGCGACACCGGCTGAAGTGAGCACATCCGCCTTGAGATGGAGCGCATCGGCCGCCAATGCAACTGACTCTTCTTCCCGGGCCACCTTGTAGAGGTAGGCTGAGACGCCGCTGTTGACCAGCGCCGAGATCACCATCACCAGCACGCCCCAGCCAATGCTTTCAATCGGGCTGGGGGTGAGCAGCTTGTCGACGGCTTCGAAGATGATCCAGCCCGCGGCCAGCAAGATAAGCAGTGCTTCGATGACGCCGGAGACATTTTCAATCTTGTCGTGACCATAGGGGTGGCGTTCATCGGGCGGGAGATCGGACTTTTTCACCGCGAACAGGGCGATCAGGGCCGCCACCAGATCCATGGCGGAGTGGATCGCCTCCGAGATGATACTGACCGAGCCGCTGGCGAAACCGGCCACCATTTTCATGATGATCAGACTGATATTGGAGCAGACCGACACCATGGCGGCTCTGGTTTTTCTGTTCATGTCACAGCTTCCTGAATAAAAACGGATATTTCGGTGCGGCGCGCATTATATCCGGCTGACCGGAAATAACCTATTCGGTGTTGTAACCTGATGTTTCCGATGATATTGCGAATGCTTATTAAAATGGTGACCTCTTGTGCGGCAATAAATAATGAGAGGGATTTATATTTATCCGTGAAAGTATCCAGGTAACGATGGCTTAATATAAGCGTGACAACATTTAATAATGCGAATTACTCTTTTTTGGTCTTTCCTGTCGAGGTTGTTTGGCCTCCCCGCTCAGGAGGCGGAGACCGGCATTTTTTGGACGAGAATGAGGCTGGATCCGGATGCCGCTGGAGGGTATGCTGGGTCTGGTGATGGTCTTGCACCATCCCACCAAGCGTACTGAAGTTGATGATTCGGATGGCATGCTGGCTCCCATGAGGAACCAACTGTCTGGGTAACATTTTTGGAGTTTGATGATGAGTAACAAAGAACATCACAACGGCAAAGATGCCAAGAAAAAACCGCAGATGTCACTGAAAGAGAAACGCGAAGCCAAACGTCAGAAAGCAGAACTGAAAAACGGCAGCGCAATGAAGTAACGCTCCCCTACTGCTGTTCCTTCGGAGCCAGTACAAAGCCAGCCCTTACCGGCTGGCTTTTATGTTTGTGGCTCACGGTGTGGCGCCGTAAGCCGCGAAAATCTGGTGATAACGACCATCCTGACGCATCGCCTCAAGGCGCTTATCAAACAGATTGCGGGCATCGGCCGTTCGGAAGGCAAAGTGATAGACGGTGGGCGGGAAGAGGTCTGCTTGTCTGACCTGATTGCGCTCGTAGTGCTCGCCTGCCTGGGCGGTGGCAATCAGCTGGTCGAGGTAGTAGTAGAACACCCGCTCCTCCAGTACGACTGCATCCACTCTGCCGCGCATTAGCTGATGTACCTGCACCTGCTGCTTGGCTACCTCCTCATAGTGGGGATTCTGGTTGGCCATGGTGGCGAACGCGCCCCCCAGAATGATCCTTGCCCGTTGAAAGGCGGTGACCCGTTTTGAATGCAGGTCGTCCAGAGTACTGATGTGGGTGCTGCGCAGGGTGAAGATCCGGTTATGGAAGGTGATAACGGGCTGGGTCAGAACGTGAGGATCAACCATACCGGGTCTGACGTTGATGATGGCATCCAGCTTTCCTGACTCGAACAGGCGGAAGGTGCGCTCCAGTGGCAGAAATTCAAAGCTGGGCTCATAGTCGCTGCCAGCGAACGCCTCTTTCAGCAGATCCAGCTCAATGCCGCGATTCTCGCCTTCGATGACATAAGGGGGGATGGCAAAGCTGACCCCGACCTTGAGTGGCGTTGCCAGCAACTGGCCGGAGAGCAAGCTGGTCAGCATTAGCAATAAAGGGGTGAGCAGTTTCATCGCACTTTTCACAAAGCGCTCCTGTGGAGGATATCCATCACTGTAGGGGAGGCTGTCATAAAACGTCTTATCCCTTTCGGGGCTGAGTGCATAAAAAAAGACCCTGAGTTATCAGGGCCTTTTCAATATTCTGTTCTTAGAACGGGATATCGTCGTCGAAATCCATCGGCGGCTCGTTATATACCGGCGGCGCAGATTGCGGCTGCTGGGCAGGACGGCCATAACCGCCTTGCGGCTGCATGTTCTGCTGCGGAGCCGGTGCCGGGCGCTGCTGATTCATCGGCTGCTGGGCAGGCATGCTCTGCTGCGGCTGACCCCAGTTACCCTGGGATTGGCCACCCATGTTCTGGCCCATGCCCTGACCGCCTTGCGGACGACCACCCAGCATCTGCATCACGCCAGTGAAGCTGTCGACCAGCACTTCAGTGGTGTAGCGCTCCTGGCCGCTCTGATCCTGCCATTTGCGGGTTTGCAGTTTGCCTTCCACATAGACCTGGGAGCCCTTCTTCAGGTACTCGCCAGCCACTTCGGCCAGCTTGCCCATGAAGACGACGCGGTGCCATTCGGTACGCTCTTTCTGCTCACCGGTCTGCTTGTCGCGCCAGGTTTCAGAGGTAGCCAGAGTAATGTTGGTCACAGCACCGCCACTCGGCATGTAGCGTACTTCCGGGTCTTGCCCGAGGTTACCGATCAGAATGACTTTATTGATGCCTCGACTGGCCATAATCTCTCTTCCACCTTATTTACCGGCCAGGTCGAAACCTGGTCCAACACGACTAGATACCTGATTAGTTGCTGTGTGCGGGGCGCAATGTCCCGCAGACGCATGTGACGGTCATAGTAACAGTTGCGAAGCGGATTGGCAGCATCCTTAACCGGCTTGATGTGCCAAAGGTAACTGTTGGCTCCTGCTGTAGTGATGGTTGGGTTGCAGCTGTTTCCGGCGCGTCCAGCATCACATTTTTGCCATATATTCCTGTTATGCTGGCCGATTGGCGAATTGGAATTAGTTTTTAAATCGACTAAAAACATATGGTTACGATATTTATGAGATCCATTCTCATACTTTTTTAATATTGTGCTCCCATACCTCCTTGGTAGACTCAGTCGGCCAGATTAGGTGGTTTACAGGTTCAAGGAAGAGCACACAATGAAAGCCGCATGCCCGATCGCACTGGTCACTGAAAATAATGTGCAGGCCAGCACATTTGCTGCATACCTCATCTCTCATTTGAGCCGTCCCGTCCAGCTAATCCACGAGATTAATCAGCTAGATAACCAGTGTGACGGCACGCTGTTTCTCATCGATCTCGACTATATCCGCTCTGGCCAGTCATTGGGCTGGAACCGGGCGATCTCCGAACGCTTTGGCATGGCGACCACTGTGCTGCTCAATGCTCCCACTGCGACGGATCGCGACCTGTTGCTGATGTGGCCGCAGATCTGCGGTCTGTTTTTCCGTCAGGATCCGCTCGACCGGCTGGTTGCCGGGTTGCAGAAAATCCTGCTGGGCGAGTACTGGATGCCGCGCCACCTATTGTGCGAGCTGGTCGAATACTATCGCCAGGGCAACAGTTATCTGCTGCGTAACGACACTCTGCTGACCGCCAGAGAGCAGGAGATCATCCGTTATCTGATGACGGGCGCCTCCAATGTCGAGATCGCCGACAGCCTGTTTGTCAGCGAGCACACCGTCAAATCCCACCTCTATAACGTCTTTAAAAAGCTGAATGTGAAGAACCGGATCCAGGCGGTGAGCTGGGCCAAAGAGTATCTCGATGCTCCGGACTCTCACTGATGAAAGCGCTCTCTCTTGCGTGTTGCCTCGCGCTGCTCTGGGGCTGCACGACCGTTGTGGCGGGCGAGGCTGATGCACCGCTGGAGTCGGTGCAGCCGGAGCAGGAGAGTGATCGGCTGGATGTGGATGGTCTGGTGCTGGACCGCACTTTTACCCGTTTCGGTCAGGGCTTTTATAACGAATTTACCCGGTTGCGCAGTGATGAAGACCCGGATGCCAGAGAGAATCTGACGATTCATGAGCGCCCGACAGCTCGCTGGGGCAGCCTGATCTGGATCACTCATAACCGGAAGGTGATTTTTAAAACCGCACTCTCTCCTGGCCGCAATCAGCAGGAGCAGAGCGCCAAACTGGCTTGGTCACAGGTCAGGCAGACCCTCGAACAGCAGAAGATCGCGACCCTGTTCATGGATACCTTCGATTTGGAACATGATGAACTATAAGGATATTTCTCATGCGTGCCCGGTTATGGCTAGTTGCTGCACTGATAGCGCCAACGCTCCATGCGTCGGAGCTTGTCTATCGCCCCGTCAACCCCAGCTTTGGGGGTAACCCTCTCAACAGCAGTCATCTGCTTGGCACCGCCAATGCGCAGAATGATTACAAGGATCCCGCCAGTGGCAGCGGTAGCAGCGGCACCTCGGCGCTGGATCGCCTGACCTCCAACCTGCAATCCCGCCTGATCAGCCAGCTGCTGGCCGATATAGGTAAGGATGGCAGCCAGAGCGGCAGTCTGGTGACCGATGATTTTGCCATCAATGTGGTGGATGAAGATGGCACCCTGGTGGTTTCGATCACCGACCGGGTGACCAACCAGACCACCATGATCGAAGTTAATGGCCTGATTGCCGACTGAGGGCGCGATGAAACGACAACTGTTATTGATAGTGCCCCTGCTTGCGCTGGCTGGCTGTGCGACCCATATCGGCTCGCCCGTTGCCGATGAGAAGGCAACCCTGATGCCGCGATCCGTCTCTTACAAGGAGCTGATCAGTCTGCCCAAGCCAAAAGGGAAAATTGTCGCGGCCGTCTACGATTTTCGCGATCAGACCGGTCAGTACCTGCCAGCACCGGCGTCCAACTTCTCCACGGCGGTCACCCAGGGCGGGGTGGCCATGCTGAGCACGGCTTTGTGGGATTCCCAATGGTTTGTGCCGCTGGAGCGAGAGGGGCTGCAGAACCTGTTGACCGAACGCAAGATTGTGCGGGCGGCCCAGAACAAGCCAAACGTGCCCGGCAACAATGCCAATCAACTGCCCTCGCTGGTTGCCGCCAACATCCTGATCGAGGGGGGGATCGTCGCCTATGACAGCAATGTGCGAACCGGCGGGGCGGGGGCCAAGTATTTTGGCATCGGCGCCAGCGGGGAGTACCGCGTCGATCAGGTGACGGTCAATCTGCGCGCCGTCGATATCCGTTCAGGCCGGATCCTGAACAGTGTCACCACCTCCAAGACAGTACTGTCGCAACAGGTGCAGGCCGGGGTATTCCGTTTCGTCGAGTACAAGCGCCTGCTGGAGGCCGAGGCCGGTTTCAGCACCAATGAACCGGTACAGATGTGTGTCATGTCGGCTATCGAGTCCGGGGTGATCCGGTTGATTGCCAATGGTGTGCGGGACAATCTGTGGCAACTGGCCGACCAGCGGGATATCGACAATCCGATCCTGCAGGAGTACCTGCAAGACAATGCCCCGCTACTTTGATTTTTTCCCGCTCGTGCAATGCCCTCCCTGGTGGAGGGCATTTTTTTGGCCTCCATCGAATACGAATTAAGACTTTCTGCTCAGCGACAGGGCGGCGCTTTTCATCCTCGAATCAGCGGAGTGCCTGATAGGCCGCCTCTGGTCTGACAGGGATACTGTGGGCGTTTTCCAACAAGGCGATGGCGCGATGAAACACCTGTTGAGTGCTCTCTTTTTCCTGCTGATATCGGGCGCCCCGCAACTCGCCGCAGAGCCTGCCGTCTTCGACGAGCTGGCGATGGCAAGCGAGCTGGATTCCGGTCTGCAGAACGATGGGAATCAGGCGCTGTTGTGGCAACTCGGTAGCGAGCAGCAACTGCATCTCACCCAGCAAGGGGAGCTGAATCAGGCGCGCCTGCTGCAACAGGGTTGGGCCAATGAGTTGGCGCTCTCCCAAGTGGGAGATGAGAACTGGGTCAATGGTGCGCAACTGGGCGAGGGCAATAGCGCCGAGCTCTATCAGGCGGGCATCAATAACCGGATTTGGCTGCTGCAACAAGGCAGCGGCAATGAAGCCTGGATCAGTCAGCAAGGGGCAAACAATCAGGCCCGGGCGATCCAGCTGGGTGATGGCAATCAGGCCAACATCGAGCAAAACGGTAACGGATTGGCGGCAACCGTTATTCAGACGGGAGCCAATCAGCAAGTAAATGTCGTTCAAACCAACTGAGCCTAGGCTCAACCATTAGCACGAGAGGGAAATCATGTTTAAACGTACCATCATTGCCTCGGCAGTTCTTCTGGCGACCAGCACCGCTTGGGCGGCATCTACTGGCAACCAGGCTACGGTGAACCAGGCCCAGAGCGGCAATACCGCCACCATTAACCAGGTGGTGGGAAGCGTCGATAACAAGGCTAACATCGATCAAGCTGGTAACAACAACACAGCTGTTACCACTCAAAAGAATACCGGCCAGTCAGATGCCGATACTCAGCAGGTAGGTGACAGTAACAAGGGTTACATCTTGCAACAAGGTGACACTAACCTCTCCAAAGCCTCCATCGATACAAAGGGGAACGACAACTTTGCTGATGTGATTCAGCAATTTGAGAATGGCGGTGCGGTTGCCGGGGTTGTGCAGGATGGGGATCGCAACGACGCCAAGATCAAGCAAGATAATGGTGACGGAGCTGACTCCAGGATCACTCAAATCTCGGATGGTAATCAGGCTGTCATTAATAACCAGATATCCGATTTCGCTCGGGCGAGTGTGCAGCAGCTAGAAGGGGGGGCTCACCAGGCTGACGTGACCCAGACAGCGGCTGATGGAGCCAACGCCGAAGTGGTACAACGTGGAGAGCGCAATATCACCAAGGTGCTGCAGGCAACCGGTAACTATGACTATGCACCGGCGGAAGGAACATCTGCAGTGGTGACTCAGAGTGGTTCTTTGAACAATGCAGACGTCACTCAATACGATAGTGCCAACGTAGCGACTATTGAGCAAAGTGGAACCCGCGGTGAAGTGGTGACTTTGCAGCAAGGGTCTGATGCCGGGAATGGCAACGGCCTGTTGGCCAAACAGTCTGGAACCGGGGAGTTTGCTGACCTGACACAGGATGGTAATCGCAACCGTATTGAGACCGACCAGCAAGGTACTGGCAATGATGCCTTGATCAACCAGACAGGTGATGACAACAAGGCCGTGGTCAATCAGTTAGCCAGCAGTACCGATGGTGCGGTCACCATTGATCAGGTAGGCAATGACAACTATGCCAATGCAGTGCAACAAGCAGGCAGCGGCAATACCATCGATATCGACCAGAACGGAACTGGCAACCAGGTTGCATCTGCTCGTGATGGGGAAGGCAAAGGCGCATGGACCTGGGGCTCGGACAACGAGCTGGTTGTTGCTCAGAAAGGCACTGACAACTGGGCTTATGCCGATGCGTCTCACTCTGAGTCTGTGGTCAAAGTGAGCCAGGATGGTGAGCTGAACAATGCCAAGGTTGAGTCCTACTTGGGTAGCGAGAACAAACTCACCGTGACCCAGAACGGCGCTGAGCACGAGGCGAATGTCTACGTCAATGCTGGGGTTGGTGGGGGGCGTAACACCGTTGATGTGGTGCAAAACGAAAGCTTCAATACTGCCAATGTGACCGTATTGGGCAGCGATAACCATGCCTATGTCTATCAAGGGGCTGGTAGCAACTGATGGTTATCTCCGGATTCTGGGGCCTGCGGGCCCCTCTTTTATTGGTGCTGCTCTGTGGGTTGATGCTGGTTTATCGCGTTCCTTCACCAGCAACTGCAAGGGAAACCGAGATAGAACCCGATCCGTCGATCCGCTTGTCCCTTAATATGGTGCAGAGCGAACAGGGGCTGTCACTTGCACCGACGCTGCTCAGCAAGCGCAACTTGAAGGTGAGCTTCAGGTTGCTGGTGTATGGCGAAGGGGCCGCTGGGAGGACGACTCAGCGCCAGAGCCGCAATCTGTCGCTGCAGGCTGGAGTGGTCATGGCGGTTGGCAAAATAGGGCTGGGTTTGCGTTGCCCCTATCGGGTCGAGGTCACTGCCCGGATATGGCAAAACGAGCGGCTGCTGGTGGAGAAAAAAGAGCAGATGGCGTGCGCCGGATGATGCGCATTTCATCTCATGACTGTCTATTCATCCAGTAGTCTCTATGCCATACTGACTCGCTCAGGTTTCTGTATCGAGCGTGCAACAAGATGGAAAAGATCGTGGTCCGGGGTGCTCGCACCCACAACCTCAAGAACATCAATCTGACCCTGCCCCGCGACAAGCTGATCGTGGTCACTGGCCTCTCCGGTTCGGGCAAATCCTCTCTGGCGTTCGATACCCTCTATGCCGAGGGGCAGCGCCGCTATGTGGAGTCCCTCTCCGCCTATGCCCGCCAGTTCCTCTCCTTGATGGAGAAGCCGGACGTCGACCATATCGAGGGGCTCTCGCCCGCCATCTCCATCGAGCAGAAGTCCACCTCCCACAACCCGCGCTCGACCGTCGGTACCATCACCGAAATCTACGACTACCTGCGTCTGCTGTTTGCCCGGGTCGGTGAGCCGCGCTGTCCGACCCACGCCATTCCGCTCGCCGCCCAGACCATCAGCCAGATGGTGGATCAGGTGCTGGCCCAACCGGAGGGGAGCAAGCTGATGCTGCTGGCCCCGGTGGTGCGCGATCGCAAGGGGGAGCACACCAAGCTGCTGGAGAATCTGGCGGCCCAGGGCTACATCCGTGCCCGTATCGACGGCGAGGTGTGCGATCTCTCCGATCCTCCGACTCTGGAGTTGCACAAGAAGCACACCATCGAGGTGGTGGTGGATCGCTTCAAGGTGCGCGAGGACCTTGCCTTGCGTTTGGCCGAGTCGTTCGAGACGGCGCTGACCCTCTCCGGCGGCATCGTACTGGTGGTGCCAATGGACGGGGAGGAGGGGGTCGCCCCCATGACTTTCTCCGCCAACTTCGCTTGCCCGGAGTGTGGCTACTCCATGTCGGAGCTGGAGCCGCGCATCTTCTCCTTCAACAACCCGGCCGGTGCCTGCCCGACTTGTGACGGCCTCGGGGTGCAGCAATATTTCGATCCAGCCAAGGTGATCGGCGATCCGGCCATCAGTCTGGCCAACGGCGCCATCCGTGGCTGGGACAAGCGCAGCTTCTACTACTTCCAGATGCTGAAATCCCTCTCTGAGCACTACAAGTTCGATCTGGAGACGCCGTGGGAGGATCTGCCGGTCAAGACCCAGGAGGTGATCCTGCGCGGCTCCGGTCGCACCGAGATCGAGTTCCGCTACATGAACGATCGCGGCGATGTGGTGGTGCGCAAGCATCCGTTCGAGGGGATCCTGCACAACATGGAGCGGCGCTACCGGGAAACCGAGTCCAACTCGGTGCGTGAAGAGCTCTCCAAATACATCGCCAATAAATCCTGTACCAGCTGCGGTGGCAGCCGACTGCGGGAAGAGGCGCGCCACGTCTTCGTCGATAACCGCAACCTGCCAGCCATTGCCGAGCAGTCCATCGGTGATGCACTGGCCTTCTTCGAAGGGTTGAACCTCACCGGCCAGCGCGCCCAGATTGCCGAGAAGATTTTGAAAGAGATCGTCGAGCGACTCGGCTTCCTGGTGAACGTGGGTCTCAACTATCTGAGCCTGTCGCGCAGCGCCGAGACTCTCTCAGGCGGCGAAGCGCAGCGCATTAGACTGGCCAGCCAGATCGGTGCCGGTCTGGTGGGGGTGATGTACGTGCTGGATGAGCCTTCCATCGGTCTGCATCAGCGCGACAACGAGCGGTTGCTCAAGACCCTCACCCATCTGCGCGATCTGGGCAACACGGTGATCGTGGTGGAGCACGACGAGGATGCCATCCGCCTCGCCGACCATGTGCTGGATATCGGCCCGGGGGCGGGTGTGCATGGCGGCGAAATTGTTGCGCAGGGCACCCCCCAGCAGATTATCGACAATCCGGAGTCGCTGACCGGTGACTACCTCTCCGGTCGCAAGCAGATCGCCATTCCGGCCGAGCGCACGCCGCTCACCGGCAAGTGGCTGAAACTCAAGGGGGCAAGCGGCAACAACCTGCGCAACGTCAACCTGGATCTGCCCATCGGGGTGATGACCTGCGTCACCGGCGTCTCCGGCTCCGGCAAGTCGACCCTGATCAACGACACTCTGTTCCGCATCGCTCATCGCGAGCTCAACAAGGCGACCGAGTCCACCCCGGCACCCTATCGCAGCGTCGAGGGGCTGGAGCATCTGGACAAGGTGGTGGATATCGACCAGAGCCCCATCGGTCGTACCCCGCGCTCCAACCCGGCCACCTATACCGGTTTGTTCACTCCGATCCGCGAGCTGCTCTCCGGCACTCAGGAGGCGCGTTCCCGCGGCTACCAGCCGGGCCGTTTCTCTTTCAACGTGAAAGGGGGGCGCTGCGAGGCGTGCCAAGGGGATGGCGTCATCAAGGTAGAGATGCACTTCCTGCCGGACGTCTACGTGCCGTGCGACGTCTGCAAGGGCAAGCGCTACAACCGCGAGACCCTGGAGGTGAAGTACAAGGGCAAGAACATCCACGAAATCCTCGAGATGACAGTGGAAGATGCCCGCGAGTTCTTCGATCCGGTGCCGGCGGTGGCGCGCAAGCTGCAGACCCTGATGGACGTGGGCCTCTCCTATATCCGTCTCGGCCAGTCTGCTACTACCTTGTCGGGCGGCGAGGCGCAGCGGGTCAAGCTGGCGCGTGAGCTCTCCAAGCGGGATACCGGTCAGACTCTCTACATTCTGGATGAGCCGACCACCGGGCTGCATTTCCACGATATCCAGCAACTGCTCAAGGTGCTGCACCAGCTGCGGGATCGCGGCAATACCATCGTCATCATCGAGCACAATCTGGATGTGGTAAAAACTGCCGACTGGATCGTCGATTTGGGACCGGAGGGCGGCGCCGGTGGTGGCCGCATTCTGGTGACGGGGACGCCGGAAGAGATTTGCACCAATAAAGAGTCTCATACAGCTCGTTTTTTACGACCGCTATTGGCGCGATAAGCCGTTATAATCGAGGGGCCTTTGGCCCCTTTTTGTTATAAAAATCGGGAGCATAGGGGGAAGCTCGTCAGGTGTGGGCAGGCTTGGCATCTCAGCATCATGGTAATGGATATATCGGGTTATGGCTCAGGCTCCGCGCACGATTGATCATCAATTGGCTTACTCCATGTTCCCCATCTGGCTGGGGGCGATCCTGCTATTGCTGGTCCTGCTGGCGTGGGCCCAGATCCCGGCCGCCAGCCGGATTGAGGAGCAACGAATGAAGGAGCATCTGCTGCGCGTGACCAAGGCGGTGCAGGCGGATGTGGCAGCTCTGGATGCATTCAGTCGGGATTGGGGCATCTGGGATGACAGCCATCGTTTTATGGACAACAAAAGCAGGGGGTACATCGAATCCAACCTGTTCAGTGATATGCCGATGCGGGATTTTAGTCTCAACCTGATGAGCTTCATGGATCTCACCGGCTACGAAATCTGGACGCGCACCCTGCTACCCGATGCGCCGGGGATCAATCCGGATCAGTTTCCCTACTTCCTTGATGAACTGAAAAAGCAGTTAAGGGCGCGCTCGGTGGCGCACGGGGGCATCAATCTGCACGGGATCCGTGCTTCCCAGTGGGGGCCGCTGATGTACTCGTGGCAGCCGATCAGAAACAGTGACGAGTCGGCACCGTTCAACGGTTTCTTGCTGGTTGTACGTTGGCTCGACAAGGCCTATCTCGAGCAGGTATCGGAGCGTACCGCGCTGCCTCTGGCGATTTCCCACGCCAATCTGGATGTCACCGCTACCTTCAAACCACTGAAACCGCAAATAACGTATCGCCTGATCGACCTTGGGCTCACCCGGCTCAGGGGAGAGGTGCGACTGCTCAACAGCGATAACCAGCCGGTGCTGACTCTGGTGATTGAGGAGGAGAGAAAGATCTTGAGTGGCGTCATGGAGGGGGCGCTCTGGACCTTTATCGGCATGCTGTTTATCAGTTTTATCTGCGTCATGATCGCCATGTACCGGCTCAACAGCATTGTGCTCACCCCGTTGCAGCAGCTGGTGTCGGCGCTGCAACGCTTTGGCGATCGGCCTGATGCCACCTTGATCCCCTATATCGACAGCAGCGCCGAGATGGCGACCCTGAGCGGCAAGTTCAAGGAGATGGCCAGCAAGGTCAGTCAGCAACACGATGATTTGTTGGAAAAATCCAGCCAGATGGAGATGGCTGCATTCACCGACCCTTTGACCCGTTGTTTCAATCGTCGCTATCTCGATGGCTGGTTGCAGGCCAACCGGGCCAAACCTTGTCTGTTATTGCTGCTGGATCTGGATCATTTCAAGCGGATCAATGACCGCCTTGGCCATGACATCGGGGATCTGGTGCTGAAACAGTTGGCGGATCTGCTGCGCAAGGTGGTGACAGGAGAGCGCGAGCCTATCATCCGGCTGGGCGGGGAGGAGTTCTTGTTGCTGTTGCAGGTGGATGACGAGCAAGAGTTGGCGCTGCGGGTCGAATATCTCCGCCAGCGTGTCGCTCAGCACCGCTTTGGCAGAGAGGATGCGCCACTCTGGTTGACGGTGTCGCTGGGGTTCTGCCGCTATCCGTTGCACCCGGAGTACCCGGATTCATTCTGGAGTCATAGCTTCAAACTGGCGGACATGGCGCTGTACCAGGCCAAAGTCGGCGGGCGAAATCGGTGGTGTGGCTACGCTGTTAGCCTCTCTGCTGAGGGAATGGGTCAGACTCCGGAACAGCTTGCCGAAGGGGGGCATATCACCCTGCTGCACTCTGTCAATCCGGATTAACCCTGCCGTACCAATACCAGATAGGCCAGGGCGACAATAAAACCGAGCAGGATAAAGAGAAAGGATCCGATTCCCCACACGGCCGCGAGAAAGGCCCCCACCTTTTGCCATTTCGACTCATTTTTCATAAATAAACCATTACTTCCCAGTAACTTGTATGGCGCAAAAAATACGCTGATTTGCCCATATTAACAACAATTAATAGCCACTCTGCCGCGCAATAAGGTGTGGATTGCTTGCCCCTTTTGGCGCTGGATGCGGGTAGTTACAACCTGTCTAAACAGGTATTTCGGCTTGTTGTCTGGGGACTCAACGAGATTGGGATGGTGCGCAAAGATGTCACACCAATCGATTTATTTCTGTGCAACCTTTGCTCCAAGTCAATAACTTTGCATTTACAAGGGCATATAGTCAGCGGGCTTACAGCATCAAATGAAAACAAAAAAAGGGATTACGTGATGAAAAAATTACTTCCTCTGATGATTGCCGCTGCAGTGACCTCTCCTTTCGCCATGGCCCATCAGGCTGGTGATATTCTGGTTCGTGGTGGTTTGGCATTTGTATCGCCGCAGGAAAGCAGCACGCCTGTAGAGCTGGAAATTAATGACAACATGCAATTGGGATTGACTCTCTCTTACATGATTACTGATAACTGGGGTGTCGAATTGCTGGCTGCAACCCCCTTCTCTCATTCAGTCAAACTGGGTGGCGCTGAAGTTGCCAAGATCAAGCATTTGCCGCCGACTCTGATGGGTCAGTACTATTTTGGCGATGCTCAAAGCAAGGTTCGCCCGTATGTCGGTATTGGCGTGAACTACACCACCTTCTTTGATGAAGAGGGTCGTGGTGCACTGTCAGGAACCGATGTCAAAGTCGATGACTCCTGGGGGGTTGCCGGACAAGTTGGTATCGATATGGCGATCACTGACCGCTGGTTTGTCAACGGTTCAGCCTGGATCATGGATATCGATACCGATGTGCATACAGCGATTGGCACCATTAATACCAAGGTCGACCCGATGGCCTTTATGGTGGGTGTTGGCTACCGCTTCTAATGATTCTGACTGCGGTTCTGAACGGACCGCGGAAGATAGCAAAGTACGTCTCTTTCAGCCCGGCTTGTGCCGGGCTTTTTTTGGTTGTCTGATTTTGTCTGTACTGTGATCCAACCCGATACAAATCAATTAAATACCTGCCGCTTTATTTCAGTTATTCGCCACCCCTGCCGATAGTGACTATGTTCACTTTACCTTCCCCCAATGAGTGAGGATGTCTCCATGGGCTTATCTATCGTGCAGCGGATCATCGCCGGATTCGTGTTGATGCTGCTGTTGCTGATCCTGCTTGGTGTGATCAGTACCTTTAAAATCAAGGGTATAAATGACGGCCTCTCTGCCGTATCTGACCGGGCAACCCCGCTGGTAGTGGCTGTCGCAGGTCTCAAGGGGGCACTGCAGGATAGTAACCGCTGGGTGCTGGTCTACCGCACCAGTGAAGATGCCGCCCAGTTGCCGCAGCTGGCCAATCAGTTCAAGGAGCAGCAGAACCGCTTCGCCCAGCTGAGTCAGGAGATGGGTAAATTTACCGATGTAGCGGATGCTAGTGCCCGCTTCCAGCAGGTCGAGAGTGCTACCACTCAATTTTATGGCTTGGCGGATCAGGTGTTGGCCAAGCATCGGCAGTGGGTTAGTGCATTAGATCAGCGCCACAAGCTGGAGATGGAATTTATCCGCCTTGAGGATACCTACCAGTGGGCGGCGGATCTGCTGCTGCAACAGACCGCCAGCAAGCGCTCCATGCGCAACAAGGCGGAACTTATTACCTCAGGTATTGCCCGCGATCTGAAGAATATCCGCCGTGCCGATGCCAAAACCGACCTGAACGAGCTGGAAAAGGTACTCAGCAAGGACATCGAGATGGCCCGCAAGCGGTTGGAGCGGGTGCTGGTGCCCGATGATGTGAAAGCGCGCTTTGTCTCCAATCTGGATCGGATGCAGGAGTTGGCGCTCGGCACTCAGGGCTTGCTGGCAACCATGCGTCAGGCTCAGCAACTGGCGCTGTCGCTGGCCACGCAAAATCAGCAGTTGGATGCCAGTCTGGTCAACAGCCTCAATTTGCTCGATGAGATGGGCAAGTCCGCCGGTGCCATCGCCAGCGACAGCCGGATCAACGCCGATGCGGCGGTCAGCAGTGCCAGCTTCTGGATCCTGGTGGTTGCCGCGATGTCGGCCGCTGCCGCGCTGGTGATCGGCTATACCACTGCGCGCAGCATTCAGCGCCCGTTGCAGATGATCAACAAGGAGCTCGATTACATGGCGGCCGGTGACATGACCCGCCGCATCAACTACCGCAGCAGTTGCGAATTTGGCAGCCTCTCTCGCTCCATCGATACGCTGGCGGGCAAGACCGGTGAACTACTCTCTCAAATCAATGCGGGCTCCCGTCATCTGGTGGATGAGGCGAGCCGCGCCGCCGAGATCAGCGAACGGGCCATGTCCCGGGTACAGGAGCAGAAGAGCCAGACCGATCAGGTGGCCGCCGCCATTACCGAGCTGGAAGTGAGCGCCACCGAGGTGGCCCGCTCTACCGATGGCACCAAGCGGGAAGTGGATTTGGCCGATGAAGAGGCGCGCAATGGTCGCCAGAAAGTTGCCACCACTCGCCGGATCACCGAGCAGCTGGCTGGCGCCATGGAGGAGGCGGTCGGCATCACTTACAAGCTGGGCGAATTCAGCAACAACATCGGCAGCATTCTCGATGTGATCCGCAGTATTGCCGAGCAGACCAATCTGCTGGCATTGAACGCCGCCATCGAAGCGGCCCGTGCTGGCGATGCCGGTCGCGGTTTTGCGGTGGTGGCCGATGAGGTGCGGGCGCTGGCCAATCGCACCCAGACTTCGACCGAAGAGATCCAGGGGATGATTGAGAACCTGCAGAGCTCCAGCAAGCATGTGGTTGAAGTGATGGGGCGCAGCCAGGAGCAGACCCAGAGCTGTGTCGAGCAGACCCGCGAGATGGATGTGGCGTTGCAATCCATTGCCGATCGGATGGGGGCCATCAAGTCGATGGCGGATCAGGTGGCCCATGCCGCGCAGGAGCAGATCTCCGTCAGTCAGGGGGTCGCTC
Source organism: Aeromonas sp. MTB (assembly GCF_056632455.1). Taxonomy (NCBI): domain Bacteria; kingdom Pseudomonadati; phylum Pseudomonadota; class Gammaproteobacteria; order Aeromonadales; family Aeromonadaceae; genus Aeromonas; species Aeromonas sp. MTB. The sequence continues at coordinate 491,784 of NZ_CP147026.1, forward strand.
GTCATATCGCCGGTATTGCCGATGTGGCATACGAGACCGAGCGGGAGGCGCGCGAATCCGCCAGCAGCAGCGAAGTGCTGGCCGACCTGGTCGCCAAACAGCAGCAATTGATCGCACATTTCAAGGTCTAGGAGGGCTTATGTCTAAAAAGTGGATTGGAGCCCTGAGTCTCCTGTTGTGTGGCCAGCTGATGGCCAGCGAGCTGGTGATTGAAAGCTGGCGAACCGATGACAAGGCGTTGTGGGAGCAGAAGATTATCCCGGCATTTGAAGCGGCGCATCCCGGCATCAAGGTGAGTTTTCATCCGGTGCAAAATGTCAACTACATGCCCACTCTGTGGGAGAGCCTGAAAGGCGGTAAGGCGGGGGATCTCATTACCTGTCGTCCGTTTGATGACTCGCTCGCCCTGTTCAAGGCGGGCCATCTGGCCGAGCTGACCGAAATGGCAGGGATGGAGAACTTCCCGAGTTTTGCCCAGTCACCCTGGCAGACGGATTCCGGTGCCCAGACTTTCTGCGTGCCGATGGCCTCGGTGATCCATGGCTTCTTCTATAACAAGAAGATCTTCAGTGAGTTGGGACTCACCTTGCCGCAAACCCGCGATCAGTTCTTCGCCGTGCTGGACAAGATCAAGGCCGACGGTCGCTATGTGCCGCTGGCCATGAGTGGTTCCGAGAGCTGGGTTGCCTCCGAACTGGGGTTCCAGAACATTGGCCCCAACTACTGGAAGGGAGAGGACGGCCGTCTGGCACTGATTGGCGGGCAGGAGCGGTTGGACAACCCGCAATATGTGAAGGTGTTCGACGAGCTGGCTCGTTGGCGTTCCTACCTCGGTGAAGGTGGCGAGAACCGCGATTATGCGACCAGCAACGAGCTGTTCACGTCGGGCAAGGCTGCATTTTATGTGGCGGGCTCCTGGGAGATAGCCCCTTTCACCGGCAAGGTCGATTTTGGCGTCATGCGTCCGCCGGTGGCCAAACAGGGTGATGGCTGTTTCTTTACCGACCACACCGATATCGGTATGGGGATGAACCCGGCCAGCAAGAATAAAGAGGGGGCAATGGCCTTCCTGCAGTGGCTGACGACGCCGCAATTTGCCGAGCTCTATACCAACTCGCTGCCGGGATTCTTCTCCCTCTCCAACCACTTCTTCGATGTCACCAATCCGGCGGCCAAAGAGATGATGGAGTGGCGCGATCAGTGTGACTCGACCATTCGGGTGGCGACCCAGATCCTCTCCCGTGGTACGCCCAAGTTGGGAGATGAGCTGGCCGAGGTGAGTCAGGCTGTGTTGCTCGGCAAGATGGAGCCCAAGGCTGCCGCGGATCGACTGGAAAGTGGCTTGAAGAGCTGGTATGCCCCTCATCAGGGCAACAAGGCCAAGAGCGCGGATTGTCAGTGTGATGCGGTTGTCCCTGCCTCGGTTTCAACACCGACAGCTGAGGTGTCAGCAGCCCCCGCGACCAGTGAAACACCGGCCGTGGTGGCACCAGCTGTGACTCCCGCAGAGCCCGCATCAGCGGCCGCTGTCCCATTATCGGCGCCGTCGGATGAGGTGGAGCAGGCGCTCTCCAACGAGCTGGAGGCGCCACAGCAGCCACAGCAATAGGTCATCTGCATCAATAAGAGCGGGAGGCATCAGCCTCCCGTTTTTTTATGGCTCGCGGCCAGCATGTATCGCTTTATTGTGCTTCGTGGGGCCAGCGGCAGAGGCTGCCGATGCGGGCTACCGGGGCAAACCCCAGAGAGCGGTAAATGCGCTGGGCATGGTAATGCTCGTCAGCCACTATGATCAGCTGTTTGGCACGGGATAATCCTGCGCGAGCCACTTGACTCAGCAGCTGGCGGCATAACCCCTGATTGCGCCACGCATGGTGCGTGCGTACCAACTGGAAGCGCCCAAGTGTGCCGCAAAAGAAGAGGCCACAGCTGGCGACCAGTTGTTCCTCTTTCCAGATCCCCCACCAGTCCCCGAGACCATCGGCAATCATGGCCTGATAGAGCGCCTGGCGGGATCGCAGATAGGGGAGATAGCTCTGTTCCGAGTGTCCCTCATCCCGCTCATGGAGTTCGAAGTCGAGCCACTCAGGCCAATCAGCAGTAGTGAAGGTGCGTGCCTCAACCTTGTTCATGTCGTCGTGAGGAGGTGGGCAGCTCTGTTCATCCAGCGCCAGCACCACGCACTCCATATATTGGTATCCCGTTGCGACAAAACCGGCGATCCGGCTGTTTTGCCCGGCCGCCAGTGGCCACTGGAAGGTGCGATGGCGTACTCGAGGATCCTGGCCGATCAGCTGATCAAAGGCGGCTTCCAGCCAGCCTTTGTCGCGGTCGCTGGGCGGGGTGGGGAGCAGCAGGTAGTTGCCGAAGTAATAGTCGGGAGCATCCGGCGTGCGAACAGCCCAGAACTGATCGTGCTGAACAACCTCGCCCTGATAGCGATCGAACAGCAAGTCGGTGGCAAAGCCGGGGTGGGTATCCATGATGGTGCTCCTGCAAAGACTCATTCTGTTATCGGCAGGAGTGGGGAATAGATGAAAAGGGGCCGGAGAAACCTCCGGCCAAACAATCACACGCAGATTCAGAACGTCCAGGACGATCTGCCCCCATCATAACTCGACTGGGGCGATTTTGGGATGGGCACTTTTCGGTTACGTACCGTTAATTTTGTAAATATGAAGTTCGTCAGATCGGATGTGAGGTAAATCCCTGTTGACTTTGTGTCGTTTTGCTCATAAATATAAAGACGTTTAGACGTCCAAACATCCGTTTTGACGTAGGCAGATGGATTGCAGGACAGGGAGAAGAGCAGATGGGATTTCACAGTGCACGTCAGGTTGAGGCGCTCAACCAGAGCTTGGCAGATTTGAATGGCGATATATCGGTCAGTTTCGAGTTTTTTCCGCCCAACAGTGAAGGGATGGAGAATACCCTCTGGCAGTCCATCGAACGGCTGAAAGTGCTGGAACCCAAGTTCGTCTCCGTTACTTATGGCGCCAACTCCGGTACCCGTGATCGCACCCACAAGGTGATCAAGGACATCAAGGAGCGGACCGGTCTGATTGCGGCGCCGCATCTGACCTGTATCGATGCCAGCCGCGACGAATTGCGCACCATCGCCCGCGACTACTGGAACAGCGGCATTCGTCATATCGTGGCTCTGCGCGGTGACCTGCCGCAGGGGTTGGAGAAGCCGGATATGTATGCCACCGATCTGGTTGCCCTGCTCAAGTCGGAGGCTGACTTCGATATCTCGGTTGCCGCCTATCCGGAAGGGCACCCGGAGGCCAAGAGTGCGCAATCCGACCTGCTCAACCTCAAGCGCAAGATTGATGCCGGTGCCAACCGCGCCATCACCCAGTTCTTCTTCGATGTGGAAACGTATCTGCGCTTTCGGGATCGCTGCGCCGCCATCGGTATCGATGCCGAAATCGTGCCGGGGATCCTGCCGGTCTCCAACTACCAGACGCTGGCCAAGTTTGCCGGTTTCACCAATGTGAAGATCCCGCGCTGGATGCATCAGCGTTTCGAGGGGCTGGATAACGATCAGATGACCCGCAATCTGGTGGGGGCTAGCATCGCCATCGATCAGGTGCGCGTGTTGAGTCAGGAGGGGGTGAAGGATTTCCACTTCTATACCCTGAACCGCTCCGAGCTGACCTATGCCATCTGTCATACCCTGGGGGTTCGTCCCAAGGGCTGACCTGTGCTCACCGCGATAAAAGCAAAAAGCCAATGAGTTGCTCATTGGCTTTTTCGTTATAGCCGATTATCAAGGTCTGGTCGGGGCGATCTCTTTTGGCTCAAGATCGATAACCGCATTACCGGCAGCCCCCGGATACTGGCGATAGACCTGATCCTGCTCCAGTGTGTAGAAGGTATCCAGATAGTCGTCGTTGTTGGTCATCCAGGAGTCGGGCAGTGCCTTGACGATGCGACCGCCGAGATCGAGGAAGGGCAGGGCTTCCGGCACGCCACCCGCGGTAAAGCCGAGTTTGAGAGCTTCAATCAGCAGAGCGCTCAGCTCCTTATAGTTGACGTTGTCATCCTGCTCCATCATCACCACATCGACGGCACCCCAGCGATAGCGATCCCAGTAAACCAGGATCTGGTTGGGGGTGTAGTCTGTGTTGTCATAGTCGAGGTAGGGCATGTCGACAATATCGACCACAGGCTCATCCCGGCTGGGATTGACCCCTGCGACCACCGCATATACTTCGGCTGCGCCGAGCAGCCAAGGCTCCTGATCATCCTTCAATCTGATCTTTTTCAGGATACTGGTCTTGAGCGGTGCCGTGCTGGCCACCGCTCGCGGCGCGCTTTGCAGATCCGCATCGGTCAGTGCTTTGCGCATCACTTTCAAGCCTGCGTTCTTGGCTTTGACGGGATCGGCTTCGACTACCAGAACCGGCCGGGCCGGTGCCTTGTCCACATCCAGATAGACGGGATTGCCAGCGCTGTCGAACGCTTCAATGGCGCTCCAGCTCTTCTCATCCCCGCTCGGAACATAGGCGACCAGCGGTTCGACCCCCTGTTGCAGTGCGGCGGCCTGATCGGTGTTGGCCAGCCGCAACTGCATCAGTTGCTTGACCTCGCCATCCAGTCCTTGCCGGCTGATGGCCGCCTGGTTGGCATCGGTCGCCTGCCGTTTAAGCCGTGGACTGGCCTTCTGCAGCAGGGTGGGAAGCGGGCTCTGGTATTGCTGATTGCTCAGCAGGGGCAGCAGGTTTTTCTGCTGAAGTGCGAGCTGGCGAGCCAGCTCTCGATCCGCATCGGCAGCCTGGACGCTCGTAGCACCCAGTATGGCCAGTAGTAACAAGACAGCCTGATTTTTCATTTTTATACTCCGTTGCATGGAACCTGACAGGGCACCATGTCCGGGAAGATTGGCGCCCTGACACCACTAGAGGGAAATTAGTTTCACTTGTGAATCATTTTATCTGGATAGTGTGCAGAGGTTCACGATTTGAGGTTCAATTGATTCCTTTGTCGATATGATTGGAACTGATAGATAGCCAGACCAATCAGCAGACCCCAGCAGGCTGCCGCGATGCCGAGCAGGCTGATCCCGGATGCAGTAATGATAAAAGTGAGCAGCGCAGCTTCTCGCGCTTCATCCTGTTGCAAGGCAGAGTGCAGGCTGTTGCCGATGGTGCCTAGCAGGGCCAATCCGGCGACGCAGGTGACAAGGACTGCCGGAAAGGCGCTAAACAGGGCCGCGACGGTTGCGCTGAAGCAGCCGGTCACGAGATAAAAGCAACCCGCCCAAACCGCAGCAGGCCAGCGGCGCTTGGTATCCGGGTCGACCTCTTGGCCCATGCAGATGGCGGCAGTGATGGCGGCCAGATTGAAGGCATAGCCGCCAAAAGGGGCGAGCAGCAGGCCGGTCAGGCCGGTCCAGCTGATCAGCGAGGAGGTGGCAGGCTGATAGCCATGGGCCCGCAAGATGGCAATTCCCGGCATGTTTTGCGATGTCATGGTGACAATGAACAGCGGCAGCGTGATACCAAACAGAGCATCAAGGGAGAAGGCTGGCCATGTCCAGACCGGGCTGGCGAGTTGCCAGTGAAGGGTGCCCATTTGCAAATCCCCCCGCACGCTGCAGATCAGCATCCCCACTCCCAGTACCAGTACCATGGTATAGCGAGGCCAGAGATGGCGACCCAGCAGGAAGGCCAGCAGCAGGGTGCCAAGCAGCAAGGGATCTTGCGGGGCGACCTTGAACAGATCCAATCCGAATCTGAGCAGCACGCCAGCAAGCATGGCGGCGGCCAGTGGAGCCGGGATATGTTTCATCAAACGGTCGAACCAGCCGCTGATGCCACACAGCGTGATCAGCAGGGACGAGATCACAAAGGCGCCGATCGCTTCCGCCAGAGTGAAGTTGCCCAGCGTGGTGATCAGCAGTGCCGCGCCCGGTGTGGACCAGGCGGTCAGTATGGGTATGCGGTAATAGAGAGAGAGGCCGATGCAGCTCACCCCCATGCCGATCCCCAGCGTCCAGAGCCAGGAGGCGACTTGAGCTGTATCTGCACCCGCCGCTGTGGCGGCCTGGATGATCAGGATGACGGAACTGGTGTAGCCGACCATCACGGCGATAAAGCCTGCGACCAGATGGGGGATGGCGAAGGGCATGACTCTTCCTCTTGGCGTTGTGACGCGCTGTGCGTTATTACGTACAATACAGCTTTGACTATATCTATGTGCGCTATAGCGCACAAGGCGCATCGTGCAAGAGTAATAAAGAGGCAGTTATGCAAGAGATGAGTCAGCATCTGGCTGCTCGACTGAAGGGGCTGCGCAGCGAGCGCGGCTGGAGCCTGGATGCCGCCGCGCGCGAAACGGGTGTCAGCAAGGCGATGCTGGGGCAGATTGAGCGGGGAGAGTCCAGCCCGACAGTGGCGACGCTGTGGAAGATCGCCACCGGTTTTCGAGTCTCCTTTTCCAGTTTTATTGAGCCTACACCCGCTGCGCAGGCAGAGGTGCTCTATCGCACCGCCGATGCCATTCGCCAGCAGCCAGCGGGAGAGGGCATGCAAGTGGCACCGCTCTTCCCTTATGAAAACCGGTTTGGTTTCGAGTTGCTTGAGCTGACCCTGTTGCCGGGTTACCAGCGTGAATCCGAGCCCCATGAGCCGGGAGTGACCGAGCATGTCATCGTCATCAGCGGCATGATGGAGGTGCTGGTGGAAGGGGCGTGGCGCTCATTTGAGCAAGGGGAGGCGGTGCGTTTTGCTGCCGATCGCCCCCACGGTTATCGCAATCTGGGCATAGCCCCGGCGATCTTCCACAACCTCATCCACTATCCGGTGGCAACACCCTGAACATGTTCCGCAGTCATCAACCCGGTCGACCATCTGCTCTGGGGCGGATCAGTATCGGGGTATAGACCCAGACAAACAGACCATAGGCAGCGATCCAGGCAAGCGCGCTGAGGTTCCAGCCATGCAGGGTATAAGCAGGCCAGAACAGCGGAATCGCCACCCGCATTGTAGCGGCAGCGATAACCAGGGCGAATGCGCCAGTGATCCTGCGTCCTACCTGCAAGGCCCGACCGCTATGGCCGAGGGAGACTCGCGCAATCATGCCCAGGATCATGGTGCCCATACAGCCTGCGCTGAGCAGGTGACTGGCCATCGACAACGTGATGGGCAGACCCGTGCTATGTGCCGCAAGGGCGAGCAGGCCAAGAGGGATAAACAAATAGGCGAGATGGAGTGACCACAGCAGGGGATGCGCAAGGGTCGATGGCATATGCCAACGCAGTTGCCGCCACAGATGCAAACTCGCCGCCACTATATAGAGAGGCACTATATATATGCTGGTGACCCATTGGGTGGGGAGTAACAGCCAGCAGAGCAAGATAAGCCACTGTGTCGCGAGCGCCGCCCGCTCCAGCCAGAGTAGAGGTGCAGCTTTCTCCTGACCGGTTGCTCGGGCGGTGAAGAACGGAATCACCCTTCCACCCATCACGGCGATCAGGGTGGTAAACAACAGCACAGTGGTGATCAATAGGTGCTCAACGGTGGTCCAATCGGCCTGCCATAACCAGCTGGCTCCATTGAGCAAGGTCAGTATCAGCAACAGGGGCACGAAGAAGAGGTTGCGCCATTGCCGGGTTATCAAGATAGGCTTGGCAAGGAACCAGGCGCAAAGCGGCAACCAGAGCAGGTCTGCCAACATCAGAAGCATATTCTCTTCACCCAGCCAGGGTAACAAGGTCCTTGGCAACATCCACACCCCCACCACCATTGCCAATGGCCAGCTCCGAACACCGGGATGGGCCGTCCAGTTCTGCACCGCGGTGAGCAGAAAACCCGCGACGATGGCTGCCCCGAAACCAAACAGCATCTCATGACCATGCCACCAGATTGGGTTGGCAATCCCGGGCAAGGTAAGCCAACCGTTGAGCTGCCCCAGCCAGAGCAACATGGCTACGGCCGCAAACAGAGCCCCGAACAAGAAGAAGGGTCGGAACCCCAAGCGGAACAGCGAGACGATTTGCTCTTCCTTATGGCTATCGAGGATTTGATGCATGAGGGCATTCCAATTGAACATTTGAGATGGCAATTATAAATTGGCTTTTCAAATGTTCAATTTAAATCCGGCAATAGTCAGGATTGATGCCATTTCGAACAAAAAAAGAGGTGGTTGCTTGATATCTGAGCGAACGAGCTTTTTTGCTGAAAAAGCCCTTGTCATCCCGGCGCGGCTCCC
>NZ_CP147026.1:502500-812500 GCF_056632455.1 Aeromonas sp. MTB
ACGCTATTACTCACAGATTTCCGAATGGGGAAACCCACCCGAGATAACTCGGGTATCTGTTACTGAATACATAGGTAACAGAGGCGAACCGGGAGAACTGAAACATCTAAGTACCCCGAGGAAAAGAAATCAACCGAGATTCCCTCAGTAGCGGCGAGCGAACGGGGATTAGCCCTTAAGCATCTTGGAAGTTAGTGGAACGGTCCTGGAAGAACCGGCGATACAGGGTGATAGCCCCGTACACGAAAACGACCTTGATGTGAAATCGAGTAGGGCGGGACACGTGACATCCTGTCTGAATATGGGGGGACCATCCTCCAAGGCTAAATACTCCTGACTGACCGATAGTGAACCAGTACCGTGAGGGAAAGGCGAAAAGAACCCCTGTGAGGGGAGTGAAATAGAACCTGAAACCGTGTACGTACAAGCAGTGGGAGCCCTTCGGGGTGACTGCGTACCTTTTGTATAATGGGTCAGCGACTTACATTTTGTAGCGAGGTTAACCGTATAGGGGAGCCGTAGGGAAACCGAGTCTTAACTGGGCGTCTAGTTGCAAGGTGTAGACCCGAAACCGGGTGATCTAGCCATGGGCAGGTTGAAGGTTGAGTAACATCAACTGGAGGACCGAACCCACTAACGTTGCAAAGTTAGGGGATGACCTGTGGCTGGGGGTGAAAGGTCAATCAAACTCGGAGATAGCTGGTTCTCCCCGAAAGCTATTTAGGTAGCGCCTCGGACGAATACTACTGGGGGTAGAGCACTGTTTGGGCTAGGGGTCATCCCGACTTACCAACCCCATGCAAACTCCGAATACCAGTAAGTACTATCCGGGAGACACACGGCGGGTGCTAACGTCCGTCGTGAAGAGGGAAACAACCCAGACCGCCGGCTAAGGTCCCAAAGTTCTGGTTAAGTGGGAAACGATGTGGGAAGGCTCAGACAGCTAGGATGTTGGCTTAGAAGCAGCCATCATTTAAAGAAAGCGTAATAGCTCACTAGTCGAGTCGGCCTGCGCGGAAGATGTAACGGGGCTCAAACCAGGCACCGAAGCCGCGGATTCACACTTATGTGTGAGTGGTAGGGGAGCGTTCTGTAAGTCTGCGAAGGTGTATCGAGAGGTATGCTGGAGATATCAGAAGTGCGAATGCTGACGTAAGTAACGATAAAGGGGGTGAAAAGCCTCCTCGCCGGAAGACCAAGGGTTCCTGTCCAACGTTAATCGGGGCAGGGTGAGTCGACCCCTAAGGCGAGGCCGAAAGGCGTAGTCGATGGGAAGCAGGTTAATATTCCTGCACGACTTGTAATTGCGATGGGGGGACGGAGAAGGCTAGGTGGGCCAGGCGACGGTTGTCCTGGTGAAAGTGCGTAGGTGGTGTTTCTAGGCAAATCCGGAGACACAACACTGAGACACGAGACGAACGCACTACGGTGCGGAAGCCATTGATGCCCTGCTTCCAGGAAAAGCCTCTAAGCTTCAGATTACAAGTCATCGTACCCCAAACCGACACAGGTGGTCGGGTAGAGAATACCAAGGCGCTTGAGAGAACTCGGGTGAAGGAACTAGGCAAAATAGAACCGTAACTTCGGGAGAAGGTTCGCTCTTGACAGTGAAGTCCCTTGCGGATGGAGCAGTTGGGAGTCGCAGTGACCAGATGGCTGGGACTGTTTATCAAAAACACAGCACTCTGCAAACACGAAAGTGGACGTATAGGGTGTGACACCTGCCCGGTGCCGGAAGGTTAATTGATGGGGTTAGCGCAAGCGAAGCTCTTGATCGAAGCCCCGGTAAACGGCGACCGTAACTATAACGGTCCTAAGGTAGCGAAATTCCTTGTCGGGTAAGTTCCGACCTGCACGAATGGTGTAACCATGGCCATGCTGTCTCCACCCGAGACTCAGTGAAATCGAATTCGCCGTGAAGATGCGGTGTACCCGCGGCTAGACGGAAAGACCCCGTGAACCTTTACTACAGCTTGGCACTGAACATTGAACCTACATGTGTAGGATAGGTGGGAGGCTTTGAAGGCGTGACGCCAGTTGCGCTGGAGCCGTCCTTGAAATACCACCCTTGTATGTTTGATGTTCTAACGCAGGGCCCTGAATCGGGCTCGCGGACAGTGCCTGGTGGGTAGTTTGACTGGGGCGGTCTCCTCCCAAAGAGTAACGGAGGAGCACGAAGGTTGGCTAATCCTGGTCGGACATCAGGAGGTTAGTGCAATGGCATAAGCCAGCTTAACTGCGAGACGGACAGGTCGAGCAGGTACGAAAGTAGGTCATAGTGATCCGGTGGTTCTGAATGGAAGGGCCATCGCTCAACGGATAAAAGGTACTCCGGGGATAACAGGCTGATACCGCCCAAGAGTTCATATCGACGGCGGTGTTTGGCACCTCGATGTCGGCTCATCACATCCTGGGGCTGAAGTCGGTCCCAAGGGTATGGCTGTTCGCCATTTAAAGTGGTACGCGAGCTGGGTTCAGAACGTCGTGAGACAGTTCGGTCCCTATCTGCCGTGGGCGTTGGATGATTGAAGGGAGTTGCTCCTAGTACGAGAGGACCGGAGTGAACGAACCTCTGGTGTTCGGGTTGTCACGCCAGTGGCACTGCCCGGTAGCTAAGTTCGGAATCGATAACCGCTGAAAGCATCTAAGCGGGAAGCGAGCCCTGAGATGAGTCATCCCTGACCCCTTGAGGGTCCTAAAGGGCCGTTGGAGACCACAACGTTGATAGGTGGGGTGTGTAAGCGCGGCGACGTGTTGAGCTAACCCATACTAATTACCCGTGAGGCTTAACCATACAACACCCAAGAAGTGTTTCTGGCCTTGTAGCGAATGAACGAACTACTAATTCAGTGATAATGACCAAGTCGTTACTCACGTCAGCTTTCTAGATTAAAGAATTTGCCTGGCGGCCATAGCGCCGTGGAACCACCTGATCCCATGCCGAACTCAGAAGTGAAACGCGGTAGCGCCGATGGTAGTGTGGCATTCGCCATGCGAGAGTAGGACACTGCCAGGCACCCAATTAAACAGTGATGTGAAGAATCATGTCACTGGCTGCGAGGATGACACCTCAGAAAATGCAGCAGAAGATTTAGCGCAAGCTAACCGAATGCGGAGCGGTAGTTCAGTCGGTTAGAATACCGGCCTGTCACGCCGGGGGTCGCGGGTTCGAGTCCCGTCCGCTCCGCCACTAATTTGAAGGCCTTCCCTGATGGGAAGGCCTTTTTGCTATGGGCGGTTTTGCCAGTGACCTCCAGATTTGCACACCAGAATCAACACAAAGCCCGGCTTCACGAACGGGCTTTGTGTTTTTAGCGTGTTAAACAGCCAGTGTTAGTATTTATCTGCAGGAAGAGAACTAAAACCCTGCCATCTTTCCCATTTTCTATCTATATCAAGCCCTTATCTGATGGATTACTAGCCACTTTAACTGGTTTACTTTTGGCCAAACTCTGTTCATGGCGCGCGATTAGGGTTGTATCTCGCTTATAACTCGGTAGAGTAAGGGCATCTTGAGTTTGCCTGTCCCGCGCTGAGTGTGTCGGGCTCCAGGTGTAACTTGGCCAGTTTTTATCAACCTTAAGTCAGTGGTATCGATATGGAACAAGTAAACAAGTCCACCTTCAGCGATGTACTGGAATATGTGCGTATGTCCCGTCGCCAGAACAAACTCAAGCGTGAAATTGCGGATAACGAGAAGAAGATCCGTGACAACCAGAAGCGCGTGCTGCTGCTCGACAACCTGAGCGACTATATCAAGCCGGGCATGAGCATTGATGATGTGCAGGCGATCATCGCCAACATGCGTGCCGACTATGAAGAGCGCGTGGATGACCACATCATCAAGAACGCCGAGCTCTCCAAAGAGCGTAAAGAGCTGAGCACCAAGCTGAAGGGCATGAGCTCTCACAAATAAGCGTTGCGCTTTCGCTTAAGAAACACCGGCCACTGGCCGGTGTTTTGTTATCAGCTCGGATCTCTGCCACTCCTGCAACAATCGGCTCCCCTTTTTAGAATTGCCCTGTTACCATCACCACAAAGCGGTCAATAGTTTCAAGCCATTGACTTGAAAAGACTAAGCTTGAGTGAAACACAATAAATTGCGCAACCATGGTGGGGCTGATATGGGCGCATCAGAACAGACGGATTTGACACAAGTGGCATCTCAAGATTCATCTGTCCAGACCTCGGACGGGAACCCAAAGCGCAAGCGTCGTCTCTGGTGGCGTTGGCTGTTCTGTTTTCTCTTTTTATTGTGCCTGGGGGCGGTGATCGCTCTGGTTGGCTATGAGATGAAAACCTCGAAGCTGCAATCTCAGGAGATTTCCCGCTATGCCGCCAAGCTCACCTATCAGGTCGAGCCTGGTCAGAGCAAGCAGATCGCCTTCCCTGAGGATGGCCCGTTCGACAAGCGGCTCGGCTATGTGCAACTGCCGATGATGCAGGAGCGTTTGCTGCAGCGGGGCTATGAAGTCAGCAAGCAGGTGCATTTCTCCGACGCGCTCTATGACTACGCCAGTCGAGGCTTCTTCGTGCCCTATACCGAGAAGGTGCAGGCCGGACTGACGCTGCACGACTGCCGTGCCGAGCCCTTCTATCAATTCAAGTATCCGACCCATCACTATCCGGATTTTGACTCCATTCCGCCTCTTGTCATCCAGTCGCTGCTGTTTATCGAGAACCGCGACTTGCTGAGCAACGAAGAGCCGTTGGCCAACCCGGCGGTCGACTGGCCCCGTTTTGCCAAGGCCGCGCTCTCCCAGGTGGGCAAGGCGCTCGATATGCAGGATCAATCTGCCGGTGGCAGTACCCTGGCGACCCAGGTGGAGAAGTATCGCCACTCGCCGGATGGCCTGACCCTGTCGCCGACCGAGAAGATCCGTCAGATGGCCTCTGCCAGCGTGCGTGCCTATCGTCTCGGGCCGGAAACCCTCGAAGCGCGCAAACTGGTCGCCTGGGCCTATCTCAACTCGGTACCGCTCTCGGCTGCGCCGGGATATGGTGAGGTGCATGGTTTGGGGGATGGTCTCTGGGTCTGGTTTGGTGCCAATGTCGATGACGTGAACCGTCTGCTGGACCCCGCCCGCAACCAGAACGCACCGCTGACCGAGCAGGGGCTTGCCCTGCGTCAGGTTGTCTCTTTGATGATTGCGCACCGTCGTCCCTCTTACTATCTGGCTCAGGGGCGAGAGGCGCTGGCTACCCTGACCGACAGCTACCTGCGCCTGTTTGTGCAGGAGGGGATGATCACGCCACCTCTGATGGAGGCGGCGCTCAAGGCCAAGATTACATTCCGTGACTTCCTTCAGTCCCCTGCTATCACCCGGGTGAACAATAACAAGGGGTTGCAGGTTGCCCGTACTCGCCTGAGCCGCCAGCTTGGGGTGCAGCTCTATGACCTCGACCGGATGGATCTGACCGCCGATACCAGCCTCAACATGCCGCTGCAGAACGAAATCTCCCGTTATCTGCAACAGCTGGCCGACCCGACGTTTGCCGCCCAGGTAGGGCTGTTTGGTGAGCGCCTGCTCTCGCCGGAGAAGACGGGCGATGTGCGCTACAGCTTCACCCTGTTCGAGAAGTCACCGGAAGGGTTCAAGGTGCGGGTGCAGACCGACAACACCGATCAGCCGTTCGATATCAACGAAGGTTCCAAGCTGGAGTTGGGCTCAACCGCCAAGTTGCGGGTGCTGACCACCTATCTGGAGATCGTGGCCGAGCTGCACGACAACTATGCCGGGATGCCGGTCGAGAATCTGCGCAAGCTGGCGGCCGTCTCTCAGGACAACCTCAGCCGCTGGGCCATCTCCTATCTGATGACGGCTCAGGACAAGAGCCTGCCTGTGATGCTGGAAGCGGCGCTGGATCGCAAATACTCCGCCAGCCCCAACGAAGGATTCTTTACCGGTGGCGGCATGCACACCTTCAACAACTTCCGCCGTGAGGATAACAATCGTATTCCGACGTTGCGTGACTCTCTGCGTGAGTCGATTAACTTGCCCTTTGTGCGGCTGATGCGCGATATCGTGCGCTACAGCCTCTACAAGGAGGGCAACCGTGCCCAGTTGCTGAAGGATGACAAGGATCCCCGTCGTCAGGAGTATCTGGCCAAATTTGCCGACAAAGAGGGGCAGACCTATCTGCTGCGCTTCTGGCGCAAATATCGCGGCAAGACTCCCGAGGAGCAGCTCGATACCTTCCTCGACGGTCTCAAGCCGAGTGCGGTACGTCTGGCGGCGGTTCACCGCTACCTGATGCCGGAAGCCAGCGAAGCGGCTTTTGCTGCCTTCCTGGCGGAGCGGTTGCCGAGAGAGAAGCTGAGCGCCAAGCGGGTTAATCAGCTCTACGTCAGCTATGGCCCGGGCAAGTATTCACTGCCGGATCAGGGCTACATCGCCCGGGTTCACCCGCTGGAGCTGTGGCTGCTGGCCTATCTCAAGGAGTTCGACAAGGCGACCTTTGCCGACGCGGTGGCGGCCAGTCGTGACGAGCGGCAAGAGGTTTACAGCTGGCTGTTCAAGACCCGTCATCGCAGTGCCCGTGACAGCCGGATCCGCACCATGCTGGAGGTGGAAGCCTTCCTCGATATCCATCAGCGCTGGGCCAAGCTTGGTTATCCGTTCGACCATCTGGTTCCTTCGCTGGCGACCGCGTTGGGTAGCTCTGGCGACCGCCCGGCAGCACTGGCCGAGCTGATGGGGATTATCCAGAATGGCGGTATCCGCTCGCCAACTTTGCGTATCGAGCACCTCTCGTTCGCCAAGGGGACGCCCTTCGAGACCGAGTTTGAGCCGCAGCACACCGAGGGAACCCGAGTCATGCCAGCAGAGGTGGCGGCCGCCCTGCGCAGTGCGCTCTCCAAAGTCGTTGAAGGGGGCACGGCAAGACGTATCGCCGGTGCCTTTACCCTGCCGGATGGCACTGTGCTGCAGATGGGGGGCAAGACCGGAACCGGGGATAACCGGATTGAAACCGTGGGTCGTTATGGCAACGTGACCAGCTCACTGGCGCGCAACCGCACCGCGACCTTCGTCTTCTATCTGGGTGAGGATCACTTCGGTACCCTGACCGCCTATGTACCGGGTAGCCAGTCTGACAAGTTCCGCTTCACCTCGGCACTGCCGGTGCAGGTGCTCAAGGGGATGGCTCCCCTGCTGACGCCTTACCTGCAACCGGGCTCCCATACCCAGTGTCTGGCGAACCAGTGATGCGAGCGAATTAACGCTCATCACGCAGATAACTAACCAGAAAAAACGGGGAGGCTGACAGCCTCCCCGTTTTTATTTCCTTATCGGCCGCAGCGGCGCTCGATTGCGATCAGGCGTTCAGTACGAACTGCTCGATCACCTGAGCCACGCCATCTTCATCGTTGCGGGCGGTGGTGTGCCGGGCGAGAGCCTTGATCTCGTCGGTGGCATTGCCCATCGCAACTCCGAGGCCTGCGTATTCGATCATGTGGCGATCGTTGCCGGCATCCCCGACGCAGATCACCTGAGCGGCGGTCAGGCCCAGGTGCTCGGCCAGTGCGGCCACGCCGGTTCCCTTGTTGCTCTGCTTGTTCATGAACTCGAGGAAGAAGGGGGCGCTCTGTACCACGGTATAGCGCTCATAGAGCTCTGCAGGCAGTCGCTCGATGGCGCGGGAGAGCTGGGGCGGCTCGTCGATCATCATCACCTTCATGATCTGCTCGTCGGCAGGCAGGGTGGCGAAGTCGATCAGATTGATCGGCATGCCGATCAGGCGGGATTCGTGCTCGGTGTAGGTGCTGACACGGGGACTGATCAGGCCACGGGTGACCGAGAAACCGTGGACGTTCACCTCCAGCTCGTCAGCCAGTTTGGCGACGGCGCTGGCGTCACTGCCGGTCAGCAGCTGGCTGCGGATGATGCGCTGATCGGCCACCTGCTGCACTAGGGCGCCGTTGTAGCAGATGACGTAGTCATGCTCTGTGGTGAGGCCGAGCTCTTCCAGATAGCGGCTCATCCCTTCCAGCGGGCGGCCGGAGGCCAGTACTACGGTTACCCCTTTAGCGCGCGCGGCACTGATGGCGGCGTGGGTGCGGGGAGTAATCTGGCCCTGCGGGTTGAGCAGGGTGCCATCCATATCCAATGCGATCAGCTTGTACATCTCTCACTACCTGAGTCTGGGTGGCCCGCCCGGTGGGGCCAAGGAAGTGGCGAGTGTAGCGAAAATCGGCGGCGGGATCACGACCGGTTCAGCGATGGGGCCGTGCCGGTTGAGCTATTTGTGTCCCTCGTAAGGGGTCATCTCGAGGGTTTCATCATGGATGGTCAGACGGGTAGGGCCTCGGGTAATGGTAACCTTGCGTTTCAAGCTGGCCATCTCGACCTCGATGCCGGAGTAGAGGTGCTGGGTGGCAATGACCTCCATCTGAGCCATCAAGTTTCGCAGCTCCTCCTGGTTGGCGGTGAGCTGCTCATCGAGCTGGGCCAGTTCGGCCAGCTGATGGTCCCGGATCGGTTTGAGCTTGCGCAGGGTATCCGGATTGCGCTTGTCGCCGGGCAGTTGCAGCAACTTCATGACCAGCTCCTTGATTTTCTCCAGCTGGGCCTGACACGCCTGCTGGCGCAGCTTGAGCTGGTGTTCCTGCTCCTTGTGGGTGAAGTAGCCGCCAAGGATCTGCAGCCGGGTATGGTTGGCTGCCTCGGCCCCCAGGCTGGGGGCCATGATCAGGCGATTGGCAATGCTGGTGCCCCCCAGCAGAGTGCCTTTGCGCATGTTGCTATCGCCCACCTTGATATCTTGTCCGCTGCGGGAGTAGCAGTGGCTGAGCTGGCTCTGGATCTGGATATCCCCCCCCGCTTCCAGCTGGGCATACTGGGCGTAGCTGGCGTGGATCTCCCCCTGCGCATTGAGTTGGCAAAGGTACTCTCCCTGCTCGTTGCGGCGGCCAATGATGCCGTGGCGTACCGTAATGCTGCCCCCTGCCTCGATCCAGCCCCCTTCGATAAAGCCGCCAATCACGATGTCACCGCTGACCCGGATCTTCATGCCCGGGTTGACGTCGCCGCTGACGATTAAGCCCCCTTCAAAATCAATGTGGCCGTGGCGGGCATCCACCTGTTTGACGCTGAGCACCTCGTCCACCTTCATGCCTGCTTTCTCCTGACAGGGCAGGCCCGCCCGACCGGCAATCAGCAGGTCGGGATCGTCGGGGGAGATGAAGGTGCCCTCGCCAGCGCTCATCGGACTGTCTTTGCCATCCTTGGCGGGCAGATCCTGACCGGTCACGGTAAAACCGGGCACCCCGACGGTGGCCGGATGACGGCGCATCAGCGGAGCGCCTGCCTTGACGGTGACGATGGAGCCGAGATCCCGCAGGTCGACCTTGCCATGACCCAGCTCCTGCGGTTTGAGGATCCGTTCGGCCGGGGTCTCCACCAGCCGCTCATAGCGAGTGTCCTGACCATTGACGGCAGGCTGGCCGTTGGCAATCACCAGCTTGAGCTGACTGCCGGGGGCGGCCTCCTTGGCTGACTGGATGGCAGCGGTGAGCAGTTGCTCACTCACCCCCTGTTTGATTTCGCTGATGGCGATCGCCTCTTTCAGCTGTTCCAGCGTCACATACTTGCCACCCCAGTCGGCAGTGATCTGGGCGATGGCGCTCATGCGATCCTTCTCCACTATTACGGCGAGTCGGGCATCCTGACGCTTGCCGACAGGGATGGGGTTGGCAGGGACGGGGGCGGCAGGGTTGGTGAGCAGGGTATTGAGCAGGCTGATGGCCTGTTTGATCCCCTCGGGCAGCGGCTGATAGCGGCGACAGTTGGAAGCGAGCAGCAGAGCCTGCACATCCTGTTCCGTGACAGGTTTGGTGAGACCGGCGGCAATCCGCAGGCAGACCAGTTCCATATCGCTTGATAGCAGCAACCACTCTTTGCTTAACACCGCATCTCCTTGCTGGATGAGAACGGAGCGATCGGCTCGCTCCTCTACTGTCATTTAATCTCTCAATGATTAATAAAGCGAGTCGCCAACCTTGAGAGTGGGCAGTATTCAGATATTTCCTCTGAATGGTCAATGAATTGAAGTCAAATCGGTGATGGCGGCCAGATAAATGTGGGCGCTGTTTGGAAACGGAGAGAAAAGACGGATCGTAGCGCCAGCGACATAGGGTCGCTGGCAGGTGAATGGCGGTTCTTATCAGCTGCGCTGGGCTATTCTGGCCAGGGTGAGGTAATCGCCGAGCACCGGTTCACCCAGCATATGGCGGCGCAGCATGTCGAGGGCGGCAAAGGCGAGGATCTTGCGGCGACTCTCCGGGTCGGGGTGGCTGATCTTGACCGTCTGACCGATGTGCATGCCATCGGCGCTGAGCAGCAGTGGCACCCCCTCTGGCCCTTTTCGCCCTATGGTCAGTTGCAGGCCCGCATCGGTCGTCGGCAGTTGTGCCAGCTCATCGGCCAGTTGCGTACTGAAGTTGGCCTCCAGCCGGGGATGGCCGTGACAAAGCGCCAGCAGGGCGCCGCCACTCTCTCCCTCCAGCAGAGTTAGCGGTTTGTCTTGCAGCAGCGCCAGGATCTGCTGCGCCGGTTCCATATCTCCGCTGCCAACCAGCCAGGGACGGATCGTATCCAGCAGTCGGCGCTCGGCACTCTCCATGTCAGCGGCACTGGCGCCGTGGCCGATCAGCTTCAGCTCGATAAGGGGCATGGAGGAGCGGTAACCCAGCTCAATACCAGCTGGCCAGGGTTCGGCATCCAGCATATCGCTGAGCGCCGACTCCGAGACGCCGAAGGTGTAAAAGCGACGCAGCTCGGTATCGATCTGTGCCCCGGCCAGCTGTTTGAGGCGCGGCAGAATTTGCTCGCGCACCATCTGTTTGAACTCGAACGGCACGCCCGGGGTGAAGAAGAGCTGACTCTGGCCACTTCGCACCACAAAGCCGCAGGCGGTGCCGACCGGGTTGTCGAGGATCTCGCTCCCCTGTGGCAACCAGGCCTGTTTGGCATTGCTTTGTGCCATGGGGCGGCCACGGCTGGCGTAGCGCGCTTCGATGGTAGCGAGCCAGTCGGGGAAGAGGGTGAGCGGTTGGTCAAAGGCCTCGGCGGCGGCCTGAGCGGTGAGGTCGTCGGCAGTGGGCCCGAGCCCGCCACACACCAGCACCACCTCGGCGCGGCTGGCACTCTCTTGCAGCACCGTTTTCAGGTCGGCGAGGTTGTCCCCTACCGTCAGGCGACGGCGCACCTGCCAGCCCTGCTCCAGCAGCAGAGCGCTGAGCCAGGCCGCGTTGGTATCCACCACCAGACCCGTCACAATTTCGTCTCCGGTACTGATGATCTCGATACGCATGGCAGGCTCCTTGGATTAAACGGGTGGCAGCGGTTGGCCTCGGGCCAACACAATCAGGCTTTGTTGTGCTCGAAGTAGTAGCTGATCCGGGTACGCGGATTGAGGTACTCGAACACGGCGGGCGGCAGCCGTTTGGGGTGGATCACCTTGGCGATCGACAGTTCGGCTTGCTGCAGGTCGATGATGGCGGCTTCCTGACGGGGAATGCGCGGATCGTAGACCAGCACCGAGGGGTAGAGCAGGCGGGAAGCGTTGACCGACATCACCAGCCCCACCTGACCATTGGAGAGTTGCACCACGCTGCCGGGGGGGTAGATCCCCATCAACCGGATCAGCATGCTGAGGTACTCCGGATTGAACTGCGCCTTGCGCTGCTTGTAGAGGCCGCTCAGGGCCGAGTAGGGCACCTTGGCCTGCATGTGGCAGAGGTTATCGTACTCGTTGATCAGCGACACCATCTGGGTCAGCGGATCGAGCTGGCCACCCTTGAGCCCTTCCGGCCCGCTGCCATCGAGATATTCATGGTGATGGAGCACGATCCCCTTTGCCTCGGCCGGGAAATCTTTGGCCAGATTGAGCAGATCCAGTCCGTAGCGCGGGTGCTGGGCCATCAGGTTCTGCTCCGGCTTGGTCAGCGGCTCGGTCTTGCGCAGGATCTGGCTCGGGATCTTCAGCTTGCCGATATCGTGGAACAGCGCCCCCATGCCGACCTGACGGATCTCGTCGGCCGACATGTTGCACTCCTTGGCCAGCAGCATGCTGAGCACGCTGACGTTGAGGGAGTGGAAGTAGAGGTTGTTGCCATCCTCGCTGTCGGAGACCAGATGGAGCACCATCTCGTCCACCGAGAGCAGCTGTTCTGTCATGGCGTTGACCAGCTCCTGCGCCTCGCCGATGGCATTGAGGGGGCGGGACTGGATCTTGCTCATCACACTGCGCACCTGCGCCAGCGACTGCTGGAACTGTTTCTCGCACTGCTGCAGGTTGCGGCGATAGAGTTGCAACTGTTCGATGCGGCGATCTTTCTCCTGCTGCATCTGGGCCTGGCGCTGGGCGGCGTCTGCGCTCTCTTGTTGCTGAGGCTGTACCTGATTGAGGGGCTTGGGCGGAACGTCGCTCTTGTCGGGAATGATGGTGACCAGTTTCAGGCCGAGACGGCGGATCAGCTCGATCTCTTCTTCACTTTTGATCTTGAAGCTGGAAAACAGGAACGGGTGTTCGCGCCACCCCAGTGGCAGGGATACATAGTTGCCGACTTGCAGTCGATCTACGGAAATCTTGATACCGGTCATTATCTTGGAAGCAGGAGACACACTGAGCCGTATGCTAGTCAAAGGCGGGGGTGAATACAAAAGGTATCTGATGACAGGGCAGGAGCTTTATTATAGGCTTCTGGATGTCCAGACATATTTACTGATGCAGTACAGGGAGTAAGCATGCCGATCAAGATTCCGGATCAGTTACCCGCCGCCGAAGTGCTGGGGCAGGAGAACATCTTCGTGATGACGGAATCCCGGGCCGTCACCCAGAACATCCGCCCGCTTCGGGTGCTCATCCTCAACCTGATGCCAAAGAAGATTGAGACCGAGATCCAGCTGATGCGGATGCTCTCCAACTCGCCGCTGCAGGTGGATGTGGATCTGCTGCGCATCGATGACAGGGAGTCAAAGAACACGCCGCAGGCCCATCTGGAGAACTTCTATCACGACTTCGAGCAGGTGCGTGGCAATAACTACGACGGCATGATCATTACCGGGGCGCCGCTCGGGCTGGTGGAGTTCGAGGAGGTGGTCTACTGGCCGCGCATCGTCGAGATCATCGAGTGGTCCCATCAGCATGTCACCTCCACCCTGTTCCTCTGCTGGGCGGTGCAGGCGGCGCTGAAAGCCTTGTATGGCATGGAGAAGCAGACCCACGGCGAGAAGCTCTCCGGGGTTTATCGCCACCATCGTCTCGATGAGCACGAGCCGCTGCTGCGCGGTTTCGATGACGAGTTCGTCGCCCCCCACTCCCGCTACGCGGCGTTTGATGGCGATCTGATCCGTGCCCAGACCGACTTGCAGATTTTTGCCGAGTCAGAAGAGGCGGGAGTCTATCTGGCGGCCACCAAGGATTGTCGTCAGGTGTTTGTCACCGGCCACCCGGAGTACGATGCCCTGACGCTGGACGGGGAGTATCAGCGGGATCTGGCGGCAGGGCTCGCCCCGGCCATTCCGGTCAACTACTACCCGAATAATGATCCGGGCCAGACCCCGCGCGCCAGCTGGCGCAGCCATGGTCATCTGCTGTTTGCCAACTGGCTCAACTACTACGTCTATCAGCTCACCAGCTATCGGGTGGAGGATATCGGCAAGGTCTTTACCTACGACCAGGGAGGCAAGTAGTCAGTCGCCCTGCGCCAGCCGCTCGGCCAGCTGGTCGAGCCATTGGCGGTGGCAGGCCAGGGTAAACGCCTTGGGTCTGTGGGCCTTGATGGCGGCCATCGCCTCTTGCTGTGGCTGGCCGAGGGTCATCAGCAGCGCGGCGGCGACCAGACCGGTACGACCGCTGCCCCCTTTGCAGTGGATGACCAGATGTTTGCCATCCCCCAGCAGCTCGCGCAGCTGTGGCAGCGCCTGTTGCCAGGTAGCCTCGAAGTCGGCATCGGGGGCCAGATCATCCTCGATGGGCAGATGGAACCAGCGCATCCCTTCGTGCTCGACCTGCTGGCCGAGCTGCGCCAGTTCGAGTCGGATCAACTCGGCGCTCGTCATCAGGGTCACCACCCCGTGGGCACCGGCCAACCGCAGTTGATCGAGCGCTAGGGTCAGCGGCACCTGCTGGGTGCCGGGGCAGGGGGTCAGCAGCAGCTGACCATCGACACGGGGAACCTCAAGGCTCCAGAAGGGGTGATACGGGTGCATGGCGGATCCTCGCGTGGTGGCCGCAGGGCTGCGACCGGTGAATGGCGCCAAGGATAGGCGGGGCAGGGGGGATGTCAATGGCCGTTGTGTTTGCCCCGGTTTACGGGCAGAGTCTAAAAAATTGAGCGGTTCAAGGAGTTAAGATGAGAAACCTGGATCAACTGGATTTGGATATCCTGGCCCATCTGTTTCGGGATGCGGGCATGACCAACAAGGATCTGGCCGCGCTGGTGGGCGTTGCCCCCTCCACCTGTCTGGAGCGGGTGCGCAAGCTGCAGCAGGATGGCGTGCTCAAGGGGGCGCACTGCGAAGTGGATTATCAGGCCCTCGGTGGCCACATTCAGGCCATGGTCTCCCTGCAGTTGGCCCGCCACAGCCGTCAGATCATCGATGCTTTCCGCGATGCCATTCTGGCGCTGCCCGAAGTGATCAGCCTGTTCCACATGGGGGGCAAGGATGATTTTCTGGTGCACCTCTGTGTCTCCGATACCGAGCACCTGCGCAACTTTGTCTTCGATCACTTCACCTCCCGCGAGGAGGTGGTGCACCTCGAAACCTCGCTGGTATTCGAGCACAAGTTCAGCCGCTCCCTGCCCTGCTTTCCCCAGCCATAATGGCCAGTGGGCCGACAGTATGAATAGATGGAAAAACCGCCAGCTGGCGGTTTTGTCCATTCTGCTATCGATTGAACTTGCACGGGTGGCTCAATTGGCGGCGGTGCGTTCATCCTTGGCCGTCTGATAGAGGCTCTTCTGATAGGCCATGCTGCCCCACAGGGCAAGACCAAGCGCATCTTCCTTCAAGGCGTCCGGCTGCGCCGCCAGGGTCAGCTTCTCGTTGGCATCATCGTAGACATAGCCCTCTGCTGCCCGTTCCGGTTGCAGGATCACCACATCCTTGCCGCGCATCAGGGCGAAGTTCTTGTCGTACTGCATGATGGCGCGCCCCGGCCAGTCGGCGGGCATGCGCGTCAGATCCTTGCCGAGCATGGGGTAGTCGGCACTGACCCCCATCAGAGAGAGCAGGGTCGGCGCCATGTCGATCTGGCTGACGATGCGCGGATCCTTTCTCGGCGCAATACCGTCGCCCACGATAACCCCCGGAATATGGAAGCGGGGAATTGGCACCAGACTGGCGCCACCGACCCGGCTGTCGTGGTCGGCGATGACCAGAAACAGGGTATCCTTCCAGTATTCGGACTGTTTCGCCTTCTTGAAGAACTCGCCGATGGCGTAATCCGCATACTTGGCCGCGTTGTTGCGGGTATGCTTGGGCTGCTCGAAGAGTTCGATGCGGTTGTCCGGGAATTCGAACGGATCGTGGTTGCTGGAGCTGAACACCAGACTGAAGAAGGGTTTGCCCTCTTTGTGAAGGGCCTTGAAGGTCTCGTCGGCCTTGGCCATCAGATCCTCGTCGGAAGCTCCCCAGGAGCCTTTGAACACCGGATTGTCGAAATCCTTCTGTTCGACGATGGTGGTGAAGCCGTTGCCGAGGAAGAAGCTGCGCATGTTGTCGAAGTGACTCTCGCCGCCATAAATAAAGCTGGTGTCATAACCCCGCTGTTTGAGCAGATCCGCGATGGTAAAGAAGTTGGTCTGGCTCTTGCCTAGTTTGACCACCGCCTGTGCCGGGGTCGGCGTGAAGCCGGTCAGTACTGCTTCGATACCGCGCACCGAGCGGGTGCCGGTGGCGTAGAGCTGCTCGAAGGCCCAGCCCTGCTGCGACAGGGCGTCGATGTTGGGGGTAAGCGGCAGGCCGCCGAGGGAGCCGACAAACTGGGCGCCCAGGCTCTCCTGCAGCAGGATCACCAGATTCTTCGGTTTACCCTGGAAGCTCGCCTGGTTGAAGGTCTGGCTGGGCAGCAGATCTGAGTTGAAATCACTGGCCGGACGACCACTCTCCTTGCGCATGACCTCGAGCACCTTCTGAGGGGTCATCTCGCCGTAAAACTGGCCGGCATCCTCCTCGGCGCCCATCTGTTTGATGGCAAAGAAGAGGGAGTAGGCGGAGTTGACGGTGAGCGAGTTGACCAGCGGATCCTCGGCAAAGGCGACCATGGCCGGGTTCAGGGCGCGGTGGCCGAGACTGGAGCGGGCACCGAGAAAACCTATGGCCAGAATGAGCAGGGCGAAGGCCGGACGCAGATACCAGCGCGGGAAGCTGAGGCCACGCACCAGACGGCCGCTCAGCCACCAACCGCTGGTCAGCGCGGCGCCACTGAAGAGTAACGCCAGCAGCAGCTCGGCTTTGCGGCCCGCCCACAGCATGGCGAACACCTCTTTCGGATAGATGAGGTACTCCACATAGAGGCGGTTGGGGCGCACGCCATATTCGGTGACAAACGAAGGGGTGGAGATCTCGAGGAACAGCATCAGCCAGAGTCCGACGGTCAGCCAGACGCGCATCAGTTGCAGCCAGCCTCGGCCGATGGCATGGGGGCCTGCCAGCAGCAGAGTGAGCATGGCGGGGACACCCCAGACCCAGCAGAGGGTCGCAAAGTCGACCCGGATCCCTTGCAGCAGCATCTCCTGCCAACCGGCCACGGCATCCACCCGTTCCAGTTGCCATATACCGAGGGCGATTCGGCTGAAAGAGAGAGAGAAAAGCGCGAGCGCGCAGAAGACGGCGAAGGGCCAAAACGGGCCGAGTCGCTGTTTTAGATCTGTCATGTTTGTTCCTGAATGAGACTCTAAACGTCTGTCCACAGACGTTTTTTTAGTTGTTGTGAGGTTATGACAGATCGAATTGGTTAAGGTTGCATTCAAGTTTGTTAAAAGTCGGCATTAACACATTTATCATCTAAAAATGTGATGCCACGCCACTAATGAGCACAGAATAATCTGCTGGATAAAATGTGAGCCACAGCGTGTATGGATGGGGAGTTGGTGTTTATAATTGCCGCGAATTATCTCAATCGGAGCCGAAGGGATGCCGGTCTTTATCGATGTCGAGTATGTGCGGGGATGGCGCCTGTTTTTGGTGTTATCGGATGGCACCACGGGGGTGCTGGATCTGACCCCCTGGCGAACCCAGCCGCTATTTGCAAAGCTGGAGAGCGAGCGTCACTGCGCCCGGGTCTTCATCAACCGTCACCACCAGCTGGAGTGGCCTGTTGGCTGCACGCTATCCGCCCATGAGGTCTATCACCTCATCTCGCCCATTGATGAGCGGGAAGCCTTCAGCTAATCCCCATTTTTTGTGAGCCAACGCCAGATTCCTGTTGCTGGAATGTTTGCCCGTTTGCCTTTCTGAGCCAACTTGGGTAAAACCTGCGCAACATTTTGCCAACTTGCCTTCGCTTCACCTGACAGAGGCTTGCCGCTTTCGCGCCGCAGGCCTTTTTTGCGGCCTGACGGCAAACCTTTCCCTTGCTGAAAGGTTTGATTGGTTGAATGAAAATAACAAAACAAACAAATACATAAGGAAAATGTATGGCTTGTCATATGCGCACTCCTCTTGCCCTGCTGGTGGGCGGGCTCGCCTGTCACGGCGCCGCCGGTCAGGAGTCGGTGCAACAGCTGGATCCCATGGTGGTGGTGGCAACCCGCCCCGCCAGCACACTTGAAGTGATACTGGATCCCAAGAAGCCCGGTTCCCCCATGCCCGCTGCCGACGGCGCCGGTTATCTGAAGAATGTCACCGGCATGAGCATGGTGCGCAAAGGGGGGCTCGGTGGCGACCCTGTGCTGCGGGGGATGGGGATGTCCCGCCTCAACGTGCAGATGGATGGCGGCATGCTGGCCGGTGGCTGTGGCGGCCGGATGGACCCGCCCACCGCCTATGTGTTTCCCCAATCCTTTGACCGGATCCGGGTGCTGAAGGGGCCGCAATCCCTCGAGCAGGGTGCCACCCTGGCGGGAACCGTGCTGTTCGAACGGGACAGACCCGAGTTCACCGCACCGGGCCTCAAGGCCGATGCCTCGGCCCTCTATGGCAGTTTTGGCCGCGATGACCAGATGGTGGATATGACGGTGGGTTCGACCGATGGCTATCTGCGCGGTCAGTTCACCCACTCCGATAGCGACGATTACCGCGATGGTCACGGCAACGAGGTGCGCTCCTTCTATCGCCGCGAGAACGGCACCGCCCAGCTGGGCTGGACGCCGGGGGAGCACACCTGGCTGGAACTGACCGCCGAGCGCAGCAACGCCCGCGCCGCCTATGCGGACCGCACCATGGATGGCCCCATGTTTGATCGCGAATCCTTCGGGCTGAAGCTCAGGCAGGAGCAGATCACCACTCACTGGCAGCGCAGCGAGCTGACCCTGTGGGACAACTACATCGACCACATCATGGACAACTTCAGCCTGCGGCAAAACAGCGGCATGAAGATGCTCTCCAACCCGGATCGCCGCAATACCGGCGGGCGCTGGGCCAACGATATCGCCCTGCCTGCCGACTGGCTGCTGACCGCCGGGCTAGACAGCAACCGGGATCAGCATCGCAGTCGGAGTGGGGTCGACTATGCCACCAAAGATCGTCAGCGCACCCTGCGTTTCGAGCAGCAGGGCGGATTCGCCGAACTGGGTCGTCAGCAGGGGGCCCACAGCTACAAGGGCGGTTATCGTCAGGATAGGGTAGAGACCACCCGCTATGGCGCTGGTGAACAGACCCTCTACAGCGATACCCTGAGTCTTAACAGCGGGTTTGGCCGCTACGAATATCAGTGGTCGCCACGCTGGTCCAGCTATCTGGCCTGGGGGCAGGCGGAGCGGGCGCCGGACTACTGGGAGCGCAGCAAGGACAGCACCCCGTTCACCCTCAACCCGGAGCGCAGCCGTCAGTGGGATGCAGGGCTGGCTTTGCGCAGCCGCGAGCTGGACCTGACCCTCTCCCTCTTTAGTGCCGACATCAAGGACTACCTGCTCTACAACAGCAAGTCGAATCAGGTGCGCAACATCGATGCCCAGACCCGCGGTGGCGAGCTGGAGGGGCGCTGGCAGTTTGCCGAGCAGTGGCGTCTCGATGGTGGTCTGGCGGTGGTCTACGGCGAAAACCAGAGCGACAACAAACCGCTGGCCCAGATGCCGCCCCTCGATGGCAAGCTGGCGCTGGGCTGGCAGCCGGACGAAGCGCTGAGTTTCACCCTGCTGGGCCGCGCCGTGGCGGCGCAGGATCGGGTAGATCTCTGGTCCGGTACCGTTGCAGGTCAGGATCAGGGGGAGACCCCGGGCTTCTTCACCATGAACCTGAGCGGCGCCTGGCAGTTTGCCAAGGGGTGGCAACTCTCGGCCGGGGTAGACAACCTGTTCGACACCTTCTACTACGAGCACCTCTCCAAGTCGGTGCACGCCAGTCAGGCCGGGCTTGGCTATGAGCAGAGCGGCCGCATCCCCGAGCCGGGTCGTTCCTACTGGCTCTCGGTCAACTACCGTTTTGCCTCGGCCAGTGTGCTCTAACCAGTTGAGTCAGATAACGTTTTCAGTCACAGACACCGCTGTGTGAGCATCGCTATCATGGTGAAAAACAGGCGTATCAGACGCCTGCTCTCACAGCGGGAACATAACAATGAAACAGGGAACGTTACGCTATGGCGGCCTGCTCGGGGCCGCCCTGTTACTTGCGGCTTGCGGCGGCAGCGGTAGTTCAGGTGGGGAGAGCGCTCCCCCCGTCGTCAATCCGCCGGTCACCCACCCTCCGGTCGCCACGGCCAGTCGTGCCTGCTATGGCGACGATCAACCCGCCTGCAACCTGCGCATCTATCAGGTAATGGTGGAGTCGTTTGCCGATGGTGACGGCAGTGCCAACTACGGCGTCGGCTATGGCCCCTCCCAGCACAACGGCGATCTGCAGGGGATCATCGATAGCCTCGACCACATCAAGAGTCTCAACGTCAACGCCATCTGGCTCACCCCGGTATTCGACTCCTGCGCGGGGCAAGGCGGCGATAACAAGCTCGATGCCACCGGCTACTTCGCCTGCGACTTCTTCACCGTGGATCCCAACTTTGGCAGCAATGCCAAGCTCAAGCAGCTGGTGGACGGGGCGCACCAGCGCGGCCTCTATGTCTTCCTCGACGGGGTGTTTGGCCACGTCAACAAGGTGGGGGTGAGCAAGCCCTCGCCAGAGGGGCGTCTGCCAGCCCTCACCAGCGGCGGCGCCGGTTATCCCGGCCAGCTGGTGGATTACAGCAAGCCGGAGAGCCTCGCCTACTTCAAGGAGGTGGCCCGCTACTGGGTAGATCAGTACGGCATCGACGGTTGGCGCCTCGATCAGGCCTATCAGCTTGGGCTGGATGATTGGCGCGCCATTCGCAGCGAGGTGGAGCAGGCCAGCGCGGCGCGCAAGGCCGCCGGTCAGCAGTGGGGCACCCTTGGCTACATGGTGGGCGAGGTGTGGAAGGGGGCTGATGACATTCGCGCCCAGGCTTACGGCAGCAGCGACAATCCTGCGCTCTCCTCGGCCTTTGACTTCCCGTTGCGCTACGGCATCGTGCAGGCGCTGGCGGTCGAGGAGTCCGGCAAGGGCGGGCAGGGTGCCAGCGTGCTTGACGCCAGCTGGAACAAGGTGGAGAACTACCCGAATCATGCCATGCCGAACCTGATGCTGGGCAACCACGATCTGGTGCGTTTTGGCGATCTGCTGGAGCGCGGCAACTTCAAATCGACCGAGTACTGGCAGCGCCACAAGGCAGCCTTCAGCTTTATGGCGGCCCGCTCCGGCCCCATCACCTTCTACTATGGCGAGGAGTTTGGCGACGAGGTGCCGGGCTTTGCCGCCAAGGTCGGTGGTGACTGCGCAGCGCAGGGCTTGTGCGACGATCATGTGGCCCGCAGCGACGGCAAGGTGCCCGCTGTCACCGGCTTTGTGCCAAGTAGCGAACAAGCCGAGCTGAAAGAGTGGCTGGCCCAGCTACTGGAGATGCGTGCCGCGCACCCCGCTCTCTATCAGGGAGAGCGAGTCAAACTGGTGGCCGATGGCAGCCTCTATGGTGACATCAAGCAGACGGCAGGGGAGCAGATAGTCTACCTGCTTAACCTCTCCTCCACGGCGCTCAGCTACAACCTGCCGACGGGCAAACTGCGCAGCGGCAGCGCGCTGGTGGATCTGCAAAGCGGCGAGAGTCTGGCCATCGGCGGCAGCAGCGTGACGGTGGAGCTTCCCCCCTTGAGCGGGCGTTTCCTGCGTCTGCAATAAGTCTGCGGCAGCACGCTTTGATACGAGAGAGGGCCCCATCGCGGGGCCCTCTCTGTCATTGTGGGCGACAAGGTCGTGGCGGGTTATGCGGTTGTCTGGCCCCGGTTTTCCAGCCGCTGGCGGAAGGCACGGGCCAGTCGCTCGTAGAGATCCTGCGCCTCCTTGTCTTCGATATCGCCGCGGATCCAGGGGTTGTCGACGATCTCCAGCAGCACGCAGTCACGCCCCTGCTGGCGCAAATCGAGCCCGTAGAGGCCATTGCCGAGCTGATGCACTGCGCGGCGAGCGGTCTGCAGTACCCGCTCCGGCACCTCGTTGAGTGGCAGCGCCTCGATGCTGCTCATGTCGAGGGGGTGCTTGCGGCGGCGGATGCGGTTGCCGGGTTCGGGCCGGTAGCGGCGGCAGGCAAACAGCGGCGAGCCATCGAGAAAGCCGATGCGCCAGTCGAACTCGGCGGGGATCCGGCTCTGCACCAGCAGCAGGGCGGAGCGGCCCAGCCCCTCGTCCAGCAGCCGGGCCAGCTGCTGCTCGTCGCTGGCCATGGCGAGATCGCGCCCCTGTGCCCCGTCGGGCACTTTCACCATCAGCGGCAGGCCGAGCCGCTGTACCAGCTCGTCCACATGGTGGCGGCCGCGGCGGGTCACCACCATGGTGGGCGGCATGGGCACGCCGCTGCGCACCATCAGCTCGTAGAGATAGAGTTTGTTGCTGCAGGCGAGGATGGCGCGGGAGCTGTCGATCACCGGCATCTTGAGCTGTTCGGCGCGATGGGCAAATTCGAAGGTGTAGTGGCCGACTGCGGTTTCGGCACGCAGCCAGAGGGTGTCGAACTCCGGCAGCCGCTCGATGGCCGACGGTGGCAGGATCTCGGCCCGGATGCCTTGGGCGGCGGCAGCCCGGATAAAGCGCTCCAGCGCCAGCCCGTCACTGCTGGCACGGCCATCATCGGGGTCGACCAGAATGGCGAGCTGGTAGAGCGGCGCCGCCTGCTCCTCATCACCGGTCCCCACCAGCGCCTGAGCGTGGTGCAGCATCAGCTCTTTCTCGCTTGGGCTCAGCTCCAGCGGCGACAGGCTCTGCTGCTGGCGCACCGACCAGCCGTGGCGGCCGCGCTTGAGGGTCAGCTCCTGCAGCGGCAGTTGGCTCAGGCCATAGTAGTAGCGGGCCAGCCCCGCCAGCTCGCTCTGTTCACACTGGCCGAAGATGGCGCGCACCCGGATCCTGTCCTCGTTCTGCTGGGCCAGCCACCCTTGTGCCTTGCGCCACAGCTTGGCCGGTGGCTGCTGGGGTTGCAGTCTGCTGATGGCCTGCAAACCCGGCAGGCAGTGGTGGCCGCGGGCCTGGGCCAGCAGTGAGCAGTAGTAGCCTGCGCTAAGGTGTTCCAGATTGCGGCAGAGGTTGATGATGCGGGGTCGGCCGCCGGTGGTCGGCACGCCATGTTGCAGATAGGTGCGGGCGGTCAGCAGATAATCGGCATGGCAAGGCCAGTCGCCCAGCTCTTCGACGATGACATAGGTACTCATATTTTCGGCTCCACAGATCAGACTGCCTGAACAGGCAGGATCCCCAGTGGGCTTCGATGCACCGACAAGCACGACAATGGCGCGAGGGGAAACAAGAGGTTACAGTGCCTAATATGACGCCTTGGTAACTTGTGATACAAGTCGCATTTTTGGTGCTGAGGATAAATAACCGAACAAGGACTCCCCGTGTTGACCGTACGAGCGGCCCGAACCGATGATCTGGGCGCCATCGTTAATCTGGAACGCTACTGTTTTCCTCCCGAAGTCGCCTTTGGCCGCAGCCGCTGGCACTATCTGCTGGCCCACGCCAAGGGGCGCACCCTGTTGCTGCTGGATGAGAAACATCAGCTGATGGGCTATCTCTGCCTGCTGGAGCACAGAGGCTGGGATCGGCTGGTCATTCAGGCGCTGGCCATCCGCTGGACAGTGCGCCGTCTGGGCTGGGCCCGCCGCCTGCTGGAGCAGGTGATCCGCGAGGGCAAGGCCGCTGGCTGGGGGGCGATCCGGCTGGAGGTGGCGGATGCCAACGAAGAGGCGCTGGCGCTCTATCAGGGATTGGGATTTCGTCCCCAGCAGCGGCTGGCGGACTACTATGGCCGCGACCAGCACGCCCACCGGCTGGTGCTGCCGCTGGTGAGCGACGAGGAGCGTGAGCGGCGCAGAGCGGCTCGCACTCAGGCGCGCAAGCCGCCTGCACAGGCCAACTGACCATATTGAACGAGCAGAATCGAGGAGCAGGATGAGCTGCGACAACTGTCTTGCCACCGCCATCAAGGCCAAGCTGGGGCGCTGCCCGGTCTGCGTCGGCCAGACCTTCGTCATCGGCCTGATTGGCTGGCTGGTCTGGTGGTGGTGCGGCGCCGACACCTCGGTCAACGCCCTCACCGGCCTGCTGTTTGCGCTGGGTGGCTCGGGCCTGTTGCTGCTCCATCTGGTGGTATTTGTCTGGCGCAAGGCGACCGGACGTGAATTGAGCGATGAATGAATCTTAATAGATTCAAACAGATAAATAACAATATCGGTGTAGATATGGAGGTTCAGATGATTGCAATGGTAACGGGCGCCTCGTCCGGTTTTGGTGAAGCCATCAGCCGCCAGTTGGTGCAGGCGGGCTACAAGGTGATCGGCACCGGTCGCCGCGCCGAGCGGCTGGCTGCGCTGGCTGACGAGCTGGGGGAGCAGTTCCTGCCGCTGGCGTTCGACGTGCAGGACAAGGCGGCCACCCGCGCCGCCATCGCCGGCCTGCCAGCCGCCTGGAGCGAGGTGGATCTGCTGGTCAACAACGCCGGTCTGGCGCTGGGGCTGGAGCCGGCCCACAAGGCGGATCTGGAAGATTGGGAGCAGATGATCGCCACCAACATCAGCGGCCTGACCCTGCTCACCCGTCTGCTGCTGCCGGGCATGGTGGCGCGCAATCGCGGCCATGTCATCAACATCGGCTCCATCGCGGGTACCTACCCTTATCCGGGCGGCAACGTCTACGGCGCCACCAAGGCGTTCGTGAAGCAGTTCAGCCTCAACCTGCGCGCCGATCTGGCGGGCACCGCCATCCGCGTCACCAACGTGGAGCCGGGCCTGTGCGGCGGCACCGAGTTCTCCAACGTGCGCTTCCACGGTGACGACGCCAAGGCGGCCTCCGTCTATCAGGGGGTGGAGGCGATCCAGCCGGAAGATATCGCCAATACCGTGCTCTGGGTGAGCCAGCAACCGGCCCACGTCAACATCAACAGCATCGAGATCATGCCGGTGGCCCAGACCTTCGGCCCGCTCAATATCAGCCGTCGCTGATCGCTGCATTGGCTGAAACAAAAGAGGCTCCCTTGGGAGCCTCTTTGCGTTGGCGAGCCGATTACAGGCTCATGATCTTCTTGAACTCCTCCGGCGAATACTTCTTCTCGCTGCGCTTGGTGAGA
Source organism: Aeromonas sp. MTB (assembly GCF_056632455.1). Classification (NCBI taxonomy): domain Bacteria; kingdom Pseudomonadati; phylum Pseudomonadota; class Gammaproteobacteria; order Aeromonadales; family Aeromonadaceae; genus Aeromonas; species Aeromonas sp. MTB. The sequence goes on from NZ_CP147026.1 coordinate 527,290, forward strand.
TCCGTCATCAGCTTGTAGCGCAGCGTTTTGGCCATCTGATAGGTCTGCTCCAACTGGCCATAGGAGTAGTCGGCAGCCAGCCCGATGGCGGTAGCCTTGTCGCTGGCATAGGCCTGCTTGAGGCTCTGGTCGAGCAGGGCCACCTCCTTGTAGAGCTTGTTGCTCTCCTTGCTCCAGACGCCGCGCAGCAGCGGCAGGTACTTGTCCGGATCGGCGCTGGCCAGCGCGGTCAGGCTGCGGAACTGCCAGTAGGCGGAATCGTCGGAGTAGCTGTCGCTGCCGGTGCGATAGGGCTGGGGATAGTTTTCCAGGGTGTTGTAGAGTGGCACCATCACAGATTCGGCCAGCACGCCGTAACTCTGCCAGATGAGCCCCTGCAGCTCTTTGGGCATCTCCTTGCGCAGCTGGATGACGTGGGATTCCTGCTGGCGATCGACGCGGATCGGCCGCTCCGCCTTGCCCGCGAGCGGCGTACCGTCATAGGTGGCGCTCAGCACCTTGGCCACGTCCGGCACGGCGATGGGGGCATCCGGCTTCATAAACAGTGGATATTGCGCCTGCCGGGTCGCCTGTTTGTGGGAGGCCGTCAGCATGTTCTGGCCGAGCCACTCCCGATCCACGTTGTAGGGGTCGGCAATCACTCCGAATGCCTTGGCGAAGTTGAAATCTTTCGGGTCGGCGTTATCCAGCAGTTTGTGCTCGCGCACGAACTCCAGCAGCTTGGGCGAGTGCAGCACATCGGCGCTGTCGAGATTGACGCCGTGGATGCGCAGGCCGTTGGCCACCATGGCGTAGCTGTCGTCCGGCACCCGCACCGCGATCCAGTGGTGGCCGGAGCCGATCTCCATCAGCCAGGCCTCGTTCACATCCGCCAGATAGAGGCTGTTGCCCTCACCGGCGCCATATTGCTCCACATAGCGGCCGAGCAGCTCGACTCCCTCTTTGGCCGTCTTGGCCTGCGGCAGGATCAGGGTCGGGATGATGGCTTCAATCACTCCCTTCTCGATCAGCGGATCGGCTTTTTGGGCCTTGTCGTTGACCTCGGCACTGGTGGTGGCCGAGATGGCGACGTTGAACTCGTTGATACCGCGCTCTTCATAATATTTGCCTGCCGGGTCGCTGGTGGTGGCATCCCAGTCGTGGATGGCGGAGTAGGCTAAGAACGCCTTGGGCATCGGCACTTCCAGCCCGTTGCCCAGTTTCCAGAGTTTGCCCTCGTTCTGTTGCGCGGGCCGGAAGGCGAGGTACTTGTTCCAGTTGTTGACGCCAAAATCCTCGTTTCTGGCGATCATCACGCTGCCGTCGGCGCTGGCCCCCTTGCCGACGATGAGGCCGGTACAGGCGTCGGCACTGGTGCCAAGCAGGGTGAGCAGGGTGGCGGAGAGAAGACTCAAGGTGTGTTTTTTCATAGGTGTACCCGAAGGGTTGCGGTGAGTGAGAGTCAGACGAGGGGATGAGGTGTGGGGAGGCTGCAACTCCGAACTGGCAGCGGAGTGAGCTCGGCAGATTGGTCTGCCTGTTATTGGTTTTTCGAACAGATCATCCATGACACGGCTGGCTGGTTGTGATGTGCGCCAAAATTGTATTCCTGAGTGGTTGTTTATTTTGTGATCGAGCTGCGGTTCCTGACTTTTCTCTGGCGTCGTGGTGCGCGGACGGCGAAATGTGCCAAAACAGCGAGAACCGGCAGCAGATGAGTCATGATTCTGACGTCAGCCTTGCGTGGGGGGCGTGGTGAGATCCGCCATAGCGCGGGATCTTGCACCATCTGACAAGTTGGCCTGTAACTTGCTGGTTTAATTGATAATGGTGGGGCCTGACGCCCCATGTGACCGGATCAGCCTGTGCCCATTGCCGCAGATGCGCACCGAATTGGAGCCCCCATGGATATCAAACCCTACAGCCAGCAGCTTGCCCAGAGCGCATCCAACAACCGTGCCCTCGCTACCCTCAACAGTGCCAGTAGCGGCGGCCAGGGCGGTGGCTGGGAGGAGATGGTCAGCCTCTCCACCCAGCGCATGACCGGTCAGGCCCAGCAGGTGCTGACCTACGAACATCTGGCCAAGAACAACAAGTTGCCACCGGCGCTGGATATGAGCTCCGACAAGGGGGGCGTGGTGCAGCAGCTGGTGGACAAGGCGCTTGGTTTCGATCGCAAGAAGTTCAACGAGATCGAAGAGAAGCTCAAGAGCATCGCCGATAACAAGAAGCTGACGCCGGAAGAGCGGGCGGAGCAGAGCAAGCCGCTCAACGAACAGCGAGAGACGATGCTCAAGGAGGCGATGGATCGCCTGACCGGCAAGAAGAGCTCATCCAAAGATGAGGCCAAAACTGCCTGATCCTGCCGCTGTTCTGAGATCTACCCGGTCGGCACCGATGGGCCAGTGTCGACCGCCGATGGGCAAGCTTCTGCCACCTCTTTTGACCTCACCTCCCCACAGGCGCACAATGTCCGCGCATTGAGCCAGTCGAGGAGTCCGCCGTGTACAACTTCCAATATGCCAATCCGACCCGTATCTGTTTCGGCGAGGGGCAGATCGCCAGCCTGCCCGAACTGATCCCGCCCGGCAGCCGGCTGCTGGTGCTCTACGGCGGCGGCAGCATCAAGCAAAACGGCGTCTATGAGCAGCTGACCCGGGCGCTGGAAGGGGTGACGTGGCGGGAGTTCTCCGGCATCGGCGCCAATCCCAGATACGAGCTGTTGATGGAGGCGGTGGCGCTGGTGAAGCGTGAGCGCATCGACTTCCTGCTGGCGGTCGGTGGCGGCTCCGTGGTGGATGGCACCAAGTTTGTCGCGGCGGCCGCCTGCTACGAGGGGGATGAACCCTGGGATATTTGCGGCAAGCAGGCGAGCGTGCACAAGGCGCTGCCGATGGGCTGCGTGCTGACCCTGCCGGCAACCGGCTCCGAGAGCAATCCCACCTCGGTGGTGAGCCGGGGGGATGTGAAGATCTCCTTCAGAAGCCCGCTGGTGCAGCCGCAATTTGCGGTGCTCGATCCGGCGACCACCTACAGTTTGCCGCCGCGCCAGACCGGTAACGGAGTGGTGGATGCCTTCGTCCATATCGCCGAGCAGTACCTCACCTTCCCGGTCGGCGGTGAGGTGCAAGATCGGCTGGCGGAAGGTTTGCTGCAGGTGCTGGTGGAGAACGGCCCCAGGGCGCTGGCGGAGCCGACCAACTATCAGGTACGTGCCAATCTGATGTGGGCGGCCAGTCTGGCACTCAACGGCCTTATCGGTTGTGGAGTGCCGCAGGATTGGGCCTCTCACGCCATCGGCCATCAGCTGACGGCGCTTTACGGGCTCGACCACGGCCAGAGCTTGGCGGTGGTGCTCCCCTCACTGCTCCGTGAGCGGGCGAGCCAGAAGCAGGACAAGCTGGCCCAGTTTGCCGAGCGGGTGTGGCATTCGACCCGCGAGGACAAGGCCCTGCGTATCGAAGAGGCGATCATCCGCACCGAGCAGTTCTTCCAGAAGATGGGACTGGGTACCCGGCTGGCCGACTATGGCCTCAGCGAAAGCTGCATTCCGGCGGTCTGCTCCAACCTCAAGCGGGTGGGGCGCACCGCGCTCGGTGAGCAGCAGGATATCGACCCGGATCGGGTGGCACGCATTCTCGCCCGGGCGCTATAAGTCGGCGCCGGTTTGTTTCCCTGGCTGATGCATTTTCCCAATTAAAGAGGGCCGCTTGTTGCGGCCCTCTTGCATGACGGGTTAGCCGATCACTCGGTGCGCGCCTTCAGATAACCGGCGTAATCCGGGATCTGTACGCTGAACGCTTGCCGCATATGGGGGCTGTCCATGATGAAGTCGGCGGTCGCTTCGTTGGTGGCGACCGGGATGTTCCAGACCGCAGCAAGGCGCAGCAGCGCCTTCACGTCCGGATCGTGCGGCACCGCATTGAGGGGATCCCAGAAGAAGATCAGCACGTCGATCTTCCCTTCGGCGATCAGGGCGCCGAGCTGCTGGTCACCCCCCATGGGGCCGGAGAAGAGGCAGGTGATGGGCAGCTGCGCCTTCTTGCCGAGCATGGTGCCGGTGGTGCCGGTCGCATAGAGATGGTGGAGCTTGAGCTCCTCCTTGCGGCGCATCACCCAGTTCAGCAGAGGGGTCTTCATGTTGTCGTGAGCCACCAGAGCCACCCGCTTGTGGGGCGCCATCTCGCGTGCAATCTGTTCCATGGAAATCGTCCGTAGCATTGTTATTGGAAGAGAGTCGTATCCTAATCGAAAGCCATGACAGATGCTGTGTCGGGCGTATTAACTGTGATCCTGTCGAAAAGTTTTCGGGTCATGGCTGCTCAAATGAAGAGACCCGCGCTGGCGGGTCTCTTTGCTTGCTGGCCTGCGGGCTCAGGAGCCGTGGTGCAGTTGCGACTGCTGATAGTTCTCCAGCCCGATGCGATCGATAAGGTCTAGCTGGGTCTCCAGCCAGTCCACGTGCTCCTCTTCATCCTCAAGGATCTCCTGGAACAGGTCGCGGCTGATGTAGTCCTGCACCGACTCGGCGTAGGCGATGGCTACCTTGAGGTCGGGGATGGCATCCATCTCCAGAGACAGGTCGCAGCGCAACATCTCTTCGACGGTCTCGCCGATGCGCAGCTTGCCCAGATCCTGCAAATTGGGCAGCCCTTCGAGAAACAGCACGCGCTTGACCAGTTCATCGGCGTGTTTCATCTCATCGATAGACTCGTGATACTCCTTGTGCCCGAGCGCCTTGAGGCCCCAGTCATCGTAGATGCGGGCGTGCAGGAAGTATTGGTTGATGGCAATCAGCTCATTGGCCAGCACCTTGTTGAGGTGGGCAATGATCTTGGGATCTCCTTTCATCGACAGTGCTCCTTGGTTCGTGCCTGAGGCTCCGATCGTTAGAGCTTAGTCCAGAAAAGTGACAACAAGAGGTCTGGCGAGCCAGCTCGCCTGAGAAAAGGGGGGGACCCTGTTGGCGGGTCGCATCAGAAAAGAGGTGTCCAGATCAGGCCACTTCGTAGTAGAGCACGGGTTGCTCCTGCTCCATCTTGTCGAGTTCGGCGGCGATGATCTCCATGGTCATGCGCACGCATTTGCCACATTGGGCGCCCACCTCGAGCGACTGCTTGAGCTGGCGGAATTCGCTTTTACCTGACTGCACCGCTTTGCGGATCTGGGTATCTGTGATGCCGCGGCACAAACAGACATACATGGTGGTTACCTCGCGCTGAAATTAAATGAAATCTAAATGAGAATGGTTCGTAGTGCAAATAACCATTGGTAATAAGATCCCCTGCTTGCCACTGTGCAACCCCTTGGGGACAATGCTGGCAACCAGAGGAGATCACCATGTTCAAGAAACTGTTCAGCGCCCTGTTCGGGGGCGAGCCGACCAAGGCACCGGAAGTCACCCCCACCGAATATGCCGGCTATCTCATCTATCCGGAACCCATGGCAGAAGGTGGCCAGTACCGACTGGCAGGGCGCATCACCAAGGAGCTGGACGGCGTGCTGCACACCCATCGTTTCATCCGCTCCGATCTGTTTGCCAATCCGGCCGATGCCGAGCGTTTCATGGTGCAGAAGGCCCACACCTTTATCGATCAGATGGGAGATCGCATGTTCGAGCCCCGCAAACCGGCTGACAGCCAAGCTTCATGACACAGCAAGAGGTCACCCTGTTGCGCGAGGCGCTGGCCCGCGCCGGTGAACGGCGCCTGATCTGGCTGGAGGGGGAGGAGGCCGACTGCATTGCCCGCGCCCAATCCCTGCTCGGCGAGACCGTCTTCTGGCTGGGTGCCGGGCCCGAGTGTTATGCCCCGCAACCCGCTGCCAAGGCGCAGCAGCGGCTCGGTCAGGAGTGCGACACGCTGGTGTTCAACGCCTTCAGCGGCTTTCATCCCGATGCCTTCGGGGCGCTGGCAGGTACTCTATGCGCCGGTGGCTTGCTGTTGCTGCTGACCCCGCCCAGAGCACAGTGGCCTGCATGGCCGGATCCTGACCGGATCCGGCTGGTGGCGCAGCCGGAGGAGGCGGGTCGGGCCGGTCACGGCTTTATCGCCCGGCTGGTGCGGTTGCTGGCGGGGAATCCTGCCCTCTCTCTGGAGCCGCCGGTTTGCTCACAACCGTGGCAACCGCTTGGGCCGGAGCGCAGGCTGAGCTGCGATCAGGCGCGGGCACTGCCCGCCATCCACAAGGTGTTGCACGGTCATCGCCGTCGGCCGCTGGTGCTGAGCGCTGACCGCGGTCGTGGCAAGAGTGCGCTGCTGGGGCTGGCTGCCGCCGAGCTGCTGCGCCAGCAGCCCGCGCTGAACATAGTGGTGACGGCCCCCTCGCAGGCAACGGTGGCGACCCTGTTTGCCCACGCCGCTCGTGGGCTAGATACCACGCCGGAACAGCTGACCGGACTGAGCTACTGCTCGCCGGATCGGCTGGTGCACGAGGCGATGAATCCCGATCTGCTGCTGGTGGATGAAGCGGCCGCCATTCCGACCCCGCTGCTCGAAGCCATGTTGGCCCGCCACAGCCGCATTGTGTTTGCCACCACCGAGCACGGTTACGAGGGGACGGGGCGCGGTTTTCACCTGCGCTTCAAGCGTGTGCTCGATAGCCAGACCCCGGAGTGGCAGGAGATCCACCTCTCTGAGCCCATTCGCTGGAGTGGGCGCGATCCGCTGGAGCCGCTGATTTTCCGCCTGCTCGGCCTCAATGCCGAAGTCGCAATGCCCTTGCCGCCGACCAGCCCGAGCTGGCGTCTGGTCAGTCAAGAGGAGCTAGCGAGCGACGAGGCGCTGCTCAACCAGCTCTTTGGCCTGCTGGTGCTGGCTCACTACCAGACCACGCCGAGCGATCTCAGGTCCCTGCTGGAGAGCCCGGATCTCGACATCCATCTGCTGGAGCAGGGTGCGAGCCTGCTGGGTGTGGCCTTGGTGGCGCGGGAAGGGGGGATAGAGCCCGAGCTGGCCGAGGCGATCTGGGCCGGTCGCCGCCGTCCGCGCGGCCATCTGCTGCCCCAGTCGCTGCTGGCCCACGCCGGGTTCAAAACGGCGGGGGGGCGCAGCTACGCCCGGGTGATGCGTATCGCCATCCACCCCGAGCTGCACCGCCACGGGTTGGGTTCGCTGCTGCTTGGCAGGCTTGAAGAACATTATCGTCAGGCGGGGATCGATTACCTCGGTTCTGCCTTTTCGGCTAGCGCCGACCTGCTCCCTTTCTGGCGCAAGGCCGGGCTGGAGGTGCTGCGCATCGGCCTGCAACGGGATGCCGCCAGCGGCTGTCACGCAGCCCTGCTGCTAAAGGCGCTGAAACCCGAGCATGAGCCCGAGCTGGATCAGTGGCAACAGCGTTTCATTCGCCAGTTGCCGACCTTGCTGGCGGGAGAGTTGAAAGGATTGGATCCCGAGTTGGTATGGCAATGTCTGCAAGGCAGCACCGCTACCGCAGCGGAGCTTGGCGAGTTCGAGCGCGATGAGGTTGAGTGCTTTGCCCTGCATCACAAGCCGTTCGAACTGAGCCAGTCGAGCTTGCAGCTGTGGCTGGCGCGCAATCTGGCTGTGCTGGCTTCGCTGACCCCTGACGAACGTTCTCTGCTGATTGCCCCCATCTGGCAATACGCAGAGTGGGGGGCGCTGGCTGCGAGGTTGCAGCTGGCGGGTAAGCCAGCAGTTATCAAGGCGCTGCGGGCACTGCTGGCGCGTCTCCTGATCTCCCCTACCACTCGATAGGTTTGCCCTGCCAGTCGAGAAAGCTCAGCTCGCCATCCGGTTTCAGTCGGTTCATCAGGTTAATCAAATGGTCGGCTACCAGCTCGGGACTCTGCACGTTTCCCGCCGGTACATTGGCGTGAAACGGGCGGGAGAGTTGGGTATCCACGGTGCCGGGATGGAAGGCCAGCAATTTGACGCCTGGGGCCCGCCGGGCCAGCTCGATGGCAGCACACTTGAGCAGCATGTTGAGGGCGGCCTTGGATGCACGATAACCATACCAGCCGCCCGTTCGGTTGTCGCCAATGCTGCCGACCCGAGCGCTGAGAACGGCCAGAGTGCAGGGCTCGCGGCCAAACAGCGGTAACAACTGGCTGAGCCAGCGCAGCGGCAGCAAGGCGTTGGTCTGGTAGAGGCGGGTCATGGCATCGAGATTGATTGCTTCGAGTCGCTTCTCTGGCTGGATTTCCCCCTGATGCAGTATGCCGTTGCATATCACCACCCGATGGGGTCTCGGCGCCAACTCCGCGATGCGGGCTACCGCAGTTGCCATCTGCTCATCGCTGTAATCACAACATAGCCAGTGCAGGGCCGGCGAAGAGGCTCCTGCTGGTGCGGGTTGACGACTGATGGCAATCACTGGCCCGACACCCGCCGCCAACCAGTGTGCGACCAGCGCCGCCCCGATACCGCCAGAAGCGCCAATCACGACGATACCTTCACTCATCTCAGGCTCCTTGTGGGGGCATGATGGATTTCACCATCCGCCAATGTTGTCCTGATTGGCAGATACGATCGTGCCAGCCTGCGGGATCAAGCGGTTAACGATGCAATCTTGCCGAGATCCGAGCCGTTGGGTGAATTCCATTCCTATACTGAGGGAAAACCGCAGCGGTCTGCTGCCCGCGCAACCAGAATGAGAGTCACCATGATGTCCAAAGATGGGGAAGAGCGTAAATCTATCCTGACCGAAAGTGGCACCAACGAGCTTGAGATCATCGAGTTTCACCTCAAGAAGCAGCTACCGGACGGCCGTGAAAAAACCGCTTATTACGGGATCAACGTCGCCAAGGTACGCGAGGTGATCCGGGTGCCGGAAACCACAGATTACCCCAATGCCCAGCGTCATATGGTGGGGGTCTTCTCCCTGCGGGATCGCCTCATCCCGCTGGTGGATCTGGCGGGCTGGCTCGGCATCAAGACCAACCCGGACCCCAGCCACAAGGTGGTGATCGTCACCGACTTCAACAAGATGGCCAACGGTTTTCTGATCGATAGCGTCAGCAGGATCCACCGGGTCTCCTGGGAGGATGTGGAGTCCCCCAGCCAGTTTCTGGAAGCGGGGGAGAACGACTGCGTGGTGGCCGTGGTCAGGCGTGATGGCAACCTCATCATGATCCTCGATTTCGAGAAGATTATCGCCGATATCAACCCCGAGCTCAGCATGGAGAAATACGACGTCACTCAGGACCGCAAGGTGCTCATCGACGATCGCATGATGGCGCTGCGTCAGGGCAAAACCATCCTGGTGGTGGATGACTCGGCCTTTATCCGCAAGATGATCGAAACCACCCTGCGCACCGCCGGCTACAACGTGATCACGGCCAAGGACGGGGGAGAGGGGCTGGAGATGATGACGGATTTCGATCGTCTGGCCCAGGAGGAGAGAATGCCGGTGACCGGCTTCGTCAATGCGGTGATCACCGATGTGGAGATGCCGCGCATGGATGGCATGCACCTGCTCAAGCGGCTGCGGGATACCCCCTCCTACAAGGAGATGCCCATCGTGATGTTCTCCTCTCTGATGAGCGATGACAACCGCCAGAAAGCGCTGCAACTGGGGGCCAACGATACCATCACCAAGCCCGAGATAGGGCGCATGGTGGGGATGATGGATCATATGCTTCTGGGGATTGCCCCACCCTCGCCCGCCAACAACATCTGACCTGCCGTTAACTTCCAATTAGCCGGTCGAATCCACTGACCGGTGCCTCAAGCGGCCACTCCTTGCCAAGGAGTGGCCGCGCTGTTTTGGCTGTTTGCTGCGATCCCGACGCCCCTTGTCTCCCGGATATGATTCATGTAATGATAATTATTATCATTTGTTGGTGTGAAGCATATGACAGCAACCTGGGTGAAGGGATGGGTCGAGTCGACCGAAGGTGGCAGCAGCATGAGTCACTGGAAACAGCAGACCCGAGAGGGCAACCGGCTGTTTGATTGCGGCGAGTATCATCAGGCGCTGGCCCATTATCAGCAGGCGCTCTGGCTGGCTCGTCAGCAATTGGTGCAGTGGCACGATGCGGATGAGGCGGTGGCTGCGCTGGTTGTGGCTCACCACAATCTGGCGGATCTGCTGGTGGCCATGACTCTGCCCGATCGCGCCGCCGACCTGCTCTGCTATGTGCACGACTGCCTGCTGGCGACCTGTCACTCCCCCGCTTGCTCCTCTCGCCTGCGAGAGGCTGCTTTGCGCCATACCCGCACAACCCGTGCCGAGTTGCTGACGTTCGTACAGCGCCACGGCAGCCACGCCGGGATCATGCGTTCGCTCGGTCACTGCCTGTGTCAGAGCGAGCCCTCATCCCGGCTCCATTAATCTGAACAGAGGTCATCATGAGCCATACCCTGCCAGCCCTGAACTATGCCTACGACGCACTGGAACCCCATATCGATGCCCTGACCATGGAGATCCACCACAGTCGTCATCACCAGACCTATATCAACAACCTCAACGCCGCGCTGGAAGGGGCGCCAGAGCTGGCCGCAATGCCGGTTGAGGATCTGCTGCGCCGCTTCGACACCCTGCCAACCGCCCTGCAGGGGGCGGTCCGCAACCATGGTGGCGGCCATGCCAACCACTCCCTGTTCTGGCTGGTGATGAGCCCGCAGGGGGGCGGTGAGCCGGGTGGTGAGCTGGCTCTGGCCATCGAGCGGGAATTGGGGGGATTCGATGTCTTCAAGCAGGCCTTCACTCAGGCTGCCCTGAGTCGCTTTGGCAGCGGCTGGGCCTGGCTGGTGGTGGACAAGGCGGGCAGATTGCAGGTGGAGAGCAGTGCCAATCAGGATAGTCCCCTGATGCATGGCCATACCCCGATCCTGGGGCTGGATGTGTGGGAGCACGCCTACTATCTCAAGTACCAGAACAAGCGTCCTGACTATATCGCAGCCTTCTATCAGGTGGTGGAGTGGGCCGAAGTGGCCCGCCGCTATCAGGCGGCGCGAGGCTGACTTGGCCGCTGGGAATGGGTGTACAGGCTCACCGCCACAACCTGCGCTGTAATAACAAGACCCGCCAGTTGGCGGGTCATCTGTTTATGGTGCGGCTGTGCTGGCGCTGGCGGCTGAAGGGGCCACCGGCAATGTGGGCAAGGCCGCGCTGGGCATCTCGGCGGCGGTTTCTGCTGCGGATTTGGCGGGAGTGACCGGCTCGGTCGTTGCCGCAGCGGATAAAGCTAGCGTGACTTGTTCAGTCACGGCCGAGGCAGATGGAGTAGCCGACTCGGTGGCAACCGCGGCAGATACTGCCGCTGGCTTGGCCTCATCCACCGCCGGTTTGGGCTGTTTGAGGCAGGGTTGCAGGCTGCCGATGGTGCTCAGTGACTGGCAAGGCACAGGCAGACCGATGGGCACAGGAGCGCCGAGGAACTTGGGCCCCTTGTCCAGTACATAGAGGTCGAGCAGCCCCATCAGGCGGGCAAAGACTTCCCGCACCCGGGTGCGGATCCCCTGATAGGCGCTGGGGTCCTCGGCATTGAAGCCGACCGCATCGATACCGAAATGGCGGGCGATGAAAATGGCCCGCTCGTTATGAAAGCCTTGGGAGACCACGGTAAAGCGCTCCTGGCCGAACACCTCTTTGGCGCGAACAACTGAGTCGAGGGTGCGGAATCCGGCGAAATCCATATAGATGGCGGAGGCGGGGATGCCCGCCTTGATCAGGGCGCGGCGCATCTGGCGTGGCTCGTTGTACTGCACGGTGGCGTTGTCACCGGAGACGATGATGAAGTCCACCTTGGCATTGTTGTAGAGCTCGGCCGCCGCCTTGATGCGGTATTTGAAGTAGTGGTTGGGGCCGCCACCGGAGAGATATTTGGAGGTACCCAGCACCACCGCAACCCGGTTGTAGGGCACCTTGTCCACCTGATCGTAGGTGTAGTGACGGGCATCCGAGACGATCCACTCGCTGTAGCCCAGCAGCATGGCAATCAGGGCCAGCAGCAAAACGAGGCAGGCGAGGAGGATCTTGGCAAACTTCTTCATGCGCGGTGCGGTCAGGGTCTGAAGTTGGGAGTGGCTATCGGCATTCTATTACAACTCGGCCGCTGGCGTCAGGCTTGATAACGGGCGGGCACCTCATTCGGGCAGAGGTTGTCGCAGCAGAGGCCGGGAGAGCGGGAGGATAAAGAGAGGGGCTGCGGTGGCAGCCCCTCTGGTCGGTGAAGGTTTATCAGTGGGCGGAGTCGTTACCCTTGCAGGCGTCTGACTCCTTGTTGGCTTGCCACCAAGGCAGCAGATCCCGGGCGAGCCACGCCTGATAGGCGTCGCTGTCGTTGGCGATCAGGCGGTCCAACTCCCCTTCGAAGTCGCTCATCGCCTGCTGTCGATCCGGATTGCGCAGCGCCTGTGCCAGCGCCAGCCAGCTGGCGCCGCGACCGGTATCGTTGAGGAAACGGTGCACGGTATAGGACCAGGAGTAGACCATCTCGCCACCCTGGTCGTAGTCAAGGTGGAGGATAGCCGCCAGTGTCGGACGCTGGTTGGCGGGGCGGTTTGCTACGTTATCCAGACCCCGGGCAAAGCACTGGCCGTGGGCGATGTACTCTGCAATCCCCTCGGCCCACCAGGTAGTGCGGTTGAGCGGATAGTGGCCGAAACTGCCGTACTGGTTGAAGCGGCCATCCAGATAGTGAACGTACTCGTGGCGCAGGTTCCACACCTGGAAGGCAGGGCGTTTCCACTCCGCCTCATAGGCGAAGAAGCGGGCCTGATTGCCGGGCCGAGCCGGATCCCCCTCGATATAGATGCCGCCATTGTCGGTGGAGACACCAAACAGCGCGCTGCCGTAGCGGCCCCAGTCGGCGGAGGAGTTGAAGATCACCAGCTCCAGCGCCTCGTTGTGATCATCAGCCACCGGTTGCCAGCCTGTCTCCATTTGCTGGTGGAAGCGCTGCTCTTCATCACCCAGCTCGCGGCAGATCCCTTCGGCCTGAGCCTGAGTCAGATCCTGGGCACGCAGACGCAGGGTGGGTGAGCAGGTGTGCTCGAACGGCAGAATATCTTCCATGCGGATCGGTGTGCAAAGCCCGGCGAACTCGCCGCTGATACAGGCTTCGCTGGTGCGATCCGTGTAGGTGAGGTAATAGCTGGAGAGGGTCAGGGAGACCTCTTCCAGCATGGCAGCCGGATGCTGTCCACCTGGGATCAGCCCCTGCTGGCGCATGATGGCGATGACATCGCGATCCAGCTGTTGGCGATAGGCGATCGCCTTATCCGGGCTGGTGTGATGGAGGTAGCGCATCATCTGATAGAGGCGGCTGTGGGCATCGAGGATGTTGTTGAAGATAAACAGATCCCGTGAGCCATCGCGCTGTTTCCAGAGGGCCAGCTCGCTCAGGCCCAGTTGCAGCAGGCTCTGGCGCAATGCCGCCTCCTGTTGCAGCACAGCTGCGCTGAAGTCTGCCTGCTGACCGTAAGAGGCGCTCTGATCGACCAGATTGAGCAGCTCGAACAGACCATCGGCCCAGGGTTTGTGGCCATTGATCTGCGCTGCATGTTGCACCGCATAGCCGAACGCCTGGTTGAGCTGGGCCAGCATGGGGGCGGCACTCTGGCGGAAGGCTGCTTGGCCAAGTTGTCCCTGCGCCGCCACGCTCCAGGCTTCCAGCACTGTGCCAGCCTGATCCTGTGGTTCGGCACCCAGCAGCAATGGGTGGTTGAGCAGATCAATCATCACCCCGGCCAGAGCCCGGGCGGCCTGATCACTCTCTTTGCCAACGCCGCCGTGGTAGTTGTGGGCGCGCACATAGTAGAGCAGCTTGTCCATCGCCGGATGGGTCGGCTGGTTGGCCGCCAGCAGGGCACGCATGCCGCGCACCACCGCCATCAGCTTGGCGTCATCGTGACCGTAATCCGCCTGCCAGGCAGGACTGTTCTGGCCGCTCACGTCGGCCACCAGTTTGGCGGCATCGCTGTCGAGCAGATCCACATCGGGCTGCTCGGGCTCGGAGCAGAGACGACCGTTGGCGCGACGGCACTCCAGCTGCTCCTCCTTGCTGGCCAGCACGATGGGGCGATTGAGCACCCGGCTCTCCTGCCACTCTTTGCTCTCTGGCAGGGGTTGCCACTCGCCGCCGGCGACAGGGTATTGGTAGCCGCTATCTTGCAACGTTACCTGAACTTCGCTGCCAGCGGGGATTACCTGACGGCAGATGCGATAGCGGATGGTGTTGCTCCCCTCCTTGCGCTCCTGTGGCTCATCACACTCCTGCTGAGGCGTGAGCTGATCCAGCTGCCACTGATAGCGGCGCCAGACATGGAGCTCGCTGATCTGAGCGGCAGCCTGACTGCCTGCCACCGGTTGCAGACGGAAGAAGATCTGCTCCAACCGGCCATCCCGTTCACTCGGGCTCTCTTCAAGTACCTGCAACTGCTGCCAATCCTGCGGCTGATAGTGCCACTCCGACTCGGCGCAGCGGCCCTGCGCGTTGAGTTCGCAGCGATCCAGCTCCCTTTCGCTCTGACCCAGGATGATGGCTTGTGGCAGCGGCAGACGATCCTGCCGCTGGGCGGTCGGCGTGCCCGCCAGCTGCTCCCAGCGACCCTGCTTGAGGCCATAACCAAAGTCATAACTGCTGGCGGGAATGAGCTTACCCGCCGGAATCCGATCTTCACAGCGCACGAAGCGGATCTGCCAGCCTGCATCTACCTTGAGCTGCGGCTCGCCACACTGCTGCTCGGCCAGTGCGGCGAGATCGCTGCTCTGCCAGTCGAAGCGACGGTAGACCCTAAGCTGCTGATAGGGGGCGTTGCTGCTGCGCGCCTTGAGCTCGTAGGTGATCTCGGTGATGCGCGCGGCCAGTTGCCGGCTCGATTCGCCAGTCAGCTGATACTGTCGCCAGTCATTGGGGGAGTAGTTGGCTTGCGCCGAGGATGTAGCCAAAAGCAGGGGACCTGCCAGCAGCAGCCACCCGGTACCTGAACGGTTCATTTTTATCCCTTTGTTCTTGTTTGTGTATTGTCTTGCGAGTAATCGCAAGGCAATTTAAACGGTTCCAAAGGGATATCAATTGCCAATTAAAAATCAGATAAATCAATAAGATGGTGACTTTTTGAGTCTGATCGAATTATCGTGGGTTGGCGCCGCAGTAAGGACTCACATGTTTCTTTTTTTGTTTTCAAAGAAGATCGGTAAATTGTGAGTCCGATCTCATTCAGCTTGTCGTGCCCGAGTGGTTTGTTGTCGGGCTACCTTGCCCAGCAGTTGGCGGGAGGGCTTGAGATTGCCGCCAAGATCGGGCCAGGGGAGCCAGTGGTCGGGCACCATAAAGCCGGGCAGGGTGCTGCGGAGCCAGGCTGCCAGTTCGGAGTCGGGAACCGGCTCGCCGTGCCAGTCGATAAAGGCGGCGGGGCGTTGTCCCCACTCGTCGCTCGTCACCGGCACCACCAGCGCCTGGGCGACAGCGGGATGATCTACCAGTCGCTGCTCGATGGTTTCTGGCTGGATATTCTCCCCGCCCGAGATGAAGAGGTTATCGAGCCGTCCCTCTACCAGCAGCTCCCCTGCCGCAGTGAACCTCCCCTTGTCGCGAGTATGAAACCAGCCTTCGCCATCGAGGGGCAGATCCAGCTCGCCAGCCCGGTAGTAACCGGCAAACAGGGTGGCGCCGCGCACGCAGACCTCCTGCTCCCTGATGCACACTTCCCGTCCCGGTAGCGGTTTGCCAACTATGCCTGCATCGCCGGGGATAGCGGTGCAGACCTGGCTCCCCATCTCGGAGAGACCATAGCTCACCTTGGGTTCCAGCCCCATGGCGCAGAGGCGCTTCACCAGCGGTTGCGGGATGGCGGCGCCACCGAGCAGCAGCTCGCGCAGGCGGGTACGGGCGGGATCAAAACCCTCTGCCAGCAGACGCCAGAGCTGGGTTGGCACCAGCGAGAGGTGAGTGATGGGCTGGCACTCCAGCCGCTCCTTGAGGGAGCGTTCACGTTGATCCAGTACCAGAGTTGCGCCCGCCAGAAAGACCCGAAACAGGATGGCGTAGCCGCCCACATGAAACAGCGGCAGGGAGAGTAGCCAGCCGGACTTCTCATCGAGGGGAATGAGGGTGGCAGAGCCGCGCGCCGAGGCAAGGTGGTTGCAGAGCCGATGCACCACCGCTTTCGGTGTGCCGCTGGATCCTGAGGTGAGGATCATGTTGTTGAGCTGGGTCGATGCCAGCGGCCATGTTTCCTCGCTTGCTGGCAGTTCGCGCGTGAAGTCGAGCTGCAGGGGCTGCCAGTTGCCTGCCGGGATCTCCCCTGCCGACCAGAAGGCATCGGCATCGAGTTGTACCGCCAGCTCGCGCTGCTTTTCGAGGGGGAAGGCGGGGTTGAGCGGGCAGAACACCACGCCGCTGCGCACGCAGGCCCACGCCAGCAGTACATCTTCCAGCGCACCGCGCACCACCGTCGCCAGATGAGCGCCACGACGCACTCCGGCTTGTTCCAGCTGTTGGCACAGGCTGTTGAGGCGGGCATCGAGCTGGCGATAACTGAGAGGCGAGGCGGCGTGGATGGCAATGCGGTTCGGGGCTGTGATTGCCCGGTGGCGTACCGGGCAAGGTGTCTGTTCGGGTGAACGTGTGGGTTCAATCACGGTAATACAGTTGCTCCAGTCGGCTCAGGTCCGGTTTGCCATCTTCCCCCAGCAGGTTGCCCGCCATCCAGCGGCGGGTATCCAGACCCGGCGCCTGTTCGGGAGCCCATTCGCTCGCCAGATGAAAGAGCTGGTTCAGGCCCAGATCCGATTCGAAGCAGGAGGAGATGATCACCTTGAGCCGCAGTTCGCGGGCGCGGGCGATCAGCGCTTCGCAGTTGGCGAGTGAACCGAGCAGGGTAGGCTTGAGCACCAGCGCGCGCAGTTGCGGGATCGGCTCCCACGGCTTGCCTTGCGCCAGCAGCTCGTCCAGCGCCACCGGCATGCCGGTGCGGTTGGCGACAAAGGCGATGTCGGCAAAGTCGGCGCAAGGGTCTTCCAGATACTCGATGCGGTTCGGGTCGAGGTGGCCGCAGAAGGTCCACGCCTCCTCGCGTGTCCAGCCCTGGTTGGCGTCCAGCACCAGCTTGAGGGAGGGGAGGCGATCGCACAGCAGGCGGATCAGCGCCAGCTCGTCACGCATCGGGTAGCGCGCCACTTTCAGCTTGGCCTTGCCGGGCGTGCGGTGCAGCCACTCTTTCCAGTTGCGCAGCAGCTCCTGGGGGGAGCCTTGAATGAGGGGATAGGGCTCCGGCAGCGGGTTGCTCTGTTCGGGCCATGTCCGGCGCGCGCAGTCGAGGCCAAATTGCACCGACGGCAGCACGGGGTTCAGGTTGTCGCCGGCGGCCAGGGCTGCCAGCGCGGCAAGGGCTTCTGCCTCTGCCTGTTGCAGGCTCTCTTTCGAGAAGCCGGGCAGGGGGGCAATTTCCCCCCAGCCGTCGTTGATGCGCACCAACAGCCCCTCTCGCGCCACCTCCACCTTGCCGTGAAAGGTCAGTGGCTGGGTAAAAGGCAGTTGATAGCGATACAGGGCGAGTGTCATCAGGGGTTCCGCTTGTATTTGGAGAAGTCGGGGCGACGCTTTTCGTTGAAGGCGTTGCGGCCTTCCTGACCCTCTTCGGTCATGTAGAACAGCATGGTGGCATTGCCCGCCAGCTCCTGCAAGCCCGCCTGACCATCACAGTCAGCGTTGAGGGCGGCTTTCAGGCAGCGCAGCGCCATCGGGCTGTTTTGCAGCATTTCGCGGCACCAACGCACGGTTTCACGCTCCAGTTCGGCCAGCGGCACGACGGTGTTGACCAGACCCATATCGAGGGCTTGCTGGGCATCGTACATGCGGCAGAGGAACCAGATTTCGCGGGCTTTCTTCTGGCCGACGATGCGGGCCATGTAGGAAGCACCCCAACCGCCGTCGAAGGAGCCCACTTTCGGACCGGTCTGGCCAAACTGGGCGTTGTCGGCGGCGATGGTCAGGTCACACATCATGTGCAGCACGTGGCCGCCACCGACCGCGTAACCGGCCACCATGGCAACCACCGGTTTCGGGCAGGTGCGGATGTCGCGCTGGAAGTCGAGTACGTTGAGGTGGTGAGTCCCCTCGTCATCACGGTATCCACCGTAGTCGCCACGGATCTTCTGGTCGCCGCCGGCGCAGAAGGCTTTCTCGCCAAAACCGGTCAGGATGATAGTGCCGATTTGATCGTCATAACGGGCATCGGCCAGCGCCTGCAGCATCTCTTTGACGGTGCGGGGGCGGAAGGCATTGCGCACCTGGGGACGGTTGATGGTGATCTTGGCAATGCCATCGTTGGACTTGTGATAGAGGATGTCCTCGTAACCGGCGGAGCAATCTTGCCATTCAACAGGTGCATACAGTTCAGCTTCCGTCATTGCTTCAATCATGACTCGTCTCTTCTTGTTGGTTGACCCACTCCGCGAGGAGTCGGGCAAAGTTATCAGGCTGATGGGCGTGCAGATTATGGCCGCCATCCAGCACCAAGTGGTTGATTCTGCGATCCTGGTTCGCCAGCTGGCAAGCCAGCTGATGGAATTTGTGATCCCGCTTGCCACTCACCCAGGTGACCGGCAGCTGGCTCGCCATGAGCCAGGGGGCGAGATCCGGCTGCTTGCCGAGCGAGGTGGCGCGCAGCATGGTGGCGATGCCCTGACTGTCGTTGCCAAGGCGGCGGGCGATCTGGCTGGCCCGGGCCGTATCGTCAAGATCGGCAAACACCCCTTGCCGGTACCAGTCTGCCAGCACGTCAGCCAGTGGTTCCTGCTCAAAGCGCCGCGCCCACTGTTCATCGTGCTGGATGCGGGCGGGCCGCTCATTGTCTGGTAGCCCCAGGTGGCAGTTCTCCAGCAGCAGCCCCCGCAGCCCGGTGGGCTCGCGGCTGGCGTGGTAGAGGGCCAGCCGCCCCCCCAGCGAATAACCCGCCAGCAGATATCGTTCAATGTTGCGGCTGGCCAGCTCGGCGACCAGCCACTGGTGGCTCTGCTCAAAGTCGCTGACGTTGAGATCGCTATGCTGACCGTGACCCGGCAGATCGAGGGCGATGCAGCTGATGGCTGGCAGCCGGTCGATCACCGGTTGCCAGTCGCCGCTATCCCCCAGCAGACCGTGCAGCATCACCAGCGGCACATGGGCATTTTTATTTGCCACGGATGGCGGCCCCCAGCGCCTTGAGATCATCGGCCACCTGCTCGCTCGGTACCCGGATCTCGATCAAGGTAACGCCATGTTGGAGGGCGGCGCGGTAATCGTGCTCGAACTCGAGCAGGGTGGTCGGCGCCCGATAGGCGAGGCCAAACATGGCGGCGGCATGTTCAAAGCCGAGGCCGTGGGGCAGCCGGTAGTAGCTCTCCAGCAGCTCCCCTTCGGTGGGCACCGGCAACATACGGAAAATGCTGCCGCCATCGTTGTTGAGCAGGATCACCACCAGCGGTCGGCTCGCCTTGCTGAGCAGCGCGAGGCTGTTGAGATCGTGCAGGGCGCTGAGATCCCCAAGCAACAGGGTGGTGGGCTCATTGCTGCCTTGCTCGATCGATTGGGCAAACCCGTAGGCGGTGGCGATCAGACCATCGATGCCGGAGGCGCCGCGGTTGGTCATCACTCGGCTCGGCCCCTTGCCCGTTTCGCCGAGCATATCCATCAGTCGGGCTGGCATGCTGTTGCCGACAAACAGCTGTCCTTCGATAAGGGAATTGAGGCGATGGCAGACCCCGAGCTCGGAGAAGTGCTCGCAGGCAGCGGCGATCTGCTGGCTGGCGTTGTGTTGCAGCTCAGCCAATGTGTGCCAAGGGGCTTGTGTGGTGACCGGATGGGCCGCAGCAAAGGCGCTGGCACTGCAGAGCAGCCGGTTGCGCAGCCGGTAGTCGGGATCGAGCCGCGCCGGTTGCGGATCCACCAGCCAGTAATCCTGCCATGAATGGTGCTTGATGAACTGGCCAAGCCGCTTGGAGACAAGTCGCGCGCCAAATTGCAGCAGCACCTCGGCGCGGCCCAGCTCGGCGACGAATTCAGGGTCGTTGAGCGCCAGATCCATGTGGATTAGGTTGCGGCTATCGAAGCGGATCTGGCTCTGCAGATCTGCCAGCAGCGGCCAGCCGAGTTGCTCCGCCAGCGCGGCGGCGGCCTGTGCCTGCTTCGGGTCGGTAATGCGACCAGCCACAACGATGCCGCGCTGTTGCCGAAAGCTATCCCACTCCGCCTGAGGGGGGCAGGTCGGCTCGCTTTGCTGCCACGGGCTCCAGGGCTTGTGCGAGCCGAGCCAGTCACCGAGGGGGGCCAGATAGTCGGAGAAATCCTGATAGTGCTCGCCCGGGTAGAGGGGCTCGGGGTACATGCAGTTGAAGTGCACCACCCCGGGGGTGAGCACCTGCTTGGCCAAGGCTTGGTCCACCGAACTCAACACGAAGGCGGCCGGAATGGTCGGGGTGGGGCTCGGCAGGTTCTGCTGATAGACGGGGTAGCGGCCGAAGATCCCCTGCTGGTCGATCGCCTGATTGGCGCCGTTGTCGATAAGCTCGTGAGGGCGATCGGCGGAGAGAATAATCAGTGGCACGCCGGTGAGCTGGGCCTCTGCCACGGCGGGCCAGAGGTTGGCTACCGCGGTGCCCGAGGTCATGATCACCGCCACCGGCCGGTTGCTCCCCTTGGCCAGCCCGAGCGCCATAAAGCCGAGGCCGCGCTCGTCAAAGTGCAGGTGACGGCGAAAGCCCTGATGCGCCGCGGCTGCCATGGTCAGCGGCGCAGAGCGGGAGCCGGGGGCCAGCGCGATGTCGCGCACCCCGAGGCGAAAGAGCTCCTCCAGCAACAGGGAGGACCAGACGTGGTTGAAGGTGGCGTGCTGGCTCGAAAACGGGGGGCAGGCAAACTCTTCGCTGGCAGGCTCTTTACGGATGGGCATAGGGGCTCTCGTAGCGTGAAAAGGGTGAATGACTATCCCAGCAGGGAGAGCACATTGGCGATCTTGTTGTCGAGTTCGGCCCACTCGGCGACAGGCTCGGAACCGGCGACAATGCCGGCACCGGCAAACAGGGTGACGCTGCCCGGCTGAATGCGGGCGCTGCGAATAGCGACCGAGAACTCGGACGTTTCCCGACTCAGCATGCCGCAGGCTCCGGCGTACCAGCCCCGATCGTAGGGTTCGAACTCGCGGATAAAGGCGAGCGCTGCCTCGCGCGGAGCGCCGCCCACCGCCGGAGTCGGGTGGAGGGCGTCGAGCAGCTGCCAGTCGCAGACCCCGGGCTTTAGCTCGGCTTCGATATCGCACTTGAGGTGTTGCAGCAGCCGCAGTTTGAGAATGCGCGGCTCGGTCAGGGTGGCATCGTGGGTCAGTGGTGCCAGACGGCTGAGGATGTCGGCATGTACCAGCCGGTTCTCCAGCCGGTTCTTGCTGTCGGCCAGCAGCTCGGCGGCCAGTTGGGCATCGACCTCTTCATCGCCGGAGCGGCGAATGGTGCCCGCCAGCGCCTCGGTAAAGAGGTGGCGATCTTCCCGGCGGTAGAGCCGCTCGGGAGAACAGGCGATAAAGGCCTGCTCGGGGGAGAATTGAAAACCGAAGTGGAAGCAGTCCTGGGCGTGGCGGGCCCACTGGTCGAGCATGGCCCAGGGATTGATATCCGCATCATGGTTCGGACTGGTCAGCACGCTCTCCCGCGACAGCACCACCTTGGGAGTGTGGGCCTGAAAATCAGAGGCGGTGACGCGCTCCACCAGCGTTTGCCACTGGGCGGGGCCGGGGCAATCCTGTCGCTGCCAGGGCTGCTTTTGCAGGGCTGGCAGCGGGGCTTCCGGGTGCAGGGCATCGAGGGCGGCTTCGGCCGCCTGCAGTTCGGCCTCGAGATTGTCGTTATCCAGCCAGAGGTTGAGGCAGAGACTGACGCACTCGCCACGGCGCACAAGCTCGATGCGGGGCAGTACGAAACGGCAGGGGCCAAACCCTTGCCAGCCGGACTGGGCCGGATCGAACGCCAGCCCGCCATAGTAGCGAGGGCTGTCGTCATGATGCTGGTTGGCTGTGTTCGTGCACACCTGCTTGATGGCGTGCGGCTCGGTCAGTTCATGGATGGCGCCCAGCGCGACATACTCGGGACGAGCCTCTCCACGGGCCTGCCAGTAGATGCGGGGATAGAGGGTTTGCGCCGCGAGCCAGCCCAGAAAGGAGTGGATTTCGATCGCCACTCGCAACCGTACGAAGCCGCTGACGTTGCTGTGACGCAGGGCGTCCAGTTGTTGCTTGATATGGGTCTGAGCCAACATGGA
This sequence comes from Aeromonas sp. MTB, assembly GCF_056632455.1. Taxonomy (NCBI): domain Bacteria; kingdom Pseudomonadati; phylum Pseudomonadota; class Gammaproteobacteria; order Aeromonadales; family Aeromonadaceae; genus Aeromonas; species Aeromonas sp. MTB. The sequence goes on from NZ_CP147026.1 coordinate 549,467, forward strand.
TTCTTTTCTGAGCCGGGTAGTAACGAGCGATCCGGTAGCTGGATGCCGTAGGTTTATGCCAAAGGGCGATGATTTCCTATATATTATCTGCCCATTCGTCCATGTAAATCGCCCGCGGGAGCTTCACTCTCCGGGGCCAAGTATACCCAAATCCGGTTCGATAACCCTTAACACGATCAATATCCGATTGTTTGGCCATCACAAAATGACAAATACCTTCTCTGTTTGGTTGCTGGCGGCGCGTTTGCGAACACTGCCGCTCGCCTGCTCTTCCATCCTGCTGGGCTCGGGGCTGGCTGCCAGTCGTGGTGCCTTCGATGGCACCATCATGGCGCTCTCCCTGCTGACCGCCATCCTGCTGCAGATCCTCTCCAATCTGGCCAACGATTACGGCGATGCGGTCTCCGGCGCCGACAACGGTGAACGGATCGGCCCGCAGCGGGCGGTGGTCTCCGGCCTTATCACCAAAAAGCAGATGTGCGTGGCGATGGGGATGACCGCGCTGGCGGCGGTGGCCAGTGGCCTGCTGCTGCTCGGCTGCGCCTTCGGCGGCCAGTGGCTGCAGATTTTGGCATTTGTAGTGCTGGGTGGTGCGGCCATTGTTGCGGCGGTGACCTACACGGTCGGCAAGACTCCCTACGGCTATCGCGGGTTTGGCGATATCTCGGTGTTCTTATTCTTCGGCCTGCTCGGGGTGCTCGGCTCCTACTACCTCTTCACCAAGACGCTGGAGTGGGATCTGCTGCTGCCCGCCACCGCTTGTGGCCTGCTGGCCACCGCCGTGCTCAATATCAACAATGTGCGCGACATCGAGACCGACGCCGCCAGCGGCAAGATCACCCTGGCGGTGCGCCTTGGCCGCAACCGCGCCATCGCCTATCACTGGGTGTTGCTGGGGGCGGCGCTGCTGGCCACCATCGCCTTTATCCTGATCCAGCCCGCCAGTTTCTGGCCGTGGATCTTCCTGCCCGCCATGAAGCCTCTCAGCGATGCGGCCAAGACTCTTCGCGAAAGCTACGATGGCGAGGTGCTGACCGGTTCCCTCAAGAAGACCGCCATCAGCGCCTTTCTGTTCAGCCTGCTGCTCTCCATCGGGTTGGCGCTATCCTGACGGGGGGCGCAAACGCCAAGGCGATGTCTAGTCCTGAAATAGGTTTACACATTTTCAACTAGCATTTTTCTACTCAGAACCCTCTATGTACCGCATCGGGGGTTCTGTATTTCAACGCATGATGCGGCCGCTCCGCGTTGTAAATATCCACCGCTTCACGCACCATTTCCCGCGCTTGCGTCAAATCCTGCGGGCTTTGCAACAATAACTCTCCTTTCAAAATCCCGTTCACCCGCTCCGCCAACGCATTCTGGTAACAGTCATACCCATCCGTCATCGAGCATTTCACCCCGTACCGTTCATGTAATGACTGATACAGCCCCGAGCAATACTGCACGCCGCGGTCCGAGTGATGGATTAGCTCCCCGCTGCCACGTCGTTGCTTCAGCGCTTTCTTGAACGCCATCGCCACCGACTCGGCGTGCATCCCTTCGTGCACGTGATGGCCCACTATCTTGCGTGAGTACGCATCCGTCACCAGGCTCAGGTACAGCGGTCCGCTCCTGGCTGGCAGATAGGTGATATCAGCGACCCAGACCTGCTCCGGGGCCACCGGCGTGACCTGCTCTGGCCCCGCCTTGAGCAAGTTGGGATGACGGTAGAAACGGTGAAAACTGTGGGTGGTCTTGTGATAAGCCCGTCTGGGTGGCACCAGCAGGCGGTGCTCGACAATATCCGAAACAACCTGTCCCGCCCGACCTTGAGCCCGCCATCATCCTTACCCTGGAGCAGATAATGCAGCTTGCGAGTACCCACCCGAGGTTGTCGCAGTCGAACCTGACGCACAAAGCGCACCACCTGCAGCCCTTGAGCATGGAGCTCGTCGGCGACCCGATTGCGCTTGTAGTAAGCCTGCCGGCTTATCCCCAGAAACAGGCAAGCCCTGACGATGGTCAGCTTCTCGACTTGCCGCTGCGAGAGGACTTGCCGGGTCGCTTTTTTACGATGGAGACGCCGTAGTCATTCTTCAGTACATCGACGACGGCCTCAAAGAACTGGGCCTTCTGGCTCATCAGCGCCAGCTGTTGCTCAAGTTCCTTGATGCGCTGTTCTGGCGTCTGGTTGTCGGGGTCAGGCATGGTGATGCTCCTGCCGGCACGTACAGAAGCCCCCTGGCTCCAATCTTGCCGACCATGTTTACGTAACCATACCAGAATGGTCGAATTGCCCTGAATGCCATATCGGGCTTGTGCTTGCTGGCAACTGAGCTCGCCTTTTTCAATCTGCTCGACCAGTGCCAGTTTAAAAGTCAGTGAGTAATCGCGCTGTGTTCGTTTCACACCTTGTCCCATCGGGTTCTCCATGTATTGGGGGGAAAGGTGTAAACCATATTCAGGACGGGACACGAACAATGAAAAGGGCTCCCGAGATGGGAGCCCTTTTTGGTTTTGGCCGGTTTAGCTGGCGCGCGCCACCTTGAGCGTGCGGCGGGAGAAGAGCAGGGTATCCAGCAGCCAGATGGCGACCATGGAGGCGCCGACCAGCGGGAAGGCGATCCCCAGCAAAATGAGCAGGGCGATGGCACCGCGCATTGGCGGGAGTTTGGCTGGCAGCGGCGGCGCGGCGAGACGGCCCTGCGGACGACGGCACCACCAGATCCACAGACCGCTCACGGCGCTGGCCAGCACCATCAGGCAGATGAGCAGCATGGCGAGCTGATGGGGCCAGCCGTAGAGCTTGCCCATGTGCAGCATGACGCCGCTCTCCACCGTCTTGGCGACCGGGCCGTAATCCTGCCAGCGCACATCGGCCAGCACCTTGCCACTGTATTGATCGATATGCAGGGTGGCATCGTTGCGCGGATCATCGGCAAAGATCGCGATGGTATAGACGCCGGTGGCGCCGACCGGCGGGGTGATGCTGTAACCCGGTTGGACTCCCCGCTCATGGGCGATCTCGACCACCCGTTGCAGCGCAATGCGCTGGCTCGCCATCACCACTCCCTCGTGCTCGCCGTGGTTCATGGCGCCGTGATCGTGCCCCTCATCGACCGGCTGCGAGCTGGGCATGGGGGTGTTCTCCACCGCCCAGGGGACGGTCTGCTCGTGGGCCTGATTCAGGCTGCGGGCCAGTGGCGCCGATTTGGGCACCTCGTTCCACATGGCGGCGGGGAAGCGGTTCCAGACGGCGGCAAACTGATCGCCCCAGAAACCGGTCCAGGTCATGCCGCTCAGCAGTAACAGCAGCAGGAAACCTGCGCCCCAGAAGCCGACCACGGCGTGCAGATCCCGCCACCAGAGGCGTTCACGCTGGCTCACTCTGGGCCAGAGGATGCCGCCCACCCCGGGCCCCTGGCGTGGCCACCAGAGGTAGAGGCCGCTCAGCAGCAGGACCAGCCCCCAGCCTGCGGCCAGTTCGATCAGCCGATCCCCCGTGGTGCCGAGCAGCAGGTCGGCGTGCAGGGAGCGAGCCACCGCTTGCAGATTCCACTTGTTATCCATGGTGCCGAGCAGGGCGCCGCTGGCGGGATCCATAAACAGAGTCAGCTCGTGATCCCCCTGATTGACGATGAACTGGGCGCTCTGATCGGGTGCGATAGGCGGCAGGTATTTACGCAGGCTGGCATCGGGCATGGTCATCATCGCCTTGGCCAGCAGCTGGTCGGCACTCAGGGTCTGGCTGGCGGGGGCGACCTTCATCAACTCGGGGTACATCAGGTTGTCGAGCTGGGGTTTGAACAGATAGACGATCCCGGTCAGTGACAGCAGGATCAGGAAAGGGGCGACAAAGAGACCTGCGTAGAAGTGCCAGCGCCAGATCCGTTGGTAATGATTCGAGTCCCTGTTTTTCATTGCACATCCTTGTTGGGGGGAAAACCTTTCGGCTGGTGGAATGTTTGTGGCGGCGCGGATAATAGCAGTAACGTTTCGTTAACTGCAATCACACATCTCGAGACCGATTCAGTGCGGGATGTCGGTAACATGAGGTGCCGACGGTTTGCTGGATAGGATGACCACACTTTGGGGAAAGCCTGTTTGCTGCTGGACTTTTCCTTATAAATTATTACCTTGTGGTAACAATTTGCAGGCGATGGTGGTGGTAACGGAATGGGAGCAGTCATGCAGCCACATGGGCAATTTGACATGGAGCGCAGGGGCCAGATGCTGATCTGCCGCCCGAGTGGCCCCTTCAATCTGGCTGGTGCCATGGCCTATGAGGCGCGCTTTCGTCACGAACTGGCCGGATTGATAGATGGCCCCTGGGGGATTGTCGAGGTCGCGACCGAGTTTGAAGCGGCCGGGCCCGAGGTGCTGGCCCGTTTTCGTCGCCAGTTTGGCTGGTGTGCCGAGAGTGGCTGTCAGTTTCTGGCGGTGGTTTTCGTAGGGGGCTTCAAGCGCTATCTGGCGGATAACATCTTCAAGGGATTACCCTTTCGGGCGGTACGTTACTTCGAGCAGGAGGCAGCGGCCATACAGTGGCTGGGAGAGCAGCTCAGCACCGCTCCCTGTGAACCTGCGAGCGCTTGACCACCCTTATCCTGACTGGCCTTGGCTCAATCCAGCTTGATAAACCACTTGTCCCGTTCGTCAACGCAGTCGGGTTCACCCATTTCGAATTCGCGGCAGATCAGCGGTCGCACCTCGTAGATACGGCACATCATGGTGTTGCGGTCGAGGGCGGCGCACCAGCCATCGTCCAGCCGGCGCATGACCGGTATCTCGCCATCCCGTTCCAGTACATAACGGTCCGGCACGCCGGTATCGGTAAAGAGCATCACTTCGAGGCGGCAGCAGCAGGCTTCGCAGTTTTGGCAGCTCACATCGGTTTGGATTGCTTGGGTCATGGTGCCTGTCTTGCCGCATGGCGGCATCGGAGATATGAAACAGGCGCCTGTCAGGCGCCTGTGGTCTGGCTAACGACTTGCAAAAAACCTTAGCCCAGTTTGCGGGCGCGGTAGCTGCGCCCCTTGATCTTGCCTTCCTGCAACCGCTTGAGGGCGGCGCTCGCCACGCTGCGCTTCACCGCGACGTAGGAGTACTGCTCGGAGATCTGGATCTTGCCCACATCGGCACCGGCAATGCCGCCTTCACCGGTCAGGGCACCCAGAATGTCACCGGCCCGCACCTTGGTCTTGCGGCCTGCATCGATGGAGAGGGTCACCATCTGCGGGGCGATTGGCTTGATATCGCGGCCGATGCTGTCGAGATCACCCAGCGGCATCGGGGCCTGCTGGTACTCTTCGATAAAGTTGACGCGCTGGGCCTCGTTCGGCTGATAGAGGCTCAGGGCTAGACCCTGCTGGCCGGCGCGACCGGTACGGCCGATGCGGTGCACGTGCACTTCCGGATCATAGGTCAGCTCGTAGTTGATGACGGCGCCCAGCTCCTTGATGTCGAGGCCGCGGGCCGCCACATCGGTGGCCACCAGAATGGTGGCGCTGCCGTTGGCAAAGCGCACCAGCACCTGATCCCGCTCGCGCTGCTCCAGATCGCCGTTCAGCGCCAGCGCCGAGAAGCCCTTGGCGGCCAGATGGTCGGCCACGTCGTTACAGGCGCGCTTGGTGTTGCAGAACACCACGCAGGAGCTTGGCTGGTAGTGACTCAGCAGCCAGGTGAGGGCGTCGAGGCGCTGACCGGCAGGCACTTCGTAAAGCTTCTGTTCGATGGCGCTCCCCTCGTGCAGGGACTCCACGCTCACCTCGACCGGATTGCGCTGCACGCCGCGGCTCATCTGGGCGATCCCTTCCGGATAGGTCGCGGAGAACAGCAGGGTCTGGCGCTGTTGGGGTGCATAGCTGATGACCCGGTTGATATCTTCGCCAAAGCCCATGTCCAGCATGCGATCCGCTTCATCCAGCACCAGCGTCTTGAGGCCGGAGAGCTCCAGCGTGCCTTGATCCAGATGCTTGAGAATACGACCCGGGGTGCCGACGGCAATGTGGGCACCAAAGCTCAGGGTGGCGGACTGCGGTGCGGTCGGGGTGCCGCCGCACAGGGTCACCAGCTTGACGTTGGGCAGGGCGCGCGCCAGACGACGGATCTCCTGAGCCACCTGATCCGCCAGTTCGCGGGTCGGGCAGAGCACCAGCGCCTGCACTTCGAGGCGGTTGACGTTGAGCTTGGCCAGCAGGCCGAGGCCGAAGGCGGCGGTCTTGCCGCTGCCGGTTTTTGCCTTGGCAATCAGGTCTTTGCCATCTAACACCAGGGGCAGGCTCTGGGCCTGGATCGGGGTCATCTGCAGGTAACCCAGGCTGGTGAGGTTCTCTTGCAGGGCGGGGGAGAGATTGAGGCTGCTAAATTCGCTGTTGTTCACAAAAGGACTCTATTTCGGAGAAAACGGGGATGCGCGAGCGCTAAGGCCGCGCATCATACCAGAATGTGGCACCGGATGTGGCGGATTTTTGAACGGCTGGCCACGAGGGGCCATTAAAGGTTCATTTGTTGCCAAACCGATCGCGGGCGAGCACTGACAATGTAATAAGGACTATTTTTCAAACACCCATCTAATTATTTATCGTGGATAAACGTTTTCTATTTTCGGTGTTTCAATATAATGACTGGAAAATATTCCACGAACAGTTACTGCGCCACAGGGGATGTTGCGAAAATGCTGATGAAATATTTTCAAAGAATATGAAAACGGCTTCGCCATTACTCAACATGATGTTTTAAAAGGATTTATGTTATCTGTGTTGCGCGATTAATATCAGTTCATTGCACAATTAATTTAAAAACGTTTGTATTATCTTGCCTCCATAATATTGCGCGGGATTGTGATGGTTATCTGATTTTTAAATGTGCAAATGTCTATGATGGCGCCGGTCAAAAATTACAATTTACTCAGGTGCTACAGGTATGGAATACGTTCACTTTGTGCTCGGACTGGTGATGGTCCTCGCTCTCTCTCTGCTGGCTAACCGCCACAACTGGAAACAGATCAAACTGCGTTATATCGGCCAGCTGCTGGTGGTCGAACTGGCGCTGGCCTGGTTCATGCTGAACTCCGAAGTGGGTCTGGCGGTGGTGGGTGGCTTCGCGGCCGGCTTCACCAAGTTGATGGAGTTTGCCAAACAGGGTACCGACTTCGTGTTCGGTGGCCTGGTTAACGAAGGGGCCTTCTCCTTCTTCCTGATGGTGCTGATGCCCATCGTCTTCATCTCCGTGCTGATCGGTATTCTGCAGTACATCCGCCTGCTGCCGCTGGTGATCCGCGGTATCGGTACCGTGCTGGCCAAGATCAACGGCATGGGCAAGCTGGAATCTTTCAACGCCATCAGCTCGATGATCGTCGGCCAGTCCGAGAACTTCATCGCCCTCAAGAACATCCTGCCGCACCTGAACGAGAAGCAGATGTACACCCTGGCGGCGACGGCGATGTCTACCGTCTCCATGTCCATCGTCGGTGCTTACATGCAGCTGATCGAGCCGCGCTACGTGGTTGCCGCGCTGGTGCTCAACATGTTCAGTACCTTCGTGGTGCTCTCTCTGATCAACCCCTACGAGCCGGATAACTCCGTGACCGACATCAAGGCCATTGCCGAAGGTGACGAGCACCACACCCCGAAGAAAGAGAACTTCTTCGAGATGCTGGGTGAGTACATCATGGCCGGTTTCACCGTTGCCGTTATCGTGGGTGCCATGCTGGTGGGCTTTATCGCCCTGATCGCCCTGATCAACTACCTGTTCGAGATGGCATTTGGCGTGAACTTCCAGTTCGTCATGGGTTACCTCTTCTACCCGATCGCCTGGATCCTGGGTATCCCGAGTGGTGAAGCGCTGCAAGCGGGCTCCATCATGGCGACCAAGCTGGTGACCAACGAGTTCGTGGCGATGATGGATCTGGGCAAGGTGGCTGCCGAGCTCTCTCCGCGCACCGTCGGCATCCTCTCCATCTTCATGGTCTCTTTCGCCAACTTCAGCTCCATCGGCATCATCGCCGGTGCGGTAAAAGCGCTGAACGAAGAGAAGGGCAACATGGTTTCCCGCTTCGGTCTGAAGCTGGTCTACGGTTCTACCCTGGTCAGCCTGCTCTCTGCCGTTATCGCTGGCATCATGATCTGATCCTCTAGTGGTTCGCACCACTGCTTGGGCCCCTGACCTCGTCAGGGGCTTTTTTGTTTCTGGCTTACAGCCGCCAGCCGCACCACCAGCCGGCAACCAGCAGGGTGAGGGTACAAAAGCCGGTTTCGATGGCGCCACCGCTGCGCAGCGGCCAGCCCGGCAGGCGGTAACGGCGCTTGATGGGCCATAAGAGCGGAATGCCCGCCGGGGTGAGCCAGTCCCCCAGCAGATGGCTGAGGTAGCCGACGATCAGAGCATCCTTGACCCCCATGGGCAGGGTGTCCGGCGGCAGGCTCTGGTTCAGCCCCCAGACGGCGGCGGCGACCGCCAGCAGACTGTGGGTGAAACCGCGATGGCCGAACAGCCGCGACAGAGGTTTCGAGATCCACGGCAGGCGCTGCCCCAGCACCGATTTGGGGTGGTCGAGGTCGGGCAACAGGGCGCTGGCTAGGGCGGCAGGGATGGTCTGCCACAGGCTGGCATCGGCCAGCGCCGGAGTGAGCTGCAGTTTGTGGGCGATCAGGGTGCAGGTAACGGAGAAGAGCAGGTGCCCTTGGGCGGTCATGATGATTACGGCGTGGACAAGATGGCGGCGCATCTTACCAGCCTGACGGTTGTGGTCAGCTCTTATTTTAAAAATCAGGATGTTACGGCGAAAAAGCGCCCATGTTGGGCGCCTTTAGGGTCTCTTTACAGCTTGCCTTTGACCAGCCACTTGTCGAGGGCGTTGGCGAATCGCTGCTTGTCGGCAGCATTTAAGGGGGCCGGGCCGCCGGTCTGCACCCCGGCCGAGCGCAGCTCTTCCATAAAGTTGCGCATGCCGAGCCGCGCCTTGATGGTCTCGCGGGTGTAGATCTCGCCGCGGGGATTGAGTGCTTCGCCACCGGCATCGATCACCCAGGAGGCGAGGGGGATGTCGCCGGTGATCACCAGATCGCCGGGCTGAACCTGCTGGGCGATGACATGATCTGCCACATCGAATCCCTTCTCCACCTGCTGGGTTTTGATGAAGGGCGAGGGGGGCACCCGCAATCCCTGATTGGCCACCAGGGTAGTGACGACCTGGGCGCGGTGGGCGGCACGGTAGAGGATCTCCTTGACCGGAATGGGGCAGGCATCGGCATCAACCCAGATGGGCATGGCATGGTTTCCTGTAGTGAAAGCGGATGGAAAACGAGAGTGGTCATGTTAACACAGGCCTCCCCTTTCCGGCGCGGGGCTGAGTCGGCCCCGCCTTTGGTGTAAGCTGGGGCCAGCACATGAAACGAGAAGGAGACGAGATGGATCGGGTGCCCGGTGAAGTGATTTATGCCCTGACCCTGGATGGCAAGGGTGGCATGGCGCCGCTGACGGCGGGAAGCGAAGTCCCGGCGGCGCATCCCGGCTGGCTGCATCTGGATTACGGCAATCCCGATTCGGCGCGCTGGCTGTTGCAGACCCCCTTGCTCAGCGAGGCGGCCAGGGAGTCGCTGCTCGGCCAGAGCAATCGTCCCAAGCTGGTGCGGATGGGGGAGACGGTGCTGCTGATCCTGCGTGGCATCAACCACAACAAGGATCACAGGCCCGAAGAGATGGTGGCGCTGCGCATCTTCATCACCCCGGATCTCATTATCAGCAGCCGTCGTCGTCCGCTGCTCTCCGAGCAGGATGTGTTCAACCAGCTCAAACTGGGTGGTGGCGCCGATACCCCGGCCGACTGGCTGGTGGAGATCTGCGATGCCCTGACCGATCGGGCGGGGGAGTTTGTCGAGGAGCTGCACGACAAGATCCTCGATCTGGAGGAGATGGTGCTGATGCGCGACATGCCCGCCAATGGCCGCTTGGCGCTGATCCGCAAGCAGCTCATCATGATCCGTCGTTACCTCTCCCCCCAGCGGGATCTGGTGGCGCGCCTTGCCAACGAGAAGATCAGCTGGCTGGATGAGGATGACCGCCGTCGTCTGCTCGATATCGCCGATCGGCTGCGGCGCTGGCTCGATGACCTCGATGCCGGGGTGGCGCGCACCGCTGTGCTGGCAGACGAGATCAACAATCTGATGGCGGAGGCGACCAACCACCGCGCCTACCAGATGTCGGTGATGGCGCTGCTCTTTTTACCTGCCAGCTTCCTGACCGGCCTGTTTGGCATCAACCTCGGCGGTATCCCCGGGGCCGAGAATCCGACCGCCTTCTGGGTCTTCTGCGGTTCGCTGGTGGCGCTGGCCAGCGGGCTGGCTATCTGGCTCAAACATCGGCGCTGGTGGTAAGGAGGCATAACCCATGTGGCAATCAATTGGCCTGACCCTGCTGCTGTTGCTGGGGCATACCCTGATCCGGCGGCTGATTCACAAGAGCCTGCTGGCGCTCGGTCAGAGCAGGCAGGTGAGCGAGAACCGGGTGCTCTACGTGGCCCATGTATTCCACTTCCTGCTCGGTTGCGCCACCTTGCTGGTGCTGGCCGGGGTGTGGGGGCTCGACTTCTCCCGACTGGTAGTGCTCGCCTCCTCCTTCTTTGCGGTACTGGGGGTCGCCATGGTCGCCCAGTGGTCGATCCTCTCCAACATCACCGCCAGCATCACCATCTTCTTTGCCTTCCCCTACAAGATTGGCGACCGGATCCGCATCCTCGACAAGGATGATTCGGTCACCGGCGTCATCACCGAGATCGGTCTCTTCTATGTGCGAGTGCGTGATGACAACGGCGATCTGGTCACCTATCCGGCCAACCTGATCCTGCAAAAGCCGGTCAGGAAGCTGGAGGGCAAGGTGGCGGAACCGCTGCAACCGGAATAGAAAGCAACCGGAATAACAAAAGGCTCCCTCGGGAGCCTTTTTAGTGTGCGGTGGGTGGCGCTAGCGTTCGAAGAAGCGGTAGAGGTGCTCCACCTGAACCGGGCAGTCGGCCACTTGATGCAGATGTTCGCGGGCCTGCTCGACGGTGCCGAAACTGACCGGACAGCCGAGGGTGTCGGTCAGCTCGTAGAGGGCGCCATCCTTGCCTCTGAATTCGATGAGCCAGCCGGGAATAGCCACATCGTGGAGTATTTCAGCCTCTTGCAGGATCTGTTGCTGATAGAGCTTACGAAGTTCACTGACTGTCATGATGCTCTCCTGTGGGGAATATCCACTCCCAGTCTATGCCTGCCCTTTATATGCGGCAACGGGATCATCCCCGCAGGACCTCCCATGCCCAGCGGATACGGATAAAGGTCTCTGCATTGCCGCCCCGATCCGGATGGTGCTGCAGTGCCAGCTCCCGCCAGCGGCGGCGGATCGCCTCCTGGCTCGCCCCTTCATTCAACTCGAACAGAGCCAGCGCCTCGGCTTTGTGCTCCTCACCGTCGTAAGCGCGCCAGAAGCGGTTGAGCAGGGCCTCAACTTCGGCACGATCGGTCTGCCAGAACACCTGCCAGTCGAGATAGTAGCTACGCAGATTTTCGCCAAGGGCAAAGCCGTGGTTGGCCTCCGAGCTCCCGACCAGCGGTTCGAGCCGGATATCCAGGGTGCTGATCACCAGCCACCATCCTTCTTGCCAGAGTTCGGCCTGCAACTGGTAAAGGGCGTTCATGATCAGGAAGTTGACCCGAAACAGCTGCAACTGCTCATCGTCGGCCAGTACCGGAATTGCCCCCTGCTGGCGCAGAGCAGCCATCAGTTCATGCACCTTGTAGCTGCCCGCCGCCTGTTGCAATAGCACCAGCAGAGGGGCGATCAGCGGATTATGGTTGGCTTCGTTCATTCAGCGCCCTGCTCTCTGGGCGGCTGCAGGGCGATCAGCAGCTCACCCGCCTGCGGGGTGACGGGGCCGGTAACGATCTGGGGCTTGCCCTTGCCATCCATGATGAACAGCGGGATGGCGCCGGGATTGGCGGTCTGATACTGGGCCCAGTCGAACGCCTCGCTCAGGCGGGTCGCCTTGATCTGGCCACCCCGGCTCAGCAGGCCGCTCAAGCGGGCATAGTTGATATCGGGCCCAAACAGGTTCTGGCGAGCGCGAAAGGTGGCGCTCTCCCGGTTAGCCTTGCCGTGCTGCTCGCTGGATCGCAGGGAGTAGACCTGCTCCTCGCCGTAGAGGTGGGCAAAGTGCAGTACCCCGAGGGCGTTGTTGTGGCGATTGGGGGAGAGCGCCAGCACGGTACTGATGCTGGTAAGCGGCAGGTGCAGCTCGGCATGTTCCGACTGGGGGTTGCCGAAATAGCAGGGGAGGTTGCTCATCCGCGCCTGTTTGCAGAACTCCCAGGCGGGATCGCAGAGCTGTACCGGCACCCCCTGATCCGCCAGCGCCCGGCCTATGGCCCGCGCCACCGAGTTGGCCCCTATGATGAGCCAGGTGTTGGGGGCGCTCTGGCGCATCTTGAGCAGGCTTGCCAGCGGTGCCGAGGTGAGGCTCTGCAACACCACGGTGGAGATGATCACCGCAAATACCAGCGGCACCAGCTTGTCGGCATCGGGGATCTCGGCCTGATGCAGGCTGATGGCAAACGAGGCGCTGACCGCCGCCGCGACTATGCCCCGCGGGGCGATCCAGCTCAGCAGGGCGCGAGCTCGCCAGGGGAGATCCGAGCCCCAGGTCGAGACCAGAATACAGAGCGGGCGCGCCACGAACTGCACCACGCAGAGCAGCGCCAGCACCATGGGGCCGAGTTGCCAGAGCTGGGCCAGATCGAGGCGGGCCGCCAGCAGGATAAACAGGCTGGAGATAAGGATCACCGCGAGATCCTCCTTGAACGCCAGCACCTCCTCCAGATCCAGCCCCTCCTGATTGGCGAGCCAGATGCCGAACACGGTCACCGCCAGCAGGCCGGACTCGTGGCTGAGCCAGTTGGAGAGGCTGAAGGTGACCAGCACCAGCGCCAGCACGCCGAATTTGTGCAGGCTGACCGGTAGCCAGTCCTTGCGAATGAGCAGGGTGGTGAGCCAGCCTGCCGCCACCCCGATCAGGGAACCGACCAGCACTGTCTTGCCCAGCGCCAGCAGGGTATGGCTGATGAGATCCCCCTGACTGCCGAGGCGTACCGCCTCGAATACCAGCACCGCAAACAGGGCGCCGATAGGGTCGATGACGATCCCCTCCCAGCGCAGGATGCGGTCCACCTCCCGGGTGGGGCGGATCACGTTGAGCATGGGGGCGATCACCGTTGGGCCCGTTACCACCAGTACAGCGCCGAGCATGGTGGCGACCCGCCAGTCCAGCCCCAGCAGGAAGTAACCGGCGCTGCCGATGACGGCGAAACTGACCAGCATGCCGGTGGAGCAGAGATTGCGCACCACCTTGCCGATCCCCTTGAGCTCGGCCAGATGGAGGGTCAGTGCCCCCTCGAACAGGATGATGGCTACCGACAGGGAGACCAGCGGAAACAGCAGATCCCCGAGCAGGGCATCGGGGTCGAGCAGGCCGCTGACCGGACCCAGAGTCAGGCCGGTGAGCAGCAGAAACAGGATGGCGGGCACCCGCAGCGACCAGGCGAGCCATTGGGCCAGCACGGAGACCAGGGCGATCCCGGCCAGAGAGAGGGCAATCATGCAGACCTCGATTCAGGCAGTGAGTATGGAGCTAGTGTAGTGGCTAAGTTGGTCAGATTGACACCTGAAGTAGCGTGCATCATGGCCGGGATGGGGAGATGTGCGACAGTCGGCGTCATGGTGGCTGGCGGTGGTGTGAAGGGCGCCAGCCAGACGCCAACCGTGGTGATGGGGTGGCCTCGGGGCTGGATTAGATGGGGCTCTCCTTGTGGAGCTCGCCGACACAGTCGGCCAGCGCCAGTACCAGTGCGGAGCGCACCATCTGATCGAGCCGGTTGAGCTGCATCTGGTAGAAGGCCCAATCCTCTTCGCTGGCGGGGGGCTCCAGCTTCATCATGCCGCCCTGATTGACCCCGTGCAGGCGGTCGAGCAGATCGCGGATCGGCTTGTCGCTGAAGCGGTAATCCTTGGGGTCGCGCACCAGAAAGTCGCGGATCTTGATATAGGCTTCGATATCCTGATAGCGCTCGAGTGAGATGAGGCCGAGGGCGAAGATGAGCTTGAGGCGCACCTCCAGCTGGCCGAGGGGGCCGCTCTGGTTGAGCAGGGGTTCGATGGCGTATTTGACGGCATACTCCTCCTGACGGAACGCGCGTCGCATCAGGGAGTCGACCGCCTCTTCCAGGATGGTCACGGCTTCGAGAAAGAAGCCGCGGGGGCCATCCTGCTCGTTCAGTCGTTCCAGTACTTCATCTTCCTGGTGTGTGGTCATAGGTGCATTGGGTCCAGCTGACAGGGAGAGAGTGGGCCTCTCTCCCGGTTTCTATCATATGGGGCACATTCCCTTGCCATTCAAGCGGTTGGCGCGCTATCAGTGGTGGCTGAATGCGCCGCAAGCAGGGTCATTACAGGGTTTCGTAACGGGCGACGATGGCGCTAACCACTTCGCTCTCTTCATCCAGTCCGGTGACGCGGGCCAACGCTTTGGCCGTGCCAAGCTCCGCCAGCAGCTGTTGCAGCTCGACCGCCTGCGGATCATCGGCATTGCGATAGTGGAGCGCCGCGGCGATCCCCTCCTGCAACTGCTCGTTGGGCAGGCCGTACTCCAGGGTGCCCAGCAGCGGTTTCACCAGTCGATCCCCCGCCGCCAGTTTGCGCAGTGGCTGACGGCCGACCCGGTCAATCTCGTCCACCAGATAGGGGTTGGCGAAGCGGGCCAGGATCTTCTCGATATAGGCGGCGTGCAGGCGCGGGTCGAAACCGTAGCGTTTTACCAGCACGGCACCGCTCTCCTCCATGGCGCGGCGCACCTTGCTGCGGATCACCGGATCCTCGATCGCCTCGCGCACTGTGCGGTAGCCCCGCAACTTGCCGAGATAGGCGGTGACGATGTGGCCGGTGTTGAGGGTGAACAGCTTGCGCTCGACGAAGGCCATCAGATTGTCGGTGGGCTCCATGCCCGCCACCTGTGGCAGCTCCCCCTTGAACTGGGTCTGGTCGACGATCCACTCGCTGAAGCTCTCTACCGTCACTTCCAGCGGATCATCGTTGGCAGCCGCGGCGGGCGGCACGATGCGATCCACCGCCGAGTCGACGAAGCCGATACAGGATTCGAGCGTGGCATGATACGCGACCGGCAGGTACTTGAGTACCTCCCGCTTGAGGTGGCTGGTGCCGCGTACCATGTTTTCACAGGCGATGACGTTCAGCGGTGTCAGGTTGCCGGCATCGAAGCGAGCTTGCAGCCCCTTGGCCAGGGTGCTGGCAATCTTGTCCAGAATGTTGGGGCCCACTGCCGTGGTGACCAGATCGGCAGTGATGATACGGGCGATCACCTCGTGACCGGCGGAGCTCACCGCCGCCACGTTGCGCACCACGTCCAGCTTCTGATCCGCACCCACCACATGGACCTTGTACTCCTGACGGTGGTTGAGCTGGTCGATTAGGGTGTCGTTGACGTCGGCGAAGGTGACCTGATGGCTGGCATCCGCCAGCACTTTACCGATAAAGCCGCGACCGATGTTACCAGCACCAAAATGCAATGTTTTCATGATATTAACCTCTTGAACCAAAGACGATGAAAGATGATTAGGCAGCCTGTTCGGCACCCAGCAGATCCAGGAAGGCCTGGGGATCCGTGGTGCTGGCCAGCCGGTCGATGAGACCGGGTTCATCCAGTGCATTGGTCAGGCGGGTTATCACCTGCATGTGTTCGTCGTTGCGGGCGGCGATACCGATCACCAGCCGTGCTACCTCATCGGCAGCCTCGCCAAAGGCGACCCCGGCCGGGTACTGGCAGATGACGATGCCGGTACGCTTCACAAACTCCTTGGCGGCGATGGTGCCGTGGGGCACGGCGATGGATTCGCCGAGGTAGGTGGAGACCAGCTGTTCGCGCTCCAGCATGGCGTTGACGTAGTCGGGGGCCACGTAGCCGCGTTCCGCCAGCAGTCGGCCTGCGGTCAGGATGGCGGCCTCCTTGTTGTCCGCTTTCAGTCCCAGATGCACGTCATGACGGCTCAGGGTGAACACTTCGGCCGCTTGCGGTTCGTAGCTGTCGTCGTTGGCGGCCACCAGCAGCTGCGGGTTGGCGACATCGTCGTTGGCGGCTTGAGTCAGACTCTGTACCAGCTCCTGATAGAGGCCATTGTCGAGGAAGTTGGTTAGTGAAATATGGTGGGCATGCGGCGCATGGCGACGGGCCCGCTCGGTCAAATCCTTGTGGGTGATAACCCAGTCCACCTGATCGTCGAGCTGATCGATGGCGCGGTTGGTGACGCTGATATCGAGGCCAGCGGCCTGTACCCGCTTGCGCAGCATGCCGGCGCCCATGGCGCTGGAACCCATGCCCGCATCGCAGGCAACCACGATATTGCGCACCGCCATCAGTTCACCGCCCGGCTTCTTGGCCGCTGCGGTTTCGGGCTTGCCGCCCTTCATGGCTTTCATCTTGCGGGTGGCTTCACCGAGGGCATCGGCCTCGTCAGCTTCCGGCTGCTGGGCGCGGACGAACACGGCGGCGACCAGGAAGGAGACCAGAGTCGCGCTGATGATGGAGAGGGCGACCCCGATCAGGGAGGCTTTCGGCGTCATCAACAGCACGGCGAAGATGGAGCCCGGTGAGGCAGGGGAGACCAGACCGGCGTTGAACAGGGTCAGGGTAAAGACCCCGGTCATGCCACCGGCGATCACCGCCAGAATGAGGCGCGGGTTCATCAGCACGTACGGGAAGTAGATCTCGTGAATGCCGCCGAAGAAGTGAATGATAGAGGCGCCAGCCGCGGACTGCTTGGCCGCACCACGACCGAACACCATGTAGGCCAGCAGCACACCCATGCCCGGGCCCGGGTTCGCTTCAATCAGGAAGAAGATGGAGCTGCCGTGCTCGGTCGCCTGCTGGATCCCCAGCGGCGAGAAGATGCCGTGGTTGATGGCGTTGTTGAGGAACAGGATCTTGGCCGGTTCGACGAAGATGGAGGTGAGCGGCAGCATGTGGTTTTCCACCAGGAAGCCGACGCCACCGGCCAGCAGGCCGGAGAGCACCTTGACGAAGGGGCCAATCACGAAGAAAGCGAGGATCGCCAGCAGCATGCCGATAAGCCCGGCGGAGAAGTTGTTGACCAGCATCTCGAAGCCGCTCTTGACGCGACCGTCCATCGCCTTGTCGAAGCGCTTGATGGCCCAGCCACCGAGCGGGCCGACCATCATGGCGCCCATGAACATGGGGATGTCGGTGCCCACGATGACGCCCATGGTGGTGATGGCACCTACCACGCCGCCGCGCTCACCGCCCATCAGTTTGCCGCCGGTGTAGCCAATCAGCAGCGGCAGCAGATAGGTGATCATGGGGCCGACCAGCTTGGCCAAGGTTTCATTGGGCAGCCAGCCGGTGGGGATGAAGAGGGCGGTAATAAAGCCCCAGGCGATAAAGGCGCCTATGTTGGGCATGACCATATTGGACAGGAAGCGTCCAAAATTCTGTATCTTGACTTTGGTATCCGGTGATAACATGTCGGGACCCCGTTTTAAGCCTGTTTGATTAAAAGTGGTAGTCGGGATGGCCGGTTTTGCCGAACCGCCATCCCGGTCGTCTAAGCAACTTCAATCTACCAGCTTGCGATCAAATTAGGCTGAAAACGGGGTGTCTTGTGATCCACCTCTCAGATACCCCGTCATACCCCCTCCAGAACCAGTGACCTGCGTCACATTCACATGCTGTAATTCGGCTACATTTCGATCTTTTCTGTTTTTAATGACCATTTTTTGTGATTGATATCACCAATCCAGTTTTAACGTTCCTTCATGTAAAGGTGATTTACATCACAAATTCAGTTTTTGTATTCGAATGGGACAAATCACTCAGTCACTCATCAGCGGGTAGTGACGATGGATCTATCGAAACACTTCATTGCTTACCAATGAATCAATAAATTTGTAACCCGCTTTCAGTTTTTACGGTTGGTGATGAGGTCTCTTTTGCTGCTTGTTAATGGGAATGGGCGCCAACATGCAGGATGCTATCGAGCTGCAGTGTTCGGGGCGCTTGTTTTCCGCGCAGGCCAGATTGCAGATAAAAACAAACCGCCAGCAGGCGGTTTGTCGTTTTTTGCGATCTGGCCCCTGTCGGGGCTGCGGCTTAGTAGAAGCCGGCATCCTCGGGGGAGGGGCGGGTCTTGAAGCGGCGATGGAGCCACATGTACTGCTCCGGCGCCTTGCGCACGGCGGCTTCAATCTCTCGGTTGGCGCGGGCGGCATCGACCATGTCATCCCCGCTGGGGTAGTCGGCGAGCGGCGCGCCGATATGCAGGGTGTAACCCTCGTTGGTGCGGATGTTGTAGCAGGGCAGGGTGACGGTGTTCTTCACCCTCGCCAGGGTGGCGGTGCCGGTGATGGTGGCCGCCTGCTCTACCGCGAAGTAGGGCACGAACACGCTGGCGTGGCTGCCGTAGTCGTGATCCGGTGCATACCAGAGGGCGTCGCCGTTGCGCAGCGCCTTGATCATCCCCTTCACATCCATCCGGTCTACCAGATATTTGTTGGAGGCACAGCGCCCGTGGTACTGGGCATACTCCAGCACCGGATTGGTGTTGGGGCGATAGACCCCCACGCCGGGGCGCACCAGCCCGAAACAGCGGGCGTTGAGTTCCAGCGTCAGGAAGTGGCAGGAGAGCAGCAGCATGCCCTGACCTTTTTCCATGGCGGCGATGACGTGCTCTTCCCCTTCCACCTTCATCAGGTTGCGCATCCGCCAGTCTGGCCAGAACCAGGCGATCCCCACCTCGAACACGGCGCAGCCCACGCTCTCGAAGTTGGCCTTGAGCAGTTTCTCCCGCTCATCCCGGGTCAGCTCGGGCATCGCCAGCTCCAGATTGCGACGTGCAATCTTGACCCGGGACTTCAATATCCTGGCGGCGAGACGACCGAGCTGACGGCCCAGCCACATCTGGCTACGCCACGGCAGCAGGGTCAGCAGCCAGAGCAGGCCGAGGCCGAACCAGCTGGCCCAGTAACGGGGATGAAACAGGCGGGGCTCCAGGCGGGGAGCGTTGTCATGGGCCATGGCTAATCTCTTGTTCGCAAACACAATCGGGGGATTCTAGCCGAAAAGGGGGGCGGGGGCGAATGGCTGTGTGCTGGTCAGAGGGGTAACCCGCGTCCGGTTAGCGTGACAGCGGCGGCAACTGCAGTCGGCTTTTTCTACACCGGATAAAAGAGTGTGATAAAATCGCCCGCTGATTTTTCAGGTTTTGAGAGTCGATACAGATGAAGATCACCCTGCCCGATTTTGAAAAAGCCCGCGTTCTGGTCGTTGGCGATGTCATGTTGGACCGTTACTGGCATGGCCCTACCGGTCGGATCTCCCCCGAGGCGCCGGTGCCCGTGGTCAAGGTTGAACACATTGAGGAACGTCCCGGTGGCGCGGCCAACGTGGCCCTCAACTCCGCCGCCCTTGGCGCTCACGCCGTGCTGCTTGGCCTGACCGGTCAGGATGAAGCGGCCGATGCCCTGGCCGGTCAGATGGCTGGCGTCAAGGTGGCCTGTGATTTCGTTCGTCTGGCCGACTTCCCGACTATCACCAAGCTGCGGGTGCTGTCCCGCAACCAGCAGCTGCTGCGTCTGGACTTTGAAGAGCCCTTCCACTCCGTCGATGCCACCCTGCTGATGAGCAAGGTGGAGCAGGCGCTGCCGAATAGTGACGTGATGATCCTTTCCGACTATGGCAAGGGTGCTCTCAACGACGTGCCCGGCATGATCCAGCGCGCCCGTGCCGCCGGTATTCCGGTGTTGGTCGACCCCAAGGGGACCGACTTCGAGAAGTACCGCGGTGCCACCCTGCTGACCCCCAACATGTCCGAGTTCGAGGCCGTGGTGGGCAAGGTGAAGAGCGAAGAGGAGCTGGTCGCCAAGGGACTGGAGCTGGTCAAGCGCTTCGAGCTGGATGCCCTGCTGGTCACCCGTTCCGAAAACGGCATGACCCTGATCCGCGAAGGCCAGCCGGAGCTGCATCTGCCGGCTCAGGCCCACGAGGTTTACGATGTGACCGGTGCCGGTGATACCGTCATCTCCACCCTGGCCACCTCGCTGGCGGCAGGCAAGAGCCTGGACGAAGCCTGTGCGCTGGCCAATACCGCTGCCGGTATCGTGGTCGGCAAGCTGGGCACCTCTACCGTCAGTCCGGTCGAGCTGGCCAACGCCCTCTATACCGAACAAGAGACCGGTTTCGGTGTCATGTCCGAAGCCCAGCTGAAAGTGGCGGTTCGTGCCGCCCGTCTGCGTGGCGAGAAGGTAGTGATGACCAATGGCTGCTTCGACATTTTGCACGCCGGCCACGTCTCCTATCTGGCCAACGCTGGCAAGCTGGGGGATCGCCTGATCGTGGCGGTCAACACCGACGAGTCGGTTCGCCGTCTGAAAGGGCCGGGTCGTCCGGTCAACCCGACCGAGCGTCGCATGGCCGTACTGGCTGCGCTGGGCGCGGTGGATTGGGTGGTGCCGTTCGGTGAAGATACCCCGCAGCGCCTGATCGCCGAGATCCTGCCCGACCTGCTGGTCAAGGGCGGTGACTACAAGCCGGAAGATATTGCCGGTTACGCCGAAGTAACTGCCAATGGCGGCGAAGTGCGCGTCCTCAACTTCGAAGATGGCTGCTCCACCAGCGACATCATCAAGACGATTCGCGAGCGCGGCTAACGCGCTGCGGGCCCCGCAATCAGGCGGGGCTCACTATCGGCGGTAGCAAGCCGACGGAAATACGGATAACAAAAAGGCGACCACAAGGTCGCCTTTTTCATTCCCGATATCGGCTATCAGGCTTTGGTCTTGGCTTTTGCGGTAGCAGGCATCAGACCCTGGTTCACTTCCACCAGGTCCTGCGCTTCCAGCACGCCAGCAGCCTGTTTCAGGCTGAGGATATTGAGGATGTAGTTGTAGCGGGCTTCGGAGAGCTTCTGCTTCGCCTCGTACAACTTGCGGGTGGAGTCCAGCACGTCGACGATGGTACGGGTGCCCACCTCGTAACCGGCTTCGGTCGCCTTCAGGGCGCTGTCGGCGGAGACCACGGACTGGCTGTAGGCGCGCACCGAGCCGATGCTGGCGTTCACGTTGTTGTAGGAGGAGCGCACCGTGCTCTGCACCGAGCGGAAGTTCTTCTCCAGCAGCTCGCTGGCGGCCACGTAGTTGAATTGTGCCTGCTTCACTTGCGACGTGGTGGCACCGCCGCTGTAGATGGGCAGCTTGAAGGTCAGACCGATATTGGCCTGATTGTCATTGCCGCCCGGAATGCTATCCAGTTTGTAATCGGTATTGCTGGTTTGCAGACCGGCGCCCAGATCCAGGGTCGGCTCATGACCGGTCTTGGCCAGATCGATCTGCTCCTTGGCGATATCCTTGGTGATGCGGGCACTGTGCAGTTGCAGGTTCTTGTCCAGCGCCAGCTCCAGCCACTTGTCGGAGCCAAAGGCGGTCTTCTGCGGGCTGAAACGATCGGTGTTCAGCACATCCAGATTGCGGTGATCGATACCGGTCAGCTCGCGCAGGGCTTCATAGCTGTTGGCCAGCTCGTTCTCGGCGTTGATCTCGTCGGCCAGCGCCTGGTCGCGGGAAGCCTCGGCTTCATGGACGTCGGTGATGGCGGTCAGGCCCACTTCGAAACGCTGCTGGGTTTGCTCCAATTGACGCTCAACTGCCACCTTGTTGGCACGGACGAATTCCAGGGTATCCATCGCCTTGAGCACATTGAAATAGGCGGTGGCGCTGCGCACCATCAGGTTCTGCACTTCGAGGTTGTAGGCGACGTCGGACTGGGTGGCGCCTTTCTCGGTCAGGTCCAGATTGACCCAGTTACTGCGACGGTAGATGGATTGATCCAGCGAAAGAGAACCGGAGGCTTTGTTGTTGCTCTGGGTGTCATTTTTGTTTTGCAGGTAGTTCAGACCGGCACCCAGATTGATTTGCGGCAAGAGCGCAGCACGGGATTCGTTGATCTTCTCGAAGGCCTGGTCACGAACGGCTTTGGACTGCAGCAACTGCGGGTCTTTGATCTGGGCTTGCTGGTAGATGTCGAGCAGGTTTTCGGCATGGGCACCGGCACTGACGCCCAGCAACACCATGACGGACAAGAGTGTTCTTTTCATAGATCGTTTTAACCTTATGTAGTAACCCAAACTGGTTGCTGGAGAGGGCAAATATTGTCACCGACCAAGCTTGATTGCAGCTTAATCACTCTACTATAAGCAAAATTTAATGCTAAGAGTCTCAGGTCCGGTGACGGGAACGTCAAGAACCGGACGCAGTTTTCTCCCCGCGCGCCTAGCCAAATGGTCTGTGGCTGCTAAAATCCACCCCTCATTGCCATGGTACGCCGAGTGAATGAACGTTCATTCATGTTCCTCGGATTTTATGGTCAAACTGATACAAGTCAAGCTGACGGGAGTCCCGGATGTCGCAGCAACCCTTGCCGCAAGATCGGCATTACGCCGCCGATGATGTGAAAATCATTGAAAAATCAGCTGGATATAACGGCTTCTTCAAGGTGAATGTCTATCGTCTGCAGCATCGGTTATTTGCAGGCGGTTGGAATCAGCCCATTGTGCGCGAGCTGTTCGAGCGGGGCCATGCTGCCGCGCTGCTGCCCTATGATCCGGTGCGCGACCAGATCGTGCTGGTGGAGCAGTTCCGTATCGGCGCCATGGAGACCTGCCCGACCCCCTGGCTGCTGGAGCTGGTGGCCGGCATTATCGACGAAGGTGAAACCGCCGAGGCGGTGGTGCGCCGCGAAGCGGTGGAAGAGGCCGGGATCGAGGTGGCCCGCTGCGAGCACGCCATCAGCTATCTGGTGAGCCCGGGTGGCAGCACCGAGCGGATCGAGGTCTATGTGGGCGAGGTAGATGCCAGCAAGGCCGAAGGGCTGCACGGGCTGGCCGATGAGGGCGAAGATATCCGGGTCCACGTGGTGAGCCGCGAGCAGGCCTACGCCTGGCTCAAAGAGGGGCGCATCGACAATGCGGCCTCGGTCATCGCCCTGCAGTGGCTGGCTCTCAACCACGGCGAGCTGCGCGCCCGCTGGCTGGCGGATCGCTGAGGTGGCGCTGACCCTGCAACAGAGCAGGCGCTATGTGCCGGATTTGATGTCTTTGCAGAGAACCTGCGAGGTCAACTACATGGCATTGATGAAACTGCTGCCGCCAGATGGGGAAGTCGGGGCCGAGCGCCGCTATCGGGTCGGTAACGATCTGCAGTTCCAGCTCACCATCATTGGCGAGAGTCGCTTCACCAGTCAGGTGATCCTGAGCCAGCACAACCCCGAATTGCCCGAATATCTGCAGGCTCAAATCGAGATTCGTTTGTACCATGATGTGCGGATGGCGGAAGTGTGTGCAGCGCAACAGATTTCCCGTTTGCAACCACGTTATGATTATCCCAATAAAAAGATGCACCAGCGGGACGAAAAGGAGCAGGTAAATCTGTTTCTGGCCGAATGGCTAAAATTTTGTCTCAGACATGGTACCAGCCCGATCAATATCTCCAGTTGAACATATAAAAAGAAGCGTGATTTTGGAAACAGAGCTCCCCCAGGCGCAGGACGGCAGTGTGCGCCTGTTGCAAATTACCGATACCCACCTCTTCGCGAGTGCCGAAGGGCGGCTGTTGGCTGTGCGCACCGCAGAGAGTCTGGCCGCCGTGCTGGAACAGGTGCAGGCCAACGAACACCCCTATGAGGTGATTCTGGCGACCGGCGATCTGTCGCAGGATCACAGCCCGGAATCCTATCAGCGTTTTGCCTCCATGATGGCGCCCCTGGGTCGCCCCATCTACTGGCTGCCCGGCAATCACGATGACAGCCCGCTGATGACCGAATATCTCCATGCCGCCGGGATCAGCGAATCCAAGCAGCTGGTGGGCGACCACTGGCAGGTGATCCTGCTCGACACCCAGGTGCGCGGCAAACCCCACGGTATGATCGGCGATCACCAGCTGGCCGCCCTCGATCGCGCCCTGCGCCAATATCCCGATCGCCACGCCCTGATTACCCTGCACCATCAGGCGGTGCCGGTGGGCTGCGCCTGGCTGGATCAGCACAATCTCAAGAATGCCGATGACCTGTTTGCCGTGCTGGCCCGTCATCCACAGCAGAAGACCATCCTGTTCGGCCATGTTCATCAGGAGTTTGACGAGGTACACCGCGGGGTGCGGCTGATTGCCAGCCCCTCTACCTGCATCCAGTTCAAACCGCTCTGTGATGGCTTTGCACTGGATGAATCCGGCCCGGGCTGGCGCTATCTCACCCTCTATCCGGATGGGCGGGTGGCCAGCGAGGTGTGGCGCCTGCCGGTGGGGCAGTTTGTGCCCGACCCCGATGCCACCGGTTATTGAGGAGGATTACGTGAAGTCGGTTCTCCTTTATCTGCACGGTTTCAACTCCTCACCAGGCTCCGCCAAGGCGCAGCAGATGGCTGCCTGGGTGGCCGCCAACCGGCCCGACATCGAGGTGATCATTCCGGCCCAGCCCAATACGCCAGCGGCGGCTTGGGCCGCTATCGAACAGACCATTGCCGATCTGCAGAGTCGTTATGGTAGTGAATTCAAGCTCGGTGCCGTGGGCAGCTCCCTCGGCGGCTTTATGGCGACCCGGGTCAGCGAGCAGTACGGCTGCCGCGCGGCGCTGATCAATCCGGCGGTGCGCCCGCACGAGCTGCTCTGCGACTACCTCGGCCCCCAGACCAACCCCTATAGCGGGGAGCAGTTCGAACTGCTGCCTGAGCATATGGACGAGCTGCGGGCGCTGGCGGTGCCGGTGACGGCGCCGGAGCGACTCTGGATCCTGCAACAGCAGGGAGATGAGGTGCTCGACTATCGCAAGGCGCTGGATGAATACCGCTTTGCCCGTCTCTCGCTGGAGTGCGGCGGCGACCACGCCTTCGTGGCATTCGAACGCTATCCCGCCCAGATCATCCACTTCCTCGGGTTATAAAAGGGCGGTCTCGCCCTGCTTGTCCTTCTCCAGATCAAGCTTTCGGCGCGGGGCGTTTGTCCTGCCCCCGCCTAGCAGTTAAGATTCCCTCCAAACGTCAATTCGCAAGGCCCTCCATGTCTACTCAATACAATGCGGATGCCATTGAGGTCCTCAATGGCCTTGAACCGGTGCGTCGCCGCCCCGGCATGTATACCGACACCACCCGGCCCAATCACCTCGGCCAGGAGGTCATCGACAACAGCGTCGACGAGGCGCTGGCGGGTCACGCCCGTACCCTGGAGGTGACCCTGTATGAAGATCAGTCCCTCGAGGTGATCGACGACGGCCGCGGTATGCCGGTCGATATCCACCCGGAAGAGGGGGTCAGCGGGGTGGAGCTGATCCTCTGCAAGCTGCACGCGGGCGGCAAATTCTCCAACAAGAACTACCAGTTCTCCGGCGGTCTGCACGGGGTGGGTATTTCGGTGGTGAATGCCCTTTCCGATCGGGTCGAGGTGACGGTACGTCGCGACGGTCAGGTCTATGACATCGCCTTCGAGCGTGGCGAGAAGGTGCAGGAGCTGACCATCACCGGCACTTGCGGCCGTCGCAACACCGGCACCCGGGTGCGCTTCTGGCCGCAGGCGAGCTACTTCGATTCGCCCAAGTTCTCGGTCACCAAGCTGGAGCACCTGCTCAAAGCCAAGGCCGTGCTCTGCCCCGGCCTCACCATCAAGTTCCTCGACAAGAACACCGGCATCAAGCTGGAGTGGTGCTACGAAGATGGCCTCAAGGATTATCTGGTCGACGCGGTCAAGCAGTTCACCTGCCTGCCGGAGCAGCCTTTTATCGGCTCGTTCAGCTCCGAACAATCGGCGGTGGACTGGGCGCTCTGCTGGTTGCCGGAAGGGGGCGAATGCCTCGCCGAATCCTATGTGAACCTCATTCCCACCGCGCAGGGCGGTACTCACGTCAACGGCCTGCGTCAGGGCCTGCTCGACGCCATGCGCGAGTTCTGCGAGTTCCGCAACCTGTTGCCGCGCGGGGTCAAGCTGACCCCGGAAGATATCTGGGATCGCTGCGCCTATATCCTCTCCATCAAGATGCAGGATCCGCAGTTTGCCGGCCAAACCAAGGAGCGGCTCTCCTCCCGCCAGAGCTCGGCGTTCGTCTCCGGCGTGGTGAAGGATGCCTTCAGCCTCTATCTGAACAGCAATACCGAGCTGGCGGAGCAGATCGCCGAGATCTGCATCTCCAGCGCCCAGCGCCGGATGCGCGCCGCCAAGACGGTGGTGCGCAAGAAGATTACCCAAGGCCCGGCGCTGCCCGGCAAGCTGACTGACTGTAACTGCGCCGACCCCATGCAGGGGGAGCTGTTCCTGGTGGAGGGTGACTCTGCGGGTGGCAGCGCCAAGCAGGCGCGGGATCGCGAGTTTCAGGCGATCATGCCGCTGCGCGGCAAGATCCTGAACACCTGGGAGGTGGAGGCCGGTCAGGTGCTCGCCTCGCAGGAGGTGCACGACATCTCGGTCGCTATCGGGCTCGATCCCGACTCAGAGGATCTCAGCGGCCTGCGCTACGGCAAGGTGTGCATCCTCGCGGATGCGGACTCGGACGGTCTGCACATCGCCACCCTGCTCTGCGCCCTGTTCGTGAAGCACTTCCGCGCGCTGGTCAATCAGGGCCACGTCTATGTCGCCATGCCGCCCCTCTACCGGATCGATATCGGTAAAGAGGTCTACTACGCCCTCGACGAGGACGAGAAGAACGGCGTGCTGCAGCGGGTCGAGGCCGAGAAGAAGAAAGGCAAGGTGATGGTGACCCGATTCAAGGGTCTGGGTGAGATGAACCCGAAACAGCTGCGGGAAACCACCATGGATCCCAACACTCGCCGTCTGGTGCAGCTCACCATGGGGCCTGAGGCCGAAGGGGATGAGACCCTGCAGCTGATGGACATGCTGCTGGCCAAGAAGCGGGCGAGCGATCGCCGCGAATGGCTCGAAGAGAAGGGCAACCTCGCCATCATTTAAGCCGTCGGTCACCTGCCGACCCGCATTTCAGGCGTGCCCTCCAGGGGCGCGCCATAGCAAGAGAAAAACATATGAGTGATGCTATCGAGCTCAGTCTGGACGGGGTAGAGCGCCAGCCAATGCGCACCTTTACCGAACAGGCTTACTTGAACTACTCCATGTACGTCATCATGGATCGGGCCTTGCCGCATATCGGCGATGGCCTCAAACCGGTGCAGCGGCGCATCATCTACGCCATGAGCGAGTTGGGGCTGTCGGCGCTCTCCAAGCACAAGAAGTCAGCCCGTACCGTGGGTGACGTGCTGGGTAAGTACCACCCCCACGGCGACATCGCCTGTTATGAAGCCATGGTGCTGATGGCCCAGCCCTTCTCCTACCGCTACCCGCTGGTGGATGGTCAGGGCAACTGGGGTGCGCCGGACGATCCCAAGTCCTTCGCTGCGATGCGTTATACCGAAGCGCGGCTGTCGCGCTTCTCCGAGCTGCTGCTCTCCGAGCTGGGTCAGGGCACGGTGGAGTGGACGCCGAACTTCGACGGCACCATGAAAGAGCCGGTGGTGCTGCCTGCCCGCCTACCGCACATCCTGCTCAACGGGGTGACCGGTATCGCAGTGGGGATGGCGACCGACATTCCGCCCCACAACGCGCGGGAAGTGGCCTACGCCTGTGCCGAGCTGCTCGACAACCCCAATGCGGGGCTCGATGCCTTGATGGCGCACATTCAGGGGCCGGACTACCCGACCAACGCCGAGATCATCACTCCGCGCGATGACATCCGCAAAATCTACGAGACCGGCAAGGGCTCCATCAAGCAGCGGGCGCTCTGGAGCGAGGAGGATGGTGACATCGTCATCACCGCGCTGCCCCATCAGGCCTCCGGCGCCAAGATCATGGAGCAGATCGCCGCCCAGATGGTGGCGAAAAAGCTGCCCATGGTCACCGACCTGCGCGATGAATCTGACCACGAGAACCCGACCCGTCTGGTGATCATCCCCCGCTCCAACCGGGTGGATGTAGAGGGGCTGATGGCCCACCTGTTCGCCACCACGGATCTGGAGAAGAACTACCGGGTCAACCTCAACATCCTCGGCCTCGACAACCGGCCGCAGGTGAAGACCCTCAAGATGATCCTCTCCGAGTGGATCATCTTTCGCCGCGAGACCGTGCGTCGCCGTCTGCAATTCCGCCTCGACAAGGTGCTGGCTCGCCTGCACATCCTCGAAGGCTTGCTGGTGGCCTACCTCAACATCGACGAGGTGATCGAGATCATCCGCACCGAGGATGAGCCGGGCAAGGTGATGGTGGAGCGCTTTAATATCAGCGAAACCCAGGCCGAAGCGATCCTCGAGCTGAAACTGCGCCATCTGGCCAAGCTGGAAGAGTTCAAGCTGCGCGCCGAACAGGATGAACTGGCGCAAGAGCGTGACAAGCTGGAGCTTATTCTGGGCTCCGAGCGCCGCCTCAACACCCTGCTCAAGAAAGAGCTGCTGGCCGATGCCGAGAAATACGGCGACGATCGCCGCACCCCGCTGGTGGAGCGTGCCACCGCGGTGGCGCTGACCGAGAAAGAGCTTATTCCCAGCGAACCGGTTACCGTCATCCTCTCCGACAAGGGGTGGGTGCGCGCCGCCAAGGGCCACGACGTCGATGTGGCGGGGCTTTCCTACAAGGCGGGGGACAGCTATCTGGCCCACGCCTGTGGCCGTAGCAACCAGCAGGCGGTGTTCCTCTCCACGCTGGGGAGAACCTACGCCCTCGAATCCCACACCTTGCCATCTGCGCGCAGTCAGGGCGAGCCGCTCACCGGCCGCTTTGCGCTGGGGGCAGGGGAAGAGGTGCGCCATCTGGTGATGGGCAACGAGGGTGAGCCCTACCTCATCTGTTCGGATGCCGGTTACGGCTTTGTCTGCACCTATGACGACCTTATCGGCAAGAACAAGAACGGCAAGGCGCTGCTCACCGTGCCGGAAGGCGGTCAGGTGATGGCGCCTCAGAAGATTGGCTCGCCGGAGACCGATCTCTGCATGGCCATCTCCAACGAGGGGCGAATGCTGCTGTTCCCGCTCAACACCCTGCCTGTACTCGGCAAGGGCAAGGGCAACAAGCTGATCAGCATCCCGTCGGCGCGGGTCAAGGCGCGGGAAGAGTTTATGGTGATGGCCGCCATTATCCCGCAGGGGCAATATGTCACCCTGTTTGCCGGCAAGCGCAAGCTGACCCTCAAGCCCTCAGACCTCGACTACTACCGTGGCGAGCGCGGCCGCCGCGGCGCCAAGCTGCCCCGCGGTTTGCAGCGGGTGGATCGCATCGAGATTGAACCCGCCGCCGGAACCGAACCGGTAGCCGGGGAAAATCAGGAAGGGTAATAATTAAATGGGAGCGTATTACTGCGCTCCCTTTTAATATAAAAAGCATATTTTGATATCCAGTACAAAATACTGAGTTATTAGTTTTTTAAAAAAAGACTCTACTCTTAATATTAATGTCTTGTTCCCAGTGTGTTTCCCCTGTAATTCCTGCTTCTCCTTGCATATCAAAATCTAATAGCAATGGTTTTTCAAAAATAACACTTTGTAAATTTTCTGTAATAGAGTGCTCGCTGATTGTTTCAGCCCACTCAAAGTGATCGGTCATTGGATAAAAATGAACTCCATGCAGAAATATCCCTATAGTATTTTTAGATGAAAACTCATTGAATGCCGACATATGTTTTTCCCTTCTTTTAATCTCTATGTCAGGTCCTTCATTTGTTTCGTATAAAATATGGATAATCCCGAGCCCTTCTTGAGGTATTTGTTGGGCTGCCCGCCCTGCGATGGATTTAAAATGTTTAGCTCTTTTAAATGTCGATTGTGTGTCAGTGCATCGCCATTGGGCTCCAGCACACAGCTTTAAATCATCAATGAAAATATTTAATACAGAGTTTTGGTTACCATACCGTTCAATTTTTTTAGCGAGACAGGCTGTGGATCTTTTTTCATTGGCGTCAACATTACCAAAAATTAAATCATGTATTTGTGGTGTTAGTGGTTTTACTAGATTTTGGGAGAAATGTGAAGTCAGCTTGACTTGATTTACTCTATGTAAAACCATATCAAAACTGCTAGAGTAGAATTTCATTCCAGCAGGGCCACATCCTGAAATGTGTAGTCTTTTAAATGCACCGATTACTTTATTGGGAGAAACCGCGCTCAGCTCTCTTTTAAAGGTGATATCGACCCAATAGTTCTTATTGGTTGATAACATAGCCTTACTCAATTCTTTCCAAATCGAATCCCACGTTGACTCCTCAATACTCGAATATTCTCCTTTTCTTGATACTCTTTTACATTCAACGTAAAAGTTTTGCCCATCGTCAGTTAAAACTTTAATGTCTGGTCGCTTTATAGGAGGAGTTTCCTTTATAAATTCTATATTATATCCATTTCTTAAATAGAGAGTAGCAACTAGCAATTCAAACAGTATTTCATCAGTGTTGTTTGAGTTTTCAGATGTTAGTTTTTTAATTATATGAGGTACGCCGTTTACTTCTGAGATCTCATCAATCCGCTCTCCTATTGACGCAAAAAAAGGTAATATTCTATGAGCTTCAAAGCTATGATCACTACATAAGTCCTTTCCTTGAATGTCCACAAGGAACATATACCATATAATGTCATTGTCTGGTGTTGGAAACATTTGAAATTCTAATGGCCCATTGCTAGGAGATATTTGTGATTCACAGAGTTCGATCTTATGTCTAAGGGATTCTCTGCGTTTGAGCCAATCATTCTCCCCCATATCATCAATAAGAAACTGTAGAAAACGTTTTGCATGAGATAGGTATTCTATTTTTTTAGTCATTTTTATCCTTAGGGCCGTAGGTTTGATTAGCGAAGCATCATCAGACAATCGCGACAACAGGGTACCTCAATTCTGCCGGTGCTCCAGCTGATCTCTTCTCTATGTCCATCGCCACCGGGATTACGGTGCGGACGATTACGCTTCACTAATCGACCCTACTCGTTCCTGCTTGATTAACGCTCTGCGGCTTGTCGGTGGCTTCTGTTGTGATGGTTTGTTCCCCCTCATCCCCGACCCTTATCTGTGGCAAAGAGTGGGAGAAGGGAGCAGAGATCGCAGCCATTGATAGTGACCGTGGTATGGCGTGATAGCTAAGCGTGACAGCTATGGCTTCAGGTTGGCAGGTGCTGATACCCTCTCCCCTTGGGAGAGGGCTAGGGTGAGGGAAGCTGACAATAGGGCAAACGCCAAAGCGAGCGCCAGGTAGCCCGTCAGAAAAAGAGCCATTCATTTCGCCAAAAGAGAAGGGCCCCGCCATCCATGATGGCGGGGCCCTTTGCATTATCAGCCGCGTTGCTGATTCAACCGTTCGCTCTGGCAGGGGCCACTGAAATGGCTGGCCCGAGCCCGATCAGACAGGAATGGCTGTCGCCGCCGGTGGCGGGGTGATCTTGGAGGCGATCAGCTGGCGCAGGCGCGGCACCAGCAACAGCAACACCACGCCGCCTGCCAGCGAACCCCAGCCGAGCATATTGAATACCGAGCTGTAACCCGGGTTGGTGGCGACCGGGGTGCTGCCTATATTTTGCGGCATGGCGCCGGAGACATAGCCCGCCAGCACCGAGGCGATGCCGGTCACCATCATCCAGCAGCCCATCATCAAGCCTTGCAGGCTGGCGGGGGCCAGCTTGCCGATCATGGCGTAACCGATGGGGGAGATGAGCAGCTCGCCAAAACTCTGCAGCACATAGCTGATGGCGATCCACTTGAAGGCGACCAGCCCGTCTGCCCCTGCCAGATGGATGCCGAGCGGCAACACCAGCATGCCGAGCCCCATGCAAAACAGGGAGGCGGCAAACTGGGAGGGGATATCGATATTCCAGCCCAGATCCCGCAGCCGCTTGAACAGCAGCGCCATCAAGGGGCCGCCGATCACGATGACGACAGTGTTGATGTTCTGGATCCACTGGGGGGCGACCCGCAGCCCGAACACGTTGAGGTTGATGTTGTGTTCGGAGAAGAGCATCAGTCCCATGGGCGCCAGCTGGTAGAGCGACCAGAAGATGAGGGAGCCGAGGGCGAGGATCAGGTAGGCCACCATGCGGCTACGCTCGGCGGCGTCCGGGTGGCGGGCGGTCATCACGCAGAGCAGCACCAGCACCACGGCCCCCAGGATCAGCACAAAGCTGCCGCTGAAGCTGGCGTGGGTCAGCAGCAGGCGCAGCGCCGGCACCAGCATGGCCAGAATGGCGATACCGGCCAGCATGCGGCGGTAGAAGCCGCTCCCTTTGAGATGGCGCAGCGGGGTGCTGATATCCGCCAGAATCGGCCAGCAGGCGAAGGTGGCAATAATGGCGATGATGTTGCCCAGCGTCGCAAACAGGAACAGGGTGCGGTAATCCTCGGTGAGCTGGAAGTAGCCCGCCACCGTGAAGCCGATAAAGAAGCCCAGATTCATCCCGGCGTAGTTCCACAGGAAGGCGCTCTCGCGGCGGTGATCATCCGGGGCGAAGCGCTGGGTCAGCATCATGTTGAGGCAGGTGACGTTGAGGCCGCTGCCGGTAAGGAACATGGCGAGCCCCCAGTAGAGGCCGGTGATCCCCATCTCGGCGATGAAGTAGCAGCCGATCACCTGCAGCACCATCCCCATCACGAACAGGTTGCGGTTGCTGAGGTAGCGCCCGCCGAGATAACCGCCAAACAGGTGCAGGCCATAGTTGAAGGCCCCGAAGACCCCCATCATGGCGTTGGCCTGGGATTCGCTGAAGCCGAGTCGCTTGGTGGCGTAGAGCACCAGGGTGGAGTAAAGCACGGCAAACCCCAGGGTCGAGAAGGTCTGGATAAAGAACAGCGCCCCGGAGCCGGGGGGAATGGTGGGGTGTTGATTCGAAGCGCTCACGGTCTGTCTCCTGTGAGAGAAGAAAGTCATAACTCGTCCTGAGAGCGTACCGGTCTGCTGCCGGCTAGCCTTGTGCGCTTCCATGCTGGTCTGAAGGCCGGTCTGTCATTTAGCGGCCAAGCGGTGCAAATAGCCATACCTGAAATTTAATCCGGCGCGATTAATTGCTTTTTATTGATCTATTCCGCCTTTTTATGCGTTATTGGGTCGCGGTTTTAGCTCGGCTTACCATGCGATTGCGGCACGGTTGATGTGATCCAGTCGGCTATTTGGTGCTGATTCTGGCGCTGTAGCGGGATCCGAGTCCCACTTTGTTGTCCCGAAACGCAGCTGGCGCCAAGCCGTTGTATCGCAGGTTGTTTATTCATCTTCGGGCATTGAGTGAATAAATATCGGTAAGAGAAGGGACAGCCCCGGGGTGAATTTCGCGTGTTACCTATCTGCTTGGGAGAGGGTGAGGGGAGGATAGAACAACGCCCGGCAGGCCGGGCGTTGTGGTGCGACTGATGGGCGGCGAAAGCGGCCTTAGAAGTCGTGGTAGAGCGGCCAGCCGAGCAGCGGGTGCTTGAGACCGGCGCGCATCTCGATGTTGTCGAGCTTCTCCGGCGAGGCGTTCTCTTTTTGCAGCAGCTGGTACTGGCGCACAAAGCCGAGGGTGTGCAGCAGGTTGGGCACAAAGCCCGGGCTCAACTCCTGCCGCAGGGCGGCGGCCATGTCGGCTGGCAGCGCGCTCAGCATCAGGGCGAGCTGGGCGGCGAGATAGTCGGTGTCATACCAGCCCTCGTCGAGCTCAATCTCCCGCGCCAGTTTGCGCTTGAGATCCTGCTTCACCTTGAGCGGGGCGGCGCCACTGCCCTTGCCGCAGAGGATGCGGTAGAGCAGCGCTTCGGCCAGCTTGTCCTCCATGGTGGGGTGATCGCTCTCGCAGGCGAAGAAGTGCTGGTCGATGAGTTCCATCAGGCGGCTCTTGTTGTGCTCGGTCAGCGCCTTCTCGTACTCCTGCCACCCTTGCCACTCCTCCACATCGGGCGGGCTCGAGATCTTGTCCAAGAGCCGCGCATCCACGTCACCGTAGAGGCTGTTGCCAGCCTGCTTGGGGCTGACGGTGATAAGCATCGACCAGCCCTTCTGGAACGGCTTGATGGGGCCTTCCGGCGCCTGCAGCAGCGCCAGCGCCTTGGCCGGATCCCGCGCCGAGAGCTCCTGCAGGCCGAGGCTCACCACGCCGATGACGTCGTGGGCGGCCTGCTCCAGCAGGTGCATCTTGTACTTGTTGTAGTACTTGTCGGCGAATTTGAGGCTCATCAGCACCGCCTTGCCCTTAATGGCGGCCAGCTGCTGCTGACTCAAGAGTTCGTTGTCGCGGCCAAAGCGCAGCACCTGAGTCAGAAAGGGGCCCTGGTTGGCATCGCGAATGACTAACTGCATGAATGGGCTCCTTAATCCAGAAAGCTGAACATGTCGTCGACGTCGCCGTACTCGTCTTCCTCGACCTTGTTCTTCTCTTTGGCCTGCATCACCAGTTCGGCGGCAAACTTGTTGATGATGCCATCCCAGCTGGAGTGCTCGTTGCGCAGCAGCGCCTTGATGGCTTTCTCCACCTCGGGGGCCAGCTCGCGAATAAGCATCAAGAGGCTTCTCGGGTCATCCAGCGCGTAGTCGTGGACATCCTCGCTCTGCTGGCGCTCGCTGTAGCGCAGGGACTCTTCAAGATCTTCCTCTTCGGCGTGCAGCACGTCGCGATAGCCTTCGTCCTCTTCATAGCGATCGCCGCGATAGAACTCGATAAAGGGGATGGCGAGGTAGAAGAGACCGGCCGGATCTTCGGCCACGCACTCGAGGATCTCGCGCTGCTTGGCTTCGCTATCCTGGGTGCGGATCAGGTAGTTGAGGAAGTCGAAGGTGTGCTGTTGCAGCTCGTCGGCGTTGTTCTTGATCGCCTCTTCCCAATAGAGCGGCTGCTGGCAGACGATGTCGCGGATCCGCTCCGGGGTCATCAGCTCGGAGATGATGGAGGGGAAGGAGATATCGTGCTGGCCGTTAATCTGGGTCAGGGTAACGATATCAATGTTTTCAATCACTTCTGCCAGCTGGTCGTCAGACATGGTCTTGGCGATCAGCTCGAACTTCTCGCTGGCCTGCTTCGGCTCGATAACGGCCAGCTCTTTGATCTCGATGGCGGTAATTTCTATCAGACTGTTGCTCATGCCTTGCCCCAATTAGAAACGGACTTCGTCGTACATATCCTGATCGCCGTCGTCATCACCATAGCGGTCACTGCCGCCATGGTAGTCGGCGTCGGCATCTTCCCCGTCTTCATCTTCTTCGTCGCGCAGCTCATAGTCGTCATCACCGCGGTGGCTGCCGCGCGGCAGCGGGTTATCGAGCAGGAACAGCACGGCGCAGGCTTCCATCAGCTGATCTTCGCTCTGGGCCCGCACCGCCTTGACCAGCGGCAGGGCGGCATTGTTGAAGCCGACGCTCACCTTGAACTCGTCCCAGCCCGGCTGCTCGCCGCTGGCGAGCCACTTGTTCCACTGCGACTTGGCCTTGGCCGGGAACTGCACCCGGCCATAGAGGGCCAGCGGCAGATACTCGGGCATAAACTCCAGCATGCTCATATCGGCCAGCAGCAGGCTCTTCATCTGGTCGGTGAACTGTTCCAGCCCCTTGGGGTCGTCCTGATCCCGGTAGGATTCGATGTTTTCGCTGGCATCGCTTTGCAGCGACTTGAGCCGCGCCTGGTCCCATCTCTTTTGCATAGTTGCTCTTTCTGCCTGCTGTTTCAGGGGTAGAACTGATCCCACATCTCCTGCATGGCGGAGGCGGGGTCGGTCACGATGACGTTGTTGAAATCCTTGATAAAGGCGGCTCGCTGTTTCGGATCGGACAGCACTTCATAGGCCTGCTTTACCTGGTGCAGCTTGATGGCTGCCTGCTCTTTCTCTTCTTCACTGGCCCCGTGCAGCTTGTCGGGGTGGTACTGGTTCGACAGCCGACGATAGGCTTTCTTGATGTCGTTTTCGCTGGCGTTGGACTTGACGCCCAGCACCCGAAAGTAGTTGTTCATGGCAGATCCTGCATCACTGGCATCATAGGATTCACGCTGCGAGTGCCTGATGGTGGGGATTGGCAAACCAGGCACGGCAAAAACCCGTCATTTTAACGGAAACAGCCCGCCAACGCGATGAGTTGGGCGATCAATTAACGGGCGAAATGAAGAGGGGTCAGTTGAGTGCCTATTGTTGCCAGTCGGTCAGGGCAGTGCAAGGGCGGCGGGGCAAAAGCGATGAAAAAACGGGCAGAAAAGGAGCGGGCGGCAGTCCGGGGCGAGGCTGCCGCCGCAGGGGTTACTCCTCCCAGAAGGAGGCGGAGGTGTGGTAGATCATCTTCTTGCTCATCCCGCCATCGACCACCAGATTGGCACCGTTGATGAAATCGTTATGGGGATCCGCCAGAAAGAGGCAGGCGCGGGTGATGTCGTCGGGGCGCCCGACCCGGCCGCTCGGGTGCTGGCGGTGATCCGCCTCGGTCAGGGTGTGGTAATCCTCCGCCTGGATCCAGCCCGGGCTGATGGCATTGACCGTGATGGGGTAGTCGGCCAGCGAGTTGGCGAGGGACTGGGTGAGAGCGACCAGCGCCCCCTTGGAGGCGCCGTAGGCATCCCAACCCGGTTCGTTCTGCTGCCAGCGGGTGGAGGCGATATTGATGATGCGGCCATAGGGCAGATCGCGGTTGGCCTGCACAAAGGCGCGGGCGCAGAGCATGGCGCCGCGCACATTGACCGTCATCACCAGATCGAACTGGGCTGCGCTCAGCTCCTCGAAGCGGGTGTGGAACTTGCTGATGGCGCCGTAGTTGATCAGCAGATGGATGCCGCCATGCTGTGCGCGCACCTCGGCAAAGAGCCCCACGATGGCCTGCTCGTCCCGCAAATCGAGCGGATGAAAGTGGATCTCGGGATGGTCGAAAGCGTGAGGGGCCAGATCGGTGGCGATCACCCGATAACCCGCCTCGGCCAGCCCGATACAGAGCTGGCGGCCAATCCCGCCAGCGGCGCCGGTGACCAGCGCAATTTGGGGTTGGTTGGTCAGCTCGTTCATTGTGCCGCTCCATTGCGTGCCCGCAGCACCTTGATGAGGGCCGACACCTCCTGCTGACCAAACCCTTGCGCCACCCCTTCCTCAAACAGATCGGCGGCAAAGCGCGGGAAGCGGCTGTCTATCCCGGCATCGGTGGCATGACCAGCGAGGCGGCTGATGGCAGCGCTCCAGGTTTTCAGGCTGGCGTAGGGGTGATCGAAATTGCCGCTCGCCAGCGTCTTGCCAAGGTGGGCCACATCGCCCCCCAAAATCGGCGACAGCTCGCTGAATTGGGCGCACACCTTGGCTACCGGCAACCCCTCCGCCTCGCAAATGAGCGCGCCGTGCAGAGCACCAAGCAGACCACCGGCAAAGTAGGCAGCGACGGCACAATCTTGCGCCGCAGCGGCGCCCACCGCCTCGGCCACATGGTCGAGGGTGGGGGCGAGCAGGCGCAGCACTGGCTCGGCCTCGCTAAAGGCGGCGCTGGCCCCCGAGCAGATGATGCTGGCATCGCTGGTGCCGATCTGATCCGGGAAGCAGAGGATGGCGCCATCGAGATAACGGGCGCCGCGGGCATGGCTCCAGCTCTCCAGCGCTCTGGCCCCCTGCGGGCTGCCGGTAGAGAGCTGCACCAGCAGCTTGCCCGCCACCGCATCGCTCGCCTCATCCAGCAACTGCTGGCTGACGGCGTAGTTATCGACGCAGACAAGGGTCATATCGCTTGCGGCAATAGCCGCGCCAACCGAGGGGGCGAGAGTCGCGCCCAGCGCTTGCAGCGGGGCCGCCTTGGCGGCGCTGCGATTCCAGACGGTGACCGGATGGCTCGCCTTGAGCAAGGTGGTGGCGAGGGCGGAGCCCATGGCCCCGAGGCCGATGACAGAGAGATGGCGCATGATGGCTCCTGGCTGTGTTGATAGACGCTGATATAGAAAATTGGGATGCCTTGTGGCAGGTGAACCACTATATTTGCCCCGTGTTGCCGTGAAAAATGGCTTTTATGACTGTCTGGTATAGGTGAATTCTATGGATGTGCGAACCCTGCGTGCGTTTGTGGCTGTCTTCGAGGAGCGCAACATCACGGCGGCCGCTACCCGCCTCTTCATTACCCAGCCCACCCTCTCCACCACCATCAAAACGCTGGAGGATGAGCTGGGGGTGACCCTGTTTGTGCGGCAGGCGCGCGGGGTGGAGGGGACCGAAGCGGCGCACCGGCTCTATCCCCGCGCCAAGCGGCTGATCGCCGACACCGACTCCCTCGCCCGCGAGTTTCGTGAAACCTCCCCCTGCCTCGAGCTGACGGTGGGGATTGAGGCAGACCTTGGCGATGGCGTGGTGGGGACGCTGGTCAACGGGGTACTCGCCCACGAGGAGATCCTGCTGACTCTGGAGGAGGGTTGCTGTGGCGATGTGCGGCTGGGGTGTGAATCCCTGCGTTGCGGTGACGAGCTCTTTATCCCCCTGCTGGAGGAGGAGTTTGTGCTGGTGCTGCCGCCGGATCACCCGCTGGCGGGCAAGGGGGCGTTCACCCCGGCAGCGTTGGCGGATGAACCCTGGGTCACCTGCCCGCGCCACGACTCCCACCTACGGCTGATCGCCATCCTCGGTAATCAGGCGCCCCTCTATCCACGGCGGGCGGGGTCGCTGCGACTGGCTGCGACTATGGTGGCCGCCGGGGCGGGGATTGCCTGGTTGCCTCGTTCCCTCTGTCCGCCCGGTTGTACGGTCGCCGAGCTGGCGGCCTCTTCCTTCAAGCGGCGGGTGGGGCTCTGCTACGTCCCCGATGCGTTGCGCTCGGCGGCGGTGACCGCCCTGCTGGCTCAGGTGCGCGGGATGCAGCTCCCCGCCTGATGTCGGGATAAAAATGTCGGCATAAAAAAGGGCCATCCGGTGGGATGGCCCTGTTGTAGGCAACGATGCTGGCGTGGCTAGAGCGACGCCCACCAGAGCCGCAGCTGCAGGCCCCACTTCGAGCTCCAGCCGGTGGTGCTGCTCACAAGCGTCCCATCCTTGATAACGAGGAAAGTCGGGGTGACCCCCACCTGCCACTTGGCAGCTAGCGCTCCCGACTCGTCGTTGTGGGTCGGGAAGGTGAGCCCCTTCTTGCTCATCCCCTTGGCTAACTGCTCCGAATTGCCGGAGCGCAGCGCCACCGTCAGCACGTTTTCCCCCCCTTGCCAGAGCTGCTGCACCGCCGGGGTGGTGAAACGGCACACCCCGCACCAGCTGGCCCAGTAGTAGACCAGCAGCGGCTTGCCGCGGCTCAGGGTGGCGAGATCCGTGCTGCTGCCATCCTGCAGGGTGACGGGGGCGCTCATCGCCCCCTCTGGCAGGGTCGGGCTGCGCCACAGATCCAGCAGGGTCGAGATGATCAGCGCCATCAGCAGCAGCCAGAGAGCCTCCTTGCCCCAGCGGCGCCAGCGGGGTTGAGGATTGGTGGTCATCCCTTACCCCTGCTTGGCCAGTTCGGCCTGCACCAGTTGCTCCAGCTCCTCATAGGGGATGGCGCCCGGCACCAGCTGGTTGCCAATCAGGGTCGCCGGTGTGCCCTGTACCCCCAGAATGGTGCCGATGCG
Organism: Aeromonas sp. MTB; assembly: GCF_056632455.1. Lineage (NCBI taxonomy): Bacteria > Pseudomonadati > Pseudomonadota > Gammaproteobacteria > Aeromonadales > Aeromonadaceae > Aeromonas > Aeromonas sp. MTB. The sequence continues at coordinate 589,063 of NZ_CP147026.1, forward strand.
CAGGCTGTTGCGCAGCTCCTCGGTCGCCTTGGCGGCCGGTTTGAGCGCGGTGTTGCCAGTGGCGGCCAGCGCCTTGTTGATGTCCGCCTCGGTCAACATCCCCTGCTTGCTCATCAGCTTGTCGTGCAGGGTGAGGAAGCGGGCGGGATCTTGCTGCCACAGGGTCAGGCTGTATTGGGCCGCCTTGGCGGAGGTCTGCCCCTTGAACGGCAGCAACTTGATCACCAGCCCCAGATCGTCCGGATAGGCCTTGAGCAGCTTGGTCAGCTGGGGATCGAACTGCTTGCAGTAGGGGCAGTTGTAGTCGGTGAACAGCACCAGCGTCAGCTTGGGGTTCTTGGCGCCGAGGCGCGGGCTGGTGGCGCTGTTGAACAGCACATCCTTGTTGCCCTTGATGAAGTTGCCAAGCTGCGCCTCCTGGGCTGCCGCATTCTGCTTCTCCCAGGATTCGGCGGCCTCGTCGAGGATCTTGGGGTTGGCGATCAGGGTCTCGCGGATCAGCTCCTTGATACGTGCCTCCTGCTCCGGGGTGAAGGGGGCGGCGTGCAGGGCCGGAGCCAGCAGGGTTGCGGAAAGGGAGGCCAGCAGGGTCAGGGCGCTCAGAGTCGGTTTCATGGTTGCTCCTTAAAATCGGGTGGTGCCAGCCTGAAGCAGGCCAGCCTTGTGCAATGTGGTCAGCAGATCGTCCTTGTCGAGCAGGGGTGACAGCGTGACCCCCTGCGGCAACTCCGGGCCGTAAATCTGGTTGAAGGGGACGGCCGCCGCGCCCCGCTTACGCAGGAAGGCGGCGATGGTGTCGTTCGGTTTGCTCCAGTCGCCGCGCAGGGCCACCACATCGGGGGCCGAGAGGGCCTGTTGCACCTCATCGCGCAGCAACACGTTGTATTTGTTGGCCTTGCAGGTGACGCACCAGTCGGCGGTGACATCGATAAAGACCCGCTTGTTCTGGGCCAGCGCATCTGTGATGGCGCGTTCGGAGAGCGGCTGCCAGACCACCTTGTCAACGCTGGCCGAGCCCTGCGCGCTAAAGGCACCGCTCAGCAGCAGGGGGCTGCCAATCAGGGCTGCTAGGGCGATCGCCAGTGTGAAGCCGCGCATGCCGTAACGCCAGATGATGCCAATCAGCAGTGCCAGCAGCATGGCAACCATCAGCCAGCCGGTGGCATAGCTGCCGAGATGGTTGTCGAGCAGGCTGGTGAGCCAGAGGCTGGAGCCCAGCATCATCAAGCCGAGCAGGATGCGCAGATGGTTCATCCAGCGCCCCGGTTTCGGCAGCCAGAGGGCGAGCCGTGGCAGGGCCGCCACCAGCAGCCAGGGCAAGCTCATGCCAATCCCCAACGCTGTGAAGATGAGCCAGAGCTGGCCAAGTGGCGCCGCCAGCGCAAAGGCCACTGCCGTGCCGAGGAACGGTGCCGAGCAGGGGGTCGCCAGCAGAGTGGCGAAGCTCCCCTGCAGGAAGTGACCGCCGAGGCCGTTGCCGCCGCTGGTGGCGAGGCGGGTGCTGAGGGCGCTGGGCAGGCGGATCTCGAACAGCCCCAACAGGTTGGCGCAAAACAGCATGGTGACCAGCACCATCAAGCCGATAAAACCGGCGCTCTGGAACTGGATGCCCCAGCCAACGGCCCCTTGCGTGGCGCGTAGCAGGCTGCTCATGGCCGCCAGCACCCAGAAGGAGGCGATGATCCCGGCGCTGGCGGCGAGGAACTGCTTGCGCACCGCTCCCTGTTCACGCTTCTGATGTTGCAACACTGTTCCCAGCTTGAGCGCCAGCACCGGCAGCACGCAGGGCATCAGGTTGAGGATCAGGCCGCCGAGCAGCGCTGCTCCCAGCAACCAGAACAGCGAATGGCTCTGGTTGGGCAGTGCGAGTGGCGCGCCGATCGTCCCCTTGCCCTGCCACGCCTGTTCGCCGCTGGTGAGCAGCAGGCCGAGGGATTGGCCACGCAGATCCGGCGCATCTCCCTGCCAGCCATCGCTCACCGGCACCCGGGCGATCAGGGTGTTGCCTTCGACCTCAAGCGCCGGTTTGCCAAATTCGGCACCCTCCAGAGCGTCGATAAAGAGCGCTGGTGATTGCCAGCCTTCTGCCCGCTCGGCGCGCAGTTGCAGCTGGTTGTGCTGATAACCGAGCTCGACCCGGGTTTCGGCAGGCAATTGCTGGGGCAGGGTACTCATCGCCTTCGCCCAGGCAAAATCGAAGTCGGCCGGGGCTGCGCCATCCACCGCGAGGGTGAAGGGAAAGTCGGTCAGGATGCAGACATTGCTGCAGGTGGAGAGGCGTAGAGTTCCCTTGAGCGGTTGCCCAGTTGGGTAGTTGAGGCTGAGGGGGAAGGTCACGTCCCCCTGATAACCCTGGGTGCTGAGCCCAGCTACCTCGAAGTGGCGTGGCACCGGCCAGCGCCACTGAAAGTCTCCGACCGGCTCGTCCCACAGGATCTGGGGGGCAATGCCCCCTTCTCCCGGACTGTGCCAGTAGGTTTTCCAGCCTGACTCCAGCTCGACATCGAGCAGGATGCGGGTCTGATCTGCCGTGCTGCGGTCGGCCTGCAGCCGTACCCGGGCGTGATCATTCTGTGGGCTGGTGAGCCAGCCCGTGTCGCTGGCCAATCCCATGGATTGCCACAGCAGACCGCCCAGTAGCAGGGCCGCCTTGAAGAGATTCGACATCTTTTTGGTCTCGCAAAAATTGAGTGACAGCTAACGAAAGAACGCTGCCGAACTCATTCCCGCCAGACGCAGAGGGTGAGGTGCAGACGCCGCTCGGGCGGCGAGATGACTCTGGGAGGGGGCAGTGGCGGTGTGTAGCGCCAAAGGGGGGCCAGCAGGGCGATCAGCACCGCCACGGCAAAGAAGAGCTGTTCGACGCAGAGCAGGGTGGCGGCACTTAACCACTTGCCGTTGAGCTGGCAGCTGGTGGGTTGCGGGCTGGCCGGTTTGGCATCCTCTTGATCCGTTGCCGAGCCTGGAACGGGCAGTGCCTGACAGCTGAGGGCGTGATCGAGCAGGGCAAGCCGGGCCAGCGGCTGGGCCGCACAATTTAGCACCAGCAGGCAGACCAGCAGCAGGAGATGTTTCGCTACCCGTTGTTGCAACATCATGTTCGCCCCGTCCATCAAGATGGGGCCATCCTAACGACCAATGGCGGGTGGGGCAAGTCGGCGGCGTATTGATGAGCAGTACTGTGGGTGGCGCGACGGGGAGGGTGGTCGGTTCTGTTTGGCGAACGCTTGTTCGCTAAAAGGGGGATCAGTATACTGCGCCGAGTTAAAACTCGAGGTGTTCGATGCTCAAAATTGCCCGTGTGCTGCTGCTTGGTCTGCTGCTCATTTTCTGGTTCCTGTTCGGCCTGCTGCTCTGTCTGGTTCGTCCGCGCCATCCCAACAACGTCTATGTCTTCGCCCGCATGTATCACGCGGTCTGCCCGCTGATCGGGCTGCGAGTCAAGGTGACGGTGGCCGACGAGGTCAAATCGGTCGGCCCGGCGGTCTACGTCTGCAACCACCAGAGCAACTTCGACATCTTCACCGTGACCGGTGCGGTGCAGCCCGGCGTGGTGGCGGTAGGCAAAAAGAGCCTGCTCTGGCTGCCGCTGTTCGGCCTTATCTTCTGGCTCTCCGGCAACGTGCTGATCGACCGCTCCAACCGCTCCCGTGCCATCGGCACCATAGGTCAGGTGGTGGATCGCATCAAGAACCGCGGCACCTCCATCTGGATGTTCCCGGAAGGGACCCGCTCCCAGGGGCGTGGCCTGCTGCCGTTCAAGGCGGGCGCTTTCCACACTGCGGTACAGGCTGAAGTGCCCGTGGTGCCCATCGTCTGCTCCAGCTACTTTGGTCAGGTCGACCTCAATCGCTGGGACAACGGCGAGGTGCTGGTGGAAGTGATGGCGCCGGTCTGCAGCAAGGAGCACGGTGCCAGCGGCATTCGCGATCTCTCCGACACCTGCCGTGCCCGGATGGAGGCCAAGCTGACCGAACTGGACAGCAAGCTGGGCCACAGCCACGCCGCCTGACGGATAGCGCAGACGAATCGACAAGGGAGCTTGAGGCTCCCTTTTTTGTTGGTGAAAATCACCACCTGGTTGGCTATTTTCACCAATAAATCCTTCTTGAATTTCCTCGGTAAATTCCCATCTATATGTAAAACAAAAATAATTTTTCTTGGCACGGCTCTTGTAATGCTATGGGAAGAGATAGCCATCCCATCAACAAGGAGCCAGACCATGAGCGTATTCAGCCGCCTGACCGACGTGATAAATGCCAACCTGCACAGCCTGCTCGACAAGAGTGAAGAGCCGGAGAAGATGCTGCGCCTGATGATCGAAGAGATGGAGCAGGTGCAGGTCGAAATGCGTACCCAGGCCGCCCGCGTGATTGCCGAACAGAAGCAGCTGGAGCGTCACCAGCAGGCGTTGCAGGCGCAGATCCTGGAGTGGTCGGCCAAGGCCGAGCTCGCCATCCAGAAGGGACGTGAGGATCTGGCCCGCGCCGCCCTCACCGAGAAGCTGGCGGAGGTCAAAAAATGTGAACAGCTGGAGCAGGACAAGGCCCAGGTGGCCGAGGTGCTGGCCCAGCTCACCGCCGACAGCGAGCGGCTGGCGGCCAAGCTGACCGAGGCGCGCGAGAAGCAGAAACTGCTGACCCTGCGCGAGCAGACGGCCCACAGCCGCATTCGTGCTCGCGCCCAGGTGGACAACCAGCGCATGCATGAGCTGATGGCGCGCTTTGATGGTTTTCAGGGCCGGGTCGATCAGCTGGAAGCCCAGCTGGAGGCGGCCACCTTGGGGCAGAATCCCTCGCTGGAGGCCCAGTTCCGCGAGCTGGAGCTCAATGACGAGATCGAGCGCGAGCTGGCTCGCCTCAAAGGCCAGAAGGCGGAGGTGTAAACATGAGCCCCTGGCCCAAGGATCTGGTACATCGCAAGCTGACCGGGGTCTGCGCCGGTATTGCCAGGCGGTTGGGGGTCTCCAGAGTCACGGTGCGGGTGGTGGCACTGCTCGCCCTGATCCTGATGCCGCCGCTGGCTCTGGCCGCCTATCTGCTGGCGGTGCTGGTGATGCCGCCCCGTTATGAATTGAAGCGCTGGCTGGATTGACCGAAGGGGTGATCAGCCGGCAGAGAAGGTACTGATAAGGAGCAAGTTATGCTGGAATTTTTCATATTGCTGGTAGTGCTGCTGGTCATGGCACTGACCGGTTTTACCCTGGTAGCCATGTTGCTGGTGAGCGGCCTGTTCGTGCTGCTTGGGGCACTGGGCGGCATGCTTGCTCTGATCATCAAGCTGGCCCCCTGGTTGCTGCTGGTGCTGGCGGTTTGCTGGCTGATCAGTAACCGCAGCAAGCGTTCCAATACCTACCTCTAACCCGCCTGAGGTTGTGCAAGACGTTGTGTGATGCTCCCTGATTTCCCCTTTCCGGCCACTCATCGAGTGGCCTTTTTTTGCCTGTCGTCCTCAAGGCTGGGTGGCTGCGGGTAACCACTGGGGGCTCCAGCTCTGCCAGAGTGCCGGGCTGTGGATCAGCTGCTCCTTGAAGGATTTCGGCTGCTGCTTGAGGCGATATTCGATGCGCAGAGCCGCCCCCTTCTCGCCGACTTCCTGTTGCCACGCCAGCGTCAGTGGCCCCTTGCCGCGCAGGGCGCGAGCGCCCTTGCCACTCTGGTGCTGGCCCAGACGGCGCAGCGGATCCGTGCTGATCCCGGTATAGAGCAGGCCGGTGGCAGTACGCACCATGTAGACAGACCAGCGGGAAGGGGGGGATGGTTGCGGCGCTGGAGTGGTGGTCGCGGGTTCTCTCATTCAAATTCTCTGTGCCAAACTCAGAGGCAGCTCAAGGAGGTGCGATGAGAGTCTGGTTTTGGTTGTGGTTACTGTTGTCGGTCCCGGCTCTGGGGGAGACGATCCGTCTCTACGATTACCATCAGCATCCCCCCTTCAACACCGGAGTGGATGCAGGGCTGAGCCGCGAGCTGGTCAAGTATCTCAATGAAAAGCTGGGTGGTGAACCCAGAATCGAGCTTTGGTTGGTCAATCGCGCCCGGCTGGCGCTGGAGATGGCGGATCCAGACTTTGACGGTCTGGTGGTCTGGGTCAATCCCGCCTGGGTGGGGGATCCCCATCGCGAGCGCTATCTCTGGACTTTCCCGGTGATGCGCGACACCAACGAGCTGGTCTCGAACATCGATAACCCAGTCACCTATCGCGGACCCGACTCCCTCAAGGGGTTGGTGTTTGGCGGGGTGGAGGGCTACCGCTATCAGGGGATCGATGATGCGGCCAGCCGCGGCGAGCTGGTACGTCAGGATGCCAAGAAGGTGAAGACCAATCTTGAGCTGCTGGTGCGCGGCCGCATCGATGTGACGCTGGTAAGTGGTTCATCGCTGGGCTTTTTCATCGACTCACAGCACTATCAGGGCAAGCTGTTTATCTCGCCCTTCCCCCAATCCAGCTATACCCGCCATATCCTGCTGCCCAAATCCCGCCCCGAGCTGCATGCCACCCTTAACGACATCGCCGAGCAGATGGACAGGGATCCCCGCTGGCACAAGGTGCTGGAGTCCTATCGCGGCACGCCCTGAGGGCGGCGCTTGAGCCGGTGCAGCGGCAACAGGCTCACCAGCAGACCTGCCCAGACAAAGGCGAAACCGACCGCCTTGATGGGGTCCGGCGCCTCACCAAACCAGTAGATGGCGAGCAGGAAAGCGAGGCTGGGCTCGATATATTGCAGCAGCCCCACAGTGCTCATCCGGGTTCTCGCCACCGCATAGCAGAACAGCCCCACCGGCAGCAGAGTTGCGGGCGCACTGCCCATCAGCAGCAGCTTGTCAGCCAGATCTCCGTTCACGAATGCCCCTTCCCCGTGCCATGCCAGCGTGCCGATGATGATCAGCGCGACGGGCAGTTGCACCATGGCTTCCAGATAGAGGCTGGTGCCGGTGTCGTAGTGGATCTTCTTCTTGATAAGGCCGTAGCAGGCGAAGTTGGCCCCCATGATGAGGGAGAACCAGGGGAGTTGGCCGTAGCAGAAGAGCATGTAGGCGAGCCCCGCCAGCGCCAGCGCGACCGCCAGATGCTTTTGCGGGGTGAGTCGCTCTTTGAGGAAGATGACGGCGAATACGATATTGAACAGCGGGGTCATAAAGAAGGCGAGGCTGGTGGTCAGCACTTGCCCGGTAGTGAGGCACCAGGTGAACATGCACCAGCTGATGGACATGACGGGGCCCGCCAGCAGAATGAGGCCGAGCTGGCGCGGCTCGCTGCGCAGTTGTGCCCAGGGCACCTTGTGGCCAAGCAGCAAAAACAGGGCACCCAGCAGCACCACAGACCAGAGCACCCGGTGGGAGATCAGCTCCCACATGTTGACCTCGGGCATGAATTGATAATAGAGCGGCAGCATCCCCCACAGGATGAAGGAGAGGGTCGCGGTGCCGGTACCTAGCCAGTTTTTCATTATTATCCGTTTATTAAATTAAACATCCATGGCGATAGTAGGAGGCGCGCCTTGTTTCCACAAGAGGGAAAACAGGGAAATGCTGGTACTATCAACGTCATGCAGCGAATCGATAAGTTGTTTGAGCAAATCAGGGCCTGCCGTCTGTGCGAGGCTCATCTGCCGCTGGGGCCTCGTCCGGTGATCCGCGGGGCTGAGAGTGCCCGCCTGCTGATCATCGGTCAGGCGCCCGGCACCCGGGTGCATGCCAGCGGTATCCCGTGGGATGACCCCTCCGGTGACCGGCTGCGCCAGTGGCTCGGGGTCGATAAAACCACCTTTTACGACGAATCCCGCATCGCCATCATGCCGATGGGTCTCTGCTATCCCGGCAAGGGCAAGTCGGGCGATCTGCCGCCCAGACCCGAGTGCGCGCCCACCTGGCATGACAAGGTACTGATGCTGTTACCCAACATCGAACTGACCCTGCTGATCGGCCAATATTCACAAGCCTACTATCTGCGGGGGGCAGCCAGGGGCTCGCTCACCGACACGGTGCGCAGCTGGGCCGACTATGGCCCCGGCTGGCTGCCGTTGCCGCATCCCTCCCCGCGCAATACTCTCTGGCTCAGGAAGAATCCCTGGTTCGAGCAGGAGATCGTCCCCCATCTGCAGCAAAGGGTCGCCCCGCTTCTGGGGAGACCCTGAGTGCTTAAACCGCCGGCTCGGCCAGCGGTTTTGGTTTGCTGCGGGCCATGGCGATGAGCGGCAGGACGATGCAGATACAGCCCAGCAGCAGCGGCAGGCCCGGCTGCTCGTCAAACAGCCACACCCCGATGGCCACCGCCATCAGCAGACCGGTGTACTCCGCCGAGGCGATCTTGCTCGCCTCCGCCTTGCGATAGGCCACCACGCACAATCCCGCATAGACCATGATCAGCGCCGAGGAGCCAAAAGCGGGCCACCACATCTGCCACTGCCAGTTGCCCCCTTCCCACAATGCCAGCGCCAGAATGAAGGGCATGCTCAGCACGTTGGTGAAAAACAGGGTCTGGGCGATGGGCTGCTTGAGCGGGATCCGCTTGATCAGCAGATTGTTGAGCGCCATCGACAGCGCCACCCCGAGCGCCGCCAGTGCGGCCCAGTTCACTTCGGTCGGGCGCAGCACGATCAGTACCCCGATAAAGCCGATCAGCGCGGTCAGCACCTTCTGGCGCGAGATCGCTTCCCCCGCCATCCACACCGCCAGCGGCACCATCATCAGCGGCGCGGCATAGAAGAGGGCATTGGCGGTAGCGAGCGGCAAGCGGGTGAGGGCCACCACCATCAGGCAGACGCCGACCGCCCAGATATGAGCCCGCAGCAGGTGCCACTTGATGGCCACCGGCGGGTTGCGGCGCCATGACCAGAGCAGCCAGGGCATCAGCAGAATGGCGGCCGAGAGCTGGCGGAAAAAGACAAACTGGAAGATGGGCTGATCCGGCTCCAGCACCTTGACCAGCGCATCGGAAAAAACCGCCACCATATTGCCCAGCACCAGATAAAGGATGCCGATCCCTACTGCATTCATACCACCTCCCACTTCAGATGAGCGGAGGGTAGCGTGCCGGTTGATATCCAGTAAAATGATAAAAAATGACCACTCATGAGATATTTAGATAATGAAGCTTCCTCCCCTGCGTGCGGTGCAATATTTCGAGGTGGTGGCCCGGTTGCTCAGCTTCTCCCGCGCCGCCCTTGAACTGAACGTCAGCCAGAGTGCGGTCAGCCACCAGATCCGCCTGCTGGAGGATTTTCTGGGTGAGCGCTTGCTGCTGCGTCAGGGTCGGCTGCTCTCGCTGACAACCCAGGGGGAGAGTTACTTCGAAGGGATTGCCGCCGGGCTCAGCCAGATTGCCCAAAGCAGCGAACAGTTGCGCGGGGGCGGCGAGATGCGAGTCCGGCTCGCAGTCTACAGCTCGTTTGCGGTGAAGTGGCTGATCCCGCGGTTGGCCGGATTGCGCCAACTCTACCCCGAGCTGGATTTGAGTCTGGAGATGGTGGCGGAGGATCCCGAGCTCTCCGATCGGGTAGCGGATTGCTTTATCACTGTGTCACCCCACGGGCGGGGCTACTGCCACGATCTTATTTATCAGGAGCGGCTCTTTCCGGTCTGTAGTCGCCGCCTGTTGCAGCAGATTAGCGGGGAGTGGCCCGAGGTCATTTGGCAGCTGCCGCTGCTCTCGGTGCAGTCCATTTACAAGGCGCGGGGGGAGGATTGGCAGCGCTGGGCCAAGGCGGGTGGCTTGGTGATCCCTGACGAGGCGCGCATGCACCATTTCAGCCATGTGCTGCTGGCGATGGAGGCGGCAGCCTGGGATCAGGGGGTGGCGTTCGTGAATGACTACATGCTGCGGCCCGATGATCCCCAACTGGTGGCCTTGCCGGTACACCAGCTGGAGACGGGGGATGCCTTCTACTTTACCTGCAAGCGCTCACGGGCCCATGAGCCCGCCATCAGCCGGTTGCGCCAGTGGCTGATGATGGAGACACGCCAGAGCATGCCGCTCTAGCCTGCACAGTTACGCTCTCTTGAACTGGCTCAGCACAAACAGGCTGGTGGCGCAGACGACGACAGAAGGCCCTGCCGGAGTATCTTGATACCAGGAGAGGGTCAATCCACCCAGCACGGCGAGACAGCCAATCAGCGCGGCAAAGCCGGCCATCTGCTCCGGCGTCTGGCTGAAGCGGCGGGCGGTGGCGGCGGGGATGATCAGCAGGGAGGTGATGATCAGCGCCCCGACAAACTTCATCGCAACGGCAATCACCAGCCCGATCAGCAGCATCAGTACGCAGCGCAGCACATCGACCCGGATCCCCTCTACCCGTGCCAGCTCTTCCGAGATGGTCATGGAGAGCAGGGGATCCCACAGTCGCCACAGGGTGAGCAGCACCAGCGCGCCACCGCCGTAGATCCAGAGCAGGTCCATCGGTTGTACCGAGAGCAGGTCGCCAAACAGGTAGGCCATCAGATCCACCCGCACGTTATCCATAAAACTCAAGGTAACCAGACCGAGGGACAGGGCACTGTGGGCCAGAATGCCGAGCAGGGTATCGGTCGCCACCTGCTGGTTGCGACTCATGATCACCAGCAGCATCGCCATGGCGAGGCAGCAGACCACCACCGCCAGGGTGAGATCGACCTGCAGCAGGATGCCCAGCGCGATGCCGAACAGGCAGGCGTGGGAGAGGGTGTCGCCAAAGTAGGCCATCTTGCGCCATACCACGAAGCTACCTAGGGGACCGGCCAGCAGGGCGATGCCGAGACCGGCCGCGAGGGCGTATAACAGAAAGCTGTCCACTTGAATGTCCTGTTGCTTGCGCTATTTGCTGTGAGCGTTGTTGCGAGAGGGCAGGCGGATGACGGGAGCCTGCGGTTCATGATGGTGGTGTTCGCCGTCGCAGTGGTGATGGTGGGTATAGACCGCCAGCACCTCCTGCTCCGGTCGCCCGAACAGGCGGGCAAATTCGGGGTGGCGCGCCACGCTTTCCGGCTCGCCATGACAGCAGACATGGCGATTGAGGCAGATCACCTCGTGGGTGCTGGCCATCACCAGATGCAGGTCGTGGGATACCATCAGCACGGCGCAATTGAACTCGGCGGCGAGCTGACCGATGAGGGCGTAGAGCTCGATCTGGCCAGTGATGTCCACGCCTTGAACCGGCTCGTCCAGTACCAGCAGCTCGGGTTTGACCAGCAGGGCGCGAGCCAGCAGCACCCGCTGCATCTCGCCGCCGGAGAGTTTTTGCATCCGGTTTTCCAGCAATCCCTCTGCGCCCACCCGGGCCAGAGCTTCCTCGATGGAGAGGCGGCTATTTTTGCCCAGTTGCAGGAAGCGACGCACCGTCAGCGGCAAGGTGGGATCCAGATAGAGGCGCTGCGGTACATAGCCGACTCTCAGATCGCGGCTGCGGGTGATCTTGCCTGAATCCGGCGTGAGCAGGCCCAGCACCAGCTTGCTCAGGGTGCTCTTGCCAGCCCCGTTGGGGCCGACGAGCGTGGTGATTTTGCCTTTATTGAGGGTAAAGGAGACCTTGTCGAGCACAGAGCGTCCATCAAACGAGAGAGAGACCTCTTTCAGCTCTACCAGTTGGCTCATGACAACTCCGGGGTTTACAGCCAGTGAGAGTTATAATATAACAAAAAACAGCTGTTATATTATCACATACTCACCCCCTGACGAGATTCACCAATGAGAATTATTGCGCTTTTCACTGCCCTGCTGGCGGTGAGTTTGCCTGTTCGTGCCATTGAGGTGCTGACCACCATCAAGCCCCTTGGCTTCATTGCCGCGGCGATCACTGACGGGGTGAGCGAGCCCAAGGTATTGCTGCCGACCGGTGCCTCTCCCCACGATTTCTCCCTGCGTCCGTCCGATATTCGCAGCATCAACAGTGCCGGTCTGGTGGTGTGGGTCGGCCCCGAGCTGGAAGGCTTCATGGCCAAGCCGCTGGCCAATCATCCTCATGCTCTGACCCTGACTCAGGTTGATGGGATGCCGCTGTTCAACTACGCGACTCAGGATAGTCATGACTCCCATGACCATGATGATCACGATCATGCCGTCCACGAGCACGGTGACCATGATGAAGGGCATGAGGGACATCATCACGAAGGGGTCGATCCCCATATCTGGCTTGGACCGATGCAGGCCAAAGTGATTGCCAAGGCGATCGCAAGTGAATTGGGCAAGCTGGATCCGGCCAATCAGGCTCGTTATGACGCCAACCTCGCGGCATTTGATGCCAAAGTGGATGCCAAAGACAAGGTGATTGCTGGCCAGATGAAGGCGGTGAATGAGAAGGGGTACTTTGTATTCCACGAGGCGTATGGCTACTGGGAGCGCCACTACGGCATGAGTTCAAAAGGTCACTTCACCGTGAGTCCGGAGCGTCGCCCAGGCGCCAAGACGCTGGTGGATATTCGCAAGGCTTTGGAAGAGAAGCAGGCGAGCTGCATCTATGCCGAGCCGCAATTCTCCCCCGCAGTGATTGAGTCGGTTGCTCGTAATACCGGTGCCAAGGTGCTGCTGCTGGACGAGGTGGGTGAGCAGGTACCGCTCGGCCCGGATGGTTATCCCCAATTCATGCAGCAACTGGCAGACGCATTCGCACAGTGTCGCTGATCGCCTGCTGAGCCTCTCATCCGGAGGGACTATACTGACCTCCAGCATCTGACATGGAGTGTCCGGTATGAAATGGTTGTTGATCCCGGCTTGCACGTTGGCGCTATGTTGCGCCAACGTGCAGGCTTCGCGTCTTTCCGAATATATTGCCAGTCCGGATCTGCGGGCCAAGCTGCAGGAAGTGTATGGTGGCCGGGCCATTCAGCGGGCCGAGGCATTCTCTCGCCTGCTCACCCCCAGAGCGGGTACAACCGACCAGCAGAAGATCGAGCTGGTGAACAATTACTTCAACAATCTGACCTACAGCGAGGATCCCAAGCTGTGGGGAGATGAGGATTACTGGGCCAATCCGCTGGAGTTCATCGGCGCCCGGGGTGGGGATTGCGAGGATTACAGCATCTCCAAGTACTACACCCTGATGGAGCTGGGGGTGGATGAGAAGAAGCTGCGGCTGGCCTACGTCAAGGCGGTGCGTTACAACCAGTTCCACATGGTGACTCTCTATTTTCCGACACCCAAGGCTGACCCACTGGTGCTCGACAACATCAACAGCCGGATCCTGCCGGGCAGCAAGCGTACCGATCTCATTCCCGTTTACAGTTTCGATGCCAAAAGCATCTGGATCATGAAGTCACGGCGGGAAGGGACGCTGGCGGGGAGTGCCGATCGGTTGGCGCAGTGGACATCGATGAAGACCCGTTTCTCCAGCGAGCAACTGCGCTCTCCCCGTCGTCAGTTATAGCTTGCCCGCCGCTTTCAGCTCCTCGAAATATTTAGCTGCGCCCGGATGCTGCTCAATACTCAGCACCGGGCCGGTTTTATTGCGTGCCCGGTGAAACATATTGGCGTAGCCATAAGTCTGCTCATTGAACTTGGTCTGCTGGGTCAGCATGGCCTTGGTCAGACGATAGACAGACTCTTCCGGCATGGTGGCATTGGTGACCAGGGTGGCGGCAATGGCAAAGGTGGGGGTCGCCTTCAGATTGCCGGGGTAGATGCGGGCGGGCACCTGACTACGTTGGTAATATTTGACCCCTTTGAGTAGCTGATCACGGGTGGCCCCATCGATGGGGAGGAAACTGACCGCGCAACGTTTGGCGGTGTCGAGCACAATCCGGTTAGGGTGTCCCATCACCAGTGCAAATGCGTCGATCTGCTTGCTGCAGAGCGCATCCGGCAGGTTGGCCATGCTCTTCAGATCGAGATCCTGCTCTTTCGCTCCCAAGATGTTGAACAGAGCCAGCGCCGTCTGGCGGGTTCCCGAGTTCTTCAACCCCATGTCGATGGGGGCGAGCTTGAGCTGTTCCAGTGAAGTGATATCGCCATCGGCACGGATCACTATGGTGAAGGGCTCGGCATGGGTGGCAAACAGGGCGTGCAGCTCAGGTTGCGGCTGCGTGGTAAAAGGGCCCAAGCCTTTGCTTGCCTGATACAGCCAGTCTGACTGCACCATGGCGTAGGAGGTCTCGCCACTCTTCAGCCGCTTCAGGTTTTCTATTGAACCCGATGAGCTCTGCAATGTGCACGTAAGTTGCTCATCGACCTCATGGGCCAGACGGCAAAATTCTTTGGTTATCTGGTGATAAATCCCCTGCTCCCCCCCGGTGGCGATAGTGACGGTTTCAGCCATCAGGCCGGGTTGCCACAGCAGGGGCAACAGTATGGCGAGCTTCTTCATGATTGCGCCTCCTTGGCATAACCATCGATACCCCAGGTCCGCAGTTTGTCGATGTCGCGACACTCTCCCGATTCTGCCAGCAGGGTATAACCGGCGGCATGCATGGTTTGGGAGAGCAGATTCCAGTAGAGCGGCGCATCGGTCAGTTGACAGCTGATAAAGATGGGATTGAGCGGGTCAAGTTGATTGAAGGTATCCGCATTGAGGGGAATGGCGCTGAAGGCGAGCTCATACCCCTGTTCCTGTAACGCGGCCAATGTGGCTTGGTCGTGGGCGGGGAATGTGGCCACATCCCAGCGCCAATCCAGTGTTTTGCCACGGCCCTGGCTGAACAGAGGGGCGATCTCGGACCATTGCGGGTGATTGAGCAGGGAGAGGGGCAGCAAGACCCCCTCTATATGAGAGTGCTGCCACTGTTTCAGGGCGCTCCGGATGGTTGCGAGATCGCTGTCGGCACCGAGGGGCTGACTGGGCAAGAAACGCTGATAGAGCGCGATCTCCCCTTGTGTGGAGACAAATTTTTGCAGTTGCCCACCTTCCGGCAGTGGACTCACTCCTTGCAGCGGCTGTGGGGTCGTCAGTGGCAGCTGTTTTCCCAGCTGGGTGATTTTGAGCCGTTGTTGCAGCAGGTCCCGTTTGCGTTCGGAGACTAATTGGTTGATGGAAAGTGCCACTTCTTTGAGGTCTTGCAACCAGGGGGTGGGCAGGGTGCTGTTGAACTGGTGTTTGCGGATGCGGATCAGCTGCAGGTTGATCTGCTCCAGGGGCTGCAGCAGGCGTTTGCAGACTAGAGATATGACCAGGGTAAATATGACGAGCCCTGCCAGCAGGGCTATGCCGGTGCGGCTGATGGCATTCCACAGATGCTGATAGGCGTAGCCGCTATGCCCCTCAAGGGTCAGAGTGCCCAGCATGCGCCAGCCATCGGTCAACTCTTGCTCAATTTTGACGGGCGGCATGCCGATAACCGAGGGAAGCCAGCCGGGGACATTTTGCTGGGTAGAGTGGAAGACTTTCTGAAACAGCAACTGGCCATCGGGATCGATCAGGGTGACCGAGCTGACGAAGCCGCCATCGAACATGGCATTGACGATGGTTTCGGCCAGCACATTGTCGTCATTAAGCAGGGTTCCTTGCAGCACTAGCCCGAGAGCGGTGATGGCGGTTTCCAGGTTGGCTGACATCTGGTCGAGGATGGATTGGCGGACTGTCGTGACTTCCAGTGCAAACAGCAGCGCTGCACCGATCAGGAACAGGACGACAATTATTCTGATTAACAGTTTTGCTAACGACATATCCACTCCATGGAAAAGTTATCGCAACATTTTAGGTTTCTATTCAGTATCGAATCCGACCCGGTTCTTAAAAATAGGAAAAAATGGTTAAAAAAGACGATCATTTCTGCCCATCCGGGCGGGTTATGCATAAAATGTGAGGTTCATGCAGATTGTGATGAACTATTTGTAACTATTTGTGTCCAACAAACAGTTTTATACGGTTTTGTCACAACTGACATCGCAACTCACACTCTTTAGATCTAAATACAGGATAGCGGATGAAACGTCTCCGTCCCTTGGTAGTACAGGCTGCCAATTGGGAACCACCGGTTCCCCGCAAACACTTTTACGCAATGCTGATGCTGACGGCCATGACCCTGTCAGCAGTGGCATTATTGCCAGCTCCGGGTGACATCCTCGAGCGGCCGCTGCGTCTTGAGTTGCCCATTGATACCGCAGGTACGGCAACCAACGAAAACAACACCGACTTTAACGAAATTCCCGATCACGAACTGGTTGATCAGAGTGCGCCGGATGACGACATCCCGGTCGACACCACCCCCCAGTGGCAGGATTACCGGGTTCGCAACGGCGAAAACCTGACCGCTATTTTTAACAATCTCGGTCTCTCCACCACCACCCTCTACAAGGTGCTGGACGCGGACAACAAGAACTATCTGGCGCGCCTCAAGCCGGGCCAGAATATCGAGCTGCTGATCGATCAGGACAACATCCTGCAGCAACTCAAAATCCGCCTGAACATCAAACAGACGCTGGTGATGGCGCGCAGCGATGATGCCTATACCGCCTCCATGATCAATGAGAAGGTCGAGTGGCAACCGCAGCGTTACAACGGCGTGATCAACGGCAGCTTCTATGTCAGTGCCCGCAATGCGGGGATTCCGGCCAACCATATCCAGAAAATTGCCAACCTGTTCCAGTGGCGAATGAATTTCGCCAAGGATCTTCAGAAGGGCGACAAGTTCAAAGTGCTGGTACGCCAGGAGACAGTGGAAGGCAAGAGCACTGGCAACAGCCAGCTGCTAGGTGTGGAAGTGACCAGCCAGGGCAAGACGGTGTCGGCCTGGCTCTCCGATGACGGCAACTATTACGACGGTCAGGGCAACAGTCTGGAGCGCGGATTCCGCCGCTACCCGACCCACAGCCGCTATCGAATCAGCTCCAATTTCAACCCGGCGCGCAAACATCCGGTAACCGGTATGGTGCGTCCTCACGAGGGCACCGACTTCGCAGTGCCGGTGGGTACGCCAGTGCTGGCGACCGGTGATGGTATCGTCCAGAAGGCAACCAGCCACCCGCTGGCGGGTACCTATATCGTCATCAAGCATGGCCGTACTCTCTCTACCCGTTATCTGCACCTGAGCAAGCTGCTGGTCAAAACCGGTCAGCGAGTGAAGATGGGCGACAAGATCGGCCTCTCCGGCAACACAGGTCGCTCGACCGGTGCTCACCTGCACTACGAGCTGCGGATCAACAACCGCCCGGTCAATGCCATGACCGCCAAGCTGCCTATGGCTGAACCGCTCAGCGGCAAGGAGCGTCGTCAGTTCCTTGCCAAGGTGAAGAGCTATCGCAAGGAGCTGGCCGCGGGTTGATTCCTGTCGTCACCGCCTGAAATGAAAGGCCCCGCCAGATTGGCGGGGCCTTTTTACATGCGCAGTGAGGGTTAGTAACCCTTGTCGAAGTCGATTTTGCCATCCAGTGGCTGGCCATCGATAAAGCGGATGTAGTTGCGCACAAAGATCTGGGCCACATCATCCGGGAAGCTGTAGGCGCTGTTGTGGGGGGTGACGATGAGGTTGGGTTGGCCCCACAGCGGACTGTCGGCGGGCAGCGGCTCCTGCTCGAACACATCCAGCACCGCCATCGCCAGCTTGCCGGTACGCAGTGCGGTGAGCAAATCGCCCGAGTGCACGGCGCTGCCGCGGCCGACGTTGAACAGGATGGCGCCCGGTTTGCAGTGTTCGAAGCGGGCGGCATTGAACAGATGACGGGTATCGCGGGTGGCTGGCAGCACGCTGACGATGACATCGGCCTGCGCCAGCATCTTGTTGAGCGCAGGCAGTTGATAAACTTGATCAAACCCAGCCCGCTCCCGACCGCTGCGGCTGATGCCCAGCACCTTCATGCCAAAATGTTTGCCGGTGTGGGCGATATGCTGGCCAATGCTGCCGGTCCCCAGGATCAGCATGGTGCGCCCCTTGAGGCCCTGATAGGGGTGACTCTGCCACAGTCGCTGTTTCTGCTGTTCCCGATAAAGGGGAATTTGGCGCATCAGGCTGAGCAGATGACCAAAGACATACTCGCTCATCAGCGGGCCGAAGATGCCGCGGACATTGGTGAGCTGGTAGTCGCGGCGACTGTCAGGGTCGAGCAGCACATCGACTCCCGCATAGGTGGACTGGAACCAGCTCAGCTTGTTGGCTTTGGGCAGCAGCGGTTTGGCACGGGCCGGTTCGGCCATCAGAATATGGGCTTCGCCGATCAGCTTCTCGGCATCGCTCTGGTTATCGGCTCGCAAAATGCGCAGATGGGGGAGGTTGGCGGCCTTGAGCAGCCGTTCGTAGTGAGCATTATCCTGGCTGAGCAAAAGAAGGGTACGTTGGCTCATACTCTTGTTCCTTATCAGAATTTGCGGCGCAACAAGATGCCGCTCTCGACCCATCTTACCTGACTTCATATCGCAACATAGCCGACCAGGGCGCTTTTTCGTTTTCGCCGCGCGCCTCGTGGGCTACAATCTGCCCCACATTTTGCAAAGGATCCGACTCCAGTGTTTGGTGACAAGTTTTATAAGCGACTGGCCGAGCTACAGCCTTGGCAACAGACCGTCTACACCCTGGCGCTGGCAGAGCGCATGTACCCCAACTATGCCCTGTTCTGTCAGGCCTCCGGCTTTGGCAATGCTGGCGCTTTCCGGCATGCGCTGGATCAGATGTGGGTCTACCTCACCATCAAGGGATCCCGGGTCAATCTGGGTGCCATTCTCGAAGAGTTCGAGTCTCACATTCCGGATCCCCGCAAGTTTGAATCCTACGGTGCCTATCCGGCGCTGGATGCCTGTGTTGCGCTGGGCTGCGCCTATAACTCGGTGATCTGCCGGGTTGGCGAAGAGGCCAACGATGCCAGTCATGCATCAGTCGGTACTGTGGCCGGTTTTATCGAGCTGCTGGAAGAGCGGGATCTGACCGAAGAGGAGCTCTACGAGCACGAGTACATGGAAGCCGAGCTGGAGTTCCAGGTTGAACTGCTCAAGCGGGTTGCCCATGAGCGCGACAGCGATCGAATCCTGGCCATCAGAGCATTCGCCTCTCAGGATGGCGTCTCCAATATCGGGATCAGCCTGGAAGAGTAATTCTCTGCGGCCCCTGATCGAAAAAAGCTCCCGTTCGGGAGCTTTTTTTATGCCTGTGTCCCGTCCTGAATATGGTTTACACCTTTCCCCCCAATAAATGGAGAGCCCGATGGGACAAGGTGTGAAACGGACACAGCGCGATTACTCGCTGACTTTTAAACTGGCACTGGTCGAGCAAATTGAAAAAGGCGAGCTCACCTACAAACAGGCTCAGGTGCGTTATGGCATTCAGGGCCGCTCCACCGTTCTGGTATGGTTGCGTAAACATGGTCGGCAAGATTGGAGCCAGGGGGCTTCTGTGCGCGCCGGCAGGAGCATCACCATGCCTGACCCCGACAACCAGACGCCCGAACAGCGTATCAAGGAACTCGAGCAGCAGCTGGCCCTGATGAGCCAGAAGGCCCAGTTCTTTGAGGCCGTCGTCGATGTACTGAAGAATGACTACGGCGTCTCCATCGTAAAAAAGCGACCCGGCAAGTCCTCTCGCAGCGGCAAGTCGAGAGGCTGAGCATTGTCAGGGCTTGCCTGTTTCTGGGGATAAGCCGGCAGGCTTACTACAAGCGCAATCGGGTCGCCGACGAGCTCCATGCACAGGGCTGCAGGTGGTGCGCTTCGTGCGTCAGGTTCGACTGCGACAACCGCGGGTCGGCACTCGCAAGCTGCATTATCTGCTCCAGGGTCAGGATGATGGCGGGCTCAAGGTCGGGCGTGACAGGCTGTTTCAGATATTGGCCGAGCACCGCCTGCTGGTGCTGCCCAGGCGGGCGTATCACAAGACCACCCACAGTTTTCACCGTTTCTACCGTCATTCCAACTTGCTCAAGGCGGGGCCAGAGCAGGTCACGCCGGTGGCCCCGGAGCAGGTCTGGGTCGCTGATATCACCTATCTGCCAGCCAGGAGCGGACCGCTGTACCTGAGCCTGGTGACGGATGCGTACTCACGCAAGATAGTGGGCCATCACGTACACGAAGGGATGCACGCCGAATCGGTGGCGATGGCGTTCAAGAAAGCGCTGAAGCAACGACGCGGCGACGGTGAACTCATCCATCACTCGGACCGCGGCGTGCAGTATTGCTCTGGGCTGTATCAGTCATTACATGAACGGTACGGGGTGAAATGCTCGATGACGGATGGGTATGACTGTTACCAGAATGCGTTGGCGGAGCGGGTGAACGGGATTTTGAAAGGAGAGTTATTGTTGCAAAGCCCGCAGGATTTGACGCAAGCGCGGGAAATGGTGCGTGAAGCAGTGGATATTTACAACGCGGAGCGGCCGCATCATGCGTTGAAATACAGAACCCCCGATGCGGCATATAGGGGGTTCTGAGTAGAGAAATGCTAGTTGAAAATGTGTAAACCTATTTCAGGACTAGACACTGAAATTGTTCAACTGTTTATGCCTGCTCTTCGGTGAGGGGTCTGACGCTCAGCACCGGGGCCGCGTCGATTTCGTCTGCATTCATCATGGAGGAGATGCGTTGCAGGGAGGAGAGCAGCAGGGTCTGTTCCCACGCTTCCAGCGCCTGAAAACGCTGGATGAAGCGCTCTTGCAGCGGGGTGGGGGCCTGGGCCAGCAGGGCGCGGCCTGCGTCAGTCAGTGTCGCGTGAACCTTGCGCTTGTCGGTATTGCTGCGAACGCGCTGCACCAGTTGGCGGCTCTCCAATCGGTCCATGATGGTGGTGGCGGTGGCCTGGCTCATGTTGGTGTGATCGGCCAGCTGGCGCATGGAGATCTGTCCCAACTCGTCGATCCCTTTGAGCAGCAAGAGTTGCGGGGAGGTGAGCCCGGCTTCTTTGATCAAGCGCCTGGAGTGCATGTCGATGGCACGAATAATCTGGCGCAGGGCGACCAGCACTTCATCATGTTTTTCCATGGGGTGTGCGTCATTGGAGGGCTATGGAGAGGCGCAAAATTTTCCGCCTAATTCGTCACAAGGTCAATATTGTTTTTGCTGTAATAATTTCTGCTCTAATTAATTTTGTGTTAGGTTGACGGGCATTTCACGGAATTCACCCTGACATTTGAGGAGCGAAATGATGAATGACGAGCTGGATATCAAGTCTCTGGTGGCCGAGTTACGTGTGGTCAGAGTGCGCTATGAACTGCCGGATACCTCGGCTTTTGTGCGCTATCAGCCTGCCTATGATGAAGACCCCAACAACCTCAAAGTACACCACTATGATGGTGAGTTACCCCTCTCTTGCAGTGAGACAGGTACTTTCAACCTAAAGGAGTTGGTGAACGAATTGCGCTACGCCTATGTGCTGGTGCACCTCTTTCCTGACGAAAGTGCCATGAACTTCTATCTGACCGGCCTAGATACCGGCCTGGCCCAGCTGGAGTTCATCGGTGGCTCTTACGACTTCAACCGCCTCTGGATCACCAGCGGTATCTCCAATCTGGGCGTCCCCATGGCCATCTTCCTTGGCAAGCGTCACGCCGTGAACGGCCAGCCCTCGGTTTCGCTGGTGGATCACCGCGAACAGGCAGCCGGTAAACTGGTCTATCGCGCCATCGGTGGTGCCGGTGATCATGTGGGCGAAGACTTTTTCAACAACGACTAAGGAGGCTGGATGCGAGCAAGCAAAGGGCTATTGAAAGGCCTCAACCCCACCATGGCCATGACGGCCCTCACCGTGATCACCCTGTTTTTGCTGTTTGGCGTATTTGTTCCCGATACCGCGGCCGCCTGGTTTGTCGGTGCCAAGGATCAGATTATTGCCGGGTTCAAGTGGTACTACATTCTGGTGGTCGCCCTGTTCCTGTTCTTCGCTGTCTACCTGATGTTCAGCCGTTTTGGCAGCATCCGGCTGGGTGACGACGACCAGGTACCGGAGTTCGGCTACTTCGCCTGGTTCTCCATGCTCTTTAGCGCTGGCATGGGGATCGGTCTGGTGTTCTGGAGCATAGCCGAGCCGATGAACCATCTGCAGGGCAATCCGTTCATTACCGAAGGGATGACCCCGGAAGCGGCCCAGATCGCCATGCGCCTCACCTTCTTCCACTGGGGCCTGCACCCCTGGGCCATCTATGTGATCGTTGGCCTGTCGCTGGCCTTTTTCAGTTATCGTCGCAAGTTGCCGCTGGCGATCCGCTCTGTGCTTTACCCCATCCTCGGCGAGCGGATCTACGGTTTCTGGGGCCATGCGGCCGATGTGCTGGCGGTGTTCGGCACAGTCTTCGGGGTGGCGACCTCCCTTGGTCTGGGGGTCTCCCAGATGAATACCGGCCTCAACCAGATGTTTGGTATGGCGGTGTCGCAGTCCAACCAGCTCTGGCTGATTGGCGGTATCAGCCTGATCGCCACCCTGTCGGCGGTTTCCGGGGTCGGGCGCGGAGTGAAGATCCTCTCCGAGCTCAATATCTGGCTAAGCGTCTTCGTGCTCGCGCTTTTTCTGGTGCTGGGGCCGACCACCTATATCCTCAACGCCTATGTACAGAACATCGGTGATTACCTGCAGAACATCGTCAAACTGAGCTTCTGGACCAACACCGAGGCCAACGGCACTTCGGCCTGGCAGTCGAGCTGGACGGCGTTTTACTGGGGTTGGTGGATTGCCTGGGCGCCGTTTGTCGGCATGTTTATCGCCCGCATCTCCAAGGGGCGTACCATTCGCGAGTTTGTGCTCGGTGTGCTGCTGGTACCCTCGCTGCTCGGCATGTTCTGGCTCACCGTGTTTGGCGGTACGGCGATGAATCTGGAGCTGTTTGGCGGTGGTGGCGTGGTCGCTGCGGTCAATCAGGATGTGACGCTGGCGCTCTACAAGACGGTCGAGCTGCTGCACTGGGATACCTTCGGCTGGATCGCCAAGGCCGTGTTGACCCTGCTCATCTGCACCTACTTCATCACCTCCAGTGACTCGGGCACGCTGGTCATCACGACTCTGCTCTCCATCGGTGATCAGGAGCCGCCGGTACTGCACCGCGCCGTATGGGGTCTGGGGCAGGGGCTGGTTGCCGCTATCCTGCTGGTCTCCGGCGGCCTGGCAGCCTTGCAGGCGGCCAGCATCATAGCCGCGCTGCCCTTCTCGGTGATCATGTTGGCGATGTGCTATTCGCTGATGCTGGGGCTCAAGCAGGAGAGCCAGCGCCAGTTCGAATATCGCCAGAACCTCAAGCGCCACGATGGCTCATCCCATATGAGCCTGATGGAGAGAATTGGTCCGGCATAACGGCACCAGCAGGGGTTAGCGCCCCTTCACATATCAATCTGGATGGAAAACGGCCGCCCTGGCGATGCTCTCCTTGCGGAGCTCATCATCAGGGCGGCCGTCTGTTATGGGGCCGAGGTTACTCCTCGATAAAGGTCCACTCATCCTTGACCCGGCTGATGGCATCAGTGCGCTTTTTGGCCAGCTGCTCCTTGATCTCTTCCCCTTTGTAACCGGCCGCCACTATCTCTTTCACCGGCACCGCCTGGGCGGCAGCCAGCGCTTCGGCCACATAGTCCGGCTCGGCGTAGACCCGCTCCTCGAAACCGGTGCGGCCGTGGAAGTCGGCGCGGCAGGCATTCAGCAGCTGGGCAAAGCGCTCGGGGCGGCGCCAGGCATCCGCCTTGTCGAACACCTTGAGCAGGGTGGCGGGCTTGAGCTCAAAGGCGATATGGATGTGGGTGTGCAGATCGCTCACCAGCAGCGCCAGATCCCGGCACTCATTGGGTACCCGGAACCGATCGCACAGAGCGCGAATAAGCGGTAGCCCTTTCTGGCCGTGACCGTGATGGCTTGGCCAGAACTCCTTGGGGGTTACTCCCTTGCCAAGGTCGTGGCAGAGGGCGGCAAAGCGGACGGTCAATTCCGGGGAGATCCGGCACGCCTGCTCCAGCACCATCAGGGTGTGGATGCCGGTGTCGATCTCCGGGTGCCACTTGGCCGGGGCGGGGACGCCGAACAGAGCGTCGATTTCGGGGAAGAGTGCCTTGAGGGCGCCGCACTGGCGCAGCACCTCGATAAAGATCTGCGGGGTTGGCCCCAGCAGCACTTTTTCCAGCTCCTTCCAGACTCGCTCCGGCGTGAGGTGGGCCAGCTCGCCAGCGGCCGTCATCTCGCTCATCAGGGCGAGGGTCTCCGGCGCTATGGTAAAGCCCTGAGCGTGGAAGCGGGCGGCGAAGCGGGCGACCCGCAGGATGCGCAGCGGATCTTCGGCAAAGGCGGGGGAGACGTGGCGCAGCAGCCGTTTTTCCAAATCCTCGATGCCACCGTAGGGATCGTGGAGTTGGCCCTGATCATCCTCGGCGATGGCGTTGATGGTGAGATCCCGGCGCAGCAGATCCTGCTCCAGCGTCACATCGGGGGCGGCGTGGCAGACAAAGCCTGTGTAGCCCTGACCCTGTTTGCGTTCGGTACGGGCGAGGGCATACTCCTGCTGGTTTTTGGGGTGAAGAAACACGGGAAAGTCGCGACCGACCTGGGTAAAACCCAGCGCCAGCATCTGTTCCACGGTGGCGCCGACCACCAGATGATCCCTGTCGCCCTGCGGCAACCCCAGCAGGCGATCCCGCACTGCGCCCCCAACCAGATAAGTCTGCAAACCGTCTCTCCCGTCATCAATCGTGGGGCCGAGTATATCGTCTTTGTTACCGCTTTGCTGCCTGACCACCACCTGCCCGCAGCGCCAGTCAGCGCGGCTTTGACTTGGGCGTGACGAGGCCTTACGCTGCCGCACCAGACAGCTGGCGCTGTGCTGCGGGATGACTTTATGCCCGCGCAGGCCAGATGAGCCGAAGGAACCGCAGAGTTCCCCATATATCAACGACATGAGAACAACGTGAATCAATCAACCTTCGCAAGCCGGGTTCTGGAGTGGTATGAGCTTCATGGCCGCAAAACCCTGCCCTGGCAGCAGGAGAAGACCCCTTACCGGGTCTGGGTCTCGGAGATCATGCTGCAGCAGACCCAAGTCGCTACAGTCATCCCCTATTACCAGCGTTTTATGGCGCGTTTCCCCGATGTGGTGGCGCTGGCCGATGCCCCTGTCGACGAGGTGCTGCACCACTGGACCGGGCTTGGCTACTACGCCCGGGCCCGCAACCTGCACAAGGCGGCCCAGCAGATCCGCGATCACCACCACGGTCTCTTTCCCGAGAGTTTTGACGAGGTGATGGCGCTGCCGGGCATTGGTCGCTCAACCGCCGGGGCCGTGCTGTCGCTCTCTCTGGGTCAGCCCCACGCCATCCTTGATGGCAACGTGAAGCGGGTACTCACCCGCTGGCTGGCGCTGCCGGGCTGGCCCGGCCAGAAGCAGGTTGAGAACGAGCTGTGGGAGATCGCCATCCGGCTGACTCCCAAACTGGGCGTGGCGCAATACAATCAGGCGAT
Organism: Aeromonas sp. MTB; assembly: GCF_056632455.1. Classification (NCBI taxonomy): domain Bacteria; kingdom Pseudomonadati; phylum Pseudomonadota; class Gammaproteobacteria; order Aeromonadales; family Aeromonadaceae; genus Aeromonas; species Aeromonas sp. MTB. Next base: position 614,304 of record NZ_CP147026.1, read on the forward strand.
GATGGATATCGGGGCGACGATCTGCACCCGCAGCAAGCCTGCCTGTGATCGCTGTCCGGTGCGGGCCGATTGCCAGGGGCTGTCGCAAGGCAACCCCACTGCCTACCCCAACAGCAAGCCGAAGAAGAGCATTCCGGCCCGCGACGGCGTCATGTTGTTGATCCGCCATGGTGACGAGTTATTGCTGGAGAAGCGGCCGCCACAGGGGATCTGGGGCGGGCTCTACTGCTTCCCGCAGGTGGCTTCGCTGGCGGAGGTGGATGGTCTGCTGGCGTCCCTTGGCCTGAGCCATCACGGCTATCGGGAACTGGCCGGTTTTCGCCATACCTTCAGCCACTTCCATCTCGATATTCAGCCGTTGCTGATTGACATTGATGAGGCGCAGCCGCTGCGGCTCATGGAAGCAGATAACCGACTCTGGTATAACTTACGCCATCCTGCCGAGGTGGGGCTGGCGGCCGCCACGGCCCGTCTGCTCGCCTATCCAGAGTTACAACCATAGAGGTCAACATGAGCCGTACTGTATTTTGCCAACGCCTGAAAAAAGAGGGCCCGGGTCTGGATTTCCAACTCTATCCCGGTGAGCTCGGCAAGCGGATTTTTGACAACATCAGCAAGGAAGCCTGGGCCGAGTGGCAGAAGAAGCAGGTGATGCTGATCAACGAGAAAAAGCTCAACATGATGAATCTTGAGCATCGCCAACTGCTGGAAAAAGAGATGGTCAGCTACCTGTTTGATGCAGGTGAAGTGCAGATCGAAGGTTACACCCCGCCTGCCCAGTAAGCTCTCCGGCTGTTGTATGTGTGAACAGGTGCGGTAATGGCGCCACACTGGTGTGACCGCTCCTGAAGTCGCAGCAAATGAATGATGGGCAGCTCTGCTGCCCGGTTTGAGGATCCTATGGGCCGAATTTTTTGGCTGCTGTGCACCCTGCTGTTTCTCTCTGCCTGCTCATCTTCCCCCAAGCCCAGCGGGAGTGAGGATGACGATCTGGTCAACGGCAAGGACATCCGCGGTTTTGAACACATGATCAGCGCGCTCTCCCATAACGTGAACGAGATATGGGGGCGGGAGGCGCTGTTTGCGGGCAAGTTTGACTACGTCAAATACACGGATCAGTACAAGAGCCGGGCCCACATCGACTTCTCCAGCGGCCACATCATGGTGGAGACGGTCTCGGGCATCGATCCCCGCGCTCACCTGCGTCGCGCCATCATCGAGACCCTGCTGACGCCGGACGATCCGGCCGAAGTGGATCTTTACTCCGATCGGGAAATTCTGACCGGCGGCGAGCCTTTCCTCTACGGTCAGGTGCTGGACAATCAGCGCCAGCCAATCCGCGCCTCCTGGCGCGCCGAGCGTTATGCCGATTACCTGCTCAACACGGCGATGAAGAAGCGCACTCTGGGTATTCGCACCATCTTCTTCGTCGATATACCCATGGTGGCCAACCATGAAGATCGACGGGGCTACAAGTATGCTGGGATCATCCGGGAAGCGTCGCGCAAATACGGCGTGCCGGAGAGCCTGATCTATGCGGTGATCAAGACCGAGAGCAGCTTCAACCCCTATGCGGTGAGCCATGCCAACGCTTATGGCCTGATGCAGGTGATCCCGGCTACCGCCGGTCGTGACGTCTATGTGCGGGTCAAGGGCAAGAACGGTCAGCCGACCCGGGAGGAGCTGTTCAACCCGGCCTACAACATCGATGTCGGTACCGCCTATCTGCACCTGTTGCAGACCGTCTATCTGGCGGATATTCAGGATCCGCGCTCCCGTCGCTATGCGGTTATCTCCGCCTATAACGGTGGCGCTGGCGGGGTGCTCAATACCTTCTCCAGCGATCGCAAGGCGGCGCCGGGCCGGATCAACCGGCTCTCCCCCGAGGCGGTCTATCAGGTGTTGACCGAGCAGCATCCCAAAGAGGAGGCGCGCCGTTACCTCTACAAGGTCAATCAGGCCGAGAAGGGGTTCAAGAGAGCCTTTGCCAGTCGGGCCGGTTAAGCGGTGACGCTGGGTTAACCATGCAAAAGGGCGCTTGATATCAAGCGCCCTTTTAACGTCTGGCCAATTCGTCGTTGAAGTGGCCTTATTTGGCGATAAAGCCGCCCTTGGTCTGCGGGGCCGCGCCCACTTTCTCCAGGGTTTTCACTTCCACTTCGGTCTTGTTCCAGCTGTGGTCCACTTCACCACGGATACGGATCTGATCATCCGGGCCCACTTCGGTGCCACGCCACACATCCTGATCCACTTCGACCTCCACCTCACCGCTGGCGTCGCGGAACAGATAGTTCTCGCCGCCCAGGTGCTTGACCAGTTTCCCTTCCAGGGTGGCCCAGCTGTCATCGGCCAGATCTTTCAGCTGAGCAACGGAAACCTTGTTCTGCTCCTGCGGGCCGGTATAGGCCGCCATGGCAAAAGAGGAGACAGACATCAGGGTCAACAGTCCGATTACGCTTGCGCTTGCCTTGTTCATTTCATACTCCTGTCGTTGGTATGGGGGCATTGTGCCGGGGGGGATGTGAAACAAGCGTGAAAGAAATAGGCTGGTGTGATTGTCTGTTTTGTGAGCGCAAGCGATTTCATCGGTGTCGGAACATGTGTGATTTCATCTGGAACTGTAATCTGTCGCCTTCACCAGAAGTCAGTGGCAGCAGACTCTTCCCATGCCTGTCGCCACTCGAGGAGAAGTCCGCAGGTCTCACCTGCTTAATCGAAGAGCATAACAATATGAAAAAATGGCTTGTTTGTTTATTGGGGTTAATGGCATTAACCGCGCAAGCGGCAGAGGGACGCCAACCTTTTTCCCGGGTCGTGATGTTTGGTGACAGCCTCTCCGACACCGGCAAGATGTACAAGAAGATGCGGGGGTATCTCCCCTCCAGCCCACCTTACTTCAACGGGCGATTCAGCAACGGCCCGGTGTGGCTGGAGCAGTTGGGTGACGAGCGTTTTCCCGGTCTGGTCGTGGCCAACGAGGCTGAAGGCGGTGCAACCGCGGTGGCCTATAACCATCTGGGGGCCCTGAATGGCTGGCTCGGTTTCTGGTCCTGGGATCCCAAATATCAGGTGATCAACAACCTCGATTACGAGATCGATCAGTTCCTGAAAAAGGACAAGTTCCGCCCCGATGATCTGGTGGTGATCTGGGTCGGTGCCAATGACTATCTGGCTTATGGCTGGAACACCGAGCGGGATGCGGATCGGGTGATCGATACCATCCGGCTGGCATCCAACCGGTTGGTGCTCAACGGCGCGCAGCAGATCCTGCTGTTCAACATTCCTGATCTGGGGCAGACCCCGTCAGCCCGCAGCATGAAGGTGGTGGAGAAGGTGCGCCATGTGGCCAGTTACCACAACCAGAAGTTGCAGAACCTCACTCGAGAGCTGGCTCCCCTTGGCATCGTGAAGCTGTTCGAAGTGGACAAGCAGTTTGACGAGATGATGCGCGATCCCCAGCTGTTCGGGCTGAGTGACACAGAACACGCCTGCTACGGTGGCGGCTATACGTGGAAGCCGTTCTCCGGCAGCGCCGCCGAGGTGGCTGCGACCCCGGCTTTGAGTGTCTCCGAAAGAGTGGCTATTGCCGGTAACCCGATCCTGGCGCAGGCGGTGGTGAGCGGGCAGGCAAAAGGGCGAGCTGCGACTCTTAACTGCGATGAGCATATGTTCTGGGATCAGGTGCATCCGACCAAGACGGTGCACAAGGTACTGAGCCAGCGTGTTGCTGACTTTATCGATCAGCACTACGAGTTTGTTCGTCACTGATATCTCTTCGGGCCAGCATGTTGCTGGCCCTTTTTCTCCTATCTGCCCTCATCTGTGCGTCTTTTTGCGTCACATTCAGTTCAAATAACAAACGTTTGTTGCTGTTTTTGTAACGTGGTTGCGTTAGAGTGTTTTTTGTTAATTGATATCAGTGACTTGAAAATAGGCTAACGTTGATATGCTGCGATCGCTTTTGGGTGGTTGCACCTATAAGACGAGGTGATATCAATCAACCTCCTCCTACATAAAGTTGCAGAGGCTCAAACATGAAAAAATCATTGATTACCTTGCTGGTTACCGGCTTGCTGGCGGCCAATGCCCAGGCTGCCGGTCAGGACAACACCTGGTATGGCGGTGCCAAACTGGGTTGGTCCAACTTCTACGGCATTGATGAAAGCAATGCCCTGACCCTTGGCAATGAGACCAACGATGCCTTGGGTGCAGGCGTGTTTGGCGGTTATCAGATCAACAAGAATCTGGGACTGGAGCTGGGTTACGACTATCTGGGCAATTACAAATACGATGCCACTACGGCGGCAGGCGCTTTCAGTGATGAAGTAAAAGCACAGCTGGCTCAACTGACCCTGAAACTGGGCTTCCCGGTTACCGATAATCTGGATCTGTATGGTCGTGTTGGTGGCGGTTATGGCTGGGCTGATACCAAGAGCGATGTCTACAAAGATGACAGCCGCTTTGTCATGGTCGGTGCACTGGGTGCCGAGTATGCGTTCAATCTCGACTGGGCCGCTCGCCTGGAGTACCAGTACACCACCCCGTATGGCAGCCGCGATGATACCGGTCTGAGAATGGATAACGGCCTGCTCTCACTGGCAGCGGTTTATCGCTTTGGTCAGGTTGCCCCTGTGGCGCCCGCCCCGGCTCCGGAACCTGCTCCTGCACCTGTGATGGTTGAGAAGCAGTTCACCCTGAGCTCCGATGTGCTGTTTGACTTCAACAAGGCGACCCTTAAGCCAGAGGCCAGTCAGGCATTGGATAGCCTCTATAGCCAGATTGAAGAGGCGCGACCCAAAGATGGCGTGGCAACCGTAATTGGCCACACCGACCGTATCGGTTCCGATGCCTACAACCAGAAGCTCTCCGAACAGCGTGCCCAGACCGTTGCCAACTATCTGGTTGGTAAAGGGATTCCGGCCGCCAAGATCAATGTGGAAGGTCGTGGTAAATCCTCACCGGTTACCGGCGACAGCTGTGTCAGCAAGTCCAAGCGTGAGCTGATCGTCTGCCTGGCTCCGGATCGCCGTGTTGATGTGAAAGTCGAAGGTGTCAGCGAGGTGCAGGAGTAATCCTTCACACTGAGCAGAGTTCCACTGGGGCTGGAATGAACAGCCCCTGTCGGAGCAAGAGAGACCAAAAAGCCAGTCAGTTGATCTGACTGGCTTTTTACATTGGCATTGCGGTCGGGCAGGGGACTAAATCAGGAAGGGAGCGGCATCACCCGGTTGCGTCCCAGCTCCTTGGCCTTGTAGAGCAGCTTGTCGGTACGTTCGACCAGACAGTCTGCGCTCTCCTGACCGTTGAACTCGCCCACGCCAAACGAGGCTGTGATGTGGTCGATGCGGCGGCCCGATTTGCGATCCAGAATCGACATCCGCTCGATGGCGCGGCGCATGCTCTCCGCCATCTGTCTGGCCAGCGCCAGCGAGCGATGGGGGACCAGCATGGCGAACTCCTCCCCACCCAGCCGATAGGCGGTGACCCCCTCCTTGCAGGCATCGCGCAGCCGTTTGCTGAAGGCGCGTAGCACCTGATCGCCGAGCAGGTGCCCATATTCGTCGTTGAAGTTCTTGAAGCGATCGATATCAGCAAGGATCAGCGAGAAGGGGTGCTGGCTGCGGATCAACCCCTCCAGCTCCAGATCGAAGGCGCGGCGGTTGAGCAGGTTGGTGAGGGCATCCTCGTTGGCCAGCTTGCGCGTCTCGTTGAGCGCCGCCCGCAGCTCCTTGATCTCTTTCTCCGCATTGCTGAGCTGGTTGCGAAAGTGCATGGTGGACATGCGCACATCCCGCGATTCGCGCACCAGCTCCCGCAGGATCCCCATGGTGTCTTCCAGGCTGAAGCCCTCGTCATCAATGCGGCTGAGCTTGTCAAAACTCTTGTCGAGCATCTCCTGAAACATGCCGGTATCGGAGATGGCGTCCTGCATGGAGTGGCCTAGCTCGTTGGCCATGGCGGCGAGGCTCAGTTTCATCGCCTCCATCTGCTTCTCGTCCTGAGCGGCCAGATACTGGTGATAGAGGCGCTCGCAGGTGGTGAGCGAGCAGGTTCCCTGCATTTTGACAGCCTGATCGATCGCCTGGTTGAGCTCGGGCATGCTGGCCGAGACATAGTTGTACCACAGGTGGTAATTGTCCGGCGTCGTGGGGATCTGGTACTTGATCATCAAGGGAACCGCCTGTTTGAGATAGGCGGCGGATTGGGCAAATGTGTCCTTACTCATGAGTTCTGTGTCTCATCATGCCAGCGAACTGAAGATAGTATGACAGAGAGATTGGCCAAAAGGCAGCCGATGGATGCCATTCGCCCCCCCCTCCGATATAATGGCACCGTTACCACCTACCCTAAGGCCTGCTTATGTCTCAAAAAGATCCTTTCCTCGAACGCGAGGCCGAAAAATACGATAACCCCATCGCCAGTCGAGAGTTGATCCTGGAACTCATCAAGGGCCATGAAAAGCCCATGTCCCGTGAAGAGTTGGCCAAGGTCCTCAAGCTGAAAGATGAAGAGCCGTTGGAAGCCTTGCGTCGTCGTCTGCGCGCCATGGAGCGTGATGGACAACTGGTATTCACTCGCAACCAATGTTATGCCCTGCCGGATCGCCTGAATCTGGTCAAAGGTTATGTAATCGGCCACAAGGATGGCTTCGGTTTTCTGCGTCCGGAAGGTGGTGGTCCGGATCTGTATCTGAACAACCGAGAGATGCAACGCCTGATGCATGGCGATTACGTGCTGGTGCAGCCGACCGAGATTGACCGCAAGGGTCGTCAGGAAGCGCGTCTGGTGCGCCTGCTCAAGTCCCGTGAGGCAGACATTGTCGGCCGTTACTTCGTCGAGAATGGCGTTGGTTTCGTGGTGCCGGATGACAGCCGTATCGGCCAGGACATCATCATCCCGGAAGGGGAGAACAAAGGGGCTCGTCAGAGCCAGGTCGTGGTTGTGCGGATCAATCAGCGTGCCACCTCCCGCATCAATGCCGTCGGCACCGTACTGGAAGTGCTGGGCGAGAACATGGCGCCGGGCATGGAGATCGAAATTGCCCTGCGTACCCACGGTATCCCGCACACCTGGCCGGAAGAGGTGACCAAAGAGGTTGCCGGTCTCGGCGAGCAGGTGCCTGAGAAAGCCAAAGAGGGCCGCATCGACCTGCGCGCCCTGCCGCTGGTTACCATCGACGGCGAAGATGCCCGCGATTTCGATGACGCCGTCTTCTGTGAAGCCAAGCGCGGTGGCGGCTGGCGTCTGTGGGTTGCCATTGCTGACGTCTCCGCTTACGTGAAGCCCGGCACGGCGCTGGATGCCGAAGCGTATCAGCGTGGCAACTCCGTCTACTTCCCCGAGTTCGTGGTGCCCATGCTGCCTGAGGTGCTCTCCAACGGCTTGTGTTCCCTGAACCCGCAAGTTGACCGCCTCTGCATGGTGTGCGAGATGACCATCTCCGCCGCTGGCCGCATGTCCGGCTACAAGTTCTACGAAGCGGTAATGAACTCTCACGCCCGTCTGACCTACACCAAGGTTGCCGCGATCCTCGATGGCGATCCCAAGCTGCGCCAGCAGTATGATCCGCTGGTGGGCCATATCGAGGAGCTCAACAACCTCTACAAGGCGCTCAAGCATGCCCGTCATCAGCGCGGCGCGGTGGAGTTCGAGAGTGAGGAGACCCGCTTCATCTTCAACGCCCAGCGCAAAATCGACCGCATCGTGCCGCTGGTGCGCAACGACGCCCACAAGATCATCGAAGAGTGCATGATCCAGGCGAACGTGGCTGCTGCTCGTTATATCGAGAAGAACGAAGCCTTTGCCCTGTTCCGGGTACACGATCGTCCTGGCGAAGAGCGTCTGACCGGTTTCCGCGATTTCCTGGCCGAGCTGGGCCTGGAGCTCAAGGGGGGCCTGGAGCCCGAGCCGAAAGACTTTGCCGAGCTGGCCGCCAAGTTTGAGGGACGCCCGGATGCGGAGCTGCTCTCCACCATGCTGCTTCGCTCCATGCGTCAGGCCATCTATCAGGCCGACAACATCGGTCACTTCGGTCTGGCGTTGAAGTCCTACGCGCACTTCACCTCGCCAATCCGTCGTTATCCCGACCTCATCCTGCACCGGGCGATCAAGTACCAGACTGCCAAGGAGCAGCAGGGCAACCTGCGCCACAAGTGGACCCCGAGCGGTGGTTATCACTACCAGCTGGAAGAAGTGGACCCGATGGGCGAGCACTGCTCCATGACCGAGCGCCGTGCCGACGATGCGACCCGCGATGTGGCCGACTGGCTCAAGTGCGAGTACATGCTGGATCACGTGGGTGACGAGTTTGACGGCGTCATCGCCAGCGTCACCGGCTTTGGCTTCTTCGTCCGTCTGGCGGAGATCCACATCGATGGTCTGGTGCACGTCAGCACCCTTACCAACGACTACTACCAGTTTGATCCCCTGCACATGCAGCTGATTGGCGAGAACTTCCGCCGTCGCTACCGTCTGGGCGACAAGGTGCGGGTCAAGGTGATGGGCGTCAATCTGGATGATCGCAAGATCGACTTCGTGATGGTGGAAGAGCCGCTCAAGGCCACCGGCAAGAACGCCAAAGAGATGGCGCGCAAGCAGGCCGAGATCAAGAAAGAGAAGGCCAAGAGCGCCCAGCGCCACGAAAAACGTAAAGAGGGCAAGGATCACGGCAAATCCGACAAGGGTGGCCGCGCCAAACCGAGCAACAGACGACCGAGCAAAAAGGCTCGCGATAAGGCCAAGAGCACTAAATGAGTACTGAACTGATCTACGGCATTCACGCTGTATCCGCGCTGCTGGAGCGCACCCCGGAGCGCTTCATCGAAGTGTGGGCCCTCAAGGGGCGGGATGACGACCGGCTGCAACCCCTGCTGACCGAGCTGGAATCCCTCGGCCTCAAGGTGCAGAGCGTGAACCGCAAGACCCTTGATGACAAAGCGGAAGGCAACAATCACCAGGGCATCATGGCCCGGGTGAAAGAGGCGCCGAAGCTCGCCGAGCACGATCTGGCCAGCCTGCTGGACGAGTTGGCGGCACAACAGAGCCAGCCCTTCCTGCTGGTGCTGGATGGCGTGACCGATCCGCACAATCTCGGCGCCTGCCTGCGCAGCGCCGATGCTGCCGGGGCTCATGCTGTCATCGTGCCGCGGGACAAGGCCACCGGCCTGACCCCGATCGTGCGCAAGGTTGCCTGTGGCGCGGCCGAAGTGGTGCCGCTCATTCAGGTCACCAACCTGGCCCGCACCCTGCGCGAATTGCAGGAGCGCGGCGTCTGGATTGTTGGCACCGCTGGCGAGGCCGATCACGACCTCTATCAGGCCAAACTGACCGGCCCGATGGCGCTGGTGATGGGTGCCGAGGGCAAGGGGATGCGCCGTTTGACCCGCGAGCACTGCGACGAGCTGGTTAGCATCCCGATGGCGGGGGCGGTATCCAGCCTCAACGTCTCGGTGGCGACCGGCGTCTGCCTGTTTGAAGCCGTGCGCCAGCGCCGTGCTTGATCATGCTGACTGACAGACCCCCCTTCGATTGGGCACAGGTCGCAGATAGAGAGGAGGCCGCGCGCCTCCTCTCTTTTGCCCGCCCGCTGACCCTCAGCCCGAAAAGCTGCCTCTGGCACGCCGGTGACAGCCCGGATCTGCTGGTCAGGGTGGAGCAGGGGCTGCTGCGGGCCAAACTGGTGCTGGAGGATGGCCGCGAGTACATCAAGGAGTTCTATTGGGAGGGGGACGAGTTTCTCGACTTTCACCACCTGCTCAGTGGCGAGCCTGCCCGCTACAGCGTGGAGGCGCTGGAGCCCTGTCGTCTGCAGCTGTTCAGTCTGGCCGACTTGCGCCAGCTGCCCGGTTGGCCGCGCTGGTATCAGCACCTGCTGGAGGTGCAGCTGCGCATCAAGGAGGAGAAGGAGCAGTTGCTGCTGACCGGCAGCCCGCAGGCGCGTTATCAGCACTTTCTCGACAGCTTTCCAGCACTCGATGCCAGAGTGCCGGATCACCAGATCGCCGCCTATCTCGGCATTACTCCCATCAGCCTGAGCCGCATTCGCAAGCGGTTGAGAGCGCTGAACAAGGAATAGTGTCGCCGAGGCGCCATGAGGGGCTGTGTTGCCACCAGATTTCAGACCTTTCATAGAGCCCGTCTCGGCATTACGCCAGCCAGTCAGTCTGAGCCGCATTCGCAAACGGCTGAAAGAACTTAACAAAGGTTAATGCAGGGCGCTGGCGCCACGATTATGCTGGCAGGCCGAACTGATAAGGAGTTGCCGATGAACTGGATCCTGAAACCCTGGTCTGAACTGACCACTGACGAGTTGTATGAGTTGCTGGCGCTGCGGGCCGAGGTGTTCGTGGTGGAGCAGACCTGCCCCTTTCAGGATCTGGACGGGCTGGATCGCCGCGAAGGGGTCTGGCACCTGCTCGGGTATCAGGGCGACCAGCTTGCTGCTTACGCGCGGATTATGGCGCCCGGCATCGGCGATGAGAGCGGCGCCGCCATCGGCCGGGTGGTGACCTCACCCAAGGCGCGTGGCGGTGGTCTCGGTCATAAGCTGATCGGCGAGGCGGTCAAGGCGTGCGAGGCGCGCTGGCCGACTCACAGCATCTGGCTGGGGGCACAGGCTCATCTGCAAGGCTTCTACGGCCAACACGGTTTTGTGGCGGAAGGGGAAAGCTATCTCGAAGATGATATCCCCCATATGGGAATGCGCAGAGTGGCGGCATAACCACTCGTCAGAGTGATTCAGAATGCAGAAGGGCCATCCCGCGGGATGGCCCTTCTCTTTATCGCCAGGCGATCACTTCTTCTTTTTCTTCTTGGCGGACTTCTTCTTGTCGACCGGCTTTTTCTTCTTCACCGGTACCCGCGCTTCCTTGTGTTTCGGGCGCAGCTCGTCGATCACCCGGCGCTTGAGGCGCTCCTCGGTGTAGCGCTCGATCTTGGCGACCATCGCCATGTCGTGGGCTTCCACCAGGCTGATGGCGCAGCCACGGTTGCCAGCGCGGCCGGTACGGCCGATCCGGTGGACGTAGACATCGGCGCCGTAGGGCATGTCGTAGTTGATGACATGGCTGACGTTCGGCAGGTCGATGCCGCGGGCGGCAACGTCGGTGGCGATCAGGAAGGGTACCTCCCCTTCGTGGAACTTGCGGATCGACTCGATACGCTTGCTCTGCTCCATCTCGCCACGGATCCAGGCGCAGGAGATACCTGCCGCCTGCAACTGGCCGGAGAGCTCCGCCAGACGCTCGCGAGTCTTGACGAAGATGATCGCCTTCTGGGTTTCCGGATCTTTCAGGATATGGGTCAGCAGCGCCAGCTTGTGGGCGGCGTCATCAGCCAGATGGATCCACTGGGTGATGGGGCGACGTTCGCTGCGGGGCGGCTCGGCGTGCAGCTCCACCGGATCCTTGAGGATCTCGTTGGCGAACTTCTCAAGGCCGGCCCCTTCCAGGGTGGCGGAGAAGAGCATGGTGTGCTTGCGGTAGCGCGCTTCGGCCACGATGCGGTTCACATCCTTGATAAAGCCCATGTCCAGCATGCGGTCCGCTTCATCCAGCACCAGCACTTCGATGTCGTGGCTCTCGAACTCCTCTTTCTCGATGTACTCGAGCAGACGGCCCGGGGTGGCGACCACGATGTCGGTGGTCTTGGTCAGGGCAGGCAGCTGCTCTTCATGGCTGACTCCGCCGATGATGGTCTCGATGCTGAGGTTGGTGTGAGCCGCCAGCGCCTTGGCGTGGGCGGTCACCTGCAGCGCCAGCTCGCGGGTCGGGGTCAGGATCAGCATGCGGCAGGGGCCCGGCTTGCGGCGCGGGAAGTCCAGCAGGTGCTGGAGTGCCGGCAGCAGGAAAGAGGCTGTCTTGCCGGTACCGGTCGGTGCGGATGCCAGAATATCGCGGCCGTCCAGGGCTGGCTCCAGCACCATCTGCTGGATGGTGGTGGGGCGGGTGAATCCCATCTCGGCCAAGGCCCGGTTGAGGGCTGGGTGCAGGTCGAAATCATCAAAGGACTGGCTCATGGCAATACTCGGTCATTAAGGAAACGGCAGATTATAGGCGATTATCTCGTCGGCTCCTATTGGTGAGTGTGTCTTAGCCGCTATAATCGCCCACCATTTTTGCAGATGACGGGGGCCAGATGGGACGTAGTCGCGGATTTACCTTCAAACAGTTCCATATCAATCACGATCGCTGCGCCATGAAGGTGGGCACCGATGGCATTTTGCTCGGTGCCTGGGCGCCGGTCGAACAGGCGCGTCGAGTGCTCGATATCGGCACCGGTAGCGGTCTGATTGCCCTGATGCTGGCCCAGCGCAGCAGATCTGACTGCCGTCTTGATGCGGTCGAGCTGGATATTAATGCGGCCAGTCAGGCGCGGGAGAATGCGGCTGCCTCTCCCTGGGCCGATCGGGTGACCGTCATAGAGAGTGCCATTCAGGATTATCAGGCTGACCCTTACGATCTTGTCGTCTCCAACCCTCCCTATTTCGTGGCAGGCCAGTCATTTAGCGATCCGGCGCGGGCGCTGGCCCGCCATACCGGTGCCCTCGACAGCCCCGCATTACTGGCGGCCTGCGATCGTTTGCTGAGCCCGAACGGGCAGGTGGCGCTGGTGCTGCCGACGGCGATGGCCGATGAAATTTTATGCATTTCGGCGAATTATGATCTGCATGGCATTTGTTATACAGCTGTTATCACCAGAGAGGGTAAAGAGGCAAATCGTGTTTTATTGCTACTTGGCAGAGGATTAAACAGGTGTGAGAGGGGTGAAATTGTGATCCATTCTGCTGATGGGGTCTATTCCGACAGATATATCCAACTGACCAACCCCTTCTATTTGAAGATGTAAATTTCGTCTTGAACTATTTTTTCACGCCATTATGCTGGTTCCAGATCGAGCGCCCGCTCCAGACCAGCTAAAACCACTGGTTGCGATGAAAAAACATGCGGGGCTCTTTTTTTATACCCCCTGAACACACCCGGTCAGCGACCGATAAAAACTATAACAAGCAATAATTTACAAGACAGACGAGGTTGAACTTGACGAAATCACTCACATTGTCCGATGTACTCGGATTAGGGTTTATGACCTTCGCCTTCTATCTGGGCGCCGGTAACATCATTTTCCCGCCGTTGGCCGGTTACATGGCTGGTGAGCACCTCTCCCTGGCGATGTTTGGCTTCCTGGTCACTGCCGTGGGCCTGCCTCTGGTAACCATTCTGGCCGTGGCGAAAGCCGGTAACGGTTGGGCTGGCATGACCAAACTGCTGCCTGCCGGTGTCGCGACTGCGCTGGCCGTTGCCATCTATATCATCATCGGCCCGGCCTTTGCCGCGCCCCGTACCGGTCTGGTTGCCTACGAAATGGGCCTCAAGCCGTTCATCGGTGACATGGGGCAGGCGGGTCTGGCGGCCTATACCGTGATCTTCTTTGGTGTGGCCATTCTGGTCTCCATGAACCAGGGCAAGCTGATGGACGCCATCGGCAAATACCTGACTCCGGTACTGATGCTGCTGCTGCTGACTCTGGCGATCGGTGTATTCGTAGCACCGCAAGGCTCCATGCCTGATGCGTCCGGTGACTATCAGAACAGCCCCTTCGTGAAAGGGATCCTGGAAGGCTACAACACCATGGACACCCTGGCGTCCCTGATGTTTGGTGCCCTGATCGTCGATCTGCTGCGCCAGAAAGGCATCAACGATTACAAGAGCCAGTTCAAGTATCTGGCCATTGCCGGCCTTATCTCTGCCGTTGGTCTGAGCGTGGTGTACGTCTCCCTGTTCCAGCTGGGTAACACTGCCGCCGGTGTGGCGACCGATGTCAGCAACGGTGGTGCCATCGTCAACGCCTACGTACTGAGTCTGTTTGGTCAGCCGGGTCAGTTCATTCTGGCGGCCATCATCACTCTGGCGTGCTTTACCACTGCAGTCGGTTTGATCTCCGCCTGTTCCGATTTCTTCCACAATCTGACCGGCATGGCTTACAAGAAGCTGGTGGTGTTGCTGGGCGTTATCTGTGCCGTGGTGGCCAACGTGGGCCTGAGCCAGCTGATCAGCCTCTCCATTCCGGTGCTGGTTGCCATCTATCCGGTTGCCGTGGCGCTGGTGCTGGTCACCTTCCTGAAGGGTTATTTCGGCCGTCCCCGTCTGGTGTTCCGTGGCGTGTTGATGGTTGCCTTCCTGTTCGGGTGCCTGGATGGTCTGGGTGCTGCCGGTATGAAGATGGATGCGTTTGCCTTCCTGCCGCTGTTCGACAAGGGCCTCGCCTGGCTGATGCCGACCCTGCTGGCCTGCGTAGTTGGCGTGATGGTGCGTCCGGCCGAGATGGCTGCCGAAGCTGCCTGATCACACCCGATGTGATATTGCCAAGAGCCTGCCCCGTGCAGGCTCTTTTGTTTTCTGTGAGCCTCGCTTCTCGCCTCGCTTTGCTGCCGTAATTGTCACTGTACGCAGATAGCATCTGAGCAGCCGTATTTGGCCGCTATAACCCGTTTCCCCCTTCTCACCTCCCATACGCCACATGCGACACCTGTTTATGGAGCGCCGAGTTGTTCGGCGATTAATTCCACAGCGGTAAATTGTTTCAAGATATTAATTGGTGATTGAGATCGAACTCCTCTTCTTTATGCTAAAGGTGGTGCGCCTCATCCGGTCCGCGGGCCGTGTGGGGCGAGAGGTATTGTTACCGGTTATCTGCCAGGCAGTGGGTGCAATCAATAACAAGCTGATAAGGCAGATGAGGTTGAGTTTGACGAAATCATTGAAGTTGTCCGACGTATTCGGATTGGGGTTTATGACGTTTGCCTTCTATCTGGGGGCTGGCAATATCATTTTTCCGCCGCTGGCCGGTTTTATGGCTGGTGAGCATCTGCTGGCCGCCATGTGCGGCTTTTTGCTGACGGCGGTGGGCTTGCCGCTGATCACCCTGATTGCAGTGGCCAAGGGGAGTTCGGGGGGCGGCGCGAGTGGCTGGACCGGAATGACCCGCTATCTGCCCGCCGGGGCTGCGACGGCGCTGGCCATCGCCATCTATATCATCATGGGGCCCGCCTTTGCCATTCCCCGCACCGGTCTGGTCGCCTACGAGATGGGGCTCAAGCCGTGGCTTGGCGATGCCGGTCATGAGGGGTTGCTGATCTACACCCTGAGTTTCTTTGCGCTAGTTATCCTGGTGGCGCTCGATCGGGGCAAGCTGCTCGATGCGGTCGGCAAGTATCTGACCCCAGCCCTGATGGCGATGCTGCTTATTCTGGCGGTCGGGGTCTTTATGACGCCGCAGGGCACCATGCCTGATGCCAGCGGTGAGTACATAGATGCAGCCCTGACCAAAGGAATGCTGGAGGGGTACAACACCATGGACACCCTGGCCTCCCTGATGTTTGGAGCCCTGATCATCGGGTTGCTGCGCCAGAAGGGGATCGAGGATTATCGCAGCCAGTTCAAATATCTGACCATTGCAGGCTCGATCTCGGCAGTCGGGTTGTCGGCGGTGTATGTCTCGCTCTTTCAGCTAGGCAACAGCGCCGGTGGGGTGGCGAGCGATATCAGCAACGGCGGCGCCATCGTCAATGCTTACGTCCTGAGTCTGTTTGGTCAACCGGGTCAGTTTATTCTGGCTGCCATCATCACCCTGGCCTGTTTTACCAGTGCGGTCGGCCTGCTCTGTGCCGGTGCCGACTACTTCCATGGCCTGACAGGTTGGGCCTATCGCAACTGGGTCATGCTGCTGGGGGCGCTCTGTGCAGTGGTGGCCAATGTGGGGCTGAGCGAGCTGATCGGCCTCTCCATCCCGGTGCTGGTGGCCATCTATCCGGTTGCCATCGCGCTGGTGCTGGTCACCTTCCTCAAGAGCTACTTTGGTCGCCCGCGTCTGGCGTTCCGCTGCGTGCTGGCGGTGGCCTTCCTGTTTGGCTGTCTCGATGGACTGGGGGCTGCCGGCATGAAGATGGAGGCGTTTGCGTTCCTGCCGCTGTTTGACAAGGGGCTCGCCTGGCTGATGCCAACCCTGCTGGCTTGTGTGCTTGGCATGCTGGTGCGGCCGGTCGGCGATCTGGCTGCCGAGGCCGCGTAAACAGGTGATTTACCCGTTCGCATAACAAAAGAGGCCAGCTGATGCTGGCCTCTTGGTATGGGTCTTCAAGCAGGCGAACTAGATGCGCGGGCCTTCCGGTTTGGGCTTGCCATCCAGACCATACCAGTGGGTCTGAATGCGCCCGGCATGCCATTCGAAAGTGCCCCAGGGCTGCTTGGCTTCCCAGCGCGGGAAGTTGATGAGCACCCGGTTATCTTCGTACTTGTAGAGGGAGGTGCTGATCTGAATGTCCGACAGGACCAACAGCAGCGCCCAGCAGATGAAAATCCATTTCAGTGCTTTCCACATAGGGTTACTCGAAGCAGATTTCGATAGTGGCGCGACCGAAATCCGATTCGAACGGCATCATGATCTTGGTGCCATCGGCACGGTGGGTAATGGTGTGGTTGGGACCGGAGACGATGATGGGGGTCGCCATGTCAAACTCGTAGCCCTTCTCGCCCAGCATCCGCTTTGCACCGCCGGTCACCATGTTGGTGATTTCACCGACCATGTCGGTCACCTCTTCGTTGATGGAGGCGGGAGCTTCCCCCAACATGCGGCGCATGATCTCCAGCGCCAACCCCTTCTCGAAGCTGATGGAGAGGGAGCCACGGGTCTGCGGGCCGACCATGCCGATCAGGCCGGAGACGTCGCCGCGCGCCAGCTCATCCATCTTGCGTTTCGGTTTGCCCGGTTTGAGTTCCAGCTGTGCCATGGTCGAGAGCACATTGAGCAGGGATAGCAGGAACGGATTTACAAAATCAGCCTTCATGATGACTTCCTACAGTGGGCGTACAACGGGCACATTGGCCATGTGCCTCTATCGTCTTATTGGTAATAGTAAAACCATGCAAGTGGGCCTGCTCGGAAAACGCGCTATCGATCGCCGTATCGTGAAGCTCGACCACATCCCCGCACTCGTCGCAGATCAACAACTGCATCGGGTGAGCGTGATCGAAGTGGCAGCAGAAGATAAACGCGTTGAGAGATTCCACCTTGTGAGCAAAGCCCTGTTCGAGCAAAAAATCGAGTGCCCGATAGACGGTTGGCGGCTTGGCATTGGCTTCGGTTTGTTGCAGCTGGGCCAACAAATCATAGGCGCTGATGGCGTTGCCGTGTGCCGCCAGCAGGCGAAATACCTGACGCCGGGTCGGGGTGAAGCGGATCCCTCGCTGTATACAGAGTCGCTCGGCTCGTTGTAAAAGTTGGTCTTGATTCATGATCGCGCAGATACCCTTTCTATTAGCCGGATACTATCACAGGGCCTCGCATGGCGCGGCGACAAAATTCATTTTCTGGGGCTGCTTCACGTTGTGATAAAATCCGCCCCTTTCTTTAGCCAACCCGGATGATTTTTATGCAGGCGCAGCGTTTTTCCATCGCCCCCATGCTGGACTGGACTGATCGGCATTGCCGTTACTTTCACCGACTGATGAGCCGCCAGACCTTGCTCTATACCGAAATGGTGACCACCGGCGCCATCATCCACGGCAAGGGTGATTATCTGGGTTACAGCGAGCAGGAGCACCCCATCTCCCTGCAGCTGGGGGGCAGCAATCCGGCCGATCTGGCGCGCTGTGCCAAGCTGGCCGAGGAGCGCGGCTATGACGAGGTGAACATCAACGTCGGTTGCCCCTCCGATCGGGTGCAGAACGGCCGCTTTGGCGCCTGCTTGATGGGTGAACCGGCGCTGGTGGCAGACTGCGTCAAGGCGATGCGCGATGTGGTCGATATTCCGGTGACAGTGAAGACCCGTATCGGTATCGACGATCAGGACTCTTACGAGTTTTTGCAGGCTTTCATCGAACAGGTGCGCGATGCCGGTTGCGACACCTTTATCGTCCATGCCCGCAAGGCGTGGCTGAGCGGCCTGAGTCCCAAGGAGAACCGTGAGATCCCGCCGCTCGATTATCCCCGCGTCTATCGGGTCAAGCAGGATTACCCGGAGCTGACCATCGCCCTCAACGGCGGTGTCACCTCCATGGAGCAGACTCTCGAGCACCTGCAACACGTCGATGGCGTGATGATGGGGCGTGAAGCCTATCAGAACCCCTACATTCTGGCGCAGGTGGACAATCTGGTGTTCGGCCAGAACAATGCCGTGCCGAGCCGCCATGAGGTGGTGCGGATGATGCTGCCCTATATCGAGCAAGAGCTGGCCAAGGGCAACTACCTCTCTCACATGACCCGCCACATGCTGGGGCTGTTCCAGAATATGCAGGGGGCCCGCGCCTGGCGCCGTCACCTGAGCGAGAACGCCTGCAAACCGGGAGCGGATATTCAGGTGGTGCTGGATGCCATGGCCAAGGTGCCGGAGTTTGCCAGCAGCGAGACGGCCGAATAAGCCAGTTGTGCCAAGGCAAGAGCAGCCAAAAAGCGCGTCAGTTGACGCGCTTTTTTTATTACTGTCGCTTCAATATCTGAACTGGTTGATCAGCCGCGAGAGGTCCTGCAGCCGCTCTACCAGCAGGGTGATGCCATCGAGGGCCTGCCTGCTGTTGTCGGCGGTGTGGCTGGCCAGCTGGTGGATCTGGTGTACCCCTTCATCGAGGGTCGCCGTCACGTCGGCCTGCTGACTCACCGCCTGGGCGATTTCGTCGCTGGTGCGGGTCACCTGCCCCAACATCCGGTTGATCTGGGTGAGCACGTCGGCGGTGGTGCCCGCGTGCTGCTGGCAGCGCACCGAGGTCTGCGCCCCTTGCGTCATCCCGTCCGACAGCTGCCGGGTGGTCTGTTGCAGCGCCTGGATCATCTCGTGGATCTCGCTGGTCGAGGCACGGGTCTTCTGGGCCAGCGCCCTCACTTCATCCGCCACCACGGCAAAGCCGCGCCCCTGTTCGCCCGCCCGGGCGGCCTCGATGGCCGCATTGAGGGCGAGCAGGTTGGTCTGGTCGGCGATTTGACTGATCACCTCCAGAATACCGCTGATCTTCTGGCTGTCGCTGGTGAGCTGGGCCAGCACTGCGTGGTTGGCATCCAGCTCCTGATGGAGTTGGTTGACGGCGGAGCGGGTGGTCGCCAATGCTTGCATCCCCTCGTCGGAGACCTGCTGTACCTCTATGACCAGATTGCTTGCCTCATGGGCACTGTGGGCCACATCCCGAATGGAGTGGCTCAGCTCGGTGATGGCGGTCGCCAGCTGCTCGCTGTGGGCGCGCTGCTGCTGCAGATGAGTATCAATGGTCTGGATATTGCCCCGGTCATCTTCGGCTGCCTGCAGGATCTGCTGGTTAGTGTCGGCGCTGCGCCCGACCACGGCCTTGAGCTCGGCCTGCTTCATCCGTAGGGCCAGTTCGACGGCCGCCAAGGTGTCGCGCCGTCGGGTGTAGAGTACCTGACAGAGGTGGGTTCCCTTGTCTTGATCGGCAAGGGTGAGCAGATGAGCCAGCCGTTGCTGCAATCGCCAGCCGTGGGTTGCCTGTGCCAACAGTAACAAGGCGGTGGGCAGCAGCCATAACAGGTTGCCGGTGGCAAAGGTAGCAAGGGTGGTGAGCAAGGCAGAAACGGAGAGCCAGAGGGTCAGCCGACCCGGTTCAATGTGAAAGCGGCTCAGCCAGGGAAGCGCCTTGCCGCTGCGCAGCAGGCCATAGAGCTGCTCGGCCCAGGCCACATCGCTGGCGGCGGGTTTGGTGCGCACCGACTGGAACTCGACGATCTCCTTCTGCGCATTGAGGATCGGGGTGACGTAAGCGTTTACCCAATAGAACTGACCGCTTTTGGCGCGGTTCTTGACCAGCCCCATCCAGCTTTTGCCCTGTCGCAGCCGCTGCCACATGTCGGCGAAGGCCGCCTTGGGCATGTCGGGGTGTCGCACCAGATTGTGGGGTACCCCTTCCATTTCGGCCGCACCATACCCGGCCACATCACAGAAATGCTGGTTGGCATAGGTAATATGACTGGCGGGATCCGTGGTCGAGATGAGTGCGATGTTGTCGGGGAAGTGTATCTCCCCCTCCTGATGGAGTTTGGTCATGTGTCGTTCCTGAAAAAGCCAAATAACTGATAAATATATTTTTTATTGTCGTTCTCAGTTAATCATTCTAAGGCTCTTCAGTGCCCCGAACTTGGCTTGGGTCAATTAATCAACACAATGAATTGATGAAGTGAGGGTCAGCTGGCCGGTGTGAAATCGTGAACTTCGCCGCTTCTCGGTTTAAAGCGCGGATCGCTATCTTTGTAGCTGCGCACCAGCTCCATCGTCTTGCAAAAGCTGGTCTGCTTGTCGTACTCCTGACGAGCCAACTCGATGGCCCGCTCGGCCCGGCGCCGTTCCATCTTGTCAGACTTGCGATCGCTGAACTGTTGCTGCTGATGCAGCATCCAGCCGACAAACTCTTGCTGGCATTGGGATTCGCTATTGGCCTGCGCAGGCAGGGTCCACAACAACGAGAGCAGTATCAAATAACGCATGTCTGACTGGGTATTGAAGATTAATTGAACAGAAGGGGCGGCATTTTAGGCTGGAAATCGAGGTGTGAACAGTATCAATAGCGAGGCCCTGCGGGGCCTCGCATCGTTGTGGCCGGTCTCAGTGTTTGATCAGGTACAGCTGGCGGCTGTAGGCCACATCTTCCGGGTTGTTGATGGGGTAGCCCTTGAGCCATGGCTTGATGAGTCGGGCATTGGTGTACTGGTAGATGGGGGCGATGGGGGCTTGATCCAGCAGGATCGCCTCAGCCTCGCCAAACAGCTTGCTGCGGCTGGCGGCATCCTGAGTGCTGGCCGCCTCTGCCAGCAGCTGGTCATAACGGGCATTGGCAAAGCCAGCCATATTGCCGCTGTGACGAGAGCCCCACAGGCCAAGGAACGCAGAAGGGTCGTTGTAATCGGCGACCCAGGAGGAGCGGATCACCTCGAACTGACCGCTCTGGCGGCTGTCGAGATAGGTTTTCCACTCCTGATTGGTCAGCTCGACCTCGGCACCCAGCTTCTGCTTCCACATGCTGGCAATCGCCAGTGCCATCTTCTTGTGAATTTCCGCGGTGTTGTAGAGCAGGGTCAGCTTGAGCGGCTTGTCCGGGCCGTAACCGGCCTCCTTGAGCAGGGCCTTGGCCTTGCTGTCCAGCTCCGGTTGGCTGCTGGTGGAGAGCAGGTTGGCGGCCGGGGTAAAGCTGGCGGTTACATCCGGAGTGAAGTGATAAGCCGGTTTCTCGCCAGTGCCGAGCACCTTGTCGGCGATCAGGGCGCGGTCGATGGTGTAGGAGAGCGCCTTGCGCACCCGCACATCGTTCAGTGGTGCCTGACGGGTATTGAAGGCGTAGTAGTAGGTGCCGAGCTGATCCGGGGTGTAGACCTCATTCGGGATCTGCTGCTTCAGTTTGTCGTACTGCTCCTTGGGGAAGGATTCGGTGATGTGCAGATCTCCCGCCAGATAGCGGTTGGTGGCCGCGCTCTCCTGATTGATCGGCATGAAGATCACCTTGGTCAATACGGTATGGGCCCGATCCCAGTAATAAGGGTTGGGGGTCAGCTCCAGCTTCTCGTTGACCACCCGATTGTTCAGCACAAAGGCACCGTTGCCCACCAGTTTGCCGGGTTGGGTCCACTGGCTGCCGTACTGCTCGATGCTGGCCTGATGGAGCGGCGACAGGCTGGGGTGGCTCAGCAGGTTCAGGAAGTAGGGCACCGGCTGGGAGAGGGTCACCTGCAGGGTGTGGTCATCGAGGGCCTTGACCCCCAGCTCGCTGGCAGGCAATTTGCCAGCGACTATCTCGTCCACCTTGTCGAAACGGGCCAGTTGGGCAAACCAGGCGAAGGTGGCAGCCTCTTTCGGGTCGACCAGCTTGCGCCAGCCGTAGACGAAGTCGCCGGCCTTGACCGGATCGCCGTTGGACCAGCGTGCATCCGGGCGCAGATGGAAGGTAAAGAACTGGTTGCCCTTGTTCTCCCAGCTGGCCGCCACCCCGGCAACCGGTTTGCCATCCGGCCCCTGGGTCAGCAGCCCCTCGAACAGATCCCGCAGTACCTGCAACTCCGGCAGGCCGACCAGCTTGAGCGGGCTCAGGCTCGCAGGTTCATCCTTGAGGTGGCGAACGACAATCTGCTTGGCGGCGAGTTGTGTTCCGGCGGGAATATCGGCAGCCTGGACAGCAGCACAGCCCAGCAGGGCCAGCAAGGGGCTCCATCCTTTCATGGGTCGGATCCTTCAAATAGTGTGAAGCGGGGAGAAAACTCGGCGAGAAAATATCGCCGACAGATGGGAAATCATGATATCCCGTTTGCTGGTCTGACCGCCAGCATTCGACTCTCACTCCCAATCGGGGTAGAAGAGCGTTCCCGGCGTCTGTGCAGTTCAATGTGGTGAGGAGTGTCAAACGATGAAAGCATGGTTATTGCTGGCCTGTGTGTTGAGCCAGGGAGCCTGGGCGTTGGCCCCGTGCCAGAGCGACACGGCGGTGGGCAACTGGTGCGAGATCGGCATCGATGCCTTGCACCCGACTCAGGGGGGCGTCGGCCAGATCCAGGTCGATGAGACCCAGGCCACATTGGCTGGCATGAGCGCAAAGCAGCTAGACAAGTTGATGAAAAAGAAAGAGATCCCCGTGGTGATTGCGCCGGATGGCAGCTACTGGCTGGTGGACCGCCACCATCTCACCAAGGCGCTGTGGCAGCAGGGCGTCAAGGATGCGCGGGTCAAGGTGATTGGCCGTCTGCAGGACAAAGCCAACTTCTGGAGTCAGATGCAGAACAACCACTGGGCCTGGCTCAAGGATGAGAAGGGACAGCCGCTGACCCCGGAGCAGTTGCCGACCCGTATCGACAAGCTGCCTGATTATCCCTATCGCACCCTCGCCGGACTGCTGCAGAATGCGGGCTACTTTCGCAAGGATAAACAGGTCTATTTCGTCGAGTTTGCCTGGGCCAGCTGGCTCGGCAAGCAGATGCAATGGATGCCGGTGGACAGCGCCAATCTGGCGGCCCGCCTGCAACAGGCCAAACGGCTAGCCTGCGGCAGCGATGCCAAGGAGCTACCCGGTTATCCCGGCAAGCAGTGCAGCCTCAACCAGTCCAAAAGCGCGCAGTGAGTGGATAGGCGATGACGGCGTCCAGAGCATGCCGGAGATAAAAGAGGGCGACCCCGGGGTCGCCCTTATGCTGTCAGCTACTGGTTAGCGGTGGTCACTCATGGCGCTCCGCCCAGCGGGCAGCCGCCTGTTCAAGCAGGGCGACGTCACCTTGCTGGATCAGCGGTAGCAGATCGTTGACCTGTTGATCCGGCCAATCCCACCAGGCGAGGGCCTGTAGCCGGGCAATCTCCTCCTCGCCAAAGCGCATCCGCACCACCCTGGCCGGGGTGCCAGCCACCATGGCATAGGGCGGCACATCCTGATTGACCAGTGAGCGGGCGGCGATGATGGCGCCGTCGCCGATGGTGACGCCGGGCATGATCATCGCCTCCATGCCGATCCAGACATCGTTGCCGATGCGGGTATCGCCAGCGGGGCGGTAGCTGCGCTGGAGCGCCGCCAGATCGGCGAACGGATAGGTGCTGATGAAGGCGGTGTTATGGGTGTGGTTGCCCCCCATGATGATCTTCACTCCGGCGGCAATCTGCACATAGTCGCCGATATGAAGCCGGTCGATATGCCAGAGCGGCTCCCAGCCGGTCTCCGGGCTGCGGCTGAAGGGATCGCCATGGAGGTAGCGCACTGCCACCTCTTCGAAGGGGCCATCCCAGGCACCCGAGTAGTAGCTGTGCTGCCCTTTGAGGGAGATATTGGGGTTGGTCACCGTCAGGTGCAGGTATTCGACCTGCGACCAGTGTTGGCAGGTGTTCATGCTGGTACTCCTTTGCTAAATGGATCGGATGGGTTGCGTTCGCTTGAGCGCAGCTAATAGATCCAGACCAGCATGCGGGGCACGCAGAGCAGGGAGCAGCCCAGCATCTGCGGGAGGCGAGGTCGCATTGTGGTGTGCTCCAAAGAAGGGGGGAAGGGCAGGATCATAAGGTCGGGCGCCGGGTTTGCCAAGGTTGCGCAGAGATCCTGCACTAACCCTCTGGTTGATATTTATTCTCAATTAGCCATGATAACACTCCCACCATGACGGACTCGGGAGAGCGAAATGACACCGCAAAGTTGGCAACGATACATGCTGGAGGCGGAGCGTGCCTGGCAGGCCGGTTCGCTGGGGGCGGCGATCTGCTTTTATCAGCAGGCGCTGGGGGATGTTTACGAGATGACTCAGGTCGAGTTGACCGAACTGGCCACCATGCGAGTCGCCACCTGCCACCGGCTGGCCGACTTCTGGCGGGCGATGGATGAGCCGACTTATGAGCTGCGCTACCTGAAGCTTGCCTCCGAGCTGGTGACTGCGCTGGTGCCGCAGTGCCCGAACCGGGAGTGCGAGGCACTGATCAGCGAGCTGGGTTGCTGCCGTGGAGCCCTGCTCGCGTTTCTCAAGCGTCACCCCAATCCGGAAATTGCCCGGCTGATCCAGTTACAGGACAAGGTGCAGGGCTGCGAGCTGATCGGCCGTTTTCGCCTCAACTGACCGGCGTTGAGCGGCAGCTCAGCCTCGCCGTTTGAGTTTCTGGGCGATCCGCTGCTGTGCCTCTTCCCCTTGCAGTGCCTGGGCGAAGGCGCGCGCCTCCAGATCGATGACAAAGTGCACCGCCTGTTTAAGCTCCTGTTTCAGCAGCGCCTTGCTCTTTTGCAGCGCTCTGGGCGGTTTGGCCGCCAGCTTCAGCCCCTGCTCGCGGGCAAGGGAGAGCACTCCATCGGCCGCCACCACCTTGTTGGCCAGCCCGAGCCGCAGCGCCTCCTCGGCATCAATTGCCTCGGCCAGCAGCAACAGCTCGGCCGCCTTGAGGTGTCCCACTAGACGTGGCAGCAGCAGGCTGGAGGCGAACTCCGGCACAAGCCCCAGCTCGACGAAAGGAAGCTGCAAGCGGGCGTTATTCCCCAGATAGACCAGATCGCAGTGCAGCAGAATGGTGGTGCCTATCCCTACTGCAGGACCTGCAACAGCGGCGATCACGGGTTTGGGGAAATCGGCAAGGGTGTGGAGGAACTGCAGTATGGGGTCGTCGGGCTCCAGCGAGCTTTTGCCCATAAAGTCGGCCAGATCATTGCCCGCGGTAAAGCAATCCTGCTGCCCCTGCAACAACAGGACATGCACCTCCTCATCGGCTGCCGCCTCTCCCAGCGCTGCCACCAGTTGCTTATAGAGCTCGGTATTGAGAGCGTTGCGCTTGTCGGGGCGGTTGAGGGTCAGGGTGAGCAAGCCATCCTGCTGCTCGGCAATGAGAATGGGGGCCATGTCTAAATCCTTGTTATTGAAAGGTGCAAAAAAGGTTGCTGCTGGGGTAACCTTGGCGCCGTTTAACAACATCATAAAAGGATTTCAACCATGTTTAAACGTGCGTTTTATTCTCTGCTGGTTCTGGGTATGACGGCGCCTGCACTGGCCAAGGTCGAGGCTGTCGACGGTTATGTGCGCCTGTTGCCGCCGGGCTCCCCCAACACTGCCGCCTTTATGGTGCTGAAGAATGACGCCGACCAGCCGGTCAAGCTGGTGGCGGCCGCTTCTGCGGCGGCGGGGCGTGCCGAGCTGCACACTCATCTGCACGAAAATGGTGTGATGAAGATGCGTCAGGTCGAGAATATCGAGATCCCGGCCAGGGGCGAAGCGGTGCTGAAACCGGGCAGCCTGCACATCATGCTGTTCGAGGTGGGCACGCTCTCCGAGCAGACTCCTTTCCCGCTCACCCTCACCATGGATGATGGTCAGAAGCTGGATCTGTCACTGCCGGTGAAGCCGATTGAGCCGATGGCCGAGATGAAGCATATGAAGCACTGACATTTGTCGTCGTTTGTTCAGGATTGACGCTGGGTATTTTGGCTGCACCGAGTAAAATAGTGCTCTTTTCCATGTATGCAAGAGGAAGTGACGTAATGAAAAAGACGCTGATTGCCGGTTTTGTGCTGGCTCTGTGCAGCCAGAGTGCCATGGCCGCTGACGACTGGCGTTTTGCCGCCGGTGCCGACGTATGGGCCGCCAAGGGCAGTGGTCAGGCTTATGGCACCAGTGCTGATGGCAGCTATGACGACAGCTACAACTGGAACGGCTATCTGCAACTGGAACACGGCATCATCTTCCTGCCGAACGCCAAGTTTGAAGTCTCCGATTTCAGCTCCTCCGGCGGTAACTTCAAGAACGATCTGACCGCCTACGATCTGAGCCTCTACTACCGTCTGTTCAACAACGATCTGTTCAAGATCGATCTGGGTATGACCGGTCGTCACTACGATGGCGAGCAGGTCTACTTCGGTCGCAAGGGTTATGACGAAGATACCCTGATGGCCTATGCCGGCAGCGAAGTGAAGATCCCGGGCACCGGCATCGCCTTCTTCGGCGATCTGCGCACTCACGATGCGGACAACTATGACTACCGTCTGGGTGGTTCCTACAAGTTCTCTTCCATGCCGATCAAGCTGCGTGCCGGCTGGCGTGAAGCCAAGGTCGACTTCGCCAATATCGACCAGTCTGTCGATGGCTGGTTCATGGGCGGCGAATTCACTTTCTAATCTGACCGTCGACTGACGGCGAGGAGCAATCATGGGCCACATCATAGTGACAGGTGCCGGTTCCGGTCTTGGCCGGGCGCTGACCATCGGACTGGTTGAGCGGGGCCATAAGGTCTCCATGATGGGGCGCCGTTATCAGCGACTGCAGGAGCAGGAGCAACTGCTCGGCAGCGCGGTAATCGGCATCGCCGCCGATCTGGCGCACCATGAAGAGGTCGACGTTGCCTTCGCCGCTGCGGTGGAGTGGGGCGGGCAGCCCGACATGGTGATCCACTGCGCCGGGGTGGGCGAGTTTGGCCCGGTCGGTGTCTACACCGCCGAGCAGATCCGCCGGGTGGTGGAGAGCAATCTCATCTCCACCATTCTGGTGGCCCAGCAGACGGTGCGGCTTATCGGGGAGAAAGGCGGAGTGCTGGCCAATGTGCTCTCCTCCGCTGCGCAGGTGGGCAAGGCCAACGAGAGCCTCTACTGCGCCTCCAAATGGGGGGGGCGTGGCTTTCTCGAATCCTTGCGCGCCGAGCTGAAAGGCTCGCCGTTGCGGCTGGTCAACCTCTACCCGAGCGGGATCCGCAGCGAATTCTGGGACAACTCGGATCACGTGGACCCGAGCGGCTTCATGACTCCGGAAGATGCGGCGGCCTATATGCTCGACGCACTGGAAGCCAGAAGCAGCTGCCACGTGACCGACCTCTTTATCGGTCGCAATCCCTGAGGCAACCCTTCATCCGGTTGCCGTCGTCAGAACATACAGAAACAAAAAGCGCGCCAAACGGCGCGCTTTTCTATTCAGGTAAGGGGGCGGAATTAACGGCCCAGCTTGGCCTTGAGCATGGCGATGATGTCGCTGATGGCCACTTCCTGCTTCTCGCCGGTGCGGCGGCACTTGTACTCCACCACGCCGTTGTCCAGACCGCGATCGCCGATGACGATGGCGTGCGGGATGCCCAGCAGCTCCATGTCGGCGAACATCACGCCCGGGCGCTCTTTACGGTCGTCGAACAGCACGTCCACACCAGCGGCTTTCAGCTCGGCGTAGAACTGTTGTGCCTGCTCGGCCACGCGTTCGGACTTGTGCATGTTCATCGGCACGATGGCCACTTCGAACGGAGCGATGGCGTCCGGCCAGATGATGCCGTACTGGTCGTTGTTCTGCTCGATGGCGGCAGCTACCAGACGGGAAACCCCGATACCGTAGCAACCCATCTCCATGGTGACGGACTTGCCAGCTTCGTTCAGCACGCTCGCCTTCATCGCTTCGGAGTACTTGGTACCCAGCTGGAAGATGTGGCCCACTTCGATACCGCGCTTGAGCAGCAGCTTGCCCTGGCCGCACGGGCTCGGGTCGCCTTCCACCACGTTGCGCAGGTCGGCAACTTCGTAAGAAGCGATGTCGCGATCCCAGTTGGCACCGGTCAGGTGGAAGCCGGTCTCGTTGGCGCCGCAGACGAAGTCCGCCAGATGGGCGGCGCTGCGATCGACAATGATGCGACCGGCAAAGCCGACCGGGCCGATGGAACCTGCATCGCAACCGGCGGCAGCTTTAATCTGCTCGTCGTTGGCGAAGGTCAGCGGGTTGGCCACGCCAGCCAGTTTCTCTGCCTTGATTTCGTTCAGTTCGTGGTCGCCACGCAGTACCAGCGCGATGACGGCCTGCTTGCCGTGCTCATCTTCCTCTGCCAGTACCAGCAGGGTCTTGGCGATGGCAGTCGGCGCCACGTTCAGGAAGGCAGCCACTTCGTCAATGGTGTGGACGTTCGGGGTGGCAACCTTGGTCAGGGCTGCGGTGGCTGCAGCGCGCTCGCCGGCCGGCGCCAGTGCTTCGGCCATCTCGATGTTGGCGGCGTAATCGGAGCTGTCGGAGAAGGCGATCAAGTCTTCACCGCTCTCCGCCAGCACCTGGAATTCGTGGGAACCGGTACCACCGATGGAGCCGGTATCGGCCTGCACCGGACGGAAGTTCAGGCCCATGCGGGTGAACGCCTTGCAGTAGGCAGCGTGCATCTTCTCGTAGGTATCGACCAGAGATTCCTTGTCGATGTGGAAGGAGTAGGCATCCTTCATCAGGAATTCGCGGCCACGCATCACACCGAAACGGGGGCGTACTTCGTCGCGGAACTTGGTCTGGATCTGGTAGAGGTTGAGCGGCAGCTGCTTGTAGCTGTTCACTTCGTAACGTACCAGCGCAGTGATCACCTCTTCGTGGGTCGGGCCCAGCACGAAGGGACGGTTGTGACGGTCGGTCAGACGGCACAGCTCGGGACCGTAGTCATCCCAGCGGCCGGACTCCTGCCACAGCTCGGCGGGTTGTACCACCGGCATGGAGACTTCGACGGCACCAGCATTGTTCATCTCTTCGCGAACAATGTTCTCGATTTTCTTCAGTACCCGCAGACCGGTTGGCAACCAGGCATACATGCCGGAGGCCAGTTTACGGATCATCCCGGCGCGCAGCATCAGCTGGTGGCTGACAACTTCAGCGTCGGAGGGGGTTTCCTTGAGAGTGGAAAGCAGATATTGGCTGGTACGCATCGCGGTAGACCTTAGCTAGAACGGGCGCGGGGCCCAGGATAATTTCAAGGGCGGAATTTTAACAGGCTGGGCGTTATGGCCCAAGGGCTAAATTTGCCGCAACCCGAAAGGTGGCCACGCCCGGCAGATGGCCAGGAGTAATGACCATTGCAACAAGCAGGCTTTTTATGCCTGCAATTTGGCCGGATCTCCGCTAAACTCTGCCACCTTTTCTCGATGGGCATGGCTCTGCCGCGTCCATCACCCCCATTTTTTAGTACTTTTGGAGCCGCTCATGCCGTTAGTGGGACATCAACACCAGATCGAGATCCTGGAACTGACCGACAAAGGAGATGGCAAAGGACGCCTGTTCGATCGCCCCCTGTTTGTCGAAGGTCTGCTGCCCGGTGAGCAGGCGCAGGTGGAGCTGACCGAGGTCAAGCCGAACTATCTGCACGGCAAGGTTGCCGAGCTGCTCCAACCTTCAACAGATCGGGTGGCCGATTTCTGCCCCAACACCGAGTGCGGTGGCTGTCAGGTACGTCCGCTGGCCTATCCGGCCCAGCTCAAGCTCAAGCAGGCCTTGGTGCAGAGCGCACTGGAACAGGTCGGGCTGGGTGACACCCCGGTCAAGGATATCCTTGGCATGGAAAGCCCGTTCGCCTATCGCAACAAGGCGCAATATGCGGTGCGTGGCTGTGACGCCGGTGCCGAGATCGGTTTTTATCGCAAGCACTCCCACGATCTCATTACCGCCGATGACTGTGCGGTGCAGGATCCGCTGCACGTGGAGCTGAACGCCCGGGTACGCAACTGGATGCGCGCGCATGACATCGCTGCCTATGACGAAGTGAACCACAGCGGCTGCGTGCGCAACCTGATGACCCGCAAGGGCTTCAAGAGCGGCGAGCTGATGGTGGTGCTGGTCACTTTGGGTGAGGTGCTGCCGTTCGAAGCCGAACTGTTGGCGAGCTTAAGCGATCTGCCGGTTACTACCTTGGTGCAGAACATCAACGATGAGCGCACCAACCGCATTCTGGGCGCGACCAACCGGGTGCTGCTCGGCGAAGGGGTGATCCGCGACAAGATCCATGAGCTCGAGTTCGAGATCTCGCCGCTCTCCTTCTTCCAGAACAACCCGACCCAGACCGATGTGCTCTACTCCAGCGCCCTCGAGTATGCCGAGCTGACCGGTAACGAGACAGTGTTCGACATCTATTGTGGTATCGGCACCATCTCCCTGTTCCTGGCTGGCAAGGCCGCCAAGGTGGTGGGGATCGAGTCGGTGGAGAGCGCCATCAGCGATGCCCGCCGCAACGCTGCCCTCAACGGTATCGAGCACACCGAATTCCACGTCGGCAAGGCCGAGCAGCTGATGCCCGAGCTGCACGCCCAAGGTGTGACCGCTGATGTGGTGGTGATGGATCCGCCCCGCAAAGGCTGTGACAAGGCCGTATTGCAGACCCTGGTCGCCATGGCGCCCCGTCGTCTGGTCTATGTCTCCTGCAACCCGCAGACCCTGGCCCGCGACCTTGCCTGGCTGGTCAAGCAGGGCTTCGTGCTGGATGAGGTGCAACCGGTCGATATGTTCCCGCACTCCATGCACGTCGAAGCGGTTGCCCGCTTGAGCCTGCCTGCTAAGGCATGAGTCGCCCCCGACTCTTGCCCATAAAAAAACGACGCCAGCTGGCGTCGTTTTTTTATCTCTGCAATCGGCGGATGGGCGATTAGCTGGCGCTCTGGCGCACCTCGGCGGCGATCTGGTCGAGCAGCTGTTGCCAGCCCTGACCCAGCTCGTTCACCAGTGCGTTGTAGCCATCGGCCGGCAGTACTCGCTCCTGACGGAAGGGGGCATCGCGCTGCACGGTGCCATCTTCCGCCAGCAGGCGCCAGCGACCGCTCAGCACGGCGCTGCCGTCATGACGGCCCTGAAAGCGCTCCACCAGAATGGTCAGCACCGGCCCCTTGCGGGCGCCATCCTGCCGCACCACCCAGCCCGGCAGGCGGGTGGAGAGGCCATTGAGGGTGAGCTGGTTGAGCTGATCGTCCAGCGCACCGGCCCAGCGATGGTATTCGGTGAAGTGGAGCTCTTGTCCTTCCAGCTGATAGACCAGACTGATCCGGTCGAGCTGGCTGGCCAGCGCCACCGGGCGCAGCACCAGCTGGTGCTGCGGTTGGGCCGGGGCCGTCACGGGTTGCTGGCTGTCTGCATCGAGCGAGTAGTAGTGCAGGCTTGGCTGGCTGCTGCAACCCGCCAGCAGGCCCAGCAGGGCCAGCGTCAGGATCTCTTTTTTCATTGTTTGCCTCGCTTGGGCTCAGGGTCCGATGGATGCGCGCGATCGAAGATCAGCGAGCTGGGCTGCTCGTTGAGGGAGTGCACCAGCGGCTGCAGTTCGCGCATCAACTGATTGAGGGTCTGCACCGACTGACGCAGATCCTGATTGGTCTGCGATTGGGCGTCATAGGCCTGCAAGGTCTCCTGCAACTGCTTGAGGCTCTCGTTGAGCGAGGCGGGCAGCTGCTGGGTGGAATCCTTGGCAGTGAGCTTGTTCAGGTTGGCGCTGACTGCACTGATGTTCTTCAGGGTGCCATCCAGGGTGGTCAGTGACCCGTTGACCTTGGTCAGGGTGGTCGCCATGTCCATGTCGACAAACTTGTCGAGGATGAGGTTCACCTTGCGCTCGATCTGATCCAGCCCGCCCTGCACGGTGGGGAAGACCTGATAACCGGCCAGCTTGGCCTGTTCGAAACGTGGCGCGTCCGGATAGAAGTTGAGGTCGATGATCTTGCCGCCGGTCAGCAGGCTTGAGGTCTTGAGGCTGGCACGCAACCCCTCCTTGAACTGCTTGCCGAACAGGGCACGCCATTGATCCTTCTCCGCCTTGGCATAGCGGTGGGAGAGGCGCTGCACCTCGATGCGAGCCAGCACCGGGATCTGGCGGCTCTTGAAGATCTGCACGCCCTTGTCCTCGATGAGGTAGGGGGCGGAGATGACGGTACCGACCCGGATACCGCGATACTGCACCGCCGCGCCCGGGTGCAGGCCACCCACGTTGTCATCGAACAGGAAGACGTAGTCGATGAACTGATCCAGACTACCGGCCAGCACGCTCGCCTCATCCTGGAACAGGGTGAACCCTTCCATCTGTTTGACCGGCTCGCCAGGCGCCCAGCCGGGTGGCAGACCCATGGTAATGCCGCCATCGATCAGGCTCTCCAGCGAATCCATCTTCACCTTCATCCCCTCGCTGCTCATGGAGACCTCGAAGCCCGGGGTCATCCAGAAGCGGGAGTTGCTGCTCACCAGAATGTCGTAGGGGGCGTGGATGAAGATTTGATACTGCATCTCACTCTTTTCCGGCAGGAACTTCGCCTCTTCCACCTGACCTATGGTGAAGCCCTGATAGTTGATGGGGGAGCCTTCCCCCAGCGCGCGGGTGTCGCGACTACTGAGGGTGAGACGCAGCCCCTTGGCATCGAGGGAGGCGAGCGGCGGTTTGTCGAGCATGGCGTACTCGTCCCGCGCCCGACCTTTCTTGCCGGGGGCGAGCTCGATATAGGCGCCGGAGAGCAGGGTGCTCAGACCCGATACCCCTTCACGGCCCACTCTGGGCTTGACCACCCAGAACTGGCTGTCACCGCGCAGCATGCCGGAGGCGGCATTGGTCAGCCGTCCTTTCAGCACGGCATGGCTATAGTCATCGCTCAGCTCGACGGCCTCGATGCGGCCGACGTCCACTTCGCGGGAGCGGATCACCGTCTTGCCAGCGACTATGCCCTCGGCAGTGGCGACAGTCAGGGTGAAACTCGGGCCCTGAGAGTACCAGTGCTGGAACAGCATCCAGAGACCGATGAACAGCGCCAGCAGGGGCACCATCCAGATTGCGGCGGCAGAGCTCAGAAAGTCAGAGCCCGGTTTCCACCTTTTTTTACGCTCACTCACGTTCGCGTTCTCCTTGTTGTAAATCCCAGATCAGGCGGGAGTCGAAACTCATGGCGGCGACCATGGTGATCAGCACCACACCTGCAAATGCGACGGCCGCAGGGCCGGGATAGATGGTCATCAGATTGTCGAGCCGGATCAGGCCCGCCAGAATGGCCACCACGAAGACGTCGATCATCGACCAGCGTCCGACAAATTCGGTCATGCGATAGAGTTTGAGCTTGCCGAGGGGGGAGGTGACATTGCCGCGCTGCACCATATAGCAAAGCCAGAATAGCGCCAGTATTTTCACCAGCGGCACCACCACGCTGGCGAAAAAGATCACCGCCGCTATGGGGTAGGAGCCCATGGCCCAGAGCAGCACCACACCGCCGAGGATGGTGGAGGGGCTGTCATCACCGAGAAACACCGTATCCATGATGGGATAGACGTTGGCCGGAATGTAGAGAATGGCGGAGGTAAACAGCAGCGCCCAGGTACGGTTCAGGCCGCCCCGCTTGCGGGCATGCAGCTTGCCGCCGCAGCGGGAGCAGCTGTGGCTACCCACCTCGCTCAGGGCGCCACAGATATGGCAGCCCACCAGACCGGACTCCAGCGCGCCCGCTTCCGGGTCGATATCCCGTGACTCGGTTGGGCCGAACAGCCGCTGCCACAGCCACATCTGATCCAGTGAGGAGATCATCTTGATGAGCAGCACGGTGTAACCGACGAAAGCCCAGAATGACAGCCCCATCTTGATGTCGGCCATCCCCATCAGCTTGACCAGCGAGATGAGCACCCCCACCAGAAAGACATCCACCATCAGCCAGGGTTTGATCCGGCAGAGCAGACGGCCGAGGGAGCGCAGGGCATTGCTGTGCAGATCTTTATCGACCCGCCACAGCACCAGCATGATGGATCCCATATAGACCAGCGGCAGGCCGATCAGGGTCAGGCTCAGTACCGCGCCGAGAAACAGATAGCCCTCATCCACCAGGGTGGTGATACTCTGCAAAAAGGTCATCTCCTGGCCCACCCCTTTGGCCGAGAAGGACATAAAGGTAAAGGCATTGGCGAGCACGAACATGATAAGTGCCGCGAACCCGTAGGAGATCGGCCGCAACTCCTGCTGTGGCAGGTGGCGACTCAGGGTGTGTCCGCAACGGGGGCAGCAGCTGGCCTGTCCCACCTCGAGCGGTGTGGCCGGTATCAGCAGGTCACACTCTTCACAGGCAGTAGCATCATGGACATAGGTGGTGTGGTGTTGGTGTGAAGCCGGATGCAAGATAAAACCCCAGATAAGGCCCGTGGTAGAGCCAGAGCTGGCGATTATCGCAGTTGTGCTGGTCAGCGACCAGCCCCCGGAGGGCGCTATTGCTGGCGGGAGTGAGAATGACTTTGACAAGCCAGTGCCCATTTAGCACAATCAAACGCCACTTTTTTTCCGCGGGACAATAATTTATGACAACTGAATCCCCCAGCTACTCCACGATTGAGCAAGCCTTCTCCCTCGGGAACGGGCAAGATTCTGCCCTCAACTGGTTGCGCAAGAACCGCAGTCAGGTCGCTATTTTTCTGGTGAGCGGCATCAAGCTGGAAGGCACCATCAGCGGGTTCGACCAGTACAGCGTGCTGCTGACCGATGCTCATGGTAACCAGCAGCTGGTCTACAAGGCCAAGATCTCCACCATCGCCATGCACACCGGCCGTCCGCAGGTGAATATCCAGCGTGCTCGCAAGCCACGTGTCTCCATGGCGCCGCGCCCCCACGGCGCGCCGGGTCGATATGACGACAATCAGGGCGGTGGCAACAACGAGTAATCGTCTGCCCCGCACTCCCCGTTGACGCGCCCTGCGTCAGCGGCTGACGGAGCCTGCTCTCATTTTTCATTCATGTCCCGTATGAGAGCCGGTTCCGGTTATCGCCCCTTGCAGGGCGATATTTTTTTCCGCACTACGCCGTTATGCCGACCGGTTGACCCTCTTTGACCATGCAGGTCTGCATACCCGCTGCTTCTCCGGCCTGTACCCCGATACCGGTATCTTCAAACACCAGACAGCCTGATGGCTCGACCCCCAGCTTGCTGGCGACCAGCAGGAAGGTGTCCGGATTGGGCTTGTGCAGCTCCACATCGTCTGCGGTGACCACCACAGAGAAGTAGCGATCCAGCCCGGTGTTGCGTAGCACCGCTTCGGCGTTGACGCTGGGCGAGCCGGTGCCGATCCCCATCGGGATGACGCCATGATAGCGCTCGACCAGTGCCTGCATGGCCGGAAAGACGGTCGCCTTGTGCAGGTTGGCCACATAGTGGGCGGTCTTGCAGCGGGTGACTTCGAGGGGATCGAGGGGGATCTGCTGCTCCTGTGCGACCAGCAGGGCTATCTTGCGGCTCGGCATGCCACCCAGTTCATAGAACCAGTCGGCATCGAAGCGAAAGCCAAACTCGCGGGCGGTGTGCTCCCAGGCGGCGAGGTGCAGCGGCATGGAGTCGACCAGGGTGCCATCAAGGTCAAAGACCAGGCCTTGGAATCCGGAAAGCGTCATGGTGCGGGGTCTGTCTCTGAAAAAAGGGAGCCCATTCTAGCCAGTGGCTCCCCGCCTCGCCATCACCTAGCTGGTGAGAAACGCTTGCCCCCACATTTGTGACTGAAAATAGACGGGGGTGAGCTGGGCCGGATCGAGTTGATATTTGGGGGCAAGCTGTTCCAGCAGGGCCCAGTTGCCCTGTTCATAGGTGCTGACCAGCTGAAACAGATGAAAGAGTGGCCCTTCGTGCAGTTCGATGGCGCGCTGCACGCTCTTGGGCAGGTGGGCCATCAGCGGCTCCGACAGCAGGGAACCATCGAGCACCAGTCCCACCAGAAAGGCCCAGCTTGCCTCCGCTTTACCGAGGGCGGTGAGGGCAATCAACTCGCAGAAGCGGCCGCGGGCGATGGCCATGCGGGTGCAGGCCTCCGGCATGTGCTGGCTCACCCGGGCCAGACCGTTGATCAGCACGAACTTACGGATCTCCTGCTCCCCCAGATAGGAGAGGGCGCGGGGTACCGAGGTGATGGGGGCGGCATGATCGAAGCCGGGGGCGTTGACGTAGGTGAGCAGCAGGCCGGGCAGCCAGGCATCCTGCTCCAGCAGGCGGGCTACCTGGGCGAAGGAGAACTCTTCGTGGCAGATGAGCTGGAGGATCTGCTGTACCAGCGCCATATCGGGCTGGTTGGCCCGCTGATTGACCAGCTCCGGACGGGCGAGAAAACCGCCGGCAAAGAAGTCGACCCCGGCCTCCCGCAGCGGGAGAAAATCCGCCCAGGTCTCGATGTTCAGCGCCATCCGCTTGTGTTCGGTGGGCTGGCAGATCCCCTCTTCCCCCATCCAGTACACCAGCAGGCGGCTGGCGCCGAGCCAGCGCGGATCCCGGTTGGCGCCATGCACCGCCAGTCTGCGCCGGCTGTCACGCCACTGCTCCAGCACCGGGAACGAGTTGGGCTGGCGTTCGCTGGAGGCTTCAACCAGCGGGATCGCGTCCTGATCCAGCAGCATGGGACGCTGTTCATCGAGCTGTTCGTGGGTGAAGGGCACCAGATATTGACGCCCCTGCGCCAGCAGGCGGCAATGTTGCGCCAGTGAAGGCCATTCGGCCGGTGAGCTGAGCTGATAGTCGATGCCGTAGGCCACCAGAGCCAGGCGACGATTGAAGATGGGGTAGCGACGCAACAGCATGGGATCACCGATAGGCCAGAGTGCGGGCCCTCCCTTGTGACTTGGCGTGGTAGAGCGCCTGGTCAGCCTGTTCGGTCAGGGTCTGCCATGCTCCGTCCAGGGAGGGAACCAGATAGCTAAAGCCTATGCTAACCGTAATGAAATCAGCAACCCGCGAGGCGGGATGGGGCATTTTCAAGCGGGCAAGACCATCGTGGATCCGTCCGGCCAGCTGTTCGGCCTCACCGGGTTGGGGGGCGCAGAGCAGAATGACGAACTCTTCCCCGCCGTAACGGGCGACCAGATTGGTGCAGCGCCGTTCAGCATCCCGCAGCACATGGGCCACCTGTTGCAAGCAGAAATCCCCCTTGGCATGGCCGAAGTGGTCGTTGTAGGCCTTGAACTCGTCGACGTCGATCATCAATACCGCCAGCAGGTTCTGGGTGCGCCGTGCCCACTCCCACTCCCGCTGCATGGTGATGTCCCACTGGCGCCTGTTGGCGATGCCGGTGAGGGGATCTTCCAGCGACAGCAGGGAGAGGCGGTGATTGGCCTCTTCCAGCGCACGGTTGGTCTCGGCCAGCTGCATGGTGCGTTCGGCGACCCGGGCCTCCAGCTGGCGGTTGAGGGTTTCCAACTGCTCCTGAGTACGCTGGCGGATCAGCAGTTGTGACAGAATGGCGGCGTACTGTTTGAAGATCTCGCTCTGATAGGCCTTGAGCGGACGGTGCCAGAGCAGGTTGTCGGCGGCGATCCAGCCGATGGGGGTGGTGCCATCCCACAGCGATATCATGGCGTTCCAGCCACGGCCCACCTGCTGCTTCTCGTAGTAGAGGGGGGTATCTTCCATCACCAGCACGTAATCCTTGCGCCTGAGCGCCTCTTGCACCGTGGGGTGATCCGGAATGGGGCTGATGAAGTTGTGTTCATCCATCAGCTCACCGTCCTCGCTGGTGCCCCAGGTGCCGCGCATGGTTTTGCCATCGGGTTCGATCAGGAAGATGGCGACCCGATCGAATTGCAGCTCCTTGCGGGCCAGCAGCACGGCATCCCGCAGCAGATCGTTCTCGCTGCGACTGCGGGAGAGGGTGACGCTGACCATGTGCAGCGCCTGCAACATGGTGAGGAAGGATCCTTGCAGTGCCTGACTCTGTACCAGATCGGTCTGGGTATGGAGCCGCTGGTCCCGCTCCTGATTGACCTGGCTGGAGAGCAGGTGATTGCTGAGCTCGGCAGTCAGATAGTGGATAAGGAGCTGGATGCCCTGACGCTGGTGGGAGGAGAGGCGATCGATGCGGCGGCGGGTCTCCAGATAGATGACCCCTTCCAGTTTCATGTGACGCTTGAGAGGGAAACAGGCGCGTAACTGCGGCTGGGCGGGCTCCACATTTTCGCCGGGATCAGGCGGTGCTTGGAGCTGCTCGATCACCAGTTGTCCCTTCTCCATCGCCTTGTCGATCAGGTGGTGGGGCAGGGTCAGTTGACCGAGATGGGCGAGATCAAGCGTGGTCAGCCCGTGATCGAGCTGAAAGCTGTAGAGTTGCGGTTCGGGGGCTTTCAGCCAGAGGTAGAGGCGTTCGGCATCGGTCTTTTCACGGATGGTGGCGAGGCTCACTTCGCATAACTGAGCGAAGTTGGTGAAGTGTTCCGGGTCCCATTCCTGCATACCAATATCCCTTGGATTGTACCCAAGCGAGTATAGACATATTTCTCCTTGATTAATATGTCAGAAAGGAGAGGCAGTGCACATAACGGTTGCTTTCAGCCCTGCTGGTGGAGACATTCACTGCGTTCTCTGCCAATCGTGGATAGAACTGTGTGCCATAACAGTATATATGGCAGCTTGTAGGGCGGGATGCCGGGCAAAAAAGAGCCCGCACGATGGCGGGCTCTCGGGCAGATCAGATGATTCTACGTGGCTTATTCTGCCTTGGGGGCAGTCTCAGCGGTCGTTTCACTGCTATCGGCTGGCGCACTCTCGGTCGCCGGGGCTTCCGGTGCCGGACCCGGTACCAGATCTACCGCCGGTTTGGCGATAAGGGAGCGGGTCTCTTCCACCGCTTCGGTCAGCTTCACCTCGATGATCTGGCCGAGCTCGTAGACCACTTCGGTCTTGTCCAGATAGACGCGGCCGTTGTCCCAGTTGCACTCCAGTCGATCCTTGTTGTCGAGAATATGGCGGGCAGGCAGGAAGACCACGGCGCCGTTCTCCTGCAGACGCAGCTTGAGACCGGCACGCATCACGTCGATGATCTCGGCGTTGAATACCTGATCGGTGCCAGCCGCGGCTTTCAGGTAGCGAACATAGAGCCAGTCGCCGATGTCACGCTCCACCATGCGGTGCAGGCGGCGGCAGGCGGTCAGGTGCTCGGTGAGCTCCTGACTCGGGCGCTCACCTGGGGTCTTGCCGGCGATGACCGCTTTGAGCAGACGATGGTTGACCATATCGCCGTATTTACGGATCGGGGAGGTCCAGGTGGCGTAGGCATCCAGACCCAAACCATAGTGGGCGCCCGGCTCGGAGGACATCAGCGCATAGCTCTGGAAGCGGCGGATCTTGCCATCCAGCCAGCGGGTGTCGAGGTTGTCGATCCAGCGGCGCAGGGCACAGAAGCCGGAGAGGCTGGCGATCTCGTCGCGCTCGAACGGGGCTTCGGCACTCTTCAGCAGGTCGATGGCGCCGTCGAGGGACTCTTCGTCAAAGCCGGTGTGAACGTTGAAGATACCGTAACCGACGCTCTTGCCCAGCACGCGACCGGCGCAGATGTTGGCGGCGATCATCGACTCTTCCACCATGCGGTTGGCGATGCGGCGCGGCTCAACGTGGATAGCTAGCACTTCGCCATTCTCGCCCAGCTCGAAGTCGTAGTCGGGACGATCCGGGAATACCAGCGCATGCTCGGTGCGCCACGCGATGCGTGCTTCGGTCATCGCCTTCATCAGCGGCAGCTGGGCCAGTACGCCTGCGTCGATAGACAGCTCTTTGCCATGCTCGGCCCAGTCGGAGACGTCGTCGTAGTTGAGACGGGCGTGGGAGCAGATGCGGGCGGCGAAGAACTCGGTCTCCTCCAGCAGCAGACCATCTTCGGCGATCAGCAGACGGGCGCACAGGGTGTTGCGCTCCTCGCCCTCTTTCAGGGAGCAGAGCTCATCGGAGAGGGTGCGCGGGATCATCGGCACGTTGCGGCCCGGCATGTAGACGGTAAAGGCGCGCTGGGCGGCCTCTTTGTCCAGCTCGCTGCCTTCGGCCACATAGGCGGTCGGGTCAGCGATGGCGACCAGCAGCTCCCAGCCGTTGTCCAGCTTGGTGATGGCCAGCGCATCGTCCATATCCTTGGTCTTGGCACCGTCGATGGTGAAGAAGGGCACCTTGGTCAGGTCACGACGGGGCAGATCTTCTTCTTCGATCACCTTCCACTCCGGCAAGTCAGCCGGCTCGACCTGGGCCAGATTGTGGCGTGCCAGCACCACCCACCAGGGCACATTGTGATCTTCCTGGGCGGCGATCTTCTGGATGATCTCGGCCGAGAAGTTGCCGTCGACCAGCGCGTGGCGCTTGAGGGTAGCCACCACCCAGTCACCTTCCTTGAACTCTTTCTCATCCAGACCCTTCTTGACGCGGGCCTTGATGGCATCCTTGATCAGCGGATGGTCGGCAACCACGTTGAGGCGGTCACGGAACATCTTGACCCGGGCCACGAAGCGGGTGACGGACTGCTCCAGCAGGGTATCCGGCTCGGCCACTTCCTTCTCTTTTTCGGTGCGGATCAGGGCGGTCACCCGGTCACCGTGCATCACCTTCTTCATGTAGGGAGGCGGCACGAAATAGCTGGTCTTCTCATCGACTTCCAGAAAGCCGAAGCCCCGGTCCGAGGCGCGGATCACACCCTCTTTCTTCGGGATGTTTTCGCGGATTTGTTGCTTGAGCTGGGCCAGCAGCGGATTGTCTTGGAACATAAGTGAGGAACCTGAAGTGAAAACCTGGGTGGAGACCTGATGAAGGATCGCCCAGCACTATACGTTTTTAGCCCTGCAAAGCCAAGGTGAATGGCCTGCTCAGCGTGGTTTCAACTGCGATCTGGCATGGTCGATAAGGCGTTGGGAGAGCTGCTTGTGAACCCCTTTTTCCAGTACCCAGCGGTGCCAGTAGAGGCGTTCCGTCAGGACGTGGTCGGGACTGAGGTTGAGTAGTGACCCGCCTGCCAGCTGGCCTCTTATCTGCAATTCGGGGATGAGACAGTAGGCCAACCCCTGTTCGGCCATGGCGACGAAGGCCTCTGACGAGTGGACCGTATGGCAGGGATAACCGCCCGGCTCCAGCCCGAAGTGTTCCCTCATAAAGCTCACATGCATGTCATCGCGCTGATCGAACGCCACCGCCGGTGCCTTGGCCAGCGCCTCACGAGTCAGGCCGCGAGGGAAGTGGCGGGCTACGAAGGCGGGACTGGCGGTAAGCAGATAGTTCATCTCACCGAGTTCGTCGACGCAGCAACCCGCCAGCGGCTGGGGATGCAGGCTGACCGCACCAAAGGCCTGACCCTCGCGGACCTTGTCGAGGGTACGGCTCTCGTCATCGACCAGCAGGTTGAGTTCGATGGGGTGCTGTTTCAACAAGGGGGCAATGGCGGGCAAAAACCAAGTGGCCAGGCTGTCGGCGTTCACTGCGATGCTGATCCGGATTGGCCCCTGCGGTTCATCGGGAGCCAGCTCCCCCGCCAGTTCGAGCTCAAGCTGATGTACTTGCCGATAGTGGGCCAGCAGCTTCTGGCCGAGTGGCGTGGCCTGCAGCGGTTGGCTGCGAATGAGCAGCGGCTCGGCAAATTGCTGCTCCAGCTGCTTGATCCGCTGGGAGATGGCCGACTGGGTGATATGGAGCGACTTGGCCGCCCGATCGAAGTTCTGCTCCTGCAGTACTGCATCCAGCGCCCGCAGCAGTTTGTAGTCCAGCTCTTTCATCTTCTCCCCCTTCCGTTGCCCAAGGGCTGAC
Organism: Aeromonas sp. MTB; assembly: GCF_056632455.1. Classification (NCBI taxonomy): domain Bacteria; kingdom Pseudomonadati; phylum Pseudomonadota; class Gammaproteobacteria; order Aeromonadales; family Aeromonadaceae; genus Aeromonas; species Aeromonas sp. MTB. The sequence continues at coordinate 656,015 of NZ_CP147026.1, forward strand.
TCTACGTCACTCGGCAGGGGACAACAATGGGCGGCGGAAGGGGCGTTGCGCTGTGATTTTTGACAGTAGTGGTCAGGCCATTGAGGGAGGATACTCTCTGGTGCCGCATGGGGTAGCCCTGCGCAGATCGTAGCGACATCTTTATCCCGGGTCTGTTTTCCCGGGATTTTTTATGAGTGAACTGCTAACACCGGTGACGGTTGCTGCAGTGGATAATGGCTGGTTTGATAATGGCCCAGCAGCGGTTGGGAGACCGCCTGCGCGAAGCGCTCATCCAGATTGAAGCGGATGCCAACGCCCCTTACCGCCCCCAGATCGACCGCCTGCCGATGACCGAGCCGCTCGATGGGCAGGCCAAGTCGGCGGAAGATGCGCTCCACCGGCAGGCTGACGACGGCGACCAGCTCCCGGATCCCGTGGGCATGGGCGAAGGCATAGACCTCGCGGAAGATGACGCAAGTGAGTTCGCTGACGCCATTGCTCATGCGCGGTGCGCGCTGGGCATCGATAGCCAGACGGGTGAGTTCCCAGACATCGGGGGTGCGTGGCGCGCTTTCACCGGCAAGGGCGGTGGGGAAGATGGTGGGCAGCATATAGGCATCGGCACAGTTGAGCAGACGAATACAGCCACACAGCCCTTGTTCGTCCTCGATCAGAACCCAATGGGTGTCTGGCGTGTCGAAGCTGTCACGCTCCAGGCCCCGATGAGACTCGACATCCCAGCCTAGCCGGTCGGAAAAGACGCGATTTCGAAAGCGATAGAGTTCATTCTCCACCTCGTTTCGTGGATGTTCTCTCAATTTTCCTTTAAAAACCAACATTATGGACCCTCTATCTTGCTATTCGCCGTTATAATCACATGTCTGGCCAAGGGGGCTTTCATATGAACAGAGACCAACTGCTTGAGTACCTCGAACATTTCACTTCGGTGACGGACGGCAATCGTCTGGCCGAACTGATCGGTCGCTTTACGCTCGGGATGGGCTATGACTACTATCGCTTCGCCCTGATCCTGCCGATGTCGATGCAAAGGCCCAAGGTGGTGCTGTTCAACCAGTGCCCCGATTCCTGGGTGCAGGCCTATACCGAAAACAACATGCTGGCGTGCGATCCGGTGATCCGGCTGGCACGCAAGCAGACGTTGCCCATTTACTGGAACCGCCTCGATGAGCGGGCCAGTTTTTTGCAAGAGGGAACCATGGACGTGATGGGGTTGGCAGCCGAGTTCGGGTTGCGTAACGGCATCTCCTTCCCTCTGCACGGTGCAGCCGGGGAGAACGGTATTCTCTCCTTCATCACCTCCGAGCGGGCCTCGAGCGACCTGCTGCTGGAGTCCTCGCCGATCCTCTCCTGGATGTCCAATTACATCTTCGAGGCGGCCATTCGGGTGGTGCGTTTCAGCATGATGGACAGTGCGGGTAAAGACCCCTTGACCGAGCGCGAGACCGAGTGCCTGTTCTGGGCCAGCGAAGGGAAGACCTCTAGCGAGATCGCCTGCATCCTCGGGATCACGGAGCGCACGGTCAATTACCATCTCAATCAGGTCACCCGCAAAACCGGCTCCATGAACCGCTATCAGGCCATTGCCAAAGGGGTTAGTACGGGGCTGTTGCTACCCAATTTGGAGCAAGTTGTGGTTACCAACTTCCCCAGATTGCTGCAGTAGGCTGAGCCCACAGGCGCAACAGATTCTCCTGCCGCACTCTGAGGGTCACAATTGTCAGATCCGGTAATTGACAAGGGCTGGAACAGCGGCTGGGTATGCCGGTTTTTATTAGCAAAATGAATCAATCAGTAAATCAATGAATTTCTAAGAAGGAACCACCATCGCTATAGTGCCGCTCATTCATCATTTCGAACGGTACTCTCCATGATGCTCGCAACGACACTACAAGGCTTCACCATCGGTCTGGCCATGATCATCCCCATCGGCGCCCAGAATGCCTTTGTGCTGAGCCGGGGCATCCATCGCAATCACCATCTGTTGACGGCCACGCTCTGCAGCCTCTGCGATCTCACCCTGATTGCTATCGGCGTATTTGGCGGAGCCAATCTGCTGGCCGCCAGCCCCCTCGGCATGGCGCTACTCACCTGGGGTGGTGTGCTGTTTCTCGGCTGGTTTGGTGGCCGTTCCCTGCTCAGTGCCTGGCGCGGTAAAGGGGAGGGAGTTGCCGATTCTGCTCAGCAGATGGGGGTCAAAAGCGTGTTGGCGATGACACTGGGAGTTACGCTGCTCAATCCTCACGTCTATCTCGATACCCTGATGCTGCTCGGCTCCCTTGGCAGTCAGGTGAGCGAGTCCCTGCGTCCGGCCTTTGCTGCGGGGGCCATGCTGGCCTCGTTGGTGTGGTTCTACTCGCTGGCGCTGGGGGCGGCGGCACTGGCGCCCTGGTTGGCCCGCGGCCGGGTGCAGCAGGGGATCGATCTGCTGGTTGGCATCATCATGCTGAGCCTGGCTGTTCAACTGGCCATAGGACGTTGAGGAAGTTAAGGCGGCAGGAATGAGCGACCGGTAACAAAAAGATGCCACTCATATGAGTGGCATCTTTACTATTGGAGGGGCTCAGACTCTGAACTGGGAGAGCAGGCGCTGCTGCAGCAGGCTGGCTTGATGGAGCGAGGAGGCGAGTTGCAGACACTCCTGCGCTTCCTGTTCGCCGGTTCTGGCTTGCAGACTAATGCCGGAGACCTTGTCAGAGGAGTGGCTCAGGGTGTGTGACAGTTGCCCGGTAGCCACGGCCACCTGCTGCACCATGTCGGCCAGCTGGTCGATGGCGCCTTCCACCTTGAACAGGATCTGCTTGGTGTTCTCGGAGTCTTGCATGCCGGACTCTACCGTCTTGAGGTTGCGCTGCATCATCAGGTAGGCGGTCTCGGTCTGCTGCTGGATGCTGCTGATCACCTGGCTAATTTCGGCGCTCGATGTTGCGGTGCGATTGGCCAGGGTGCGCACCTCGTCTGCGACCACCGCAAAGCCACGCCCCATCTCCCCCGCGCGGGCCGCTTCGATGGCTGCATTGAGGGCCAGAAGGTTGGTCTGTTCCGAGATGCCGCTGATGGTGGAGATGATCTGGCCAATCTGACCCGCCTGCTCCTTGAGGGAGTTGATGGCGATGGCACACTCGCTCACCTCTTGTACCACCCGTTGCATGCCCGCGCTGGCGGAGGCGACATACTGGCTGCTCTCGGTGGTCAGCTGGCGCACCTCATTGGCATTGTGGGCCGCCATGCTGCAGTTGTCCGAGATACCGGTGGCGACTTGCACCATCTGTTCACTGTCGTGGTGCAGGGCCAGTGCATGTTCGGCGGTTTGGCGGCTGCTTTGGCTGATTGCCTCCACCCGGTTGACCGAGGTGTGAACGTGTTCGCTGATGTGTTGGTTGTTGTCCATGGTGGAGCTGATCATCTTCTGCAATTTCTCGATGAAACGATCCACGCTGTTGGCCAGCGAGCCTATCTCGTCATCCCGTTGCAGGTTGATGCGGGCGTTGAGATCTCCCTCGCCGGCGGCGATATCCTGCATTCGTTTGTCTACTTGCAGCAGCGGGGTCACCAGCTTGCGGGTCAGCCAGAAGCCGCAGAGGGTGACCATGATCAGGCTCAGCAACAGGCCACCCAGCAGCAGGGTTCGGGTCTGGCTGATGATGCCATTGAGCTGGGCCACCTGATCCTCTACGGTGGCATCGCCGCTCTCCTCGATGGCAACCAGCTGTTGTCGCAGCTCATCGGCACTGACCTCATAGACGGACTGCTGGGTCTGATAGCTGCCGAGCGCATCGACCCACTGTCCCATCAGTTGCTGATGCCGGGCCAACAGGGCGCGATACTCTGCCGACAGTGTCTTGCCGGCAAATTCGCCGGTTCCCTCGATATCGAACAGCCCGGTGCCGAGCATGCTGTCGACCGCTTCGTGGTAGAAATCGGTCGCCTCTTTCAGCTCGGCCTTGATCGCCTCTGTGACTCCTTGTCTGCGCATCTTTTCCAGTGCATAGAGCTGGCGCAAAAAGCCGATGTTGGACTCCATCCCCCCGTCGGCCGCTTCCCAACGGGTGGAGAGGCCGCTGTTCCAGCTGATGGTCTGGTCGGGGGATTGGGTCAGCGCCTCGACCGCGCCATCGCCGATCACCTCCAGCTGGGTCGAGAGGCGGGCCATCAGATCGGCGTTATGATGCAGTGCCTGATCTACCTCTGTATACGCGTGATAGAGCTCCAGCAGCTTCTCTTGTTGCTGTTGATAGTCCTGCTTGTGCTGTTCCATGGTGGCAAGGGCTGCACCATCAATGAGCTGCCCCTGGCTGACCCGTGCCAGCGCATCATCGGTCGCCGCCTTGGCAGCATCGAGTTCGGCGCGATTGAGCGGGGTTCCGTTTTGCATCTTCTGAATCTGTAGCTGTTGGTTGCCCAGCTCTATGGAGCCCTCCATGGCACCGTCGGCGGTCTGCCAGGCGGCGCCCAGTACGTAGGAGAGCAGATTGGCTAGCCGCTGGCTGCCATACCAGCCAACGACCCCCATGCCCAGCGTACAGCCGAGCAATATGGCAAGACCCAGATTGGAGGTGGTAACAATTTTCATGTGATGGCCTTCCTTGGTATCGACATTGGCACCAGTTTCGGTTCCGAACGGGTTTAGTGTAGTGGTTTATCCCCCGCTCGGGGGCCGGTGCGGCGCTGAAATATCCCGTGCACTGGCTGCACCCGATCAAGCATGGTGGAAAATTGGATAAAAAGCCTCTCTGACCACAAGGGTGTTGCTGCCCTATGCTGGATACTTATCCAGTTATTCTTTATGCTATGAGCCAATTTACGAATAGTTGTATTGGTGAGGAGAGAGCCGTGATTGGTCGCTTGAGAGGCATTGTCATTGAAAAGCAGCCCCCCGAGGTCCTGCTGGAAGTGGGCGGGGTTGGCTATGAGGTGCAGATGCCGATGAGCTGCTTCTATGATTTGCCGGAGATCGGCAAGGAAGCGACCATCCATACTCACTTCGTGGTGCGGGAAGATGCCCAACTGCTCTATGGTTTCAACCACAAACAGGAGCGGGCGCTGTTCCGCGAGCTGATCAAGACCAACGGAGTCGGCCCCAAGCTGGCGTTGGCTATTCTCTCCGGCATGACTGCTACCCAATTCGTGCTGAGTGTCGAACGTGAAGAGATAAGCTCTTTGGTCAAACTGCCGGGAGTCGGCAAGAAGACCGCCGAGCGGCTGGTGGTGGAGATGAAGGATCGCCTCAAAGGCTGGGTCAGTCACGACCTCTTCTCCCCGGCCATGGTCACCTTGCCAGCCAGTGAGTCCGAATTGCGGGCACCGGATGTGACCGAGGAGGCGGCCAGTGCGCTGGTGGCCCTAGGTTACAAACCGCAGCAGGCGAGTCAGATTGTCAGCAAGATCGCCAAAGAGGGGATGTCGGTGGAAGATATCATCCGTGAATCCCTGCGTAGCCTGGTATGAGGTAGTTGATGATTGAAGCAGACCGCCTCATTTCGGCCAGTGCCGCCCGTGAGGATGACATTATTGACCGGGCTATCCGCCCCAAGAAGCTGGCTGACTACACCGGTCAGGATACCGTCTGCGAACAGATGGAGATCTTTATCGAAGCGGCCCGTCAGCGGGGTGAAGCGCTCGATCACCTGTTGATCTTCGGCCCGCCGGGCTTGGGCAAGACCACCCTTGCCAACATCGTCGCCAACGAGATGGGGGTCAATATCAAGACCACCTCCGGCCCGGTGCTGGAGAAAGCGGGGGATCTGGCCGCGCTGCTCACCAACCTCGAACCGAACGATGTGCTGTTCATCGACGAGATCCATCGCCTCAGCCCGGTGGTGGAGGAGGTGCTCTATCCAGCGATGGAGGATTACCAGCTCGACATCATGATCGGGGAGGGACCCGCAGCTCGCTCCATCAAGCTGGATCTGCCTCCCTTCACCCTGATTGGCGCCACTACTCGGGCCGGTTCACTCACCAGCCCGCTGCGGGATCGCTTCGGTATCGTCCAGCGGCTGGAGTTCTACAACGTCAAGGACCTGACCGATATCGTCTCCCGCAGTGCCCGTTGTCTGGGGCTAGACATGACGGAAGATGGTGCCATTGAGGTCGCCCGTCGCTCTCGCGGCACGCCACGGATTGCTAACCGTTTGTTAAGGCGGGTGCGCGACTTTGCCCAGGTGAAATCCGATGGCCGGATCGACGGCCCCATTGCTGCTCGCGCCATGGACATGCTTGATGTCGATAACGAAGGTTTTGACTTCATGGACCGCAAGTTATTGTTGGCTGTGATAGACAAGTTTATGGGGGGCCCGGTGGGTCTCGATAATCTGGCCGCTGCGATCGGGGAAGAGAAAGATACTATCGAAGATGTGTTGGAGCCTTATCTGATCCAGCAAGGGTATCTGCAACGTACACCCAGAGGACGGATTGCGACCACACGAGCCTACGCTCATTTCGGTCTTCAGAGACCAGATGAGAAGTAAAAACAGTCGTTTGAACATGAAACCGCCGTCAAAGGCGGTTTTTTATTATCCGGGCAAAAAAAAAGCCCACGGCGGATGCGGTGGGCAAAGACAATTCAGGATGGATGTTCACAGACAGTGAGTGCGTCTGGACACAGACCGGAAAATAAACAGGTGAGCCGTCGCGAGCTCTCAGAGTCGGTTCAGTTGATAGAGCTGAACAAAGGAAAGCTTGTAGTAACGGATGGTTTTAGCAACAAACTTTTTCATCTTCGATTCCAATAGACAGGTTCAAATTGATCGTCGAATACGTACCGTGAACCCGGATTAACCGGCCTGTATCCAAGGGTATGCCCTCACTGCGAGGCGCATTGTAGGAGTTCGAATCGACCCCGGCAAACAAGAAAAATTGCACTCTTCAAATTAGTTTATCTAATGTCTTTGTTGATGAAATTGGTTCGCATGAGTATGCATTCTTTGCAATTTTAAATTGAGTTTTCGAATCAGATTGCCTGACTCGGATAACATGAAAAAAGGCGCGTCATTCACGCTTTTCAAATTAAACCGAGCGGCGGGATGTTAAATTCTTAAATTGATTTAAATCAATGTTTTACGCTTTGTCGTGTTTTGTGATCTGGCTCGCGTCAATAATCGTGAAATAGATTAAAAATGCCTTTCAAAGCCATGTATGGCGGGTCCTTTTACATTGATTTCAATCAAATAAAGGTGATATAAAAACCCGGTCATCATGGGCGAGAATAAATTTAGGCTGATTGTTTTGGAATTGTTAAACATTAGCTTTATTTGTGTTCTCGTATTGCCTTGTTGTTAATGCCAGTGGTTACTGAACGCGTTTTGTTGTGACACGTCCCAATAAGGCTCATTCGCTAACCTCCAACGGAAGCTTTGTGCTTAAAACTTAAAATAGCCGTGCCAATAATCGGTGAGGAAACATCATGATTGCTGAGCATGTGGTAGACCTATCGCGGTTCCAGTTCGCTGCGACGGCCCTTTATCACTTTTTGTTTGTACCCCTGACGCTGGGAATGGCCTTTCTCCTGGCGATCATGGAATCCGTCTATGTGATGACCAACAACACCATCTACCGGGACATGACCAAATTCTGGGGTAAGTTGTTTGGTATCAACTTTGCCTTGGGGGTCACCACAGGTCTGGCCATGGAGTTCCAGTTCGGGACGAACTGGGCTTACTACTCCCATTATGTCGGCGATATCTTCGGGGCCCCGCTGGCTATCGAAGGGCTGATGGCCTTCTTTTTGGAGTCCACCTTCGTCGGTATGTTCTTCTTTGGTTGGGATCGTCTGAGCAAGCATCAGCATCTGGCTGCCACCTGGTTGATGGCGCTGGGTACCAACCTTTCAGCCCTCTGGATCCTGGTCGCCAACGGCTGGATGCAGAACCCGGTCGGTGCAGAGTTCAACTTCGAATCCATGCGGATGGAGATGATGAGCTTCGCTGACGTGGTGCTCAACCCGGTTGCTCAGGTCAAGTTCGTCCACACTGTGGCGGCTGGCTATACCTGTGGCGCCATGTTTGTGCTGGGTATCTCCTCCTACTACCTGCTGAAGAATCGTGATGTGGCGTTTGCCCGTCGCTCCTTCGCCATTGCCGCCGCGTTCGGTATGGCTTCCATCGTGTCCGTGCTGATCCTCGGTGACGAATCCGGTTACGAGACCGGTGAAGTGCAGAAGGTGAAACTGGCCGCTATCGAAGCCGAGTGGGAAACTGAACCTGCTCCGGCCGCCTTTACCCTGTTCGGTATTCCGAATCAGGAAGAGATGCGCACCGACTACGCCATCAAGATCCCCTATGCACTGGGCATTATCGCGACCCGTTCTCTGGACGGTCAGGTAACCGGTCTGAAGGATCTGAAGAGCGAGCACGAACTGCGCGTTCGTAACGGTATGACCGCTTACGACCTGCTGACTAAGCTGCAATCCGGTGACAAGTCTGACGAGACCCGCGCTCGCTTCGACGAAGTGAAACAGGATCTGGGCTACGGTCTGCTGCTCAAGCGCTACACCAGCAACGTGACCGATGCTACCGACGAGCAGATTAAGGCCGCCGTGGATGACTCCATCCCGCAGGTACTGCCGCTGTTCTTCGCCTTCCGCATCATGGTTGCCGTCGGCATGCTGATGCTGGTGCTGATTGGTATGGCCTTCTATGACAGTGCCCGTCACCAGATCGGCAAGCGCAAGTGGCTGCTCAAGGGTCTGCTGTGGGGTATCCCGCTGCCGTGGATCGCGATCGAAGCTGGCTGGTTTGTCGCTGAGTATGGTCGCCAACCGTGGACCATTGCAGAGGTGTTGCCGACTTCCCTCTCTGCATCCAACCTGCCTGCAGCCGAGATCTGGTTCTCTCTGATCGGTATCTGCCTGTTCTATACCGTACTTCTGGTTATCGAGATGTACCTGATGTTCAAGTATGCCCGTCTTGGCCCCAGCAGCCTGAAGACTGGCAAGTATCACTTTGAACAGATCAAGGCATAAGGAGAGCGACCATGTTTGATTACGAAACTCTGCGTGTCATCTGGTGGGCTCTGGTCGGCGTACTGCTGATCGGTTTTGCCATCACTGACGGCTTCGACATGGGGGTAGGCGCACTGCTCCCATTCGTTGGCAAGAAAGATGTCGAGCGCCGCGTGATGCTCAACACCATGGGGCCGCACTGGGAGGGTAACCAGGTGTGGCTGGTCACTGCCGGTGGTGCCTTGTTCGCCGCCTGGCCGATGGTGTATGCCGCGACCTTCTCCGGCTTCTACATCGCCATGATCCTGACGCTGATGGCGCTGTTCCTGCGTCCGGTCGGTTTCAAGTACCGCTCCCTGCGTGCTGATGCCAAATGGCGCAGCAACTGGGACTGGGCCTTGTTCGCCGGCAGCGCCGTACCGCCCATCGTCTTTGGTGTGGCCTTTGGCAACCTGCTGCAAGGCGTTCCGTTCGAGTTTAACCAGTTCATGATGTTGACCTATCACGGCAACTTCTTTGGTCTGCTTAACCCGTTCGGCATTCTGGCTGGTCTGGTGAGCCTGTTCATGCTGCTCACCCAGGGCGCAACCTGGTTGATGATGAAGACCGACGGTGAAGTGCTGGCACGTTCCCGCACTGCCGCCATGATCTGCTCACTGCTGACCCTGGTGCTGTTTGCTGCCGCAGGTTGGTGGGTAAGCGGTATGGAAGGGTATGTCATCGTCAAGGCTGCCGCGACTGACGCAGTATCCAACCCGATGAACAAGGAAGTTGTCCTGCAGGCTGGTGCCTGGATGAACAACTACACCCTCTATCCGTGGATGGTAGCTGCCCCTGTACTGGGCCTGGCCATGAGCCTGCTGACTGCGCTGTTTGCCCGCATGAACATCGGCTGGCTGGCGTTTACCAGCTCCTCGCTGGCGATTGCCGGGGTCATCCTCACTGCCGGTTTCTCCATGTTCCCGTTCGTGATGCCCTCAAGCCTTGAGCCGTCACTGAGCCTGACCATGTGGGATGCTACCGCCTCTTTCAACACCTTGCAGGTGATGACTGTGGCTGCAGCGATCTTCGTACCGATTGTGCTGGGTTACACCATCTGGACTTACATCAAGATGTTTGGCCGGGTAACCAACAAGCACATCGAAGATAACCAACAATCTCTCTATTAAGAGGTGCGCTGACAATGTGGTATTTCACCTGGATCCTGGGACTGTTGCTGGCCTGTGCATTTGGCATCATCAATGCGCTGTGGCTGGAACACACCGAGAACATGGATCGTCAGATCGATGAAAACAAGTGATCGACTCGCCAGGCTGGCCGCTCCACTGGAGCGGCAGCCGTGGCAGGGGTTGATGTTACTCGCGGCGGCCTTGTTGGCCGTCGCTATTTTACAGGCCCCCAATCTGATCGCGGCCAACACCAGCGAGCATGGTCTCTGGCTTGCTCCCTGGCTGATGTGGGCCGTCTGTTGTGGCGTACTTAACGGGCTTGGCTTTCATCTGAAAAGCCTGCCCGGACGTGTGCTATTCAACCCCTGGCTCGCCTGGCCCAGTTTGTTGTATGGCCTCTGGCTGACACATTCATATTTCCTTTCATAAAAAACGGGGGGGAGGCAGGATTTCCCTGTCTCCCCCTGCTTCTTTCCTATTCAGCCCTGCGCTATGATAGCCCCCCATCTGACTGTCGAATGGATCACAGATTGTTATGGGGGAAGTCTTTGAGTTTCCGGTGCGTGTCTACTACGAAGACACCGACGCCGGGGGCATCGTCTACAACGCCAATTATCTCAAGTTTATGGAACGTGCTCGCACCGAGTTTCTTCGTGCCAAAGGGGTCGAACAGGACGTCTGGCTGCAGGAGGGATATGCCTTCGTGGTGAGCCGAACTGAGATCGATTTCCGCTCGGCGGCCCGTTTTAATGAACTATTGAATGTATTAACGCAAGTGATTGAAGTGAAACGCGCATCCCTGCGCTTTTCGCAGCAGATCCTGGCGGCTGATGGACGACTGATCACCCAGGCCATGGTACAGATAGCCTGTGTCAGTCATCCGCAAATGAAACCTGTAGCTATACCTGAAAAAATCAAGGGAGTGCTGTTAAGTGCACGCTGAAATTTCGTTTATTGGCCTGTTTTGGCAAGCCAGCCTGTTGGTAAAACTGGTCATGATGACCCTGATGAGCATGTCTATTGTCTCGTGGGCGCTGATTATCCAGCGTTCAAAGGCGATCAAGGCGGCCAATCTTGCATCGGAACAGTTTGAAGATCGCTTCTGGTCAGGGGTCGATCTCAATCGCCTCTATCAGGAGTCCTCTTCCCGCCGCGATGATATCGAAGGCATGGAAGATATCTTCTACTCCGGCTTCAAGGAGTATGCCCGCTTGCTCAAGGCCGGTGCCCGTGGTCAGGATGCGGTGATGGATGGTACCTACCGCGCCATGCGCGTCTCCCTCTCCCGCGCGGTGGATGATCTGGAATCCAACTTGCCGGTGCTGGCGACCATCGGTTCCATCAGCCCCTATATCGGTCTGTTCGGTACTGTATGGGGGATCATGAACGCCTTTATCGCCCTGGGTCAGGTGCAGCAGGCCACCCTGCAGATGGTGGCACCGGGTATCGCGGAAGCGCTGATCGCTACCGCCATGGGTCTGTTTGCCGCTATCCCGGCGGTTATCTTCTACAACCGCTTCTCCAACAAGGTCGAGCGGCTGGAGAACGCCTACGCCAACTTCATGGACGAGTTCACCACCATTCTGAACCGTCAAATTGCACAGCAGCAGGGTGATCAGTAATGCAAACCTATCAGCGGATCCGGCGCAAGAAGGTGGCCGAGATCAACGTGGTTCCCTATATCGACGTCATGCTGGTGCTGCTTATCATCTTTATGGCGGTCACGCCGGTGATCACGCAAGGGGTCAAGGTGGATCTGCCACAGGCTGAGTCCGAGCAGTTGCCGGAAGATGCCAAGCCGCCCTTCATCGTCAGCGTCAATACCGAAGGCGAGTATGTCATCAAGGCTGGCGAAGCCGATGACGAGCCGGTGCCAAGCGGCACGCCAGAGGCGATGCAGCAATACATCACCGAAAAAGCCATGGGCTATCTGGCGATCAACCAGAATGCCCCCGTGGTGGTCGCGGGTGACAAGGCCGTGCGCTACGAAGAGGTGATCCTGTTGATGGTGGCCCTCAAGAATGCGGGTGTGCCTCAGGTTGGCCTGATGACAGATCCGGTGAACTAACGGAGATGGATGTGAAGCGTGGTATTTCCGGTTATCTCATCGCGTCGTTTCTGCTGCACCTGATCATCGGCATCATCCTGTTTGTCGGGCTCGATTTCAGCAAACCGAAACGACCCGAATCGAAGGGGCAGATCGTCAATGCCGTCATGCTCGATGAGAACTTCCTCAACGAACAGGCCAAGCAGATCCAGCAGCAGAAATCTCAGCCCAAGCCTCAAAAGGTAGAGAAAGAGAAGGATAAGGAAGACACGGATCTCGCCAAGCGCGAGCTGGCTCAGAAACAGGAGCAGCTTCGCATCGCCGAGACCAAGCGCAAGCAGGCCGAAGAGGCGACTCGCAAGGCCGAGGCCGAGAAGCAGAAGAAGGTTGCCGAGCAGAAGCAGGCGGAAGAGAAGGCCCAAAAAGCCGAGGAAGCCCGCAAGCTGGAAGAACAGAAGGCCAAGAAGGCCGAAGCCGAGCGTAAAGCGGCGGAAGCCGAGAGCAAGGCGTTGGCGCTGAAGAAGAAAAAGGAACAAGAGAAGAAAGAGGCCGAAGAGAAGGCAAAGGCGGCAGAAGCCAAGGCCAAGAAAGCGGAAGCTGACAAGAAGGCCAAAGCCGAAGCCGAGAAGAAAGCCAAGGCAGAAGCAGAGAAAAAAGCCAAAGCCGAGGCCGAGAAGAAGGCCAAGGAAGAGGCTGAGAAAAAGGCAAAAGCTGACGCAGAGAAGAAAGCCAAGGCAGAGGCCGAAAAGCAGGCCAAGATCGCGGCTGAGCGCAAGCGTAAAGCCGCCGAGCAGGCCAAGCTGCAAAAAGAGATGGAAGAGATGATGCAGCAGCAGCTGTCGGCTGAGGCCAATGCCCGCAGTCAGGCGGCATCGGCAGCAGCCCAGGGCGAAGTCGACAAATATGCGGCGCTCATCAAGGCCACCGTTGAGCGGTATATGATTTTGGATCCCACCATGCGGGGCAAAACATGTACTATCGGCGTACGTCTTGCGAGCAGTGGCTTTGTCATATCGGTAGATAACGGCCAGGGTGACCCGGCGGTCTGTCGTTCCGGTAAGGCGGCTGTTCTGAAAGCCAATCAACTGCCTGTGCCCAAGGATCCTGCGGCATTCGAGATGTTGAAGGAATTTAACCTGAAGTTAGAACCTAGTATCTAAGCGTGATAAAACGAGGTTGCTTGCCTCCGGTTGGCAACCTCTCGCCGAGAAAGGAATTTAACCTCTCATCTATATTGGAACCGAGTATTTAAGCCATGATCAGAAAAGTATTTTTTGCTTTGGTTGGCTGTTTGTTGCTGGGCCAGAGTGCCCAGGCGGCCCTGGACATCGTCATCACCGGCGGTATTGATAGCGCACGCCCCATCGCTGTCGCCCCCTTCAAGTGGGAAGGTAACGGGCAGTTGCCGCAGGACATCGCGGAAGTGGTCTCCAACGACCTGATGCGTAGCGGCAAGTTCAAGCCGCTGGCCCGTGGCCAGATGCCGCAAACCCCGAGCAGCAGCAGCGAGATCAACTTCGCTCCCTGGGCCTCCCAAGGGGTTGAAGCCGTGGTGGTGGGTTCCATTTCGGCAGTCGGTGACGGCACCTACAAGGTCAACTTCGAGCTGGTTGATGTGCTGAAAGGCCAGCTGGCCAAGGCGCAAGGCGGCGAGAGCAACGGTTACATCCTGGATAGCCGCATGGCGACCATCCCGGGTGCCCAGATGCGCCAGTTTGCCCACCGTATCTCAGATATCGTCTATGAGCGTCTGACTGGCGAGCGCGGTGCCTTCCTGACCCGTTTGGCTTACGTCTCCGTACAGCAGGGTACACAGTTCCCGTACCAGCTGCGTATTTCTGACTACGACGGTTACAACGAGAAGACCCTGCTGCGCTCCCGCGAGCCCTTGATGTCTCCAGCCTGGTCGCCGGATGGCAGCAAGCTGGCTTACGTGAGCTTCGAGAACCAGAAGTCCGAAATCTACGTGCAGGATATCTACACTCAGCAGCGCAGCCTGATCACCAGTTTCCGCGGTATCAACGGGGCGCCGGAGTGGTCTCCGGATGGTCGTCGTCTGGCTATCGTTCTCTCCAAAGATGGTTCACCGAACCTCTATGTGGTTGATGTCGCTAGCAAGCAGCTGACCCGCGTCACAACCAGCCGTGTGATCGACACCGAACCCTCCTGGATGCCGGATGGGCAAAATTTGTTGTTCACCTCTGAACGTGGTGGCAAACCCCAGATTTATAGCGTAAATTTGGCGACTGGTATGACTCGCCGGATGACTTGGGAAGGTGAATCCAACCAGGGTGCATCCATCACTCCTGATGGCAAAATCATGGTGATGGTGACCCGTGTTCAGGGACAGTATCGTATTGCCCGTCAGGACATGGAAAACAATGCCCTGTTGGTCCTTACCCAGAGTGCTCTGGATGAGTCGCCAAGTGTGGCTCCCAATGGCAGCATGATCATTTATGCCACCATCTATCAGGGTCGTAAGAGTCTCGCATTGGTGTCGACTGATGGTCGCTTCAAGGCTGTGCTTCCGACCAGTAGCGGTGAAATTCGTGCACCAGCTTGGTCGCCCTTCTTGAATTGATAAAAATCCAATTGTTTTTTGTTTTGTTATAAAGGTTTAAGGAAATAGCATGCAACTCAATAAACTGCTCAAGGGTTTGGCCATCGCACTGCCACTGTTCACCCTGGCCGCTTGTAGTTCTTCTTCTGATTCCGACGCCGCTGGCGCTGAATCAGGTATGACCGACGGCATGGGCGGTGTACAAACCGGCGGCGCCAACGGCATGTTGTCCCCGGAAGAGCAGATGCGTCAGAAGTTCGAAGCACTGCAGCGTGACAACGTGATCTACTTCCCGTTCGACGGTTACGATATCCAGGGTCAGTACGCTGATCTGCTGGATGCCCACGCCAGCTACCTGCGCGAGCGCCCGAGCGTTAAAGTCCTGATCGAAGGTCACGCCGATGAGCGCGGTACTCCGGAGTACAACATCGCCCTGGGCGAGCGTCGTGCCAAGGCTGTTGCCAAGTATCTGCAAACCCTGGGTGTGCAGGCCGAGCAGCTCTCTATCGTCAGCTATGGCGAAGAGAAGCCGCTGGACATGTCCCACACCGAGGATGCCTTTGCCAAAAACCGCCGCGCGGTTCTGGTTTACTAAGGTTTAAACCGAACGAAGTTCGTTTATATGCAAGCGGCCATTTCGATGGCCGTTTTATTTGCACTAAACGCCAAGGTTTGATCCGAATGAAATCTGCATATGCGAGCGACGATGGCGCTGGCCGTTTTATCTGTACTAAACGCTAAGGTTTGATCCGAATGAAATCTGTGTACAAGCAAGCTGTCGTTGCGCTGGCCGTAATGGTTGCTCTGAATGCGCAAGCTGCGGCTCCTGTCAGCGATCTGGGCGGTGACTCGGGTGGTGGCGTTGTCCTTAGTGGCAACAACGGCGCCATCGTGCCCACCGGTAGCCTGGAAGATCGGGTTGCCCTGCTGGAGCGCACCCTCAATGCCCGTCTGCGACTGCAAGCTGAATTGCAGCAACAGGTCGACTCCCTGCAAGGGGAGGTTTCCGAGCTGCGTGGTCAGCTGGAGCAGCAGACATACCAGATGGAACAGTCGCAAGAGCGCCAGCGTCAGCTCTACCAGGAGCTCGACAAGGTTGCCAGCAGCCAGCAGGCTGCTCCAGCCGCCCCGGCCCCTGCTGCTGCCACACCGGCTGCTGCCGCCAATTACTCAACCAATCAGGATGAGAACCAGGCCTACGACGCAGCGGTCAACATGGTGCTCAAAGAGAAGAACTACGACAAAGCCATTCCGGCTTTCCAGGGCTTTATCAAGCAGTACCCCAATTCGGGCTATGTTCCCAATGCACACTACTGGCTCGGCCAGTTGCTGTTCAACAAGGGTGACAGAGCCGGTGCCTCGGCCCAGTTCTCGACCGTGGCCAACAAATACAGCAAATCCCCCAAGCGAGCCGATGCGCTGCTGAAGCTGGGTATGCTGGCGCAGCTGGATGGCAAGAAGGCGGAAGCCAAATCCTTCTATGAGCAGGTGATCAAGGGCTATCCCAACACCTCGCCGGCCCAGTTGGCCAAACAGAGTCTGGCCAAGCTGTAACATTGCTGTATGTCACTGTTTTCGTAACGCTACTGTAAAAACAGCCTGCATTTGTACGCACAGTGAGCAAACGGATTTAAATTACGAATTTTCTGTTGCACCGGAAATTTAAATCCGTAATATAGGCCGCCGTCAGAGCCGAAGCAGTAATGCAGTCGGAACTGGTCGTGGTGAGGGTCGTTAGCTCAGTCGGTAGAGCAGTTGACTTTTAATCAATTGGTCGCTGGTTCGAATCCAGCACGACCCACCATTTTCTCCACTCGGTGGAGACAGAATTCCCAGGTCGTTTAGCTCAGCTGGGAGAGCACCTCCCTTACAAGGAGGGGGTCACTGGTTCGATCCCAGTAACGACCACCAGTTTGTAAAAAATGATTTAGATGGGTCGTTAGCTCAGTCGGTAGAGCAGTTGACTTTTAATCAATTGGTCGCTGGTTCGAATCCAGCACGACCCACCATCATTTCAAGAATCCCAGGTCGTTTAGCTCAGCTGGGAGAGCACCTCCCTTACAAGGAGGGGGTCACTGGTTCGATCCCAGTAACGACCACCAGTTTGTAAAAAAATGATTTAGATGGGTCGTTAGCTCAGTCGGTAGAGCAGTTGACTTTTAATCAATTGGTCGCTGGTTCGAATCCAGCACGACCCACCATCATTTCAGAATCCCAGGTCGTTTAGCTCAGCTGGGAGAGCACCTCCCTTACAAGGAGGGGGTCACTGGTTCGATCCCAGTAACGACCACCAGTTTGTAAAAAATGATTTAGATGGGTCGTTAGCTCAGTCGGTAGAGCAGTTGACTTTTAATCAATTGGTCGCTGGTTCGAATCCAGCACGACCCACCATCATTTCAGAATCCCAGGTCGTTTAGCTCAGCTGGGAGAGCACCTCCCTTACAAGGAGGGGGTCACTGGTTCGATCCCAGTAACGACCACCATATTTGCAGTAAAAAGTTTAAAAAAATGATTTAGATGGGTCGTTAGCTCAGTCGGTAGAGCAGTTGACTTTTAATCAATTGGTCGCTGGTTCGAATCCAGCACGACCCACCATCATTTCAGAATCCCAGGTCGTTTAGCTCAGCTGGGAGAGCACCTCCCTTACAAGGAGGGGGTCACTGGTTCGATCCCAGTAACGACCACCAGTTTGTAAAAAATGAATTAGATGGGTCGTTAGCTCAGTCGGTAGAGCAGTTGACTTTTAATCAATTGGTCGCTGGTTCGAATCCAGCACGACCCACCATCATTTCAAGAATCCCAGGTCGTTTAGCTCAGCTGGGAGAGCACCTCCCTTACAAGGAGGGGGTCACTGGTTCGATCCCAGTAACGACCACCATATTCGCAAGCGAAGCTGAGATATCAGCTTCAGTTGCAGAGAAAGTCCCCACTCAAATGGGGATTTTTTTGCCCGCAATTCAGTACTCCAGCTTCTTCTGTTGCCGTTGTGGCGAGCCGAGCACCACCTCTTATAGTGCCACTCTGCCACTCCGATCCTTCTTCATCCTGCTCTTCCGAGATTGCTCGACGGCCACTGACTTCACTCCTGTCCATCGTGATGCTGCTCATATGAACGCCAGCAATAAAAAGGGCAGGCCAAGGCCTGCCCTCAAAGATGCGCAAGGTGCTACATGATCCCGCGGATCAAGATCCCGCTGATCAGCAGCGGCGCCACCACGCGCCAGCACCAGAGCAGTGCCAGACGCAGGGCGGGTGACAGGCCTACAGGGAGAATGGCATCACCCAGGCGCCAGCCCAGCAGCAGGGTCACTACCAGACCAAACAGCGGCATCATCAGGTTGGAGGTCAGATAGTCGAGCAGCTCGAAGATGGTCTTGCCAAACAGGGTCAGATCGCTCCATGGGCCGAACGACAGGCTCACCGGAATGCCGGAGGCCATGATAAGCAGGGTCAGTACCCGGCAGGCGCCGCGGCGTGACCAGCCCCACTCCTCGGTGGTGAAGCGCACCAGATGCTCCAGCATGGAGATGGAGGAGGAGAGGGCGGCGACCAGCAGCAACAGGAAGAAGACTACCCCCAGCCCCTGACCGAGCGGCAGATGGCTGAAAACGGCGGGCATGGTCATAAAGGTGAGCCCTGGCCCTGCGGTGGGGTCGATGCCGGTAGAGGCCAGCGCCGGGAAGATCATCAAGCCCGCCAGCACCGAGATAAGGCTTGCCAGAGTGACCACCCAGACGCCGGAGCGCAGCACCCCTTCGCTATTGGGCAGGTAGGCGCCATAGGTCGTGTGTACCCCGAGCCCGATGGAGAGGGAGAAGAAGGCCAGCCCCAGCGCGTCCAGCACGCTCTGGCCGGTCAGCATGGAGAAGTCCGGCAGCAGCAGCTGGCGCACACCCGCCATGGAGCCGGGCATGGAGAGACCAACCCCCACCAGCAGCAACATCATGATGAAGAGCGCGGGCATCATCCAGCGCAGTGCCCGCTCAACCCCTTTCTGAATACCCCCCTGCACGAACCACCAGGTCAGGCCTGCGAAGATCAGATGGGTCAGCACCGGCCACCAGGGGTTGCTGACATAGCCGTTGAACAGGGCGGTGAGGGCGCTCCCCTCGCTCAGGTTGAGCTTGCCAGCCATCGCCAGCGCGGCGTAACCCACGGTCCAGCCACCGACCACGCTGTAGAAGCTGTAGATAAAGAAGCCGCATGCGATCCCCATATACCCCATCCAGCGCCAGTTCGGCCCCACCAGTTTGCGAAAAGCGCCGAGCACCCCGCGCTGGCTATGGCTGCCGAGCAGGGTTTCGCCGACCTGTACCGCTACCCCCAAGGTGAAGCTGAACAACAGAAACACCAGCAGAAAGGCGCCACCGCCATTGGTGGCGGTCACATAGGGAAACTTCCAGATGGCACCAAGGCCAATCGCTGTGCCTGCTGCGGCCAGCACATGACCGAGACGGGAAGACCACTGAACCTGGCTCATACAACCTCCGGGTAACACGACATCGAAGCAATACTCCTGAGTAGCAATAAACGACAGACCATAAAAAAGGCCGCCTGAGGCGACCTTTGCAATGAACATTCAGAAAAACTGTGCGTGCAAGGTCACCTCTCTTGCGAGCTAAAAAATCGACCAAACAGCACGAGGATGGCAGACATGAGGTGGCAACCTGACTAATGAATGAGGAAACAGCCTAAACCATGGAAAGAATAATTGACACATAAAATCAAAAATTTTTTATGTGTGCCGCTGTCATCACTTTGGCTGTACGTACGACTCAATGGGGGAGAACCTCGCCGGGCAGCATCTTTTCTACCTTGTGGCTATTTACTGGGCGATAATCGACGTAGCTTCTTCTGGAACTAGTGACCGCTACATGGCGCTGACGGGAACAACGATGAGACAGGATGTCGTATGAGATGGATGGTGCTGCCCTGGTTGCTGGTCAGCCTGAGTGTGACGGCGCAGCCTGGATTAACCCTGCTGAGTCACGACTTACCCCCCTTTACCGAATACCGCGACGGCAAGCTCGACGGATTTGCCATTCGCCTGATCGATGAGGTGCAGGAGGAGCTTGGCACCCGTTATCCGGTGCGGATTTACCCGCTCAAGCGGGCGCTGGCGCTGGCACGGGTCGAGCCCGGCTATGGACTGTTCGTGGTACAGCGGCTCCCGGAGCGGGAGTCCCATTTCAAATGGGTTGGCCCGCTCTTTATCAATCGGGTCTTTATCTATCAGGCACCGGATAGTCGCCACCCGCTGACCTCGCTGGCACAGCTGCGGGATCTGCCCAGAGTGGGGGTCGTGCTGGGTAATGCCGATGACGTGCGGCTGACCCATGAGGGCTACACCAATCTGGTGCGCTACAAGACAGTCGGGGAGGCGATAGAGCGGCTGATGCTGGGCAAGATCGATGCCTTGCCGATGGCTGAGCTGGTGATGGAGGCCACCCTCGACAAGATGGGGTTATCCCGGCGCAGCATCATCAGTAGTGGTGTTCTGCTTCATCAGGCCGGTCTCTATATCGTCTTCTCCAAGGGGACGGATGATGCCGAGATCACCCGCTGGCAGCATGCCCTGGAGGCCGTCAGAGCGGCCCAGGGGCGGGCCGATGAGCCCACCCGCGAAGAGTAACCGTCACACCAGACCGCGAATCAAGATCCCGCCGATCAGCAAGGGGGCAATCCAGCGCCAGCAGTTCATCAGCAAGTGATGCCAGTGGCTGGCAATCCCCTGCGGCAGCGCCTTGCGCCCCAGTTTCCAGCCCAGCAGCAGCGTCAGCATCAGGCCGAACAGCGGCATCATCAGGTTGGAGGTGACAAAGTCCAGCAGCTCGAAGATGGTTTTGCCAAACAGGGTTGCGTGTTGCAGCGGGCCAAACGACAGGCTGACCGGAACACCGCTAACCATGACGAATCCAGTGATGGCGCTGCAGGCCGTGCGGCGTGACCAGCCCCAGGTCTCGCACAGGAAGCACTGCAAATGCTCCAGCAGGGAGATGGCCGAGGAGAGCGCCGCGAAGACCAGCAGGGCGAAGAAGATCACCTCAAGTACCTGACCGAAGGGCAGCAGCTGAAACACCGCCGGCATGGTCATAAAGGTGAGACCGGGGCCGGAGGCCGGGTCGATCCCGGTCGAGGCCAGCACCGGGAAGATCATCAGCCCCGCCAGTACTGCCACCATGCTGGCCAGCAGTACCACCCAGAGGCTGGAGCGGCCAACCCCTTTGCTGGTCGGCAGATAGGCGCCGTAGGTGGTGTGAATGCCCAGACCGATGGAGAGGGAGAAGAAGGCCAGCCCCATGGCATCGAGCACGCCGGACATCCCCAGCTTGCTGAAGTCGGGCATCAGGAAGTGACGTACTCCCGCCATCGCATTGGGCAGGGTGAGGCCAAAGGCGACCAGCATCAGGATCATCAGGAACAGGGCCGGCATCATCCAGCGCAGGGTACGTTCCACCCCTTTCTGAATGCCGCCTTGCACCACCATCCAGGTGAGGGCGGCAAACAGCAGGTGAGTGAGGATTGGCCAGACGTTGCCGCTGACATAGTCATTGAAGCGGGCGGTGAGGGCCGCCGCATCGCCATGGTTGAGCTGGCCTGAGATGGCCATGCCGGTATAACCCAGGGTCCAGCCGCCCACCACGCTGTAGAAGCAGTAGATGAGCAGGGTAGAGAGCACCCCCATTACCCCAACCCAGCGCCACTGTTTGCCGAGCAGATCGGAGAGGGCACCGACTACCCCGCGGCGGCTCATGCTGCCGAGCAGGGTCTCCCCCATCAGTACCGCAACCCCCAGGGTGAAGCTGAACAGCAGAAAGACCAGCAGGAAGGCGCCGCCGCCGTTGACGGCGGTGACATAGGGGAATTTCCAGATTGCGCCGATACCGACCGCGGAACCCGCTGCGGCGAGGATGTAGCCGAGTCGGGATGACCATTGGGACTGCTTCATAAGAACTCCAATCGAGCGCCCCTTGGCAGGGCAGAATGGCGCTCATGTTACGGAGGTCACGGCGCAATCACTACGACGGTTATCAGGTGTAAATGCGATTTATTGGCATGATTGGCTAATTTAATTCTGTTTTTTGCCCAATCCTGCCACCAAATAAAAACCGGAGCGAGATTGCTCCGGTTTGGTCTCTGACAACTGTTCGTCGGGGGACTAGATCACCCCCAGCTCCCGCAGCCGCTCCATCAGGTAGCTGTGGGCGGTATGGCGCTCGGAGAGCACCACATCCGGGCGCGGATGGAGGAACAGCGGCAGCGAGATGCGCGACTTGGCGGCACTGCCCCCGGTCGGGTTGATGACGCGGTGGGTGGTGGAGGGGTAGTAGCCGCGAGAGGCCTCCTGCAGCATGTCGCCGATATTGATGATGAGGGTGCCAAAGTCGCACGGCACGTCCATCCATTCGCCATCGGAGCCCTTCACCTGCAGCCCCGGCTCGTTGGCGGCGGGCAGAATGGTGAGCAGGTTGATATCCTCGTGGGCGGCGGCGCGGATGGCGCCCGGCTCCTCGGTGCCATCGAACGGCGGATAGTGCAGCACCCGCAGCAGAGTCTTCTGGCTCTCTTTGATCATTGAGGAGAGGGGGCAGCTGTAGTTGGCGGCGATATCGGCCGGGGTGTACTGCTCGACCCAGCCCAGCAACTCGGTGGCCAGACCGTTGGCGAGACGGTAGTACTCCATCGCCTGCTCTTTCAGCTCTTCCGGCATCTGGCCCCAGGGGTAGATGTGGAAGTACTCCTTGATGTCTTTCTGGCTATGGCCCTTGGCCACCTCGGAGACCGACGGCGGGAAGTAGCCATCCTGGGTCTCGCGGTTGAACAGGAAATCCTGCTTCTGCTCGCTCATGAAGAAGCGATACCAGTTGTCGTAGATGGACTGCACCAGCTCTTTCGGAATGGGGTGGTTGGTCAACACGCCAAAGCCGGTGGTTCGCAGGGATTCGGTGAAGCGTTGGGCCGCATCGGGTGAGCGGTAATCGACGGTCAGGACTTTCATTGTTTTTGTTGCGCGCCAGTTAAAAGATGGCGCAGTTTACCTTGCACCTGATAACAAGGAAAGCGGGTTGGCCGCCCGTCTGGCACGGCGTTGAATAGTGACAAAAACATCAAATAAACCGCGCCAGACCGCACGGGAGCGCATCCCTTGTTATGGCCTTTTATCCTCTCTAGAATGCCGCTCACTATCTTTTCCGGAGTCTGTCCATGTCCCCCAAAATCCTGTTGCTGACCCTGCCGGTATTGCTGGCGGGATGCAGTGCCCTGTCAGAAGATGAGTGCCGCACCATGAGCTGGTACAACCTGGGTTATCAGGATGGATCGGAAGGCAAAACCCGTCAGGCGACCCGCGATTACGTTTCGTCTTGCAGCGAATATGGCCTCAAAGTGGATGAAGCCGAGTGGAAACGGGGCTACGACAAGGGGCTGGAGCTCTACTGCATTCCCGAGCTGGCTTACAGCAAGGGCAAGGAGGGGCAGGCTTATCTGGGGGTATGCCCCAATGACGCCAGCTTCCTCAAGCAGTATCAGCGTGGCTATGAAGAGTACAAACTGGCTGCCCGCATGCGGGAGATCAGCGATGAGCTGGAGCGTACCGAGCGGGATATCGATACGCTTGAACGCAGCATCCGTAACGAAACCAACACTGAACAGCGCGACTACTACCGCGCCAAGCGCGATCGGGCCATTCGCCACTACGAATCCCTGCGCCGGGAGTACAACCGTCTGCGTTATCCGGATCGGGTGATCCAGTTCTCCTTCGGCGGTTAATCCCTCTCTTCATGGCCAGCCCGTGTGCTGGCCATGTTGCATCCTGTCAGATCAGGGCAGTACCCAGCGCTGCAACGCCAGTGCGATACCATCTTCGTTGTGGTCGGCCGTGACCCGATGGGCATGGCTCTGGATCTGCGGGGCCGCATTGCCCATTGCCACCGCCAGCCCAACTTGCTCGAACATGCTGATGTCGTTGTTGTTGTCACCAAACGCCACCACCTGCTCCATCGCAATCCCTTCGCTGGCAGCCCACTGGGCAAGCCGGTTGCCCTTGCTGCAACCGGGCTGTACCAGCTCCACCGCATAGGGGGCCGCCCAGTCACGGGTAAAGGGCATCTGCTCGACCACCTCGCCCATAAAGGTGTGCAGGCGTGCCGGATCCTGATTGAATAGCTCCAGCTTCCAGACCGGGTTGTCGAGCCAGCCTGCCAGCTCCTCGACCGGGTGGAGGGCGATCTTGAGGTGATCCGGCTGATTGGCCGACCAGTGGCGGATGCGGGTGACATGCTCTTCACAGCCGATGTAGCCAATGCCCTCGCTCAGGTGGAACAGGGCGCCCATCTGCTGTGCCTCGACCGCGGCTAGCAGCTCGGTAAGCGGGGCGGCCGCCAGCGGGTCGCCGCTGAGGATCCGGTTCTGCACCGGATCATAGAGATAGGCGCCATTGCTGCAGATGAGGGGGGTATCGAGTGCCAGCTCGTGGTGGAAGGGACGCGCCGTCATGTAGTGGCGCCCCGTGACCAGCAGCACCTTGATGCCGTGGGCGCGGGCTTGCGCCAGGGCGGCTCGGGTGGCCGACGAGATCTTGTGATCCCGGGTCAGCAGGGTGCCATCCATATCGAGCGCGATGGCCTTGTACTCACTCATAGCTCCTCCAGCATCGAACAAATCCGCAAAGAGCCTTACCGTCCCAGACCCGGCGCCCCGATGCAAGTCTTGCCCGCGGCCGAAGCGCCGAACTGTGATCCCTTCGTGGCTCAGGTGCAGCTGGCCAGCTGTTGACGACGGTCGGCACGGCGGCGCAGCAGATAGAAACCGGCGGCACTGGCAAGGGAGCAGAGGGTGGCGAGATAGAAGGGCCACTCGGTACCGGCCAGCAGCACCAGACTGCCCACTACGGCTGCCAGGATTGAGCTGCTAACCGTCAGTCCACGATAGAGCCCTATTGCTTGCCCCTGCTGTTCGGCATGGCTACGGTTGGAGATCGCCACAGAAATTGCCAGCCCTCCTAGGCTCATGCCGATGCCGGCCGGAACGAAGGTGAGTGCCAGCCCCCACCAGTGCACGGGCAGGATAAAGAGCAGCATACCGCTCGCCATCACTAGATGGCCGACGATGCCGAGGGTGCTGCCGCGCCAGTGGCGAGCAAATCGGCCACTCAGCCAGGAGCCCGCCATCATGGATAAGCTCACCAGCACACCCGCTTGCGCCAACTGGGCTGGATCCCAAGATCGCTGCTCCACCAGCCAGAGATTGAAGTAGGTGAAGTAGAGCTGCACCGCGCCATAGCTGATCAGGGTAAGCGCGAAGTAGGGGAGCAGGGCCGGTTGCAGCAATAGCTGGCGGCTGGAGAGGGTCGGGGCCTGCCGGGCGGCCGCCACCGGTGGACGATAGGGGATCAGCCAGTAGACCAGCAGCAGGTTGAGCAGGGTCATCACGACGGCCAGCCAGGCGGCCAGACTGTAATCCCCCGAGATCACCGCGGCGTAGCCACCGAGCATCGGTCCTACCACCCAGCCCAAATTGATCCCCATGCTGATTTTGGCGAAGTTGCTCGCTTTGGTCTGGGTCGTACTCAGGTCAGCTGCCATTGCTTGCACGATTGCCACATTACCGCTGAATAGGCCTGCAAGAGCCCTCCCCAGTAGTAACAATGACATGGAGCGCCAGGCGATACCTAACGCCATCAGGGCATAGCCTGCCAGAACCCCCGCCAGCGAGAGCAACAGCAGTGGCTTGCGGCCATAGCGGTCGGAGAGGCGACCGAGCCAGGGACTGCCCACCAGCTGGAACAGGGGATAGAGCCCCATGATGACCCCCAGCCACACCTTGCGGCTCCAGTCGGAGGCATCCGGCGTCAGCATGCCGTGGGCCGGATCCAGCAGCAAAGGTGCCAACACCGGGGAGGGGAGACTGAAACCTGCAACTGCCAGCGTGACCGTCATGATCAGCACCCAGAGGGGATTTTTGTGCCCGTGTTTCTCCATGCTGCACCCATTAAGTAAAGTTATTGGTTTATTTATGCTGGTTCATAGACGGCATTAAGTAAAGTGAATTGTTGATTTAATAAAGGGCGCTCCCCATAATGAGATCATGAACGCAAGCACCGACAAGATCCTGTTTCTGCTCAAGAGCCATGGCCCGCAGAGCGCCGCTGCGCTGGGGGAGCAGTTGCAGATGACCTCCATGGGCGCCCGCCAGCACCTGCTCACGCTCGAGCAGGAGGGGTGGGTCACATTCAGCGACGAGGCGCGTGGGCGCGGTCGTCCCGTGCGGCTGTGGCAGCTCACCGAGCAGGCCTGGCAGCGCTTCCCTGATAGCCATAGCGATCTGACCGTGCAGTTGATCGACAACGTGCGCGAGCTGTTTGGTGAGGAGGGGATGGAACGGCTGATCCAGCAGCGGGAGCAGCAAATGCTTGCTCGCTATCAGGAGGCGCTGGGGTCCCATGGTCTATCTGGCCGGCTGGCGGCGCTCAAGGAGCTGCGCACTCGCGAGGGCTACATGGCGGAGATCCTCCGCGAAGAGGATGGTAGCTGGCTGCTGTGGGAGAGCCACTGCCCCATCTGTGCGGCAGCGCGTACCTGCCGCGGTTTCTGTCGCAGCGAGCTGGCGCTGTTTCGCCAGCTGCTGGCGCCGGCGACGGTGGAGCGGGAGCAATATCTGCTGGAGGGGGCGCATCGCTGCCTCTATCGCATCACGCCGCCCGCGCTCTGATTTCATCAAACGCCCAAAAACAACAAAGCAGGCGCCGGGATGCCTGCTTTGTTGCCTTCGGGGAGGGGGTTCTCTCGTTCCAGCCCGTCGTTTCCCGATAAGGTAAGACGGCTGATGGGGCTCTTGACCCGGTAAGGTCCTTCACCGCAGAGACCCGGTCAGGTATCTGCTTTGCCACCGGAAGATGTAATCATAGTATCCCTCCCATGCCGGTGAGTGGTTGCAAAGTAACCACTTATTTCGGTTGTTTTTGCAATAGTTCACCCTTAATCTAGGAAAAGTGGATTAGTCATTGCAACGAGGAAGGGTAAATGCTGAAACTTGATCGCATAGACAGACATATTCTCGAGCTGATGCAGGAGAATGGCCGCATCAGCAATCTGGAACTGGCCGAGCTGGTCGGGCTCTCGCCGTCCCCCTGCTCCCGCCGGGTCAAGGCGCTGGAGGATGCCGGTCTCATCGACACCCACGTTACTCTGCTCAACGCCCGCCAGCTTGGCCTCACCCTCACCGCCTACATTCACATCTCCATGGACAGACACACGCCCGAGCGGTTCGAAAACTTCGATCGCGCCATCAGCGAACTGCCCGAAGTGCTGGAGTGTGACCTCATCACCGGCAATGATGCCGACTACCAGCTCAAGGTGGTGGTGCGCGACATGGAGCACTACCAGCACTTCCTGCTGGACAAGCTGACCCATATTCCGGGGGTGACCGGGGTGCGCTCCAGCTTCGTGCTGCGCCGCATCAAGCACAAGACGGCGCTGCCGCTCAACCATCTGGGTTGAGCCCGCGCAAACCGCTTATAGAAACAGAAAGAGGAGGCCAGTGGCCTCCTCTTTTGTTATTTGCTCTTGGTTATTCGGTCGTGGTTATCGGGTCTGGATTAGCTGTCGCGCTGACGGGGAATGGCGACTGCTGTGGTCAGACGCTGACCTGGCTGATGTCTTCCACCTGCAGCAGCCAGCCGCTCTGCTCCTGCTGCGGTTCGCCGCTGACCCGCAGCCGCTCGCCGGTCGGCACCCACTGCCCCTCGGGCAGGGAGACCAACAGGCTCTCGCTGCCGTTGTCGAACAGCCAGCGATCTTCGCCAAGCGATTCAATCAGATAACCCTCCATCTCCACTCTGGATTCGGCTTGCCAGGATGGCGCAACGGAATCACGGCTCTCGATGAAATCCCCCTGAACACCAAAACTGGCTAGCCCCCACAGAATGGAGAGCCCGACGATGGATGTTTGCATCTTGTCTCTCCTCTTTTGGAACTGTAGGGCCAGTATGGGAACAGAAAACTGAGCGCACCATGAACAAGGTGGCAAAGTGCTGGCGAGATCGCGAAAAAAATCCGGCCAATTGGTCGGTAGTGTCATTTTATGGTGCCTGGATCACACTATTTGGCGGCTTCTTCTGCCATCCGTTCAGCTCTTGGCTTATTCGTCCACATGGCTACCCCGCGATGATCCCCACAGATCCCCTCTGCTACCACGGCGCGAACCCGGGTGCCATCTTTGCAAATGGCCTGCCAGGCGTCAGCATCATCGATGGCGAGCGAGTTGGGGGGCGGCGTGGTTTGGCAAGCCGTGAGCAGCAGGGCGCACAGGGGGAGCAATTTTTTCATGGCGGACTCCTCGGGGTGATGGGGGACTGGGAGGATGGGGATGACCTCTCCATCCGGGCTTCACTCCCCAGCATCAGTGATAACCGGTTAAGGGGCAAGGGGGGGGGCCACTGACGGCCGCAGGTGCCGTGCAGCCAGGGCTTGCCCTGTGCCCTCCTTGGGCCTATGGTGGGGCCGTTTTATTGCCTGATTGAAGGAGCGTTTTCATGTCCACTCTCTATCCCCGCGTCGGGGTCGGCGTCATCCTGACCAACGCCCAAGGCCAGGTGCTGCTTGGCAAACGCAAAGGGAGCCATGCCCCCTACTGGTCGATCCCGGGTGGTCATCTGGAGTTGGGGGAGAGCTTCGAGTCGGCGGCGATCCGCGAGGTGGCCGAGGAGACGGGACTTGAGATCCACGGGCCCGAGGTGGTGGCGGTGACCAACAATCTGGAGACCTGGCGCGAGAGCGGGCTGCACTATATCTCGGTGACGCTGCATGCCCGGGCCGATGGCGAACCGCAGCTGCTGGAGCCGGAGAAGTGCGAAGGCTGGGTCTGGTGCGATCCGCGCGAGTTGCCCGAGCCCCATTTCGACGCCAGCCGTCAGTCCATCGCCTGCTGGCTGGCGGGACGCTGCTATCTGCCGGGTGATGTGCCAATGGTGTCGGCCGAATCAGCCTGATTGTCATAAAACGATCATCGCGCTGTCATAATATCCCCTCTCCATCGGGAGAAGAGAGATGAGGGAGAAGAGCGTGGGACAGGTATTTATTCAGTTTTTATGGCTGGGATGCATCAGTTTTGGTGGTCCGGCCGCTCATATCGGTTATTTCCAGCGCGCCTTCGTCCAGCGGCTCGGTTGGCTCACACAGGCCGAATTTGCCCGCTTGCTGGCGCTGTGCCAGCTGCTGCCGGGACCCGCCTCCAGCCAGCTTGGTTTCGCCATCGGTCGTCATCGCGCCGGTCTGGGTGGGGCGCTCTCTGCTTTTGTTGGCTTCACGCTTCCCTCATTTCTTCTGCTACTGGCGGCTGCGATCGGTATCGGTCAGCTGGGCAGCAATCTGTGGCTTGATGCGGCGCTGCACGGCCTCAAGCTGTTGGCGCTCATCGTGGTGGCCGATGCAGTGCTCACCATGAGTCGTCAGTTCTGTGCCACTGGAATGACCCAGGGGATCATGGTGGTGACCGCTGCTGCACTCTGGTGGCAGCCCGGTCTGCTGACTCAACTGTTGATGCTGGCGGGAGCGGCGCTGATCTGCGCCCGCAGCCAGTGCGGGGCGGGTAGTCGCCCTGCCTCCGCCGAGTTGCCTTCTGCCGCCAGCAGTCAGCCTCATTGGCCGACCCTGTTGCTGTTTGGCATCCTTTTTATCGGCCTGCCGCTGCTCGGCAGCCCGCTTGGCCAGCTGGTTGCTGACTTCTATCGCGCCGGCAGTCTGGTGTTTGGCGGTGGCCATGTGGTGCTGCCGCTGCTGCAAGAGAGCGTGGGCCACACTCTCAACGAGCAGCAGTTTCTGACCGGTTACAGTCTGGCGCAGTTGGTGCCGGGCCCCATGTTTACCCTTGCCACCTATCTTGGTGCCCAGTTGTTGCCAGGGACGCCACTGCTCGGTGCAGTGTCGGCGACCCTGGCGCTCTTTGCTCCCGGCTTTCTGCTGCTCTGGGCGGTGGGCCCCTGCTGGCAACAGTGGCTGGCCCGGGCCCGTCTGGCGGGGGCCGTCACCGGCATCAATGCTGCCGTGGTGGGCTTGTTGTTGGCGGCCCTCTATCCGCCGGTGTGGCAGAGTGCGGTGCTGGCGCCGACCGATCTGGCGCTGGCGGCCATCGGCTTTTATCTGCTGCGGGTGTTGAAGTTGCCGGTGCCGGCCATCGCGGCCCTGTTGGTGATGGCTGCTATCCTGCTGGCGTGAAGCCGGTGAAATCCCGATAAAAACGGCGCCTCCGTGATGGAGGCGCCGTTTTTATTGCAATGGGTAAGTCGCTTAAGCGTCGGGATCGAAATCCAGACTCAGGCTGTTGACGCAGTAGCGCTGGCCGGTCTCGGTCGGTCCGTCGGGGAAGACGTGACCGAGGTGAGAGCCGCACTGGCGGCAGGTGATCTCCACTCGCTTCATGCCGTGGCTGTTGTCCTCGGTGTACTCCACCGTCCCCTCGATGGCCTTGTCGAACGAGGGCCAGCCGCAGCCGGAATCAAACTTGGCTCCTGAGTGAAACAGCACGCTCTTGCAGCAGACACAGAGGTAGTCGCCGCTCTTGCGATTGTGGAGCAGGGCGCCGCTGTAGGGGCGCTCGGTGCCCTTCTCCCAGCAGACGTGAAACTGCTCGGCGGTCAGTTTGCTGCGCCACTGTTCCGGATTGTTACTGCTCATACCGACTCCTTGCCATCCATACCGGAGCCCAGCATAGCGGCTCCGTAAAGCTGACTCCAGCATGCCTCTTATGCTTTGCCTGTATCTGTGATCGAGGTGGCAACCATCTCCTCACCGGATGCAGGGATAATTTCCTGCTGCGGTGGCTGGGCATCCTCCGCCGTGCTGGCCAGTGCCACCCGCTCCAGCAGTTTGAGGGAGTGGGCCCGGCCGACTGCCACCTGCCGTTTGATGTCATCGGGCAGGAAGGGGAGGCCATCGTTGGTGGCAGTGTCGATGGTCTGGATCCACTCCAGCCCTTCCCCCGGCGGCGGCAGGCGGAACTGGATATCGTAGTCGCTGGCGTTGAACAGCACGTACCAGCGCTCGCCGACACAGTTGATCATGCCGATATCCATGGCGAACGCCTGCCCCATGGGGGCGTGCCAATCCTGATCGGTGAGCTGGTGGCCGTCCGGGTGATACCAGTTGACCTGATGGCAGCTGGACGGGGTGCCATTCCAGCTGTCGTCGCTCAGTTGCAGGTTGGAGAAGACGCAGGACTCCGCCCGCAGCGCCATCATCTGCTGGGTGAAGGCGAACAGCCGCTCATCCTCCGGTCGCCACTGCCAGTTGACCCAGCTGATCTGGTTGTCCTGGCAGTAGGCGTTGTTGTTGCCAAGCTGGCTGCGGCCCATCTCGTCGCCGGCGAGGAAGTGCGGTGTCCCTTGCGACAGCAGCAGGGTGGCAATCAGATTGCGCTTCTGCTGCTGGCGCAGGCTGTTGACCCGCGGATCCAGGGTTGGCCCCTCTACCCCGTGGTTATAGGAGAGGTTGTTGCCGTGGCCATCCCGATTGTCTTCACCATTGGCCTGATTGTGGCGCTGGTTGTAGGAGACCAGATCCTCCAGGGTGAAACCGTCGTGATAGCAGAGGTAGTTGACGCTGGTGTGGGGGGAGCGCCAGTTCTTCGGGAAAATATCCCGCGAGCCTACCAAGCGGGTGGCAAAGTCCCCCATCTTGCCCGCATCACCGCGCCAGAAGGCGCGCACCGTGTCGCGGTAGCGGTCGTTGATCTCCTGCCACTGGCTCGGAAATTGACCCAGCCGGTAGCCGAAGGGGCCGATGTCCCAGGGTTCGGCGATGAGCTTGACCTGTGACAGCACTGGGTCGGCCATCACGGCCTTGAAGAAGGCGCCCATGGGCTCGAACTCCCCCGCTTCCCGCGCCAGCGTCACCGCCAGATCGAAACGGAAGCCGTCCACCTGCATCTCGGTGACCCAGTAGCGCAGAGCATCGAGCACCAGCCGCAGGGTGTTGGGGTGATCCAGATTGACGCTGTTGCCACAACCGGTCACGTTGGCGTGACGGGTGTAGTCCGGGCCGTGGGGGCCCGCTTCGAAGGCGTAGTAACCGGCGTTGTCAAAGCCCTTGAACGAGAGGGTGGGGCCGTCGAAGCCAGAGGCGGCAGTGTGGTTGTAGACCACATCCAGGATCACCTCGAGCCCGGCCCGGTGCAGCTCGCGCACCATGGTCTTGAACTCGGTCACCGCCTCGTCTGCTCGGGTGCTGTAACGCGGCTCCGGGGCGAAGAAGGCGATGGGGTTGTAGCCCCAGTAGTTGGTGAGTCCCAGCTGCTCCAGTCGCGGTTCCGACATGAAGGCAGCCACCGGCATCAGCTGCACCGAGGTGATACCGAGGCTCTTCATGTGCTCGATAACCAGCGGGTGACAGATGCCAAGGTAGGTGCCCTGCAGCGCTTTGGGGATCCCCGGATGCTGCTTGGTAAAGCCCTTGACGTGGGTCTCGTAGATAATGGTGCGGGCCGGACTGATCCCGGGTTTGCCAACCCCTTGCCAGTCAAAACGGTCATCCACTACCACCGACTTGGCAATCATCCCGGCACTGTCCCCCTGATAGAGGGCTTCATCCCAGTAGGTGGGACGACTGAGCGCCTTGGCGTAGGGGTCAATCAGCAGTTTTTGCGGATCGAACAGCATCCCCTCCTGCGGGGTGCCATAGACCCGATAGCCGTAGCGCTGACCGGCCTTTACGCCGCGCACGTAGCCAAAGCGATACTGGCCACGGCGGCCGGGCAACTCCAGCCGCATCAGCTCCTGCTCCTGCTCGTCGTACAGGCAGATCTCCACCTTGTCCGACTGGGGGGCCCAGACGCAGAAGTGGCAACCGTTCTCGTCAAGGCGGGCCCCCAGCGGGTGGCCCACCCCTTTTTCCATTACAAGCATCAAGACTCCTGTTTGATAAACAAGGTCGCCAGCGGCGGCAGATCCAGCACTATGCTGTGTGCCATCCCCTGCCAGGGGGTCGGTTCGGCAGCGAACACCAGACCTACATCATAGTTACTACCCCAGTAATACTCGCTGTCGGTGTTGAGCACCACCCGATAGTGGCCCGCCGCAGGGACGCCGATCCGATATTCGAGACGGGGCACCGGGGTGAAGTTGCAAGCCACCACAATAGCCTGCTTGCCCTCTTTGTCCGCTCGCAGCCAGGCAAAGATGCTGTTGTCGGCATCGTTGTGATCCAGCCAGCGGAAGCCGGTCTGCTCATAATCGGCCTGATACAAGGCAGGCTCATGACGGTAGAGGTGGTTGAGATCGTGGATCAGCCGCTGTTGACCGGCATGCTTGGGATATTGCAGCAGATGCCATGGCAGCTGGGCATCGTGGTTCCACTCGTTGCTCTGGGCGATTTCGGTGCCCATGAAATTGAGCTTCTTGCCCGGGTGGGCGTACATGAAGCCCATATAGGCGCGCAGGTTGGCAGCCTGCTGCCACTCGTCGCCCGGCATCTTGTAGAGCATGGAGTGCTTGCCGTGCACTACCTCGTCGTGGGAGAGCGACAGGATGAAGTTTTCGTCATAGTGGTAAACCATGGAGAAGGTCATGTCGTTGTGGTGGTAGCGGCGGTGGATCGGCTCTTTCTGCATGTAGGTGAGGGTGTCGTGCATCCAGCCCATATTCCACTTGAAGCCAAAGCCGAGGCCGCCGAGGAAGGTGGGGCGGGAGACGCCGGCAAAGGCGGTGGACTCTTCGGCTATGGTCATGGCGTGGGGATACTTGCCGTAGACCTCCTCGTTGGTCCACTTGAGCAGACTGATCGCCTCGTAGTTGTGGTTGCCGCCATCGACGTTCGGTACCCACTCACCGGCGTTGCGGGAATAGTCGAGATAGAGCATGGAGGCAACCGCATCCACCCGCAGGCCGTCGATGTGGAACTTGTCTAGCCAGAACAGGGCGCTCGCCACCAGGAACTGGCGCACTGTGTCGCGGCCAAAGTCGTAGATGTAGGAGTTCCAGTCCGGGTGCCAGCCACGGCGCGGATCTTCATATTCGTAGAGCGGGGTGCCGTCGAAACGGGCCAGTCCGTGGGCATCGGACGGGAAGTGGGCGGGTACCCAGTCCAGAATGATGCCGATGCCTGCCTGGTGGCACTGGTCGACGAAGTATTTGAAATCATCGGCGGTGCCGTAGCGGCTGGTGGGGGAGAACATGCCCACCGGCTGGTAGCCCCAGGAGCCGCTGAAGGGGTGCTCGGAGACCGGCAGCAGCTCGATGTGGGTGTACTCCATCTCCTTGACGTAGGCGACCAGCTCCACTGCCAGCTCGCGCCAGCTCAGGCTGTCGCCGTTGGGGTGGCGCTTCCAGGAGCCGACGTGCAGCTCATAGATGGATAGGGGTTGCTCACGCTTGTCGTTGTGCTGGCTGGCAATCCACTCGGCATCCTGCCACTGGTACTGGGCGTGGTCATAGACCACGGAGGCGAACGACGGATACTGCTCGCAGTAAAAGCCGACCGGGTCGCTCTTGTGGGGCAGCCGGTTGCCCATGGGGTCCTTGAGCTCGAACTTGTAGCGATCACCGGCCTTGAGGCCCGGCACAAACAGCACCCAGTGACCGCAGAGGCTGCGCTGCATCGGGTGGCGGCGGCCATCCCAGAAGTTGAAATCGCCGATGAGGCTCACGGCGGTGGCGCTCGGCGCATAGACCGCAAAACGCACCCCCTCCACCTGCTGGCCAAGATGCTCCACGGTGCGCAGCTGGGCGCCAAGGGTGTGATAGAGGTTTTCCGGCTGGGCGGTTAGTTCGGCCAGGCCTGCCCAGGCGGCATCCTGAAACTGATAGGGGTCGATGACCTCGGTGGTGGCATCTTGGTAGCTGGCGATCAGCTGATAGGGGAAGGAGTTTTTGCGGCGGGTGAAAACAGTTTCAAAAAGACCCGATTCATCGGTGGGCGCCAGGGTGGCAACGACTTTGCCCGACTTGAGATCCTTGACGCGGACTTCGAGGGCATCAGGCAACCAGGCGGTCAGTTTGAGGCCGGGCCCATCCGGATTGGCCTGCAGGCCTAAGTGAGAGAAGGGATCGGAACAGCGGGCAGCAACCAAACGTTCAACGAGCATCGAGATTTCCTTTCATGACAGAGCATCCACTCCGGCCGAAGCCGGAGTGGATTTAGGTGAGAGCGCTGTGGGAGACAGCGTCTCAACGACTGGCCTCATCACGGGCTTGGCTCATCTTGCCAGCCAGTGCCTTGAGTGCCTCATTGGCAAAAATATCTTCCAGATCAGCGGAGAGCTTGCGGCGCCAGTTGGGGTATTCGTAACTGGTGCC
This sequence comes from Aeromonas sp. MTB, assembly GCF_056632455.1. Taxonomy (NCBI): domain Bacteria; kingdom Pseudomonadati; phylum Pseudomonadota; class Gammaproteobacteria; order Aeromonadales; family Aeromonadaceae; genus Aeromonas; species Aeromonas sp. MTB. The sequence continues at coordinate 691,013 of NZ_CP147026.1, forward strand.
CGGTACGTTGACCGGCTTGTCCATCTCCAGCCAATCTTCCAGCTGGGTACTGAACAGGGCGCAGCTGCCGCGGGACATGTGGATTTGCAGACCGTGGTTGAGCTCGGTGTTCATGCCGACCCAGTTCACGTCATGACTGATGTTGTCAGAGATGACCTTGTGGGCATGCAAGCTGTCGAGGATCCGCTGTTTGGCCTGGTGGCGATCAGCATACAGAGTCTTCAACACATCTTCATCCGGATACAGACCCAGTTGACGGCCGAGCGCCAAATCGTCGCAATGCCAGAAGCCCTTGAGGGTCGGCATGTCGTGGGTGGTCAGGGCCGACATCGCCTGCTCGGTGTAGTGCGCCGGGGAGATAAAGCCGCCATCTTCCTTGGAGCGCTCGAAGAAGAACACCTTGTAGGAGTGGACGCCGTTCTCTTTCAGAGTCACATCGATCCCCTCCGGCACGGTGCCCAGATCCTCGCCGATCAGCAGGCACTGATTGCGGTGGGATTCGAGGGCCAGAATGCCCAGCAGATCGTTGACCGGATAGTAGATGTAGGCGCCCTTGGCGGCGGATGCTCCGGGCGGTACCCACCACAGGCGCAGCAAGGCCATCACGTGGTCGATACGCAGTGCGCCGCATGAGCGCATGTTGGCACGGAACAAGTCCACCATCGGCTGATAGGCCGCTTCAAACAGCTTGTTCGGGTTCATCGGGGGCAGGCCCCAGTTCTGACCGAGCGGGCCGAGAATATCGGGCGGCGCACCGACCGAGGCTTTCGGGCAGTAGAGATCCTGGTTGGCCCAGATCTCGGTGGAGCCTTCGGATACGCCCACCGCCAGATCCCGATAGATCCCCATCACCATGCCGGCAGCCTTGGCGCGGGCATCGGCTTGCGCAAGTTGTTCGTCAGCCAGGAACTGCAGATAGAGGTAGAAGTTGACATCTTGCGGGTGCGCGGCCATCCAGGCGGCAACGGCAGGATTGTGGTAATCGCGCAGCTCCTGCGGCCATACCGGCCAGCCCCAGGCATTTTCGCCTTTGGCATAGAAGTGGGCCTGCAGGGCATCAAATGCTGCCTGCTGTTGCAGGCTGTCGCCACCGGCGGCCACGAAGGCATCAAAGGCGGCCTGACGCTCGGCGCTCAGGGTGGCTTCATCGAACACCTGACGCAGCATGCCGAGTTTGGTCTGGATCACGCCGGTGTAATCGACGTTCTCTTTGGCGCGCAGATCGGCCAGATGTTGCTGGAAGGCAGGACTTGCCACTTCCGCTTTCAGGCGATCGCTCTGCTGGAATTCGGGCACCGCTTCCACATTGATATAGGCCACGTTGAGCCAGCGACGGGAAGAGGGGCTGTAGGGACTGGCGCTCTCCGGATTGGCCGGATAGAGGGCGTGGATAGGGTTGAGGCCGACGAAGTTGGCACCCCAGGCGGCGGCTTTCTCGACCAGCTGGCCCAGATCGCTGAAATCACCAATACCCCAGTTGTGGCGGCTGCGCAGGCAGTAGAGCTGCACGCTCGGGCCCCACACCTTGCGGCCATCGGCAATCGGCGCCTGCTTGTAGCAGGCCTTGGGGGCAACGATGAGGCGCATGGTGGCCAGCGGCTCGTCATTGCCCTCTTCCAGCAGCACCAGTTGGTGATAACCCAGCTCCGGGGCCATATCCAGAGTGACGCGATAGGCCTGGCACTCCATCTCTTCAAATTCGGCCACGCCGACCAGCTCACCCTCGATGGGGGTGAATTGACCGGACAGCACAGCACCCTGCTCCTGCTGGAGCTGCCAGGTGAGGGCGTCGTTGACGAATTCGATGGGGAGGCGAACCTCAAGGGTAACGGCGTCGCCGGTGCGAACCACCATCACAGGATCCAGCGCCCGCAGCCAGTGCTGACGATGCTCCTCTTCCAACTGCTGCACCAGTGCGGCCTCGTCATCGACGCGGTAGCCCATGGCGCCCAGCATGGCGGCCTTGCTCTCTTCTGATACCTGGGCCGGGTGGCCCCAGGCATCGACATACTCGCTGGCGATACCTTTTGCGGCAGCCAGCTGTTCAATCAGGGTGGTCATAGTTTGAGAATTCCCGCTGTGGATTCTATCTATACTATTTTGTTTGATTTTTATGGGGTGGTACTTGAACAGTGGCTCTTTGGCCATGCTAAACCGCGCACATTTTTACATATCTCTGTGAATGGTTGTGTGACCGAGTAGGCACTATTGTTGATATCTGCGCGATGCCACGATCTGGCACTTTTTTCGTCAAAACGTGGTAATCAGTTACATAAACAGAAAATTAATTTCACAGTTTTTCATGATATAGCGCAATTTCAGACAGAATGTTGGTTGACTCACCGGAGAGTTCTAGTAAATTTACAAACGGAATTTTCTTTGACTACTGAACAGTTAGGTAACTAAATATGACTATCAAAGTAGGTATTAACGGTTTTGGCCGTATCGGTCGTTTCGTATTCCGTCTGGCTTGCGAGCGTGCAGACATCGAAGTTGTTGGTATCAACGACCTGATCGATGTTGACTACATGGCTTACATGCTGAAGTACGATTCAACTCACGGTCGTTTCAACGGTACCGTTGAAGTTAAAGACGGCAACCTGGTTGTAAACGGCAAAACCGTACGTGTTACCGCTGAGCGTGACCCGGCCAACCTGAAGTGGGGCGAAATCGGTGTTGACGTTGTTGCTGAAGCTACCGGTCTGTTCCTGACCGACGAGACTGCTCGTAAGCACATCGCTGCTGGTGCCAAGAAAGTTGTACTGACTGGCCCGTCCAAAGACGCTACCCCGATGTTCGTAATGGGTGTTAACGACGCTACCTACGCTGGCCAGGACATCGTTTCCAACGCTTCCTGCACCACCAACTGCCTGGCACCGATCGCCAAGGTTCTGAACGATACCTTCGGTATCGAGTCTGGCCTGATGACCACCGTTCACGCTACCACTGCTACCCAGAAGACCGTTGATGGTCCGTCTGCCAAAGACTGGCGCGGTGGCCGCGGTGCGGCTCAGAACATCATCCCGTCCTCTACCGGTGCTGCCAAAGCTGTTGGCGTAGTTATCCCGGAACTGAAAGGCCTGCTGACCGGTATGGCTTTCCGTGTTCCGACTCCGGACGTGTCTGTTGTTGACCTGACCGTTAACCTGAAGAAAGCTGCCACCTACGCAGAAATCTGCGAAGCGATGAAAGCTGCTTCCGAAGGCGCTATGAAAGGCGTTCTGGGCTACACCGAAGACGAAGTTGTATCTACCGACTTCCTGGGTGAGCGTCAGACCTCCGTATTCGACGCCAAGGCCGGTATCCAGCTGAACGACAAATTCGTTAAAGTTGTATCCTGGTACGACAACGAAATGGGCTACTCCAGCAAAGTTCTGGACCTGATCGCTCACATCTCCAAGTAATTTGGGATGCGCAATCGCGTAGCTTGAAAAAGGCGGCCATTGGCCGCCTTTTTGTTTTTCGGTTTCCCCTGATGACAGGAGTCCACATGCAATCCATTCGTCCCCTGACAGCCAATTGCAAGCTTGCCAACAATGCGGCCGGTCTGCCGGTTCTCACCATTAATAACGACTATGCCAAGGCCGAGATCAGCCTGTTTGGCGCCCATGTGCTGAGCTATCAGCGTCATGGCGAGCCGGCCTCCATCTGGCTGAGTGACAAGGCGGTGCTGGATGGCAGCAAGCCTGTTCGTGGTGGTATCCCGATCTGCTGGCCCTGGTTTGGCCCGGTGCCCGCCCGCGTTGGTAGCGGCAAGCCCTCCCACGGTTTTGCCCGCACCACCCTCTGGATACTGGACGGGGTCTCCGATCACGCTGATGGCACCCTGGTGCATCTCTCCCTGCGCGACAGCGATGCGACCCGCGCCCTGTGGGATCACCCCTTCGAGCTGGAACTGGACGTGCTGGTTGGCAAAGAGCTTTCGCTGGTGCTGACCACTCGCAACACCGGTAGCCAGCCGCTGACTTACAGCGGTGCGCTGCACACCTATTTGCATATCAGCGCACCGGAAGCGGTGAGCGTGAGCGGTCTGGGTGAGCCCTATGCCGACAAGCTGACCGGGCAGGATGCCAAGCAGCAGGGTGCATTGACCCTGAACGGGCCGCTGGATCGGGTCTACTGGCAGCCAGAGGCGCTGGTGAGCGTGCAGGATGGTGAGCGCGAGACCCGGGTAGTGAGCGGTAACCACGACAGCGTGGTGGTCTGGACCCCCTGGCTGGAAGGGGCCACCGCCATGGCCGACATGAGCGACGATGGCTATCGCACCATGCTCTGCGTCGAAGCGGCTATCGCTGGCGAGGCGGGGGTGACCGTTGCGCCGGATGATGAGCACAGTCTCTCTACCGTGATCATCTGATCAGGATGAGGTTCAGATAAATAAAGAGGGCTCCCGCGGGAGCCCTCTTTGCATCTCGTGACGGCGGCAATCAGGCGTTGCCCTGAGTCTTGAGCTTGAGTTCTGCGGCGAAATTGAGCATCCGGTCGAGCGGGATGAGGGCCTTTACCCGCAGCACTTCATCGACATGGATCTCGTGGCGCTCGGCACCGTCGGTGAGAGCCTCCTTGATCGCCACCAGACCGTTCATCGCCATCCAGGGGCAGTGGGCGCAGCTGCGACAGGTGGCGCCATCGCCACCGGTCGGTGCTTCCACCATCTCTTTCTCCGGACAGGCCTGCTGCATCTTGTAGAAGATGCCCCGATCGGTCGCCACAATCAGTTTTTGTTGGGGCAGCTCCTTGGCCGCCTTGATCAGCTGGCTGGTGGAGCCCACCGCATCGGCCAGCTCGATCACCGAGGCGGGGGATTCCGGATGAACCAGCACGGCGGCGTCCGGATTCTGCTCTTTCAGCTCGCGCAGGGCGCGGGCCTTGAACTCGTCGTGGACGATGCAGTGGCCTTGCCAGCGCAGCATTTGCGCCCCGGTCTTCTTCTCGATATAGGCACCCAGATGACGATCCGGGCCCCAGATGATCTTGTGACCTTGGCTGTCGAGGTGCTCGACGATCTCGAGCGCGATGCTGGAGGTCACGACCCAGTCCGCCCGTGCTTTAACGGCGGCCGAGGTATTGGCGTAGACCACCACGGTATGGTCGGGATTGGCATCGCAGAAGGCGGAGAACTGCTCGATGGGGCAGCCCAGATCGAGGGAGCATTCGGCCTCCAGCGTCGGCATCAGCACCCGTTTGTGAGGGCTCAGGATCTTGGAGGTTTCCCCCATGAAGCGCACCCCGGCGACAATCAGAGTCTGCGCCTCGTGATCGCGGCCAAAGCGGGCCATCTCCAGCGAGTCACCGACGAAACCGCCGGTGGCTTCGGCCAGCGCCTGGATCTCGGGATCCGTGTAGTAGTGGGCAACCAGTACCGCCTTGCGCTCCTTGAGCAGCGCCTTGATTTCTGTGGTCAAGGTCATTCTCTGCTCGGCACTCAAGGGAAGAGGTTTGGCCGGAAAGGGGTAGTCCATATCGACTACCGGCGGGACACTGCTCAGTGCATTGCTCATTGCGACTGTTCCATCAACGCTCGGGAAGGCAAAAATTATAACCAGAAGCCTGCCACAAACCCATCAACAAATGGGGTGAAGCGCAAGTGGGCGAATATACTCAAGTAATTCGTTGTTATTCTGCCATAAGGAGTTGTCGCATGAAGCAACGTTCCCTCAAGTTCAAGCTGTTGTGCCTTACTATGGGGCTGTTTCTGCTGACCGGGCTGGCCATGACCCTGTTGCAATCGGCCTCGTTCAGTTCCCTTCGCAACATGGTGATGACCCAGACCAGCGATGCACTGGAAGAGGAGGTCTCCCGCAGCCTGCAGTATCAGGCAGAGCGCTATGCCATCCAGATTGCCTCGCTGATGCAGAACTCCTATCAGATCCCCCTGACCGTGACCGCCCAGATTGAAGCCGGGATGGCCAAGCCGGAACTGCGGTTGTCTCGGCCCCAAGTGGAGTACTTGCTCGGCAGCAGCCTGCAGCAGGCGAGCGGGATCAGCTCCATCTACGCCCAGTTTGAACCGGACGGCTATGATGGTGAGGATGGCAACTGGCTGGGCGGGGCCAGCCACTCGGTGGCGGGCAAGGGGAGTCTGGAGGTCTATTTCACCAAGGATCAGGGAGGGGCCATCGCCCAGCAAGCGGTGGACGCCGCCGCCAGCGAGGCCAAGTTTGATACCTCCCTCAACGAGTTCGGCATTCGCAACAGCGAGTGGTATCTCTGTGGTCGCGATACCCGTCAGCCCTGCCTGATGGAGCCTTACCTTTACGAAATCAGTCCGGGAAACAAGATGCTGATGACCAGTCTCACGGTGCCCGTGCTGCGTGACGGCAAGTTTGTCGGGCTGGCCGGGGTGGATATGAACCTGCCCATCTTCCAGCAACTGGCTGAAAACCTTGGCAAGAGCCTCTATGACAACAAGGCGGATGTGACCCTGGTCAGCAAGATGGGGCTGATTGTGGGCAGCAACCGCTATGCCGACAAGCTGGGCCGTCCACTCAAGGAGGTGGGCCTGACCCTGCCTGACGGTCGGCCGGTCAGCAGCGACAGTGACTTCATTCTTCATCAGCCCATTCGGGTTGAAGCAGCCAATACCCAGTGGTGGTTGATGATCAAGGTGCCCAAGGCGCTGGCGCTGAGCAAGGCACACGCCATCAGCAATGAACTGGGCACCCTGCTGGTGGATGCGCAGCGGCAGCAGATCATCGCCATGGGCGGGATTACCCTGTTGGTGTTGGGGTTGCTGGTCTGGTTTATCCAGACCATCACAGCGCCGCTTTCCCTTATCAGCCGCCATGTGGGCCATCTCTCCAGCAACGAGGGGGACCTGACCCAGCAGATGGAGATCGACACCCATCAGGAGCTGATCGATCTGGGTTCCCAGCTCAATGCCTTCCTCGGCAAGCTGCGGGGCATGGTGCAAATGAGCAAGGGGATCGGTCAGCAGGTCTACCAGCAGGCGCGGGAGATGAAACATACCGCCGACACCATGCGCAGCAGTCTGGACGAGCAGAATCTGGAGCTGGAGAGCGTGGTGAGCGCCATGCACCAGATGAGCACCACGGCAGTCAGCGTGGCGGGTTATGCCGAGCAGGCGGCGCAGGAGTCGGAAGCGGCGACCCACCACATCAATACCGCCCAGCAGACCCTCAGCAATGCCCGCAACGAGATCCATACTCTGGTCGGCGATATGCATGAGGCGGATAAAGCGGTGGCGCTGGTGGCCCAGCGCAGCACCAATATCAGCAGGATCCTCGATGTGATCCGCGCCATTGCCGAGCAGACCAATCTACTGGCCCTCAATGCCGCCATCGAGGCGGCGCGGGCAGGGGACATGGGGCGTGGCTTTGCGGTGGTGGCGGACGAGGTGCGGGCGCTGGCCAACAAGACTCGTGAATCGACCGACGAGATTGGCCAGTTGATTGGTAGCCTGCAGACCGAAGTGAGCAGCAGCCAGCGTCTGATGAATACTGGCATCGAGCGTTCCACCACCACGGTGCAGGGCACCGAGCAGGCGTTTGAGGCGCTCAATCGGGTGGTGGCCCAGATCCAGCAGATCCACGACCACATCAGTCAGGTGGCCACCGCCGCCGAGCAGCAGAGTGCGGTGAGCGATACCATCAACCAGAACCTGATGCGAATTGGTGATACCGCCAACGTGATCGGGCAGGAGGCCACCTCCAGCCATCAACTGAGCGAAGCGCTGGAGCAAGCGGCCACGGCGCTCGCCAGTCAGCTCGATCGGCTGCGTACCTGAGTGGCAGCCAGAGAGACAAAAGCCCGCGAGCGATCGCGGGCTTTTTTATGACTCGATGGCAGAGTTGCGTCAGTTGCGGGGTTCAACCAGCAGGATATGGGAGTCGGCCCCTACCACCCTGACCTTGCTGCCCGCAGGCAGCGACTCGTCGCAGCGCACCGTCCAGACCGTATCGTCCAGATGCACCCGACTGGTGCCTTGGGTGACATCATCCAGCAGGGTCAGCTCGCGGCCCATATAGCTCTGCATCCGCTCGTTGATGGTGCTGGCGGCATCCTGACCCGAGTTGTCACGCTGGTGCTGCCAGCGCCACCAGACCCAGGTGGTGAGCAGGGATTGCACCGCAAACAGCAGCAACTGCGCCTGCCAGCCAAAGGGCCAGATCAGCAGCAGCAGGCCCACTTCCAGCGCGGCGATGCCGGTCCAGAGCAAAAAGCCCACCGAGCCGAGCACCTCGATGGCCAGCAGAATGAAGCCGAGCCCCAGCCAGTGCCAGTGGGTCAGCCCCTCTAACAGGGCTGTCATGACTTGCTGCCCTTGCCATCTTTGTTGAACAGCTCGGCCATGCCAGCCACAGAGCCAATCAGGCTGCCCGCTTCCAGCGGCATCATTATGATCTTGCTATTGGGGCCTTCACCGATGCGGGCCAGTGCCTCGGTATATTTCTGGGCCACGAAGTAGTTGATGGCCTGCAGGTCTCCTTCCGCAATTGCTTGGGAAACCATGTGGGTCGCCTTGGCTTCCGCCTCGGCTGCCCGCTCCCGCGCTTCGGCGGCGAGGAAGGCGGCCTGACGCTCACCTTCGGCTTTGAGGATCTGGGACTGCTTCTCCCCTTCCGCTTTCAGGATTTTGGACTGGCGCACCCCTTCGGCTTCCAGTACCTCGGCCCGTTTCTGGCGCTCGGCCTTCATCTGGGCGTTCATCGCTTCGACCAGCGCCAGCGGCGGGCGCACATCTTTAATCTCGATGCGGGTCACCTTGATGCCCCAGGGGGCGGTGGCGGCATCCATGGTGCGCAGCAGTTTCTCGTTGATGGTGTCGCGCTGGGAGAGCATCTCGTCCAGCTCCATGGCGCCGAGCACAGTCCGCATATTGGTCATGGTGAGATTGCGGATGGCGCTGGTGAGATCGTTGACCTCATAACCCGCTTTGCGGGCATCCACTACCTGCACAAAGCTGATGGCGTCGATGGTGACGTTGGCGTTGTCGCGGGAGATCACCTCTTGTGCCGGGATGTCCAGCACCTGCTCCATCATGATGATCTTGTGGCCGACCCGATCCACGTAGGGGATCAGCAGGTTGAGACCCGGGGTCAGGGTGCGGGTGTAGCGGCCGAAGCGCTCTACCGTCCAGTTGTAGCCCTGGGGCACTATCTTGATACCCGCGCTCAGAGTGGCGAGCACCAGGAACACAAAAATCCCTAGCACAATCAATGATTCATTCATCATTTAGCTCCTTATGAAACACAGTCCCTAGCCTATGGTCTGGCGTCAGGTACCACAAGTGACTTTGTACGCCTTTGTCATGAATCGGCTTTGCTAATTACCAAAACGCATTAAAAAGCATTTTTTATTATTTTGAGGGATAAGCTGCCCTGCCTATAGTCGCCCCATATTAGTCGTGTTCCGAGGGATGGGCCGAAATGGATTATTTACCTATGTTTGCCAAGTTGGAAGGCCGCCCGGTACTGCTGGTGGGCGGGGGCGAGGTTGCCCTGCGCAAGGCGCGCCTGCTGCTGGCAGCCGGTGCCCGGCTGACCCTGGTCTCCCCGGAGCTTGAACCGGAATTTTCGGAATTCACCGGTCGTTTCACCCATCTGGCGGAGCGCTTCACCCCGGCTCATCTGGCAGGCCAGATCCTGGTCGTTGCCGCTACAGACAATCTCGAAGTCAACGCCCTCGTCTATCAGAGTGCCAACCAGCTGGGTCTATTCGTCAACGTGGTGGATGACCCCAAGCGCTCCAGTTTTATCTTCCCCTCGATCATCGATCGCTCGCCGCTGATGGTGGCGGTCTCCAGCGGTGGCAAGGCGCCGGTGCTGGTGCGCCTGCTGCGCGAGCGGCTGGAGAGCCTGCTGCCGCGCCATCTCGGCGGGCTGACCGAGCTCTCCGGCCGGGTCCGTGACAAGGCCAAGCGGGTGCTCTCTTCCATTTCCGATCGCCGCCGCTTCTGGGAGCGCGCCTTTGCCTCCAACACCCTCGCCAGCCTGATTGAAAAAGAGGATTGGCACGGTGCCGAGCAGTGGCTGAGCGATGGCCTCGATCAGGCGAAAAGCGAAGTGGGCGAGGTGGTGCTGGTCGGTGCGGGCCCCGGCGATCCGGGCCTCTTGACCCTCAAGGCGCTGCAACAGATTCAACAGGCCGAAGTGGTGCTCTACGACCAGCTGGTCTCCGCCGAAATCCTCGATCTGGTTCGCCGCGACGCCACTTTGGTGTCGGTCGGCAAGAAGGCGGGCGCCCACAGCGTGCCGCAGGAGGAGACCAATCGCCTGCTGGTGGAATACGCCAAGGCGGGCAATCGGGTGGTGCGGCTTAAAGGGGGCGATCCCTTCATGTTTGGCCGGGGTGGCGAGGAGCTGGAAGTGCTGGCCGATGAAGGCATCCCCTTCTCGGTGGTACCCGGCATCACGGCCGCTGCCGGTGCCACCGCCTATGCCGGTATTCCGCTCACTCACCGTGATTATGCCCAGAGCGCCGTCTTTATTACCGGCCACTGCCAGATCGATGGCAAGGAGCCCGACTGGCAGCAGCTCGCCGCCACCAGTCAGACCCTGGTCATCTACATGGGGCTGATGCGCTCCGAGCATATCCAGCAGCAGCTGGTGGAGCACGGCCGAAGCCAAGCCACCCCCATCGCCATCATCGAGCGCGGCACCACATCCCGCCAGCGGGTGCTGACCGGCACCTTGGCTGATCTGGCCGAGCTGGCCAAACAGGCGGTGAGCCCGTCGCTTATCGTCATCGGTGAAGTGGTCGCCCTGCGCGATCGGCTCGCCTGGTTTGGAGAGCTAGGCGGCGAGCTGCAGCGCGCTAACCCGGATCTCGATGGCTGTGACCTCAAGCTGGTGCAGCTGGCCTGACCCGGAAAGAGATATTTGATGCGGCTGCCAGCGCGGCCGCGCACTGAACCACCCAGCGCCTTGAGCAGGCGCATAAGCAATGACCCGAGGACCAACATGGACCGTGAAAGATTGACGCACTTGCAGCAGCTGGAAGCCGAGAGCATCCATATCATCCGCGAGGTGGCTGCCGAATTTGAAAACCCGGTGATGATGTACTCCATCGGCAAGGACTCCTCCGTCATGCTGCATCTGGCCCGCAAGGCCTTCTATCCGGGCAAGATCCCGTTCCCCTTGCTCCACGTCGACACCGACTGGAAGTTCAAGGAGATGATCAAGTTCCGCGATGAGACCGCCAAAAAGTACGGGCTGGATCTTATCGTCCACAAGAACCCGGAGGGGCTCGCCATGGGTATCAACCCCTTCGTGCACGGCAGCGGCAAGCACACCGACATCATGAAGACCGAGGGGCTCAAGCAGGCGCTCAACAAATACGGCTTCGACGCCGCCTTCGGTGGCGCCCGCCGGGACGAGGAGAAGTCCCGCGCCAAGGAGCGGGTCTACTCCTTCCGTGACAAGTCCCACCGCTGGGATCCGAAGAACCAGCGCCCGGAGCTGTGGCGGGTCTACAACAGCCAGGTCAACAAGGGGGAGAGCATCCGGGTGTTCCCGCTCTCCAACTGGACCGAGCTGGATATCTGGCAATACATCTATCTCGAGAACATCGACATAGTGCCGCTCTACTTCGCCGCTTACCGTCCGGTGGTGGAGCGCAACGGCATCAAGATCATGGTGGATGACGATCGCATGCCGCTCACCGCCGAGGATGAGGTGAAGCAGGAGCTGGTGCGTTTCCGCACTCTCGGCTGCTATCCGCTCACCGGGGCCATCGAATCCGATGCCACCACCTTGCCGGAAATTATTGAAGAGATGCTGCTCACCACCTCGAGCGAGCGGCAAGGGCGGCTGATTGACCACGATCAGGCCGGCTCCATGGAGCAGAAGAAGCGTCAGGGATATTTCTAAGGAGTCGTCAGCATGAACAGCCATATTCAGACCGCCATCACCGAACAGGGCATCGAAGCCTACCTGCACGCCCAGCAGCACAAGAGTCTGCTGCGTTTTCTCACCTGCGGCAGCGTGGATGACGGCAAGAGCACCCTTATCGGTCGCCTGCTGCACGACTCCCAGCAGATTTATGAAGATCAGCTCAAAGCGCTGGAGTCCGACAGCCAGAAGCTCGGCACCACCGGCGAGAAGCTGGACCTGGCACTGCTGGTAGACGGCCTGCAAGCGGAGCGCGAGCAGGGCATCACCATCGACGTGGCCTACCGCTATTTCTCCACCGCCAAGCGCAAATTTATCATCTCGGATACACCGGGCCATGAGCAGTACACCCGCAATATGGCGACCGGCGCTTCCACCTGCGATCTGGCCATCATTCTGATCGACGCCCGCAAAGGGGTGCTGGATCAGACCCGTCGCCACAGCTTTATTGCGAGCCTGCTTGGCATCAAGCAGTTCGTGGTGGCGGTGAACAAGATGGATCTGGTGGAGTTCAGTCAGGAGGTGTTTGAGCGCATCAGCGCCGATTACCGCGAGTTCGCCAAAAAGCTCAGCGTCGACACCATCCATATCGTGCCGGTCTCGGCGCTGGACGGCGACAACGTGGTCAACCAGAGCGACAAGCTGGCTTGGTATCAGGGCGAAACCCTGCTTGCTCTGTTGGAGTCTGCCGAGGTTGAGCGCGAGCTGGAGCGCCACCCGGTGCGCCTGCCGGTGCAGTATGTGAACCGCCCCAACCTCGATTTTCGCGGCTTCGCGGGGACGCTCGCTTCCGGCATCCTGCGGGTCGGCGACAAGCTGGCGGTGCTGCCATCGGGCAAGGAGAGCACAGTGACCCGCATCGTCACCTTCGACGGCGATCTGGAGTACGCTCTGCCGGGTCAGGCCATCACCGTCACCTTCGCCGACGAGATCGACATCAGCCGCGGCGACCTGCTGGTGGATGCCGCCAAGCAGCCGCAAGTGACCCAGAATGTGCTGGCCCATATCGTCTGGATGGGGGAGGAGTCCCTGCAACCGGGTCGGGTCTACGACGTCAAACTGGCCACCAAGAAGAGTCGCGGTCAGGTGGAGGCTATCCGCCACCGCGTCGAGATCAACAAGCTGGACGAGTTGCCTGCAAGCGAGCTCAAGCTCAACGAGATCGGCCTGTGCGAGCTGAGCCTCACCGATCCGGTGGCGTTCGACCCGTATCAGGAGATCCGCGATACCGGCAGCTTTATCCTGATTGACCGGCTGACCAATGTCACCGTCGGCGCGGGCATGATAGTCGAGGGCTTGGCCGCGAAAGTGGCAAAAGGGCACTACAGCGAGTTCGAAATCGAGCTCAACGCCCTGGTGCGCAAGCACTTCCCGCACTGGCAAGCCCTTGCCATCGGTAACGACACAAGCAAGGAGTAAGCCCATGACCTGGCAACAATTCCTGGTGCTGGGTCTGCTGGCTGCTCTCGTGGCCCTGCTGATCCAGGGCAAACTCCGCCCGGCGCTGCTCTTCTCGGGCGCCGTGCTCATCACCTACCTGAGCGGGCTGGCGGATATCAATGCCGTGGTGGCGGGCTACACCAACAGTGCCCTGCTGACGTTGGTGCTGTTGCTGCTGGTGTCGCTAGCGGTGGAGAAAACCCGCATCATGAGCTGGTTCGCCAATCTGGTGGGTACGGGTTCATTCAACAAGGTGCTGGTGAAGGTGTGGTTCTCCACCGCCTTCCTGTCTGCCTTCGTCAACAACACCGCCGTGGTAGCCTCCATGCTGGGGGCGGTCAAACGCAACCCCAACCATGCGCCGTCACGGCTGCTGCTGCCCATGTGCTTCGCGGCCACCTTTGGCGGGGTGCTGACCCTGATCGGCACTTCCACCAACCTGATCGTCAACAGCTTCCTCATCAAGATGGGGGCGCCGCCGCTCGGCATGTTCGACTTCTTTATGGTGGGAGCGGGCACCCTGCTGACCGGTCTGGTGGCCGTGCTGCTGTTTGCACGTCACCTGCCGGAGCAGGACACCGAGATGAGCCGCGAATCCGGCTATTTTCTCGAAGCCAAGGTGGGCGCCGGTTCACCGCTGGCGGGGCGCAGCGTCAAGGAGAACGGCCTGCGCAGCCTGAAAAGCCTCTATCTGGCGGAAATCATTCGCGGCGATCAGGTGATCTGCCCGGTGCAGCCGGAACATGAACTGCACGAAGGGGACGTGCTGCTGTTTTGCGGCGATGTGGAGAGTGTCGGCGTGTTGCAGGAGATGAAGGGGCTGGATCTCTACGGCCAGCACCGCCTCAACGGCCAGCATCTGGTGGAGGTGATCGTCAGCCACAGCTCGCGGCTGGTGGGTCAGACCATCAAGGATGCCGAGTTTCGCACCCACTTCGATGCGGTGGTGCTGGCGGTGCGCCGCGGCGAAACCCAGCTTACCGGCGGTCTCGGCCAGATTGAGCTGCACGCAGGGGACACTCTGCTGCTGGCCCCCGGCCCCCAGTTTGCCCGCAACAAATCGCTGGGACGGGAGTTTGTGGTGGTGAGCGGGCTGGAAGCCTCCACCCGCCTCGATGGCAAGCGCAGCGCCGCCGTGGTGCTGGGTTTTCTCGGGGGGTTGGCGCTCTCGGTGTTTGATCTGGTGCCGCTGTTCAAGGGCTTGCTGCTGATGCTGGTGGCGCTGCTGCTCACCCGCATTCTGACCCTGGACGAGATCCGCCGCCGCTTTCCGCTGGATATCTGGCTGGTGGTGGGTGGGGCGCTCGCCATCGCCGATCAGCTGGAAAAGAGCGGACTGGCCAAGCTTATCGCCGACTGGCTGATGGGGGAGTTCAATGGTGCCAGCCCCATCATCGCCTTTATCGGTATTTATGTGTTTACCCTAGTGCTGACCGAGCTGATGAGCAACAACGCGGCCGCCGCGCTGGCTTTCCCCATGGGTTACCAGCTGGCGCTCAGCATGGATGTCTCGACCATGCCGTTTATTCTGGCGGTGCTGTTCGGGGCGAGCTCCAGCTTTATCCTGCCCTACGGCTACCAGACCAACCTGATGGTCTATGCCGCGGGCAACTACAAGATGCCGGACTACCTCAAGCTGGCCCTGCCGGTCTCGCTGGCCTATAGCCTCGGGGTGATTGTGATGGTGCCCCTGCTGTTTCCGTTTTAAGACGTGAGCGCCAGTCAAGGGGGGTTGGGTGAGCAATGCCATGGCACCAGTACGTTGTCGGCTGATAGCCCGAGGCGGCTCCCCGTGGTGCCGGACCGTTTAAGTTTTGAGGCGTAAGTGCCAATCAAGGAGTGTTGGATGAGCAATATCGTGTGGCACAAGCATGCCGTGGACAA
The DNA here is from genome assembly GCF_056632455.1 of Aeromonas sp. MTB. Taxonomy (NCBI): domain Bacteria; kingdom Pseudomonadati; phylum Pseudomonadota; class Gammaproteobacteria; order Aeromonadales; family Aeromonadaceae; genus Aeromonas; species Aeromonas sp. MTB. The sequence continues at coordinate 706,189 of NZ_CP147026.1, forward strand.
ACAGAGCCGGGCCGAGCTTAAAGGGCAAAAACCGCGGGTGATCTGGTTTACCGGGCTGTCGGGGGCGGGCAAATCCACCCTGGCGGGGGCGCTGGAGCAGGCGCTGGCGGCGCAAGGCAAGCACACCTATCTGCTGGATGGGGACAATGTGCGTCACGGCCTGTGCGGCGATTTGGGCTTTGATGACGCAGCCCGTCAGGAGAATATCCGCCGGGTCGGCGAAGTGGCAAAACTGATGGTGGATGCGGGCCTGATCGTGCTCACCGCTTTTATCTCGCCATTTCGTGCCGAGCGGGCGCTGGTACGCAATCTCTTGGGCGAAGGGGAGTTTGTCGAAGTCTTTGTCGATGCGCCGCTCGCCATCTGTGAAGAGCGCGACCCCAAGGGGCTCTATAAAAAGGCGCGGGCGGGGGAAATTACGAATTTTACCGGTATCGACTCCGCCTATGAGGCACCGGAAAATCCAGAAATCCATCTGCTTAATGCCGATAAAGCGGTGGAAGATCTGGTGGAGGAATTGATTACTGCTTTAAGGCTGCGGGGGTTGATCGATTAAGGTCTATTGTTTGGACGCATTTTTGATAAACAAGGGGGCATTGGCCCCTTGTTATACCTTTAGTCAACATGCATTGCAGTCTCAGCATATTCTTTTAGCACCTTTTTCGCCTTTTCGAATCTGGCTTTAGCATGGAGATCATCGCTATGAGTTTTTAAATACTCTTCTAAAAATTTAACCTCAATATGAACAAGATCAATTCTGAGCCGCTGAAGCCAGTTTGGTGTTTCGAGATTATGTGATTCCCAATTCCTGTTTTCAAAAGGATTTTCATAATATGGAATATCACTGAACAACTCAGGAGGTATACCCTTTTTAATTAAGAGTGCTGCAAAGTCTGATTTTAGTTCCTCATCACTCTTATGAAATGACTCTAGAAGGAACTCAATACCATTAACAGCATCATAAGCACTAGCGATCACATCAAAGAAACTATTCCTGCCATTTACATCCATCGCTAATCCGCTATCTGAAAATATGTGATCAAATTTATTAAGGCGTTCTATGTCAGACCAATATTTTCCCATTTCATAAGAGAGCTTTGTAAGTTCCGACTCATCAATTTTGAAGTCAGACTTAAGAAATAACTGCTCATGCTCTCTTTTTATCTGTAAGAGCCTGTCTACTGGATACTCTTCAATATCATCAGTTTCAATATGATGTGGATAGCATAAAATCAGTAGGTTTTCGTAGCTTCTTCTATGCTCGTCATTTCCATCTGGATTAAATCGTTCCCCACCCTCCGAGGCAGCTTCAATATGACAAACTTGTGCAATGAATTTATTCTTGTCATTGATCAATGGCTGAGTGCAACCTGGAAAGGCACATTGATTTCCAGATCTAGCGAAGAGTGCTCTCAACACATCAGTTTTTGGTGCTAGGCGTGCCATTTTATTCCTTCAGTTTGCTCTGACATATAACGTTTGGTTAAGGGAGTGACAACGAAAAATGTTGAAGTGAAATCTGGGACAGTAAATTCTGGGACACCCACCTTTATGTTGACCCTTGACCCTTGACCCTTGACCCACCTCACCGAAGCCGATATTAACGCCGAAAGGGGGGCTTCCGATCTTTGCTTATGTGGTGGCGGGTTTATTCGCGATAGTCCGAATACACTGCACTACTCGAACATACTGGCTAAAGTATCGCAAACAGGACATCGGTTTGAGGCCTGTGTTAGGTAATAACTAGAATTTTATAAGTTGAACACTAAAATAACTCTTGAACATTTTTTAGCGCTCTTTTGTGAAAATATTGCGGATATAAAATCGTGCTATAGCAAATACATGGTATATCCTTGCTTTAATCTTGCTGTCGAACGTTTCTTCAAAAGGTACTCGATAGCTAACCGAGCCAGTACCTATATGAACAATGTCAATGTTACGTACTTTCAATAAGTGATAACCGTGAGATGTTTGAGTTGAAATCACAAGCTTATCTGAATCGACGCTAATTGGCTTATCATAATCTATCTTTATCGAGCTGTCTGCATAAGCATCTATTTCATGTTCATCTTGAGTTTGGAATAAAAAATCATTGTAATCCAACATCTGTACTATTTCGGGGCAATAATTATTCTTCTGTGATACTTGAAACGTCACTTTCGTGAAGCATTTAAGGTTCTTAACTTTGACTGGATACGCTTGGCGGTTAATAAAGTAGAGGAAAAATGTCGTAGAATCTTTCTTTTTATGCACCAAGACTCTTTTTATTTTCAATGGCTGAAGTCTACTTCGATACCAAGCGATAAGGACTGATACAATCGCTACAAGCGATGCCACTGAGCTAAGTACATCTACAAAATCCTCGAAACTCAAATTTCACCTCTGTATTGATCTCGTATGTTGGGCTAAAAATCGTAGGTTGGTGCTGAACGAAGTGAAGCCCAACGTTTACCGCGAAACGTATCTGAACATTTGTCTTACCGATCGACCCGATCCATGATTATCCCGCTCTGGTTGGCGTAATAATGCTCGTCTGTTGGGCTTCGCTACGCTCTGCGCCAACCTACACGAAATGAAGCCCAACGTTTACCGCGAAACGTATCTGCACATTTGTTTTACCATTCGGGCCAATACATGTTTATCCCGCTCTGGTTGAGCTGAGAATGCTTGTCTGCTGGGCTTCGCCAAGCTCTGCGCCAACCGACAAAAACCACGCTACCGCCCCTGAATTCCAGCCTCCAGTCTGCTGCTTTTTACCTGCGATTTGGAACTGGCTTGGCTCATGGCTGACTCCGACAAGGGGTTGCCAAGCGGCTATGTTACCGAACGGGGCTGGGGTGAGAAGTACAAGCGGGCGGTTTTCTGAGCAAGATCAACAAATTAATCAGTAACGGGCGGTGAGATGACCGCGCAACAGCGGCGGTCATCAGTGCAGGGGAAAATCGGACAGTGAAGCGAGGATGTCGTCCTCTTGTTGGCGGACACTAAAAAACCCTATGGGCCCAAAGGCCCATAGGGTTTTTCTGCGGTGATTGTTTGGGTCGTGGTTATCTGGCTTGGCGAACCGGCACTGCGCGGGTGGTGGCCACTTCGTAGCGGCTCTGGCTTGCCGGAGCGCACTTCTGGAACTGGCGTACCAGCCGGTCGAGATCGCTCAACTGGTTTACCAGCTGGGTGATGCCGTGCACGGCGTGCTGGCTGCCGACGCTGGAGTCATCAGCCAGGGTCTTGATGCTGAGCACGTTGCGGTTGATCTCGGCGGTAACGTGGGACTGCTCCTGCACCGCCTGGGCAATCTGGCTGCTGCCGGAGGCGACCTGCTGCAACATGTTGTTGATCTGCTGGAGAATGTTGCCGGTCGCGGTGGCCTTCTGCTGGCAACTGTCGGCAAGTTGGCAGCCCTTCTCCATCGCTTGCTCAGCCTCGCCAGAGCTGTTTTGCAGCTCGGTGATCATCTTCTGGATCTCGCTGGTCGAGGATTGGGTCTTGATGGCGAGGGTGCGGATCTCGTCGGCTACTACCGAGAAGCCGCGACCCGCTTCGCCAGCCCGGGCCGCTTCGATGGCGGCGTTGAGGGCCAGCAGGTTGGTCTGGTTGGCGATGTTGTTGATCACATCGAGGATGCCGTCGATATCGCGGCAGTGGCCGACCAGCGCACTGATCACGCTCTTGGAGGTGATCAGTTCACTGTTCATGCCCGCCACGGCGGCCACGGTTTCGGCCACGCTGCTGTTGCCACTTTTGAACAGTACGGCGGTCTCATCCAGCAGGCTGGAGGAGTCAGTCGAACTTTGTGACACCTCGCGAATGGATTCCGACATCTCGGTCACGGCGGTCGCTACCTGATTGGTTTCGGCCTGCTGCTGTTGCAGGTTGTCGGTGATGGATTCGGCGTTGCGCAGATCCCCCTCGGCGGCCTGCAGGATCTTGCTGCAGGTCTGCTGGGTGCGGGCCAGCACGGCGTTGAACTCGGCCTGATTCATCACCATCGAGAGTTCGATGGCGGCGATATTGTCCACCTTGTTGGTGTAGAGCAGCTGCATCAGCGGGTTGTCAAAGCGGCTGCGGGCCATCTTGTTGAGCTTGCCGAGGCGGCGGGAGAGGGCATTCAGGGTGATGGCCGCTATCGCCAGCGGCAGGGCGGCCAGCGCCAGTTGCCAGTTCATGTCGTGGTTGTAGCCCAGGGCAAACATGGCGAGCAGGCTCAGCAGCAGACAGAGGTTGATGGCCAGGGTATGGGAGAAGGTGGGCAACTTGAGCGCCAGCGGCAGCTTGTTGTTGCGAAGGTCGGCATAGACCTTCTCGGCCCGCTGTTTGATCTCCTCGCTCGGGGCGGTGCGCACAGACTGATACTCCACCACCCGGCCGCTGGCATCCTTGATGGGGGTGACAAAGGCGCTGACCCAGTAGTGATCGCCATTCTTGCAGCGATTTTTCACCGGCCCCATCCAGCTCTTGCCATCCCTGATGTGACCCCACAGATCGGCAAAGGCCTGTTTCGGCATGTCAGGATGGCGCACCAGATTGTGGTGTTCCCCCTTCAGCTCGTCGAGCGAGAAGCCTGCAATATCGCAGAACTCATCGTTGGCGTAGGTGATGCGGCTCTCCAGATCCGTGGTGGAGATGAGGCTCTGGTGGTCTGGATAGAGACGTTCTCTTTGGGTAACCGGTTGATTGATTCTCATGGCCTTGCTCCCGAGCTGTGGTGGTTAAATTTTGATCTGCACCAAGACATGTGCAAAGGGCGGGCCAGCTGGCAAAAACTAATGATTGATGTGTTATTAGCGAGTTTTGGAGAGGAAAAGCGCGTGGTTGTTTGCAATATGCAACGGATCTGACGGGGTGTGCCTCTGCGGCATCTGCAATTTGCAACCTATTCTGGACAAGCCCATAAGCTGGAAGTCAGCAGCTGGATGCGAAGGAGCCATGAACCGACGGGGCATCCGCTGCCCCGCCAGAGATCAGGGGAGAGGGTCGGAAGCGGGTGAGGAGGGGGGGCTGACGAGCTGCATCACTTCAATCTGGAGACCCTGCACCAGCACGGTTTTCAGATCCTGCAGGTACTCCTCCAGCGGCGACTCTTGCAGCAGTTGGGCGAGCTCGTTGCCCACCGGGGTGAGGCGGTAGTAGAGCAGGGTGATGTTGTTCTGCTTGCACTGCAGCCGCCAGCGCTGGTTGCCGAACTCCAGCTCGACCCCATCGGCGGGCAGCGGGCCGGACTCCAGCTCGGCGCGATGCAGCAGCCCCAGCTCAAACAGTTGCAGCAGGGCGTTGTAGGGCAGTCGGTATTTGCCAAGGCTGAGGCGGGTTGCCTTGGCGCGACTCAGCAGGGTGGCCCCCTTGTGCAGCCCCAGCAGCAGTCGCTGCTCGTCGCTGCCGGTGTAGTGGCAAGTCAGTGAACAGATGCGCTGAAACAGCTGGGCCTCGCGCTGGGTCATCTCTTTGAGGGTGGCGAGCGCCCGGATGGAGAAGCGGCCCGGCGTGGCGACTTCCAGCGCGAAGATCCGCCCCCACAGCTGTTGCATCGGCACCATGCTGATATCTTCCGCCAGTTGCAGGAAGCGGGTCAGCCAGTCGCTGTCCATCTCGCCGCCAGCCGCGGTCTCTTCGCAGTGGCGGGAGGCCATCACCATGATGGCTTCCAGATTGCGCTGGCGGGCGGCCTGATCCGCCAGATGGCGAAAGGTGGCGCGCTGTTCGAAGGTGCTGTCGGTGTTGCGGGTGAGCATGCCGTCGATGCCGCGACTGCGGGCCAGACGCAGGGTCTGCTCCTGGCTGCTCAGGATCGAACTCTCTTTTTTCGGGGGGGGGAGGTCTGCCATGCTGACTCCATTCGCACAGGTTCTGGAGCTGAATGTTACTCCAACCGGGATGCCAAGATAACAAAGCGGCCTCCGTGGAGGCCGCTTTTTTTGCAATGGGAGGATTACTCCTCGTAGACGCTCACCTCGACCGCTTCCATCGAGTAGGAGGCGGTGGCCATCTCGTGACTGGAGCTGACCGTGCGCATCTTGCCTTTCACCCAGATGGCATCCCACAGATCATCCACCGGCGCACCCTTGGGGTAGCTCACATAGATCACCTGATTGGTGGGGGGCGGCGGCACGTGGATGCAGGCGCCGAAGTAGGGCACCAGCAGGAAGGCGGTGATCTTCTTGGCATCCCCCTCCAGCGGCACCACGAAGCCCGGAATGCGCACATCCTGGTTGTCCAGCTTCTTGTTCACCCCACCCACCGGTTGCGGAACCGACATGGGATCTTCGTGATTGACCTGGGGCGGTGGCAGCAGTTTCTCCCCTTCCGGGATGAGCACATCCCAGTCGATGGTCTTGTAATCGGCGGCCAGGGCGGGCAGCACCAGCAGGCTGGCGAGCAGCGCCACAATTTTCCACTTCATCATCTGTCCTTCTGTTTCTATTTTTGGGCGTCTCGCTAGACGCGAATGCTCATGCCATCGCTCAGGCTGTAGCGGTAAGCGCGGGCAGCAGGGAGCAGGCCGATCATCATGCCTGCCAGCCAGACCACCCCCAGCAGTTGCCACTCGTAGGTGCTCGGCAGCCCCAGGCTCAGTTGCAGGCCATAGTGGCTGAGCAGCCAGGGCGAGGCAAGCCCCTGCCCCAGATAGAGCACTGCGACCCCGAGAGCGATGCCGACCGTGGTCAGCGCCATGGCTTCCAGCGCCAGCAGCAGGAACAGGTGGGCAGGGCCCGCACCGAGGGATCGCAATATGGCGAGCTCCCGGCGCCGCTCGTTAAGCCCCGCCAGCAATGTGGTCAGCATGCCGATCAGGCCAGCCACCACCACGAAACCGGCGATGACCGAGAGGGCGGTTTCCGCCACGCTCATCAGGCTCCACAGCTCCTGCAGGGCGGCCCCCGGCAGGATCGCCATCAACGGCTCTTTGGGATAGGTGTTGACGCTACGTTGTAGCTGGAACGCCAGGATCCGGTTGCTCAGCCCCACCATAAAGGCGGTGATGGTTTTCGGGGTGAGATCCTGCGCCAGTGCCTGCTTCGGCGTCACGTTCTTGCTGTGGCGGCCGGTATCCCAGCCCAGATGGATCGCCTCTATCCCCGCCAGCGGCACATGGATGGTGCGATCGATGGGCGTGCCGGTCGGCGCCAGAATGCCCACCACCTTGAACGGCAGATTGTCGTGCTGGCTGAACGAGGTGTTGCCAGCGCCGTGGGCGATGACGATGGATTGGTCGAGGTGATAGCCGAGCTTCTCGGCCACCTGAGCCCCGAGTACCGCTTCAAACGGCGTGTCGAATGGCCGACCTTCCCGCAGTTGCAGCGACTGTTGCTGACCGTACTTCAGGTGAGTGAAGTAGTCGCCATTGGTGCCGAGCACCCGAAATTCCTTGTGGGAGTCACCAAGGGAGAGCGGGATGGTCCAGGCGACGCCCGGTTTCTGTTTGATGGCTTGATAAGAGTCCCACCCCACGTTGTTGGTGGGGTTGCCGATGCGAAACACCGAGTAGAGCAGCAGATTCACCTGACCGGAGCGGGCGCCGACGATGAGATCGGTCCCCGAGACGGTGTTGGAGAAACTTTCACGGGCCTGGGTGCGCACCCGCTCCACCCCGAGCAACAGGGTGACGCTGATGGCAACGGCCAGCAGGGTGAGCCCGGCGGTGAGGCGGCGGGCCCAGAGACTTTGCAGGGCGAGCTTTAGCATGATGCCCTCCGGTTGAGCTGTTGCAGGTTTTCGACCCGCGGGAACAGGGGTTCGAGATAAGGGTCGTGGCTGACGAAGATCAGGGTCGAGCCCTGCTTGTCGCACTCCTCGAACAACAGCTTGATAAAGGCGGCCCGGTTGTCGGTGTCGAGGGCCGAGGTGGGCTCGTCGGCGATCACCAGTGGCGGCGAGCCGATCAGCGCCCGTGCGGCAGCCACCCGCTGCTGCTGGCCAATGCTGAGGGCATGAACGGGGCGATGCAGTGCGTCATCCGGCAGTTGCAGCTCCGCCAGCAGACGGCGCGCCTCCTGCTCCGGACTCCCTTGCAGGCGGGCCCGTTTGGCGGGCGAAAAGGTGAGGGCAGCGGTCACGTTGTCCTGCACCGAGAGAAAGGGCAGCAGATTGAACTGCTGGAAGATATAACCCAGATTGGCCGCCCGGAAGTGGTCACGGGCACGGCCAGAGAGCCGGGCCAATGGTTGGCCCAGCACCTCCAGGGTGCCGTGGTTGGCGGTCTGGATCCCGGCCAGCAACCCGAGCAGGGTCGACTTGCCAGAGCCCGACGGGCCCTTGATAAAGACCCGCTCACCCTCGCAGATAGTGAGGGCGGGCAGATCGAGTACAGCGTCGCCACCTGGCCAGGCAAAGGCCAGATCGCGGATCTCAACCACGGCTTTTTTCATGGCGTTACCAGCTCAGCTTGTTGGCGGACGGGGTCAGCTCGCCAGCGGTCTGGCCAGTGGGCAGGATGCCCTGCACGCTCAGCTTCTCAAGGCTCGGATAGACGCTGAACAGGGTCGCCTCAAGGCCGGTCAGTTTGGCTGGCGTGGCGCAGGTGTAAGTGTACATGGCTCCGAGATCAGCGTGGCCGGTGTCGGCGTGACCCGCTTCGTCATGATCATGCTGGTCTTCATGTTTGTCGCTGGCAGCCTTGTCATGGTCATGGTCATGGTCATGGTCATGGTCGTGATCATGCTCTTCTTTGGCGGCTTGCAGCTCCTGCTGGGTCAGTTTGCAGCCAGCGGCCGGGTCGAAGCGGAACAGGGCGTCAGGCTGCTGGAGGCGGGCGACCGCTTTGGCATATTGCGCCTTCTCTTCATCGCTCTTGGCGGCGTGCTCGAAGCCTACCAGATCGGCTGCGGGTGCCTGCAGCTCGATCATCAGCTGGTCGCCATCGACCACCAGATTGAGGTGGCCGTGGCCATGCTCGTGGGCGCCGTGGCTGTGGCTCTCGTGTTCGTCGTGATTTGCGTGTGCGCCAAAGGCCGCTGCGGCCAGCAACAGAGTAACTGCTTTCATCTTTAATCCTTTTTCAAAACAAATAACGAAATTAAACGAAGGGATAGAGAAAAGCAGAGGCGGGCGGCGCACGGATGGCATAGCTGTGAAGCGTGGCGGTATCCGCCGAGCGCTGCATGGTTGCAACTGCAGGCAGAACAGAGGTCGAACCGGGGAAACAATAGGGGGGAGCGGTGATGGCCTGTTTGCCATCCAGATGGAGGGCGCAGACCAGGCAGTGATGGTCGTCGTGGCCGGGCAGGGCGGATTCAAACTGGTGCCGGGCAAGGGCAGGCTGCAGCCATAACCAGCCCAGCAGCAAGATCCAGATTTTCAGCTTGATACGACCCATAGACCCTTATGGAAAGGGCGCCATCAGCGCCCTTTCTCTCTGACTTAGAGATGGGACTTGATGAGCCCCATCACGGTAGCAATGTTGTTGGCATCGAGCTGGCCATCTTTGGCAAACAGCACCTTGCCCTCTTTATCCAGCAGGATGATCGCCGAGCTTTCCGGCGTCAGATCCCAGGCGTTGCGCGCCATGCCCTTGGCATCCAGCACCATGGCGGACCAGGGGAACTCTTTCTTGCTGTCCTCGGCACTGCTCTTCACGAAGCCGGATGTGCCCCAGATGGCGTCATTGCTGTTGATGACGGTAACGGTCTGGTACTTGTCTTGCGGCAACTTGGCGGCCTTGATCGCCTCGATCATCGGGGCGTTCAGCTCCTTGGCACTGGAGCGACCGGCAATATGCTGGATCAGGAACACCTTGCCGGTGAGCGAGGTGCTCTGCCACGGCTGGTAGCCGATATCCTTGCCATTCAGTACCAGCTCACCCTTGTCGCTGACATTGACCAGCGGCACCGGGTTGCCATCCTTGAAGTTGTGAGCAAAGACCAGAGATGGCAGCAGCGCCAAAGTAAGTACGAGATGTTTCATCCTGATGACACTCCATTTGTTATGTTATAACGAGTTTCGGATTGAGGGAATGGGCGAGCTTCATCCTAAACTGATCGGATCTGTTTAAAAAGTGTTAAATAAGATCGCAATTCAGAAGCGTCGGCGCCCCGCCAGTCAGGGGGTTGGCTGGCAAGGGCGGCTAGGATGGCATGACATCGATAAAAATCAATGAATTGGCTGCTGGTCTGAGCTGTCTGCGTCAGTAGAGCGACTCGCTGATGAGGGGGATCTTGGCCATGGTCATCTGCTGGGCCAGCAGGGACGAGCCGGTCAGCAACACATGGCGCTGATTGTTGATCACCACCACATCACCGGGTACGCCGCTGTCTGCCGTAATGGCCAGCCAGGCAGGGGAGACGCTGCCGATGCTGATATCCGGATAGATGATGCTGAGCACATATTGCGGCGCCAGCTCCGCAAGCAGACTGGCCATCAGCAGCGCCTTCTCGTCGCTGTCGGCCTTGTTATCCTGCAGTGCCTGTAGCGGCGGCGCGAAGTGATCCAGCTGCTCCGGCTGGGTGGGGATGGCGTTCAGCCACTCCTGCAGCAGGCTGACGCTGGTGGCGAGATCCTTGGCGGCAAACTGCTGCGCCAGCGGCTTGAGATGCCCCTTGAAGTGGTAGAAGAGCTGGGAGTAATCGGGTCGCACGCAAGGCAGTTTGCGATTGGCCGGATGGACGCAGGGGATCACCCTCATCTGGTAGAAGGCATCCTCCTGATACTGCTGGTAGGCTTGCCAGAACAGCATCGACTCCATGCTGTCGTCCCGCAGGGTGAAGGCCTGCTCCAGATTGCGAAATTTGGTAGCTGTCTCGGGGCTGCTCTGATTGATCAGGTTGATGCTGTTGTAGAGCCGCGGGCTGATGTAGGCGTAAAGGGTCTCCAGCGGATTGGTGAGAGAGGCCTTCAGCAGGCTCATCTCGTGGCGACTGGCGGCCATCACCTGATCGTCGGTGGTCAGCTGGAAGTGCTTGCGCTGGCCATCGGTGGATTGCCACTGCCAGCTCATGTTGATTTCGCTGGCGTTGCTTGTAGCACCAAGAGTGGTGCAGAGAGTGAGGCTGAGCAACAGCGCGGGGGTCAGCTTCATGGTGGTGCTTCCTGCCGTGGACGATAATTAACAACTAGGTGAGCCGGCACCACTTTGGTGATGTTTCGTTTTGTGATCTGGATAACAGATTGATGTGACTTTTAATTTAATTGTGAAATTAAGTCACTCTGGAGGGGTTATGAAGCCTTGGATCATAGTGCTGTTTGGGCTGCTCAGCCTGCCAGCCATGGCGGGTCAGGTGATCGTCAACAAGGGGATGTCCATTGCGGATACCTTTGCTCTGCGTGACCAGCTGGCGCGCGAACACGAATGGCAGGAGTGGCTGCGCTACCAGCAGGCCATCAAGTGGCTGGAGGTGTTGCCGGTCAACTGCGAGCTGATGAGCCAGCCTGGCGGCGGCTATCGCTGTGGCGGTGATTACTATCGTCCTTACCAGAAAGATGGTCGTGAAATATACATTCAGGGCAATCCTGCCGGAGATGCGGCCGGTCAGCTGCCGCAAACACCGACAAAAAAGGCGCCATAAGGCGCCTTTTTCATACCGGGTGACGCTTACTTGGCAGCGTAACGCTCGGCAGAGGTCTTGATCTCGGCTTCGGCAGCCGCCTTGTCGCCCCAGCCTTCCACCTTGACCCATTTGCCCGCTTCCAGCTCTTTGTAGCGCTCGAAGAAGTGCTGGATCTGGGCTTTCAGCAGTTCCGGCAGATCGTTTACATCCTGGATGTGGTCGTACTGCTTGGTCAGCTTGGAGTGAGGTACAGCAACGATCTTGGCATCTTCGCCAGATTCGTCGGTCATCTTCAGCACGCCAACCGGGCGGCAGCGAATGACGGAACCAGCCAGCAGCGGGTAGGGGGTCGGAACCAGTACGTCGACGGGGTCACCATCCAGAGAGAGGGTCGCGTTCACGTAGCCGTAGTTGCACGGATAGAACATCGGGGTAGACATGAAGCGATCGACGAAAATAGCACCGCTGTCCTTGTCGACTTCGTATTTGATCGGGTCGGCATTCTGCGGGATTTCGATGATGACATAGATATCGTCGGGCAGGCTCTTGCCGGCCGGTACCAGGTTCAGGCTCATGATAATTCCTTCGTTGTTAGTATCAGGTTTGCAGGCCGATATTATAGCGATGTGATGTTAAATGACCATATTTCAGCGGCTATCGCTAACAAAGAAGGGGGATGTTTCCGCTTTGCGGCACTTTGATGTGTGCGGGATGCAACAAAACGGCTGTTTTGATGCCCTGCCGCTGACCTTGGTCACCGGCAGGGCATGTGGAGTTGCGAGCAAAGGGGGTCAGAGCGAGTAGGGGAGTCTCGACTCGTTGACCAGTCGCGACAGGGCTGTTACGACATGAGGGTCAAACTGGGTGCCGGAGCGGGACTGGATATACTCCATGGTCTGCGCCAGCGTCCAGGGCTCCTTGTAGGGACGCTTGCTGAGCAGGGCATCGAATACATCGACTACCGCCACAATCCGCGCCGACAGCGGGATCTGCTGACCAGCCAGCTGCTGCGGGTAGCCCTTGCCATCGAAGTGTTCATGGTGGCCCCGAGCGATTTCGGCGCCGAGAGAGAGGTAGCTGGTTCCCTCCACCATTTCACCCGCCTTGTGCAGGATATTGGCGCCGATACCGGCGTGCTGCTCCATGATGGCCCGCTCTTCCGGGTCGAAACGTCCGGGCTTGTGCAGGATATGGTCCGGGGTGCCCACCTTGCCCACATCGTGCAGGATGGAGGCCATGCCGATCATTTCGACAAACTCCGGGGTCAGCTGCTCGGGATAGGCCGCCATCTGCTTCAATTCGGCCACGATGGCATCCGAGAGTTTCTGCACCCGCAAGACATGCTCGCCGGTATCGGAGTCGCGAAACTCCGCCAGCGCCGCCAGCGCCACCACGGTGGCCTCCTGCGCGCGCAGCAACTGGTTGTAGAGATAGAGGTTGTCGTAGGCCGCCGAGATGCGCTGACAGAAGACATCCAGCAGATCGCACTCGAGGGGATCGAGAGGCTGGGTCGGGGTAAAACTCAACACGAACTCGCGACCATTCTGGGCGGCGATATAGAGGGAGTCCTGCGGGTGTTCAAAGCGGTTGCAGCGCGCCGCCAGTGCCTTCATGACCGAGTCATTGAGGGTGGGGAAGTCGGTGATCTTGCCATCATCCAGCAGAGTCTCGTAGTCGCCGGTGGCGGCGAGGATCTCCAGCCCCTGTTCGCCGGGACGGCGCTCGGCGCAGATAGCCCCTTCGGTGCCCACATCGAGAATGGCGCTGATCTGTTTCAGCACGCCGGAGGCAAACTCCTTGAGTGAATGAAGATGGTAGAGATCGCCCGCCCCTTCCAGAATTTTGCCGAGCCCTTGACGGCTCTTGTCGATGGCACTGAGGGTTTCGTATGAGCGCAGGGATGCGATGACAGTGGTGTAGAGCTTTTGTACCGTCAGCTCGGTCTTGGTCTTGTAGTCATTGATGTCGTAATCGAGGATCACCCGCTGCTCGGGGGCTTGGCCGGGTTGGCCGGTACGCAGCACGATCCGCACCAGCGAGTTATGCATTTCGTTGCGGATCCGGTGCACCAGCCGCAGACCTGCGTCTTCGGTCTCCATCACTACATCGAGCAGGATCAGTGCAATCCTGGGATTGGCCTCCAGCATGCGGCCAGCTTCGGCGCCGCTGTAGGCATTGAGCAGCTCCAGCGGACGGGATTTGTAGTGAATGTTGGAGAGGGCCAGGCGGGTGGCATGATGGATATCCGGCTCATCATCCACGATCAGCACTTGCCATGGGTTGAGTGCCTTGGGGACCACGACCTCCTCATCATCGAGTTCGATGATGTCGTCGTCCAGCAAGATATCGTCCTTGTCTTGGGCACTGCTCATATCGGTTACGCCTCCGGCGCTCAATGAGTATGTGAACAGTATGCACGATCACATCCGCTCGGATCATCAGGATAAGTAGATATCGTGAGCTGGCTCCGCCTCTTTATCGCTACTCGAAAGGTTCCAGATACCCCTGGATCGACTTCTTCAACCAGGCCAACACCTTGCCGTGATAGGCGTTTTCCGCCAGATAGACCCCGTAATCCCGCCACTGCAGGCTGAACTTGTGTTTCAGGGTCAGCAGGGAGCCTTGTCGCAGCTGACTCTGGATCAGCGGCGAGGGGAGCACTGCCCAGCCCAGTCCGTCCAGCACCGCATTGCGCATCAACTCGAAGCTGGAGAGGCCGATATGCTGGCCTCCCACAGGTAGCAGGCTTTTTACTGAAAATTCATCTACATACGAGAGGGTGACCTGGGTGTGATCGGTCAGATCTTGCTGTTTGACCCGCTTCAGTCCGGCCAGCGGATGGCTGGGTGCCACCACCATCAGGGTGCGGATCGGGTTGAGCACGTCGATATTGAGGCCGCTGCGTTCCTGATCCTCGGTGATAAGGCCAAAGGCGGCATCGACGAATCCCTCTTCCACCAGCGCCGGCAGTTCAGGCGGAGAGGCAAGCACCAGCGAGATACTGGTGCCGGGAAACTGGCTGTGCAAGGCGGCCAGCATTTCGCGCCACACCGGTTCGGGAATCGCGTCATCGCGGGCGACCCGCAGCGCCACTTCGGCCCCCGAGGCGTAATGTTTGCACTTCTGCTGCAGGCTGTTGGCTGCCTGCAGCAGGCGAGTGCAATCATCAAGCACCAGCTCGCCGATCTCGGTCAGACGACTCTGATTGGCACCTCGTTCAAAAAGTTCGACGCCAAGCTCAACTTCCAGCGCCGCGATGGAGGTGCTGACGGCGCTGCGGCTTTTGCCGAGGCGACGGGCGGTGTTGGCAATAGAGCCACTATTGGCTGACTCTACAAAGAGTTCTATCTGATATAGCTTCATGTTTTACAGGCCATGGCAGAGTTTTTCACCATCACCTTAGCGTGCCAAACCAAGGCAAGGCAAACCTGTGGCGTCGGAATAATCGACGCTGAGCGATTGTCGCGAGTTGCTTATCCCCGTTTACCATCTCTCCCGTCGAAGCAACAAAGGCATCTTATATGTTATTAAGTCGTATGTTTCTGGCCCGGCTGTTTTTGACCGGCGCCATCGTGACCGAGGTCGCCGGTACCTCCAGCATGGCCATGATCCCCGAGCAGGGGGCAGGCTGGATGAATTACATCCCGATGTGGCTGTTGATCGGTTTCTCGTACTGGTTGCTGGCGAAAGCCGCCAAAACAATCTCCATTGGTATTGCGTTTGCGCTCTGGGAGGGGCTCGGGATCACCTTGATCACCATAGTGTCGGTCATGTTCCTTGGTTACGATGTGACCGTTCAGGAGCTGATTGGCCTGGCTCTCGCGATAGTGGGGATTGTTATGGTGACCATGGGGGAGACCCATGATGAGCCCGCAGACAAGTCAGTAGAAGCGGAGGCCACAGCATGAGTCCGTTTGTGATTGTACTGGGTGCCGCACTGATCGATATCGGCGCCAACATGGCCATCAACCGCTCCAAGGGTTTTCGTTACAAGGGGTGGGGATTCCTGGGGATCATGCTGGTACTCGGCGCCTTTACCCTGCTCTCGGAAGCGGTAAGTGGCGGTCAGATTGACCTGGCTGTTGCCTACGCCACCTGGGGAGCTATCGGCATCGTCGGTACGGCGCTGGGCGGTTTGCTCTTCTTCGGTGAGCGGCTCAAGCCCATCGGCTGGGCTGGCATGATGGTGATGGCGCTGGCTGTCGTTATGCTGACTACCGCCTGATAATCTGAAGCAATAACAAAAGCCGCCCGGTTTCGCCGGGCGGCTTTTTGTTTGGCCGACTGTTTGACCGACTCAGGCTCAGCGCGGCGCTTCGTAGAGCTCCAGCGGCAGGCCGTCGGGGTCGGCGAAGAAGGTAAAGCGTTTGCCGGTCAGCTCGTCCACCCGTACCGGCTCTACCTCGACCCGATGGGTCAGTAGGTGGGCGATGACCCGGTCAAGATCGCTGACCCGAAAGGCGAGATGGCGCAGGCCGCACGCCTCGGGCCTGGAGGGGCGCTCGGGAGGCGAGGGGAAGCTGAACAGCTCCAGCTGGCTGCCGTCCGGCAGGGCCAGATCCAGTTTCCACGACTGGCGCGCTTCGCGCAGGGTCTCGGCGATGATGGGCAGCCCCAGCACCTCGTGGTAGAAGTGGCGCGAGCGTGGGTAATCGCTGGCGATGATGGCCACATGGTGGATGGCGTCAAACAGCGGAAAGGTCATGGTGTTTCCTTGTCAGCAGCATAGTGAACGGGCAGCCTGCGCTGCCCGTGTCGTTGATCTAGTTGAAGAAACCGCCGAACCAGTCATCCAGCGCACTGCGTGGCGTCGCACTGCTGGCGCAACCGGCCGGGGAGCCCATGGTGGATGCCTTGGCCGGCACCTGCAGGCTGCCCGGGCAGTCGCTGGTGACGCGGGTGCCGCTGGCGCGGGAGAAGTTGGCCCAGGTGACCCCTTCCGGCATCTTCAGCCCCAGACTGTTGACGCCGCGCTGGCTCATGTAGCCGCTAAAGAGCTGCAGGGCACCGCTGGCACCGGTCAAACCCGCCGGGGTGTTGTCGTCGCGACCGACCCAGATACTGACCAGCTCGTTGTTGTCCATCCCGGCAAACCAGGAGTCGCGCAGCTCGTTGGTGGTGCCGGTCTTGGCCGCCATGGTGGCGCCGGGGAACTTGGCACTGAGGGCGCGGGCCGTGCCCTGACTCACCGTCTTGGTCATGGCGAACAGGGTCAGCCAGCTTGCTTGCTGGTCGGTGACCCGCTTGGCGGTCTGATCATGCTGATAGAGCAGGCTGCCATCTCCGTTCACCACGGCGCGAATGGCCGACAGCGGCTGGGTCAGTCCCTGATTGGCGATGGGCAGATACATCTGGTTCACCTCCAGCGGGGAGAGGGCAACCGCCCCCAGCACCAGCGACGGATAGGGCTGGATCTCCTGCTGGACTCCCAGCTTGTGCAGGGTATCGACCACTTTTTCCAGCCCCACCTGCAGACCCAGATTGACGGTCGGTACGTTGAGTGAGCTGGCCAGCGCATCCATCAGCGGCACGCTCTGGCGGAACTTGCGATCGTAGTTTTGCGGCGTCCAGACCTGACCATCCTGACCGCGAATGCGGATCGGCTGATCTTTGAGCGGGGTCGCCAGGGTCAGGCCGTTGGAGAGACCGGTGAGGTAGACTGCCGGTTTCACCAGCGAGCCGATCTGGCGGCGGGCATCCAGCGCCCGGTTGAACCCGGCGTAGCGGGGATCGCGGCCACCCACCAGCGCCACCACTTCGCCCTTGTGCCAGTCGGAGACCACCATGGCCGCCTCCAGCTTTTTCTTGCCGCGCAGTTTCTCGATATCGGCGAGGCCCGATTCGACCGCCCGCTCGGCCGCATGCTGGGCGATGGGGTCGAGGCTGGTGAAGATCTTGAGGCCGGACTGCTTGAGCAGATCGGCGCCGAAGCGGCTCTGGATCTCTCGCTTGAGCAGTCCCATAAAGGCCGGGGTGCGGCCATAGCTCATCTGGCCGCGGGCGATGATGCCGAGGGGCTGGCGGCTGGCCAGCTCATATTCGGCCTGGGTCAGGCTGCCGTGATCCATCAGCAGCTTCAGCACCAGATCACGGCGGGTCTTGGCCCGCTCCGGGAAGCGCCAGGGATCGTAATAGGAGGGGCCTTTCACCAGACCGACCAGCAGGGCGACCTGATCGATATCCAGCTCGTTGACCGGAATGCCGAAGTAGAAGTAGGAGGCAAGCCCGAAACCATAGACCCCTTGCGAGAAGTTCTGCCCCAGATAGACCTCGTTGAGGTAAGACTCCAGGATCTCGTCCTTGCTGTAGCGATAGTCGATCAGCACCGCCATATAGGCTTCCTGCAGTTTTCGCCACAGGCTGCGTTCACGGGTCAGGAAGAAGTTTTTGGCCAGCTGCTGGGTCAGGGTACTGCCCCCCTGCACGGTACGACCCGCGATCAGGTTGGCGAACATGGCGCGCATGATGGCCACTGGCGAGACGCCGCCATGCTGGTAGAAGTCGCGATCTTCGGTGGTGAGCAGGGTCACCAGCAGGCTGTCGGGCACTTCGGCGATACGCACCAGCAGGCGATCTTCCCGATCTTCGGTATTGAGGCGATCGAGCAGCACAGGGTCCATCTGGGCGTAACCGAGCTGGCGCTGGTTCTCCAGCGACTGGATCCCCTCAAGGCGCGGGCCGTTGAAGGTGAGGCGCAGGCCGCGGGCTCCGTCGGCGCCGTCATAGAACTCGAACGGACGGCGAATCAGCTCGATGCGGTTGCCGTTGATGGTGTATTCACCCGGCGTGTGAGGCTGGCGCACCTGCTTGTAGCTCAGCATGTTGAGCTCGCGCAGCATCTGGTCCCGCGACAGGCGCTGGCTGGGGTAGAGCTCCAGCGGGCGGCTATAGACCATCACCGGCAGCTGCCACTTCTCGCCATCGAAGCGCTCGCGCACCTTGGTATCGAGGTAGATGCCAAACACCACCATAAAGGCCGCCACCACCAGGGAGAGCTTGAAGCCAAGCCAGAACAGCTTGCGCCAGATGGTGCGTTTGGGCGCAGCCTTCTTGGGGGCACGCTTGCGTCGTTGGGTTGCCATAAATCCTCTTTGCTTTCCTTTCTACTTGTTATGTCGCATTCGCGAACGCCCGAGCGGGATTAACCCGTCGAACCTAGATGCCCATCTTCTTCTTGGTGACCTTGGTCGGCATCGCCTCCAGCGGATTATCCGGCCAGTAGTGGCGGGGATAGCGCCCCTTCATCTCTTTCTTCACCTGTTCGTAGGAGCCAGCCCAGAAAGCAGCCAGATCGGCAGTGATCTGCAGCGGTCGCTGGGCGGGGGAGAGCAGCTCCACCACCAGCGGCACCCGGCCATCGGCCACGCAGGGGGTCGAACCTTGACCGAACATCTCCTGAATGCGCACCGGGATCACCGGTGCCTGCCCCGGTTGATAGCGGATCCGCACCCGGCTGCCGGTGGGCGCCGCAAAGTGGCTCGGCAGCGCCTCGTCCAGCCGTTTGGGCAACGGCCAGGGCAGGGATTGGCGCAAGATGTCGCTCATATAGAGCCTCTTCAGCTGCTCCAGCCGGGTCATACCGCTCACCGCTGGCAGCAGCCACTGTTCCAGCGTTGCCAGCAGGCTCTCGTCATCCATCGCGGGCCACCCCTCATCGGGCAGCCAGTCGCGGGCGCAGCGCAGGCGGGCCAGCAGCCCTTCGCTGCTCTCGTCCCAAGGCAGTACATGCAGCCCCTTGCGGCGAATGCCTTGCAGCAGGCAGCGCCCTTTCTGCTCGTCAGAGAGTTCGGTTAGCGGTCGCTGGCTCAGCACCAGCTCGCCGATCACCTGCTGGCGTTCGGCGCGCACCCGCTCTTCCCGTTCATCCCAGTCGAACCACTGGCGCTCGCTCACCAGTTCCGGCAGCAGGCGTACCAGCTCGTCCAGATCGACCGGTTCGGCGATAAAGATGCGGCTGCCGCGATCGTTCTGCCCCATCTCGATGGCGATAAGGGCGGCTTGTCCCTGACAGGGATGACCTTCTACCAGATCGCAGCTCACCCCACCACTGAGTTGATAGCGACTGCCGCTGCGCAGTTTGCCGATGCGATCCGGCCAGGCGAGGGCACAGAGTAGCCCCAGCCACTGACCCTGCGCACTGGCAGGGCGGGCGCCAAGCCGTTCAAACCAGCGGGCCGCACCCTGACGCAGGGCACTTTGACGGCGGTGGAACAGCACAGAGAGGCGCTCCGCTCCTCGCAGATCTTCTTCCTGCAACGCCACCAGATAAGCGGCATCGGCGACAATCCCTGTCAGACCTTCAGCTTCCAGCTCGCGGGCGCGCAGCAGCATGCGAGCGAGGCGAGGGTGAGTACCGAAGGCGGCCATGGTGCGGCCAGCGGGAGTGAGTTGTTGCTCACCCTCCGGCTTCATGGCGCCAAGGGCCACCAGCAGCTGCTGGGCGCTGGCGACGGCCGCAGCCGGCGGCATGTCCAGCAGCGGCAGATCTTCCACCTTTGCCCCCCACTGGGCGGCGTCCAGCAGCAGGCCGGTCAGCTCCTGAGTGAGAATATCTGGCGGGCTCTGCTCGGCGAGCCGCTCCTGCACCTCGCTGCTCCAGAGCCGGTAGCAGACGCCGGGGCCGAGACGGCCAGCACGACCTGCCCGCTGGGTGGCGGAGGATTTGGCTATCTGGCGGGTTTCCAGTCGGGTGACACCGCTTTTCAGATCATAGGAGGCCCGTCGTTCCAGCCCGCTGTCGATAACGACAGAGACCCCTTCGATGGTGAGGGAGGTCTCCGCCACATTGGTGGTGAGCACCAGCTTACGGCGGCCGGCAGGCGCCGGTTCGATGGCCGCTTGCTGCGCCGCCATGTCGAGGCGACCGTAGAGGGGGGCGAGGGTCACGTCGTCCGGCAGTTTGTCTGCCAACCATTGTGCCAGCCGCTCGATCTCACCCTGTCCGGGCAGAAAGACCAGCAGGCTGCCATCTTGCTCAGCCAGCGCTTCGAGTACCACGGCGCCGACCTGCGGCTCCAGCCACTGCTGGCGATTGGCGGGGCGGTAGTGGTAGTCGATGGGGAAACCACGCCCCTCGGAGCGAACCACAGGGGCATCCGGCAGCAAGGTCTCGAGTGCCATGCCATCCAGAGTGGCGGACATCACCAGGAGCTTGAGGTCATCGCGCAATCCCTGCTGGCTCTCGATAGCGAAGGCCAGCGCGGTATCGGCGTGCAGACTGCGTTCGTGGAACTCATCGAAGATCACCAGCGAAACGCCAGTAAGCTCGGGATCCTGCTGCAACATCCGGGTCAGCACCCCTTCGGTGACGATCTCGAGCCGGGTCGCTGAGCTGGTGCGGCTCTCGCCACGCACCCGCAGGCCGATGCGCTCGCCCACCTTCTCCCCCAGCTGGCGCGCCAGAAAGCTGGCGATATTGCGCGCCGCGAGGCGCCTTGGCTCCAGCATGATGATGCGGCCGGGCAGCCGGTTCTGACGCACCAGCTCCAGCGGCAGCAGGGTCGATTTGCCCGCGCCGGGGGGCGCCTGCAGGATCACGCTGGTGTGGCTGTCGAGGGCGGCAAAGAGTTCGGGTAATACCGAAACGATGGGGAGCTGGGACAAAGCGATGAGCACCTTCTGTGGCAACCGGTAAAACGGCGCCTATTCTGCCACAGCCACCCGCGCCACCGTGAGTGGATGTGCGCAGATGGTCACTCGGGTGGGAGGGTGGCGAGACATGGCCGGATGGCTGCCATAGAATGGGCCCATCCAATGAGCGTGAAAAAGGCATTATCACCACATGGCCAAACTCTTCTTTGCCCTGCCCGTCAAGGAGCTCGCCCCCGAGCTCATCGCCTGGCGCGATCAGCAGCCCTGGCCCGGTCAGCCGGTGCCGCAAGCCAACCTCCACCTGACCCTGGCATTTCTGGGTGAGGCTGACGAGTTGACCACCCGCCGCCTGATCGCCGCCGTAGAGCGCCAGCACTGTCCGCCGCTCTCCATCAGGCTGGATGAGACCGGCTGGTTCAGCCGGGCCAAGGCTGCCTGGATTGGCCCGAAGGAGTGGCCCAACGAGCTGACCGTGCTGGCAAAGGCGCTGCGCCGCCACGGCGAGAAGTTGCGTCTTGGCAATGGCGAGCAGGGTTATCGCCCCCATGTCACCCTGTCGCGCAAGGCGGTCAAGGCGCCTGCCATCCTGCCTGTCCCAAATTTTCTGCTGCAGGCCGATGAGTTCTGTCTCTATCAATCCATCTCGACCCCGGACGGGGTGCGCTACGAGCCGCTTGCCTGCTGGCCGCTGCGCGCCCGGGTAAAAGAAGATGCGCGGAGGGCTAACCCGTGATCTTTGATCCCCCCCTGCAATCGGGCCAGCTGGTGGCCCGCTACAAGCGCTTTCTGACCGATGTGCAACTCGATAACGGCGAGGTCATCACTATCCACTGCGCCAATACCGGTGCCATGACCGGTTGTGCCGATCCGGGCACCCGGGTCTGGTACTCCACCTCCGATAACCCCAAGCGCAAGCTGCCCAACAGCTGGGAGATCGCCGAGAGCCCGGCGGGCCACTTTATCTGCGTCAACACGGCGCGCGCCAACCAGATCGCCCGAGAGTTGATCGAGCAGGAGGCTATCGCTCCGCTGGCGGGTTACAGCCGGTTGCGCACCGAGGTGAAGTATGGCGAAGAGAACAGTCGCATCGATCTGCTGCTGGAAGATGACGAGAAGGGCAATTGTTACATCGAGGTAAAATCGGTCACCCTGCTCGACGAACGTGAACATCCGGGTATGGGCTACTTCCCCGATGCGGTCACCGCCCGTGGTGCCAAGCATTTGCGCGAGTTGATGGCGATGAAAGCGGCGGGCCACAGGGCCGTACTGCTCTTTATGGTGCTGCACTCCGGAATAAGCCGGATGCGCCCTGCAACCCATATAGATCCGCACTATAGTCTGCTAATTGAGCAGGCAATCGCGGCGGGGGTTGAAATTTTATGCTATCGGCCCCATGTTGGGGTGCAAGGCATGGTGGCTCAAGGGTTTATCCCGTTTGAATCTGGTCACCTGTTACCCGAGGGGAGTGCATAAATATTGGAGTGGGTAACATTATTGGTACGGCTCGTTTGCTTACCCGTTACCCTTCTGCTATAGATGTCGCCCTCAATTTATGGATGGCACGGGTAGCGTGCTGAATTAGGAGACAGGGCATGCCAACAGGCGAAAACAGGAAATCTCTGGGCCCCCTGGCCATTGCGGGTGTCGCGCCTTACCAGGAAAAGCCGGGTGAGGAGTACATGAATGACCAACAAAAGGCGCATTTTCGCAAGATCCTGGGTGCCTGGCGCAACCAACTGATGCAGGAAGTTGATCGTACCGTCGACCATATGAAAGACGAGGCTGCCAACTTCCCGGATCCCGTGGATCGTGCCGCGCAAGAAGAAGAGTTCGCTCTTGAACTGCGTACCCGCGACCGTGAACGCAAGCTGATCAAGAAGATCGAGAAGACCTTGCAGCTGCTTGAAGACGATGATTTCGGTTACTGCGAACACTGCGGTATCGAGATCGGTATCCGTCGTCTGGAAGCCCGTCCGACTGCCGACCTCTGTGTCGATTGCAAGACGCTGGCCGAGATCAAGGAAAAACAGATGGCCGGTTGATCCCGACCCTCTGGTATATGAAAAAGGGAGCTCGCGGGCTCCCTTTTTTATTGAGCTTTTGGCGGTCGCGCCCCAGAATGCAGCCTCAATGAATCGCTTACCCGAACAGTCATGCCAGTGAATTCCCCGTCCTCACCCCTTGTGCGCCCCTATGTCGGCCGCTTTGCCCCCTCACCCTCAGGCCCGCTTCATTTCGGTTCGCTGATCGCCGCCCTCGGCAGCTTTTTGCAGGCCAGAGCGCAGCAGGGACGCTGGTTGGTTCGCATCGAAGATATCGATCCGCCGCGGGAGATGGCGGGGGCTGCGGCCCTGATCCTCAAGACCCTTGAGGCATATGGCCTCGAGTGGGATGGGGAGGTGATGTTCCAGAGCGCGCGCCATGGCCGTTATGACGAGATCATCGACCAGCTCTATCGGGCGGGGGATCTCTACTGGTGCCATTGCACCCGGCGCGAAATCATGGCCGCGGGCGGTCTCTACAGCGGCCACTGCCGCACGCTGGGGCTTGCGGCCGAAGGTTGCGCCGCCCGGCTGCGCCAGCACCATCCGGTCTACCACTTCGATGATCGCTTGCAGGGCCATATCGCGGTACCGGCGGCGCTCGCCGAGGAGGATTTCATTATCCGTCGCCGCGACGGGCTCTACGCCTACAACCTGGCGGTGGTGGTGGATGATATGGACAGCGGCATCACCGAGATAGTGCGCGGCGCCGATCTGCTGGAGCCCACGGTGCGCCAGATTGCCCTTTATCAGACCCTGGGGGCAGCGGTGCCAGACTGGGTGCATTTGCCGCTGGCAGTGCTGGCAGATGGCAACAAGCTCTCCAAGCAGAACCATGCGCCGGCGCTGGCGCTCGATGAGGTGCGACCGGCCCTGTGGCAGGCACTGCACTTCCTCGGCCAGTGCCCGCCGCCCGAGCTGATGGCAAGCCGGATCGACGAGATCATCGAATGGGGCATTGCTAACTGGCAGCTCGAACGGATGCCAGCCAGCGAGAAGATCCCACTCGCGGATTGCTGAGTCGACCAGGTGATTTTTGTTTGATTGAGCGTAAATTGCCGCTGTTGATTGTGATTTTACCGGGATGATCCGTTTCAAACGGGATCAATTGTCAGCACGGTTTTTCATTTGGTTAGGCGTGAGCTATGATAGGCCGCTATTTTTTGGCCTCCCGTCAATTTAGAAGTCATGAAGAGGTGTACCATTTTTTCCCAGATCGCAAACTTTTGCCGCAAGGTGCTCGGCAAGGAAGACGGCGAGCAGTCGGTGGAATCCCCCATTCCAGCCCGTGTCGCCGGTCAACGTCGTACCTTAAGCCGTGATCAGCACCCTATTTCGCGCAAAGAGATCAGCGAGAATGCACTCAAGGTGCTCTATCGCCTGAACAAAGGGGGCTATGAGGCCTACCTGGTCGGCGGCGGAGTCCGGGATCTGCTGCTCGGGAAGACGCCCAAGGATTTCGACATCGCAACCGATGCGACGCCGGAGCAGATCAAGGCGCTGTTCAGCAACTGCCGCCTGATTGGCCGTCGTTTCCGCCTGGCCCACATTGTCTTTGGTCGTGACGTGATCGAAGTGGCCACCTTCCGGGGTCACCACCATCAGGTCAATACCAGCAAACATGTGTCGGCCCAGTCTGATGAAGGCATGCTGCTGCGCGACAACGTCTACGGCACCATCGAAGAGGATGCCGAGCGCCGCGACTTTACCGTCAACGCCCTCTACTACAGCGCCAAAGATTTCACCCTGCACGATTTCGAAGGGGGTCTGGAAGATCTGGCCGAGCGCAAGCTTGAGCTGATCGGCGATCCCGAGACCCGTTATCGTGAAGATCCGGTGCGGATGCTTCGCGCCGTGCGCTTTGCCGCCAAGCTGGATATGACCATCAGCCCGCGTACCGCCGCCCCCATCAAGGAGCTGGCGCCACTGCTGCAAGACATCCCGGCTGCCCGCCTGTTTGAGGAGACCCTCAAGCTGTTCCTGGCTGGCGACGGTCTGGCGACCTACAAACTGCTGCGCGAGTATGGCCTGTTCCAACAGCTCTTCCCGCAAGTAGCGGCGTTGTTTACCCCGCACGGCAACTCGCCCTACGAACAGTTTATCGAGCAGGCACTGATCGATACCGATACCCGCGTTCGTGAAGATAAACGCGTCACCCCGGCCTTCCTCTACGCCACCCTGCTGTGGGGCTGCGTCGAGGCCCGTGGTCGGGTGCTGGAGAACGAGAGCGGCCTGCCCTGGTATGACGCCTTCATGCTGGCGATCAACGAGGTGCTGGACAATCAGGTGCGGATCATCGCCGTTCCCCGCCGTTTCACCACAGATGTCCGCGACATCTGGGCACTGCAACAGCGGCTGACCCGTCGTCAGGGCAAGCACCCCGAGCGCGCCATGGAGCATCCCAAGTTCCGCGCGGCGTTCGACTTCCTGTTGCTGCGCAACCGGGTCGAGCGCGGTCTCGGCGAGCTGGCCAGCTGGTGGGAGCGCTATGTCGCCTCCAATCCGGATGTGCGCCCGCAACTGCAGCGTGAAGCGACCCGTCGCCCGGCCAGCGGTGAGCGCGGCGAGGCTCGCAGCCACGATGGCGAGAAGCGCAGCAGCAACAGCCGCAACCGTCGTCGCCCCCGTCGCCGCAAACCGAAAGTGGCCGAGTGACAACAGACGTGATGACCGAGGTCTTCATCGCCATTGGTTCCAACCTGTCTGATCCGCTGGGTCAGGCTCGTCGCGCCGTTGCTGCCTTGGCAAGGTTGCCGGAATCTGTGCTGGTGGAGGCCTCGTCGTTTTACAGCAGCCGCCCCATGGGGCCTGCTGACCAGCCGGACTACGTCAATGCCGTGGCCCGGCTCAATACCCGGCTCGCGCCCCTTGCGCTGCTGGATCAATTACAAAAAATCGAGCTGGAACAGGGACGTGTGCGCAAAGATGAGCGGTGGGGGCCGAGAACTCTGGATCTCGATCTGCTGCTCTATGGGGATCAGGTGATCAACCATGAGCGCCTGATCGTACCCCACTACGGCATGAAGGAGCGGGAGTTCGTGCTGCTGCCCCTTGCCGAAATTGCGCCTGCTCTGGTGCTGCCCTGCGGCACCCCGCTCGCCCGACTGGTTGCCCGCTGCCCGCACAATGATTTGGCCATCATTGCCCCGCGTGCAGACGTACAGGAGCCTCTATGAGCAAGATCACCACCGCCAGCCTGCTGAAGATGAAGCAGGAGGGTCAAAAGTTCACCGCCATCACCGCCTATGATGCCACCTTTGCCAAGCTGTTCGACGACGAGGGTGCCCACGTGCTGCTTATCGGCGATTCACTGGGCATGGTGCTGCAAGGGGGTCAGGATACCCTGGCGGTCAACATGGATGAGATGGTCTATCACACCCGCTGTGTGGCACGTGGTGCCAGCAAGGCACTGGTGGTCGCCGACATGCCGTTCATGAGCTACGCCACTCCCGAGCAGACTTACCAGAACGCTGCCCGCCTGATGGCGGCCGGTGCCCGCATGGTGAAGATGGAAGGGGGCGACTGGCTCTGTGATTCCATCCGCCACCTTACCCGCAACGGGGTGCCGGTGTGCGGTCACCTCGGCCTCACTCCGCAATCCGTTCATGTCTTTGGTGGCTTCAAGGTGCAGGGGCGCGATGAGTTTCAGGCGCAGGAGATCTACCGTCAGGCCCTCGAACTGCAAGCGGCCGGTATCCAGCTGCTGGTGCTCGAGTGTGTGCCCACTGCGCTGGCCGAGCGCATCACCAAGGCGCTTCGCATCCCGGTGATCGGCATTGGTGCCGGCCCCGCGACCGATGGTCAGATTTTGGTGATGCACGATGCTTTTGGCGTCACCTCCGGCTATGTGCCCAAGTTCACCAAGAACTTCTTGGCCGAGACCGGCGATGTGCGTGCCGCCATCCGCCTCTATGTCCAGCAGGTGAGCGAGGGGAGCTTCCCCGGCCCGGAGCACTGCTTCAACTGATCCTGGCAGTTGCATGATGGGGGCTGCGGCCCCCGTCTCTGCTTCTCAGCCTCGCACAGTTAATCTGTATAGCTAATCCGTATCTTATTGATTCATCTAAAGGTGAACTGCTGATAGCTATGTTCGTGCCCCATCCCGCCCGAGCGCTATCTGTGGATGCAACCCGTCTCTCTTTTTGATTTATCGGAAGGTGAACTGCTGATGTTGGTCGTAAATAATCCCGTCGTTCTGCGTGAGCAGATAAGCCAATGGCGCCGTGAAGGGCGTGCCATCGCATTCGTGCCCACCATGGGCAATCTGCATCAGGGCCACCTGACGCTGGTGAAGGAGGCGCACAGCCACGCCGAGAAGGTGGTGGTCAGCATCTTCGTCAACCCGATGCAGTTCGATAAGGCCGAGGATCTTGCCAACTATCCGCGCACTCTGGAGCAGGATTGCGCTGCGCTGGAAGCCGCCGGCGTCGACATGGTATTCACCCCGACCCCGGAGATCATGTATCCGCAGGGGCTGGCCAGCCAGACCTTCGTCGAGGTGCCGGGTCTCTCCAATCTGCTGGAGGGGGCGCTGCGCCCGGGTCACTTCCGTGGTGTCAGTACCGTCGTTACCAAGCTGTTCAATCTGGTACAGCCGGATGTGGCCTGCTTTGGCCAGAAGGATTACCAGCAGCTGGCGCTTATTCGAAAGATGGTGGCCGACATGGCGATGCCCATCGAGATCGTCGGCGTGCCGACCGTGCGGGCCGAAGACGGGCTGGCGCTCTCTTCGCGCAACGGCTACCTGACTGCCGCCGAGCGTGCCATTGCCCCCGAGCTGGCGCGCACCATGAACTGGATCGCCGAGCAGATTGAAGCGGGTGACCACCACCTGCCCTCCTTGGTGGCTCAGGCCAGCCAGCGCCTCGACAATGCCGGTTTTCGTACCGATGCCATCGACATCGTCGATGCCGCCACCCTCGAATCCGCCACAGACGAGAGCGCGCAGCTGGTGATCCTGATGGCTGCCTATCTGGGCAAGGCCCGCCTTATCGACAACCGCGTCGTCACCGTAAAGAAGTAATTCCCCCGATTGTCAGCGGACGCCTTCCCGGGCGTCCGCTGCTTTTTCACGCCTGCCATTTGGCGTTTTCCCTCGCGACTCTGCTCGCACCCGCTGTTTTCTCTCTCCACAATCGGCCCTGATGGCCGCTACAGGTGTTTATTTATGTTTACCTTGTTTGCTTCGTTGCTCTTCTGTCTGCTCTGTTTTGCCCTGACCCGGCTACCCGCTTCGGTGCCGCTCTCGCGCAAGGTACTTGCAGGTCTGCTGCTTGGCGCCCTGTTCGGGCTGGCGCTGCAACTGGGTTGGGGCGCCGATGATGCCGGCGTTCAGCAGACCCTGGAGTGGGTCAATATCGTCGGCGGTGGCTATGTCAGCCTGCTCAAGGTGGTGATGATGCCGCTGGTGTTTGCCTCCATCCTCTCCGCTATCAACAAGCTGGAGCAGGCCCAGTCTCTCGGCAAGATCAGCGCCGTGCTGATCGGTTCCATGCTGACCCTAGTGATGATCGCCGGTGTGGTGGGGATGACCATCACCCACCTGAGCGGTCTCACGGCAGCCGGGTTGTTGAGTCACGGTAGCGACAGCGCCACCCTGCAACAGAGCATGAGCACCATCGACAGTGCCCAGCCCCTGCCTGCCCTGCTGCTCTCGCTGGTGCCCACCAACTTCGCCGCCGATATGGCGGGTAGCCGTAGCCTCTCGGTGATCGGGGTGGTGATCTTCACCGTGTTGGCCGGGGTTGCTCTGCTCCAGATGAAGGCGGAGCACCCGGAGGCGGGTGCCCGCGCCGCTGTCGCCATCGACACTCTGCAACTGTGGGTAATGAAGATGGTGCGGGTGGTGATTGCGCTCACCCCCTATGGGGTGATGGCGCTGATTGCCCGGGTGGTGGCCCACTATCCGCTGAGCGAGATCCTCAGCCTGCTCGGTTTTATTCTGGTCTGCTACGTCGCCATTCTGGCGATGTTTGCAGTGCACATGGTGATCCTGTTGCTGATCGGCCAGAACCCGCTGCACTATTTGCGGGAAGTATGGGGCGTGCTTACCTTCGCTTTTGTCTCCCGCAGCAGCGCGGCTTCCATCCCGCTCAGCATCGAGACCCAGCAGCGCCTTGGGGTGCCCGCCAGCATCGCCAACTTTGCCGCCTCGTTCGGTGCCAACCTCGGCCAGAACGGCTGTGCCGGCATCTATCCGGCCATGATGGTGGCGATGATCGCCCCCATGCTCGGCATTAACCCGTTTGATCCCCTGTTCCTGCTGACTTTGCTGCCAGTGATTGCACTGGGCTCCATCGGGGTGGCCGGCGTTGGCGGTGGAGGCACCTTCGCCGCGCTGATCGTGCTCTCCACCCTCAACTTCCCCATCGCGCTGGTGGGGGTGATGATCGCCATCGAGCCACTGGTGGATATGGGCCGCACTGCTCTCAACGTCAACGGCTCCATCATGGCGGCCATGATCACCAAGCGGTTGCTGGGCAAGCAGCAGCTGGCCAACGTGGAGACGGTGCAGACGCAGGCCGCCAGCTAACCCCGAGAGTTGTCCAATATGAAAGAAGCCCGCAGTTGCGGGCTTCTTTATGTCGACTGTATTGCCTTGTGAGCAAACGCGGTTACTCGGCAGAGACGGGGTAACCGGCTCCTTTCCAGGCGAAGATGCCGCCCGGCACCCGATAGACCTGTTGATAGCCCTGAGTCACCGCCCAGGCGGCGGCATTGTGGCTGCGGCCGCACTTGACGAAGCCGCAGTAGATCACCACCGGGCGGGACTTGTCTTCACCCAGCAGCGCCTGGAACTGCTCCGCCGTGCCGCTCCCCTCGACTATTTCGCTCCAGTTGTCGCCGGACTTGGCCTCCTTCACGAAGACAAAGTTCTTGGCGCCCGGGATGTGCTCTTTCTTGTAGGAGTCCTCATAGGGCATGGTGTCGATGATCACCAGCTCCTCACCCTTGTCCATCCGGGTCTTCAGCTCGGCCACGGCCAGCAGCTGATAGCCCCCCTGCTGCGCCTCCTGTGCCAGCTGCACCGCCGACTGCTCCAGCTTCACCTCCTGCTCGAACTGGTTATCGCCACAGCCCGCGAGGGCAAAGCTGGCGGCGATCAGCGAGGCCAGCAGGGTGCGGGATCGCAATGTCATCATGTCACTACTCCTTTAGAATGGGAAAAACGGGGCGGGAAGTTCGCAGCAGGGCGCCCGCAAGCGTCAGTAGCAGCAGATCCCGCACAATGGCCTCCGGCAACGAGCCGAGATCAGCCCTGCCCAGACAGCCGCAAGAGATGTCGAGCCCGATGGCAACGCCATAGCCCAACACCGGAATAAACAGGGTGAGCAGCCCGATCACCAGCCAGAGTCCCCAGCGCCGGTTGGCGATGACTGCAAGCCCGGCGCAGAGCTCAAGGGCGACCAGCCCCCAGGCCACCGGCGGGATCAGTGACGGCCAGATCAGCCCGAAGGCCGCGATCTGTTCGACAAACAGGGCGGGGGAGACCAGCTTGAACCCAGCGGAGGCGAGAAAGAATCCCCCCAGCGCCAGATTGGCCAGCATGCGCAGATAAACGGCCATGGGATAGATCTTTATCATCCATGACTCCGACTGCCAGCCACAGGCGTTTGCTTCGCCATGTCCGGGCTATCGGCCGGATAGCGGGCCAGCTCCTGATAGTCGCCGTCCGCTTCGCAGCGAAAGACGGCAGCGGTTTCACCGCGCTGGCACCACTGCTGCCACTCATCTGGCGGGCAGTGGAGGCGAATGGCGAGGCCACAGCCGGCGCTGAGCAGGCGCGGCACGTCGCAGACCCGAAACGACTGGTCGTGTTGCTCCAGCCGCTTGCGCATCCTGACCGTGCCGAGGGTGGAGTGGAACAGGTAGAGAAACTCCTGATTCATGATTTGCCTCCCGTGCTGGCGCGCGCGCCGAACAGGGCGGCCCCCAGCGCACCGGCAAACTGGGCATCCGGGTGGGTGGTCACTTCGCAGCCCAATCCTTCGGCCAGATAGTGGCGGAAGGTGGCGCAGTGGCTGACGCCGCCGGTAAAGAGTACGCTCGGTCGGGCGCCGAGGCGGCCGATAAAGTTGGCACTGCGCCGGGCCATGGAGCGGACGATACCGGCCAGGATTGACTCGGCCGGAATGCCCGCCGAGCGCAGGCTGATCGCCTCCGATTCGGCAAACACGGTACACATGCTGCTGATGTCGTGGGGCTCGGCCCCTTGCAGCAATTCGTCAAGCAGCTCGACCCGAGCTCCCAGAGTGCGGGTGATCACCTCGAGAAAGCGACCGGTGCCGGCGGCGCACTTGTCGTTCATCAGAAAATCGGTGAGGTTGCCGTCGCTATCGAGCTGGATCACCTTGCTGTCCTGCCCGCCGATGTCGATGACGGTGTGTACCGACGGGCAGAGCAGGCGAGCCCCCAGCCCATGGCAGGAGATCTCGGTAACCCGGCGATCGGCGAACGACGCCAGATCGCGGCCATAGCCGGTCAGGGTCAGGTGGGGGCGCTCTGGCAAATCGGCCGAGAGCTCCTCCCAGCCTTGCTCGATGGCAGCCAGCGGACGAAAGGGGGTCGGCACCAGAAAACGGCAGACGATACGCCCGCCATCCCGGCTGTCGAACAGGATCCCCTTGGTCGCGGTGGAGCCCGAGTCAATCCCGATGGAGAGTGACACTACGCCTCCTTACAGCATCTCGATAAAGGCGGCCAGCCGGGTGGCCAGTTGTCCCTTGTCGGCGCTGGAGTAGTCGGTCTCGACTGCCATGTAGGGGATACCGTGGCGTTCGCGCACATGGCGCTTGATGGCGAGCGACTCCACCGCATAGGTGTGGCAAGCCTGCAGGATCACATCGATCACTCCGTCTGGCTGATACTCCTCCACCATCTGGCTCAGCAGATTCATGCGCTGGTGGTTGGGGGAGATGCAGGAGCAGCCGATGGCCAGATACTTGTCGGTCAGCGCATCGAACGGGTCGCCCTCTTCGCTGACGCACTGCTCGGTTGCCTTGGCGCCGGTGCAGTTCTCGTAACCCACCACCCAGCCGCCGTGCTCCTCGATGAGGCGCACCACCTTGTCGGCCGCGCCGCCGATGGGGCAGCCGGTGATGAGGATGCGCGGGCGGGCATCGAGCCGCTTGCCCTCGGCATACTCTACCTTGATGCGGCGGGTCATCTCCTGCAGCTCGCTGATGAGCTGCTCCTTGTCGAAGCGGAAGATGGCACCATAGACCACCTTGAGCAGGTCGGTACCGCTGAGTGCCGGCGGATTGAGCTGGCCCAGCCGGTAGAAATCGGCCAGCGCGCGGCGCTCGCGGTTTTTCAGCACGATGGCGTCTCGCAATGCCTGCTCGCTGATGGGCTTGCCGAACTGCTGCTCCAGCAACTCCTTGAAGCGGACGATTTCGCTGCGCCACAGGGTGCGGGAGGCCTCGTCATCGGCGCGGTTGGGCAACTGCATCACATGCACCGGTTTGAACTCTGCCATGTACTCGTACATCTTCTTCTTGCCGTCGCAGGTGGTTTCCCCCACCACCAGATCGGAGAAGTAGAAGTAGGGGCACTTGTCGGTCTTGCCGAACCCGTAGCTGCTCTTGATGAGCGGGCAGAGGTTGCGGGGCAGATCCTTTTCGGCCTCCTCGATGGTCTCGTCGCTGGTGGAGCAGAGCGATACCACCACGGCGCCGGCGGCTATCGCCACCTCCTGCGGCATAAAGGTGCAGTAGGTACCGATCAGGGGGATCTGTCGCTCCTTGAGTGCCATTACAGCCAGAAAGCCCTGCCGACGGGCATCTGAAAAACTATCGAATATGGCTGGCAACTCGGTGATAAGTGACATAGGCGATCCTGCCCTGATGAGAGAAATGAAGAGACGGACGAGCCATCCATGACGGCACATCCAACCGCGAGAATTATACCTTTGGGGGTAATTCGAAAATTGCGGTGGATCACAAGGTGTCAGGTAAATCCTTAATGACAGGCAGGTTATTGAGAAGGGGGCTGGCAGGTTGAAGGGGCTAGAGGGGGAATAAAAAACGGGCACCGCGAGGTGCCCGTTTTGGTCATTAGTGGCGAAGGCCGGTGCCGCGGGAGATAAGCCACCAGGCGATGCCGTAGAGGGCCACGATAAAGCCGATGATGATGAGGTAGGCGGTGCCGAGCGGCACGTCGGAGATACCGAGGAAACCGTAACGGAACGCGTTCACCATGTAGATGATGGGGTTCACCTGGGAGACCCCCTGCCAGAAGGGGGGCAGCAGGCTGATGGAGTAGAACACTCCACCCAGATAGGTGAGCGGCGTCAGCACGAAGGTGGGGATGATGCTGATGTCGTCGAAGGTCTTGGCAAACACCGCGTTGATGAGTCCCCCCAGCGAGAAGAGGATCGCGGTGAGCAGCACGGTCACGCAGACGCTGAACAGATGGTGGATCTGCAGCGGCACGAAGAACAGCGACACCAGGGTGACGATAAGGCCGACACAGAGGCCGCGTGCCACGCCACCGCCCACGTAACCGGCGATGATGACGTAGTTGGGCACCGGTGCCACCAGCATCTCCTCGATATTGCGCTGGAACTTGGCGCTGAAGAAGGAGGAGGCGACGTTGGAGTAGGAGTTGGTGATCACCGACATCATGATGAGGCCGGGCACGATGAACTCCATGTAGGTGAAACCGCCCATGTC
Organism: Aeromonas sp. MTB; assembly: GCF_056632455.1. NCBI lineage: Bacteria > Pseudomonadati > Pseudomonadota > Gammaproteobacteria > Aeromonadales > Aeromonadaceae > Aeromonas > Aeromonas sp. MTB. Next base: position 739,972 of record NZ_CP147026.1, read on the forward strand.
ACCGATGCGCGAACCGATCAGGTTGCCGAAGATGACGAAGTAGAGGCTCATGGTGATGGCCGGTGGCACCAGGGTCTGGATCCAGATCCGGGTAAAGCGGCTCACCTCTTTGGCCAGAATGCTCTTGAAGGCGATGTAGTAGATGGCCAGATTCATGCTTTTCTCCCCTCTTCGACCAGATTGACGAACAGCTCTTCCAGCCGGTTGGCCTTGTTGCGCATGCTCACGACCTGCACTTGCTGGTTCGACAACTGCTCGAACAGGCTGTTGAGTGACTGGCTCTTGTCGAGATCCACCTCAAGAGTGCGCTCATCCGGCATGCGGCCGTTGAACTCTGGTACCTCGGGTACGGCAGAACCTGGCGCAAGGTCGAGCAGGAAGGTCTCGCGACCCAGCTTGCCCAGCAGATTCTTCATGCTGGTGTTCTCGATCAGCCGACCCTTGTCGATGATGCCGATGTTGCGGCAGAGCATCTCGGCCTCTTCCAGATAGTGGGTGGTGAGGATGATGGTGACGCCCTGCTCGTTGAGATCCTTGAGGAAGGTCCACATGGAGCGTCGGATCTCGATATCGACCCCGGCGGTCGGTTCATCGAGGATCAGCAGCTTGGGCTCGTGCATCAGGGCGCGGGCGATCATCAGGCGGCGCTTCATACCGCCGGAGAGGGTGCGGGCAGGCATGTCACGCTTCTCCCACAGATCGAGCTGACGAAGGTACTTCTCGGCGCGGATCTTGGCTTCCGCCTTGGGTACGCCGTAGAAACCGGCCTGATGGGTGACAATCTGGATCACCTTCTCGAACTGGCTGAAGTTGAACTCCTGCGGCACCAGTCCGAGCTGGGCCTTGGCCTGTTCCAGATCGCTGTCGATGTCGTAGCCAAACACCTTCACCTTGCCGGCGCTCTTGTTCACCAGCGAGCTGATGACGCCGATGGTGGTGGATTTGCCCGCGCCGTTCGGGCCGAGCAGGGCGAAGAAATCCCCCTGCCTGACGGTAAGATCGATGCCTTTAAGGGCTTCGACGCCCCCCTGATAGGTCTTTTTCAGGCCGCTGATTTCCAGTGCGTTCATTGCAACCTCTGTGATGGTTGAATCCGGCTCGATACAGAAAAGGCGGCCAAGGCCGCCTGCACAGAGTAAAGGGCGCAAGGCCGCTTCACCCGTGATATTCCTGAACCTGGCTTACTCCTGGGGTACCACTTTGCCGATAAACGGCAGGTTGCGGTACTTCTGGGCGTAGTCGATGCCACAGCCGACCACGAATTCGTCCGGAATGGCGAAGCCAATCCAGTCGACCGGCACCTGCACTTCGCGGCGGGAGGGTTTGTCCAGCAGGGTGCAGATGGCCAGGGATTTCGGCTCGCGCAGGGAGAGGATCTCGCGCACCTTGTTGAGGGTGTAACCGGTGTCGATGATGTCTTCCACGATCACCACATCCTTGCCCTTGATGTCGTCGTCCAGATCTTTGAGGATGCGGACGTCACGGGTGCTGTGCATGCCGGAGCCGTAGCTGGAGGCGGTCATGAAGTCCAGGGTGATGGGCAGCTGGCACTGGCGGCAGAGGTCGGCCAGGAAGATGCAGGAACCGCGCAGCAGCGCAATCATCACGACTTCGTCAGAACCCTGATAGCGGGCGGTGATCTCTTCACCCAATTTGGCGATCCGGGCGGCTACTTCAGCCTCGGAGATCATCACCTCGACGGTGTGTTTCATCACTTACTCCCATAAGGCCAAAGGGGATTTGGCCGTTCATGAATATCAAAACCGATGATTCTACCACTCATGTTGAAGGGTGCTAGAGATACGTGGTGCTTTTATCGGCTTATTTTAATTGATAGAGTTAGCAGGCACTCAGGCATGATTAGTTAAAATACTATAAACACCATAATCAATAACTATTAGATGATAAAAACTATGGAACCACGCGCAGAAATAAGACGTCGTACCCGGCTGTCGCCGGAAGCTCGTCGCTCCCAATTGATGGAATGTGCCATCGAGGTGTTCTCCCGTCGCGGCATTGGCCGTGCAGGTCACGCCGAGATAGCCGAACAGGCCAAGGTCTCTGTGGCTACCGTCTTCAACTATTTCAACACCCGCGAGGAGTTGGTAGATGAGGTGCTGGCCGAGATCGAACGCTTTGTGAACCAAATGCTGTCGCAGGCATACGGTGACCAGGGCTCCATTTTCGACAAGATCCAGCGTCATGTACGCCTCTCTGTCGATGCCGCCTACGATCAACCGGATTATGCCGGTATCTGGCTGGAGTGGAGCTCATCGGTTCGGGAAGAGGTATGGCCCCGCTATACCCGGCTGCTCGATCACTGCCTTGAGCTGATCGCCAGCGAGCTGCAAACCGCCATGGATGCAGGGGAGATCACCAGCGTGCTGTCAGCACAGGATCTGGCCCGCTCTTTGACCGGTTTTGGCTATGTGATGATGCAGATGATCAATCAACCTCAGCGCCCGGCGCGCCAAGAGGTGACTGATTTCCTGTTCAAGTACGTGACGGCGCCAATTCAGGCTCGCTAACACGGCTTAACGAAAAAATGGCGTCACTCATTGAGTGGCGCCGTTTTTTTATGGCCGAATGTGGCGGTCACCTCAATGGTGGCCATAGCCCCAGCGGTGGGTCAGCTCATGCTCGACACCCAGATGATCGAGGATGCGGGCGACCATAAAGTCCACCAGATCGGCGATGCTTTTCGGCTCATGATAGAAACCGGGGGCCGCGGGCATGATGGTCACCCCGAGCCGTGCCAGTTTCAGCATGTTCTCCAGATGGATCGCCGAGAAGGGGGTTTCGCGGGGCACCAGGATCAGCTGGCCGCGCTCCTTGATCACCACATCCGCCGCCCGCTCCAGCAGGTTGTCCGAGGTGCCGTTGGCAATGGCCGAGATGGTGCCCATGGAGCAGGGGCAGACCACCATCTGTTTGGGGGCGGCCGAGCCGGAGGCCACCGGCGAGAACCACTCCTCCTTGCCGCAGGCGACAATCTGTCCCTCCTTGGCGCCATATTGGCGACAGAGATAAGCAGAGAGCTCTTTCGGCGAGCCGGGCCAATCCTGCTGCTGCTCGGTCTTGAGTACCACACGAGCTGCCGATGAGGCGAGTAGATAGACCCGACAGTCCGCCTGCACCAGACACTGGAGCAGGCGCAGGGCGTAGGGTGCGCCGGAGGCGCCGGTCAGCGCCAGGGTGATCGCTTTGTTCATAGTTCGCCGTGGTAATCCTTGAGGCGGGTGATCAGCTTGTCATGAATGCCGCCGAAGCCGCCGTTGCTCATGATCAGAATATGGTCGCCATCGCGGCTCTCGGCCACCAACCGGTTGATCAAGGTCTCCAGATCGTTGAATACCTTGGCGGGTCGGGTCATATGGGCCGTCACCTCGCCGAGATCCCAGCCGATGTTGGGGGGTTGGAAGAAGAACACCTCGTCGGCGCCATCGAAGCAACCTGCCAGCTCCTCCTTGTGCACCCCCAGCTTCATGGTGTTGGAGCGTGGCTCCAGTACCGCCAGAATACGGGCCTTACCCACCTTGGCGCGCAGGCCGCCGAGGGTGGTCTCGATGGCGGTGGGGTGGTGGGCGAAGTCGTCATAGACGCTGATGCCCGCCACCTCGCCCTTGAGCTCCATCCGCCGCTTGGGGGACTTGAACTGGCAGAGCGCCGCGATGCCGTGCTCCACCATCACGCCAGCATGACGGGCGGCGGCAATGGCCATCAGGCCGTTGTTGACGTTGTGTTCGCCGATGCACTCCCAGTGCACTTCGCCCTGTTTCTCGCCATCCAGCCACACCTCGAAGGCGGAGCCGTCATCGGCCAGCTTGACCGCCTTCCACTTGGCGTCGTTCTGACCCACCTGCTCCACTTCGCTCCAGCAGCCCATCTTGCGCACGGCGGTGAGGTTGTCATCGGCTTGCGGGAACAGCACCCGGCCGTTGCTCGGCACGGTGCGCATCAGGTGGTGGAACTGGCGCTGGATCGCGGCGAGATCCGGGAAGATGTCCGCGTGGTCGAACTCCAGGTTGTTCATCACCAGGGTGCGCGGGTGGTAGTGGACGAACTTGGAGCGTTTGTCGAAGAAGGCGCAGTCATACTCGTCCGCTTCGATGACGAAGAAGGGGGCAGAGCCGAGACGGGCGGAGACCGGGAAGTTGCCCGGCACGCCGCCAATAAGGAAACCGGGTTCCAGTTTGGCGTACTCCAGCACCCAGGCCAGCATGCTGGCGGTGGTGGTCTTGCCGTGGGTGCCGGCAACGGCCAGCACCCAGCGATCCTGCAGCACGTGCTCCAGCAGCCACTGGGGGCCGGAGATGTAGGGCAGATTGCGGTCCAGCACATATTCAACACAGGGGTTGCCGCGGCTCATAGCGTTGCCGATCACCACCAGATCCGGCGCCGGATCGAGTTGGGAGGGGTCATAGCCTTCGGTCAGTTCAATGCCCTGTTGCTCGAGCTGGGTACTCATGGGGGGATAGACGTTGGCATCCGAACCGGTCACCCGGTAACCAAGCTGTTTTGCCAACACCGCCAGACCACCCATAAAGGTGCCGCAGATCCCGAGAATGTGAATATGCATACCGCTTCCTTTCGCAGTAAAGGGAAGTGCGCATTCTAGGGGGTGTTGCGGTGGTGGCACAAGCCGCACTCATGGTGAGAGGCCCACAGATGCAGCACCGGAGGCAGAAATCTTGGCGCTGTTGGGATATGCGAGATTGGAATGGGCTGGTGGGCTTTATTTGAGGCTTGATATTGTGTCGCACTTTCTTACAATTCTTCGGTTTTGTGACGCACGCTACAGTTTTACGATATCGCCCTTTTCTAAAGGAGAGTCCCCATGGGCAAGTTCCTGCTTTGCTATCTGGTCGGTGGTCTGGTGGCCATCAGTTGGGCTGCGCTGCCCGCTCACGGTCCCTGGGATCAGTGGGACCTCGCGATTTTTCATACCGTCAACGGCTGGCTCGGCCAATCGGCTCTGTGGGCCGATCTGGTGGCCATCACCAATAACCGGCTGTTCGATCTGGCGGTGTTGGCCTGTATGGGGCTGATTCTGGTCCGCTGCTTCTTTGCACGGGATCTGGCGGGTCGTCGCCAGCTGGTGGCGATGGGCATAGTGATGCTGCTAAGTGCACTGGTGATCAACCAGCTTGGTCACCGATTGCCGGTGGAGCGACCCAGCCCGACCCTGATGGTGGCTGATGCGCTGCGGGTGACCCAGATCAGCGGTATTCCGACCAAGGACTCTTCCGGTGATAGCTTCCCCGGGGATCACGCCCTGTTTCTGATGATCTTCGCCGGCTACGCCTTGCGTTATCTGCCGCGCTGGGCGGGAGTCACCGCATTGCTGATGGTGCCGATCTTTTCCGCACCGCGCATTCTGGCTGGCGCCCATTGGTTTACTGATGTCTATGTCGGCGCGCTGGGACTGGCGACCCTCTGTCTGCCCTGGTTGCTGCTGACCCCGCTGGCTGATCGGCTGATAGAGCGCATCGCCCCCCGATTGGCCAGATTGCCACTGTTGCGCAGTCAGACCCACTGATTGAACGTCGCAAAATAAAACGCCCCGACATTAAAATGTCGGGGCGTTCTGTTATCCACCCGCGAGAGATCAGCCTTGATAGCCGTTCGGGTTGTTGCTTTGCCAGCGCCAGGTATCGACCATCATCTGCTCCAGACCGCGCTCTGCCTGCCAGCCCAGCTCGGCACGGGCCAGCGTCGGCTCTGCCCAGCACTCGGCGATGTCGCCTGGGCGACGGGGTTTGATCTGGTAGGGAATGGGGCGGCCGCTGGCCGCTTCAAACGCCTTGACCATCTCCAGTACCGAGTAGCCTTGACCTGTGCCCAGGTTGTAGGTGAAGACGCCGGTGTCGCTCTTGATGCGTGCCAGTGCTTTCAGGTGACCGATGGCGAGATCCACCACATGGATGTAGTCGCGCACGCCGGTGCCATCCGGGGTCGGGTAGTCGTTGCCAAATACCCCCAGCTCCTTGAGCTTGCCGACACCCACCTGGCTGATATAGGGCAGCAGGTTGTTGGGGATGCCGTTGGGATCTTCACCAATCAGGCCGCTCTCGTGGGCGCCGACCGGGTTGAAGTAACGCAGCAGTACGATAGCCCAGCGGGGATCGGATTTGGCGAGATCGCGCAGGATCTCCTCCACCATCAGCTTGGAGCGACCATAGGGGTTGGTGGCGCTGGTGGGGAAATCTTCCCGCAGCGGTACCGAGGCGGGATCGCCATAGACGGTGGCCGAGGAGCTGAATACCAGCCGGAAAACGCCAGCTTTGGCCATCTCTTCGCACAGCACCAGAGTGCCGCTGATGTTGTTCTGGTAGTAGGTGAGCGGGATCTGGCTCGACTCCCCGACCGCCTTGAGGCCGGCGAAGTGGATGACCGATTCGATCTGGTGGTTGGCGAACAGCTGCTGCAGGCAGGCTCTGTCCAGCACATCCCCTTCGACGAAGGTGACCGGTTTGCCGGTGATCTGCTCGACCCGCTTGAGTGACTCCGGTGAGGAGTTGGAGAGGTTGTCGAGTACCACGACCTGCTGCCCCGCGCCCAGCAGCTCAACCAGGGTGTGGGAGCCGATATAGCCAGCGCCCCCTGTGACCAGTATTGTCATTTTTTATCCCGTGTTCTGGTGAAACTGGGGCAGAGTCTACCCGTCCTGCCCGCTCGGGAAAAGGTTGAGATGCCAATGAAGCCCTTTGTGTATCTCAATAATCGAGACTGATATCCCCTTTCGCGGTGCAGGAGCAGGCCAGAGCAACGCCGCTCTCCAGATCCTGCGCACTCAAGGTCATCACGCTCTGGCGCTCGATGTCACCTGTGGTGGTGCAACGACAGCTGCCACATACCCCGGAGCGACAAGCCGCCATCATGGTTTCGCCTGCAGCTTCCAGCGCCGCCAGCAGGGTCTGACCCGGCAGGATTTTCACCTTTTTTCCGCTCTTTTTCAGGGTTAGCCAGAAGTGATCGCTGGTGGTCGTGGCGGGCTTTGCGGGGGGAAGACCAAAGGACTCCTGATGCAGTTGCTCCGGTGGCAATCCCAGCTCTGCCAGCATGGTGCTGACCGCCGCCATATAGGGTGCCGGGCCGCAGAGATAGACATGGCGTTCGCGCAGATCCGGGGCCAGCTCGGCCAGCATGGCGGGGGTGAGTCGGCCCACCCAGGGATGAGCCGTTGGCGCCTCTTCCAGTATCAGGGCATGGCGTACACCGGGATGAGCTTCGGCCAATGCAGCCAAGTCATCTGCGAAGATCACATCTGCTGGCGAGCGGGCGCTATGGATAAAGCGGATATCGGCATCCGGCCGTTTGGCGAGCTCGTCTCGCAGCATGGCCCACATGGGGGTGATGCCGGAACCGGCGCTCAAGAGCAGTGGTCGTTCGCAGGGCAAGGCGGTCAGGTTGAAGTCGCCAAAGGGACCATCCACCCGGATCTCGTCGCCCACTTGCAGGGTCTGGTGCAGATGGCGAGATACCCGTCCCACATCCTTGATGGTGACCTGCCAGCATGAATCCTGCGGGCTGGAGGAGAGGGTATAGGCGCGGCACTCCGGCTGGCCGTCGATCTCGGTGTGCAGGGTGATGCACTGGCCTGCCAGCACGGGAGGGAGGCTGCCGGAAAACGGCACCAGCTGCCAGCTCACTACGTCGTGGGTGTTCTGTTGGCGGCCAATGCAGGTGAGCGTGAGAGAGGTCATCACAAGGCTCCTTAGGTTTGAAACGGTTCGAAAAACGTCTGGTGAAAAAGCCGGGTCCAGAAAAAAGGCGAGCCGGGCGGCTCGCCAAACGCTTACAACATGAGATGCCGATCAGGCCGCCAGGAGCTCGGCCAAGTCAGCCTCGGCCGTGGTGGTCCCTTTCAGACCGAACTGCTCTTCCAGCACCTTGAGCAGGGCCGGGGTGAGGAAGGCGGGGGCGGTCGGGCCGGTACGAATATCCTTCACCCCGAGGGAGAGCAGGGTGAGCAGAATGACGATGGCTTTTTGCTCGAACCAGGAGAGCACCAGCGTCAGCGGCAGATCGTTGACCCCACACTCGAACGCCTCGGAGAGTGCCAGCGCCAGCTGGATGGCGGAGTAGGCATCGTTGCACTGACCCACGTCCAGCAGACGCGGAATGCCGCCGATATCGCCAAAGTCGAGCTTGTTGAACTTGTACTTGCCGCAGCCCAGGGTGAGCAGCAGGCTGTCGCGCGGCGCCGCCTTGGCAAACTCGGTGAAGTAGGTGCGCTCGGCCTTGTCGCCGTCACAGCCACCCACCAGGAAGAAGTGGCTGATCTCCCCGGCTTTGACCTTCTCAATCACTGCGGGCGCAGCCTGCATCAGGGCGTTGCGGGCAAAGCCGATGGTGATGAAGTGCTCGAGCTCTGTGTGTTTGAAGCCTTCCAGCGCTTGGGCCCTGGCGATCACGGCGGAGAAATCATCCCCCTCCAGATGGGTGACGCCCGGCCAGCCGACGATGGAGCGGGTGAAGATGCGATCCGAGTAGTTGCCCACATTCGGGTCGATGATGCAGTTGGAGGTCATTACCACTGCGCCCGGGAAGTTGGCAAACTCCTTCTGCTGGTTCTGCCAGGCGGAGCCGTAGTTACCCACCAGATGGGGGTACTGCTTGAAGAAGGGGTAGGCCAGCGCGGGCAGCATCTCGCCGTGGGTGTAGACATGAATGCCGGTCCCCTTGGTCTGCTCCAGAATGAGCTTGAGATCCATCATGTCGTGGCCGGAGACCAGAATGCACTTGCCGGGAATTGGGGTGACGCGCACCTGGGTGGGTTCCGGGTGACCGAAGGCGCTGGTTTCACCGAGATCCAGCATCTCCATGATTTTGAAGTTGAGCTGACCGATCTCCATGGCACAGCTGAACAGCCGACCCATTTCGCTCGGGTCTGTGCTGAGCCAGCTCATGATGCGGTGGAATTCGGCGGCCACCTCGTCACTCTGCTGATCCAGCACCCGGGCGTGCTCCATATAGGCGGCGGCTCCCTTGAGGCCGTAAAGGCAGAGCAGACGCAGCCCCATGATGTCCTCGTTCACCTCGCTCTTGCCCCGATTGGGGGCGGCTGGTGCGGCATGGGCAAGTTGTTCCAGCAGTTCGGCACCGGGTTCGAAGTAAGCGGAGTGTGGCAAGTCGTTGACCTGCACCGCCATGGCGGTCAGACGATCGGCTAACTGCTGGCGATAGGCGAGGGCCTGATTGACGTAGGCCACGATGCGATTCGAGTCGAAGTTGACGTTGGTGAGGGTGGCGAAGAAGGCCTTGGGCACGAAAGCATCGACCTCGCGATCCATGATGCCCTGCTCGCGGGCGGCCAGCGCCCAGGCGCTGAGCCCCTGCAGGGTGTAGATCAGCACATCCTGCAGATCCGAGGTTTCCGCCGTCTTGCCGCACATACCTTGTGCGTAGGCACAGCCGTTGCCTGCCGGGGTACGAATTGTCTGTTCACATTGCACACAAAACATCATGTCTCTCCCAATTGGACATTTCAGTTGTCTGTTTTGCAGCGATTCTATTCCTCTCGCGAAAAACTTAATAGGCATTCAATTTGCCAATTAAGATTCCCTTGATGCAGATCAAAAACAAAAAAAGCCGCCCAAACAGGGCGGCAAGCGGGTGGATAAAAGGAGAGACAACTCAGGTTTGCAACAGAACATAACAATCAGACGGATTGGGCCGTGGTCTGGTCAGGTGCTTCCTGCCCGGTACTTACTCAAGCCCACATACGTACGCTGTAGCTGGCTTGGTTCACTATCAGGCCAGATAAGCGCGCAGCATCCAGACCAGTTTTTCCTGCTGCTGCACATAGTCGGAGAGGATGGAGGCTGTGCCCTCATCACCGGCTTCGGCGGCCTGACCCAGAATGCGGCGCTGGGCGACCAGCAGTTCACGGAAGCTATCCAGCAGGGATTCGACACAGGCGCGGCCATCGTGCAGCCCTTTTTGCTCGGGGATGGCAGAGACTTTCAGATAGTCGCTGAAGCTGTGCATCGGCACGCCATCCAGGGTCAGGATCCGCTCGGCCAGCGCATCGACTTTCAGCAGCAGGTCGTTGTAAATCTCTTCAAATTTCAGGTGCAGTTCGAAGAACTGGTTGCCACGGATATTCCAGTGGAAGCCGCGCACGTTCATGTAGAGGATCTGGTAGCTGGCCAGCAATTTGTTCAACTCGGCTGCCAGGGCTTGTGATTGAGCAGTATCAAGACCAATCGGGCTTTTCATCATTCACCTCCAGATTTGGAAATCGGTTTTAAATTCTCTTTCGGAACGCAGTCAGAATAACGCCTTGCAAAATGCAGGGACAATTGCTTGTGCCTAACTGTTTGATAGCTAACGGCTATCAAACAGTACGCAGCAACGGGGGCAATGGATGAGGATTAGGGGAAGTATTTTTCGAGTAGTGCCATCAGGATGGCCTGACACTCGTGGTCCGGTTTGCTATCGACCTTGCTGGCGCGAAAGTGGAGCTGAAAGGCGCCCATGACGGCGCGGCTCTGCTCATCCCACTGGCCGCTCCGGGGTAGGCCATAGCCATAGCGGGCCAACTGCTGCTGCCACATGGCTGCATCCCAGTCGGGCAAAGGGCTGGCCAGTAGCTCGGCCACCCGATCTTCATCGGGCCAGGCACCGACTCCGTACGTCAGATAGAGCTGGCGCCAGGGGAAGTGAGGGCCGGGATCCTGCTTGCGCTCGGGGGCGACATCGCTGTGGCCCAGCACCTGGGTCGGTGGAATCTGGTAGCGGGCGACCAGCTCCCGGCTGAGGGCGCCGACGGCAGCTATCTGCTGCGGGGTATAGGGTTGCCAGCGGCGGGCATCGGGGGCCAGCGGCTCATCTTCTGCTGGATAGCCGAGGTTGACGATCTCGATGCCAAGGGAGCTGGCATTGAGCCCGGCATATTGGTGCCAGCGGCTGCGTCCCGCATGCCAGGCGCGCGCGCTGTCCGGCACCAGCTGATAGACCGGTAGCGGGGTCTCGTGGCTGTCGCGGGGGATCAGGTAGTGGGCGCTCACCTTGTGCTCCGGCTCGGTCAGCAGGCGCAGGGAATTGGCATCATCTTCGTCGGTGTAGTGGAGGATCAGAAAGGCGATCCGCTCGTTCTGGTTGGCGCTCTGATAGCGGGTTGAGAGCTGGTATTCGGACGGAGTACAACCACCCAGCAGCAGAACCAGTTGCAGAAAGAAGAGGGGAAGAAGACAGAGCCAGCGCCATCCCCCTGCCACAGCCAGTCTGCTGAGCGTGGGAGGAGTGAGTCGCTGGCACATGTCGAAGGCCCTGTCTGGTCAGCCGCGGTATTTGGCCGTGAGACCGATCAGGAAGTTGCGCAGGATCTGATCCCCGCAATCCTGATAGTGCTTGTGATCCTTGGAGCGGAACAGGGCACTGAGCTCGGACTTGGAGAGGTTGAAGTCGGCGAGCTTGAGGGTGCCGAGCATATCCTCTTCCTTGAAGTTGAGACCGATGCGCAGCTTGCGCAGGATCATGTTGTTGTTGATCCGGTTCGGGATCACCTGGGCCGGGGCATCTTCCCGCACGCCACGGCGGGCGATGATGAAACCGTCGAGGAACTGGCTCAGGGCCGAGTCGGGACAGGCAACATAGCCTGCCTCTTGCTCTTCACCTTCCGCCGCCTCTTTCATCAACCAGCTGTGCAGCTGGGCGTGAGTGACCGTCAGGTTGCCCTTGGCAAACATCTCGACCATCTGGTCGTTGCTGATGGTGAGGGCGTAGCGCAGACGGCGCAGAATATCGTTGTTGGTCATGCTGACTCCTGTGTAAACGGCGCAACTTTACCATCTGGCGGCCCTCGCGTCAGAAAAAGCGGGGGCCGATACAGTTCAGGTCAAGCTCATCAAGCTTTGCCGAGATAACGGGGCGCCTCCTGGCGCACCAGTTCCAGCGCATCTTGCAGCTCCAGCAGCTCGGGTTCCAGCTCGCTGACCGGCACGCCGTCACGCAGCTGTTGTTCAAGCTGGGAGAGCAGCCGTTGCAGCCCCGGCACCCCGGAATAGGCACAGCCACCGTTGAGGCGATGGAGCTGGGCCAGCACCTCGCTATCTTCAATTTCGCCCGCCAGCGCGCTATCCAGCACAGGTTCCACCTCCTCGAAACTGGCCAGCAGCATGGTCAGCATCTCTCTGGCGAGATGCTCTTTCCCCGCCGCCTGCCGTACCGCCAGTGCCCAGTCGATCTGTTGGGCACCATTATTCTGGTGACGGCGATGGGCAAAGTCGGTGATGAGCTGGGCCAGCATGCTCTCGTCGATGGGCTTGGCCAGATAGTCGTCCATCCCCTGCCGGATCAGCCGCTCCCGTTCGCCGGGAATGGCGTGGGCGGTCACCGCCACGATCGGGGTGGTGGTGTTGAGGGACTGGTTGCGGATCGCCTGGGTAGCGCTGATGCCATCCATGATCGGCATCTGGATATCCATGAAGATGATGTCGAACGGCTGGCTTTGTGCCTGCTTGACCGCCTCCTTGCCGTTTTTGCACACCACCACCTGACTCACCATCTCCTTGAGCATGGCGGCGATCAGCTTGAGGTTGGCGGCGTTGTCATCCACCGCCAGCACCTTGATTGGCTGCAACTGGCGCGGCGCAGGCTGAGCAGGCAGCTTCTGGCGGCTCGATTCCGGCGATAGCAGGGCGTGCAGCAGCTTGCGGTGGTTGACCGGTTTGGAGAGACAGTGCTGGGCGCCATGGGCCAGCATAGCTTCATAGAGCGCCGGCTCGTGGCTGCTGAGCAGCACTATGGTGTTCTGCTGCTGGCCGTTCAGTTTGTCGAGACGGCCGAGCACCTGCTGCGGCGTATGCAGGGTGCTGCTGCCGATGATCACCATCTCCTGCTCGCTCATCTCGGGCCAGGGATCATCGCTGGTCAGTGGGTGTACGTCGAGGTGCCACTCCGCCAGCAGGGCGAGCAGAGAGGCTTGCGCGAAGGGATCCAGCTCCAGCAGCCAGAGCCGTTTGCCACGGATCCGATCCAGCGGCAGTTGATCGGTCTGGGGCAGGGGGGAAACCTCCACATCCAGACTGAAGGAGAAGATGGAGCCCTTGCCTAGCTCCGATTCGAAGCGGATCTGGCCGCCCATCTGCTGCACCAGCTTCTGGGTAATGACGAGGCCCAGGCCCGTGCCGCCATAACGACGGGAGATAGAGGAGTCGGCCTGATTGAAGGCCTGGAACAGCTGATGTTGCTGCTCTTGGGAGATGCCGATGCCGGTATCACGGATCTGGACGTTGAGCCTCACCTTGTGGTTGCCACTGCCGGTCTGCTCGATATGGACATCCACGTTGCCCTGTTCGGTGAACTTGATGGCGTTGCCGGTGAGGTTGGTCAGCACCTGTTGCAGACGCATGGGGTCGCCGGTGAGGTAGTCCGGCACATCGGCATCTACCCGCAGGGAGAGCTCCAGCTGCTTGTCGTGGGCGCTGGGGCCGAGCAGGTGCATGGTCTCGTTGAGGGTGTCGCGCAGGCTGAAGGGGATATGCTCCAGCTGCAGCTTGCCCGCTTCCAGCTTCGAGAAGTCGAGGATGTCGTTGATGATGCCAAGCAGGTTGCGCGCCGATTTCTCGATGGTCTGCATGTAGTCGGTCTGGCTCGGGGTCAGGCTGGTTTTCAGCAACTGGCGCGTAAAACCGATGACCCCGTTGAGCGGGGTACGCAATTCGTGGGACATGTTGGCCAGAAACTCCGACTTGACCCTCGCCGCCTCCTGCGCCCGTTTCTTGGCCATGTCGAGTTCGACGTTCTGGATCTCGATCTGCTCCAGGGTTTCGCGCAGGTCAGAGGTTGCCTGATCGATATTCTGCTGCATCTCTTCGTGATATTCGGAGAGCGCCTTGGCCATGGCGTTGATGCCGTTTTTCAGCATATCCAGCTCGCCGGTGAGCTGGCCGCTGACCCGGGTATCGAGCCGCCCCTCCCTGATCTTGTGCACCGCCTGCACCATGTTGGTGATGGGCTGGGTCACGCTCTTGACCAGCCGGAAGCCAAACAGGGTACTGAAGGCGACCCCGATGAGCACCATGATCACCGCAAAGAAGGTGTCGCGGTACTGCAGCAGCATGGCCCTATCGGTCGCCATCTGCATCGAGATGTAGCCGATCATCGGCGGCTCCACATCGCTGGGCAGCGGGAAGCCATCCAGACTGGTTTCAGCCTGGATCGGGGTGCGCAAAATGATGTCGTCCCCCTGAAACGTCACGCTGGTCAGATCCGGAATGGGCTCGCCATCGGGCAGCCTGAGCCGGGTGAAATCCCGGTGGTAGTTCGAGGTGACGAACAGCTGGTTGTCCTGGGTGAAGACTGCGATGGATTTGATGAAGGGGGAGTTCTTGCGATGGGTCAGGCCAATCAGCCGCTTGAGGGATTCGCGACTGTGCTGGGTCATCCCGTATTCACTGGCGATCGCCAGCGGTTCGATGATGTTGATCCCCTGATCAATGAGGTTGTTTTCCAGCTGCTGGTAGCGGTGGAAGGTGAAGTAACCGGCCATCAGGCCACCGATGATCAGGGTCGGCAGGATGGTGAAGGCGAGAACGCGTGCTCTCAGGCCATATTTGGTCATACGAACAGGCCACCAGTGAACAGGGTTGGCGATAGGGTTGATGGCAATACACGGGCTCTGTGGCCGTATTTGGTCATACTATTATTCTTGTGGGACAATACCCGGCAGCAGATTCCACAATCATGACATAGCCACCTATAGGCACCAAGTTTTATGGCCCAGTTTTTCAAGCCCCAAAAGAAGTCCACCCAGCTCCAACGCATTGAATTTACGATAGACACCCTCGATCACCACTGCGTCGGTATCGGTCGCCATCAGGGCAAGGCGATCTTCGTCGAAGGGGCGCTGCCCGGCGAGACCGTCAAGGCACGCATCACCGAAGAGAAAAAGCAGTACGGTCACGCCGCCTTGCAACAGGTGGTGACCCCGGCTGCCAATCGTATCGCCCCCTTCTGCAGCCACTATCGCGAGTGCGGCGGTTGCAGTGCCCAGCACATGTCGGTTGCCGATCAGCAAGCCGCCAAGGCGGCGGGACTGGTCAGCCTGTTCGAGCGGTTGGGCAACATCAAGGCGCCAGCGCTGGAGCCGGTACTGACCGGTGAAGATCGTGCCTATCGCCGGGTCTGTCGTCTGGCCATCAAATTTGACAAGAACGGTCGCTGCACCCGGGTTGGTTTCCGCCGCCGCAACAGCAACGATCTGGTGGAGATCGACAGTTGCCCTGTACTGGCCGAGCCGCTCTCTGCGCTGATTGCCCCGCTGCGTGAGTGCCTCAATCGCCTCAAGAGCCAGCGCGAGCTGGGCCATGCGGAGCTTATCCAGGCCGAGCAGGGGATCATGATGCTGCTGCGCCACACCGGCCGCCCCAATGAGGCGGATCGCGCCCTGCTGGTGGAGTTTGCCAAAGCGCAGGGAATAGAGCTCTATCTGCAGGCTGCCGATGATCGCATCGAAGCGCTGCAGCAACAATTTTCCCCATCCTACTCGCTGGATGGCCTGTCTCTTGCATTTGCCCCCGGTGATTTCATTCAGGTCAACGGCCCCATCAACCAGAGCATGGTTGAGCAGGCGCTGACATGGCTCGGGGCGAGCAAGGATGACAAGGTGCTCGATCTCTTCTGCGGTATCGGCAACTTCACCCTGCCGCTGGCCCGTCAGGCTCGCGAAGTGGTGGGTGTCGAAGGTGAACTGGCCATGGTGCAGCGGGCCGAAGAGAACGCTCGTCGCAACGGCATCACCAATGCCCGTTTCTACAAGGCCGACCTGAGCGATGACATCGTCGGCATGTCCTGGGCGCGGGAAGGGTTTGATCTGGTGCTGCTGGATCCGGCTCGTCCCGGCGCGCTGGAAGTGATGGGACACGTCGTGAAACTTTCACCCAAGCGGGTGGTCTACGTCTCCTGTAACCCGGTCACCCTGGCGCGGGACAGTCAGGTGCTGGTGAAAGGGGGTTACCGTCTGGTGCGCCTAGGCATGCTCGACATGTTCCCTCACACCGGTCATCTGGAGTCCATGGCGCTGTTTGAACGGGAGTAAATGACTCATCAGTTCGGCGATGCGGATGTGCAATCCGGCATGTTTGTTACTGTTTGAGCAGGTGTGTATATGAAGTAATCCTGCTCATCGGTACGGCGATGCAGATATGCAATCTGGCGTGTCTGCGGCTGTTTGAGCTGGTGTGTATATGAAGTAATCCTGCTCATCAGTTCGGCGATGCGGATATGTAATCTGGCGTGTCTGCGGCTGTTTGAGCTGATGTGATTGGGGTAATCTAGACCCTCGTCGTTCGGCAGGGCCTGTTGGCGCGCTCTATTGTCTTTCTGGACAATATGCCTTGAAAAGTGCGCCGGATATCCCCATTTGAGGCAATCTCATGAGGGGGGAAAGTGACAGCTTTCGGCCCGATAATTTAAAGGATTGATACCATGGTTGCGGTTCGCGATATTCATTTGAAAGACAACTTCACCCTGGAAGAGTGGGTCAGCTCGCTCTCCTTGAGTGACAGTGAAAAGGATCAGCTGCGAACCGTCTACCAGTATTGTCTGACGCTCGGTGACGAGGCGCTGACCAGCAAGCTGCTGGTACGCGGCATCGAAATGGTGGGCATCCTGCAGATGCTCAGCATGGATATCGGCACCCTCAAAGCGGCTATCATCTACCCCTTCGTCGAAGCCGGTCTCATCAGCCAGGAGCGGATGGACGAGGACTTCGGCTCCAAGATCGCCAAGCTGGTGGAAGGGGTGCTGGAGATGGAGGCCATCCGCTCCCTGCAGACCCTCCATCGCAGCGAAACCTCGCCGGAGCAGGTCGACAACGTGCGTCGCATGTTGCTCGCCATGGTCGAGGATGTACGCGCCGTGGTGATCAAGCTGGCGGAGCGGATCGCCTGCCTGCGGGAAGCGAAGACGGCAGATGAAGAGACCCGGGTGCTGATGGCCCAGGAGATCACCAACATCTATGCGCCGCTCGCCAACCGTCTGGGCATCGGCCAGCTCAAGTGGGAGCTGGAAGATCTTGCCTTCCGTTACCTGCACCCGGATACCTACAAACAGATCGCCAAGCAGCTCGACGAGAAGCGGCTCGACCGCGAGCGCTACATCCGCGAGTTTGTGCAATCCCTGCGTAATGGGTTGAAAGAGGCAGGAGTTGATGCCGAGGTTTACGGTCGGCCGAAACATATCTACAGCATCTGGCGCAAGATGCAGAAGAAGCACCTCGAATTCAACGAGTTGTTCGACGTGCGCGCGGTGCGGGTAGTGACCAAGCGGCTGCAGGATTGCTATGCGGCGCTCGGTATCGTGCATACCCAGTTCCACCACATTCCCCGCGAGTTTGACGACTATGTCGCCAACCCCAAACCCAACGGCTATCAGTCGATCCACACCGTCGTGGTGGGGCCGGAGGGCAAGACGGTCGAGATCCAGATCCGTACCGACCAGATGCATCAGGATGCCGAGCTCGGCGTCGCGGCGCACTGGCGCTACAAGGAAGGGGCACAGGCTGGCGGCAAGGCCAACACCTTCGAAGACAAGATCGAGTGGCTGCGCAAGCTGCTCGCCTGGCAGGAAGATCTCTCCGAGAGCGGCTCCCTGCTCGAAGATCTGCGCAGTCAGGTGTTCGAGGACAGGGTCTACGTTTTCACCCCGAAAGGGGATGTCATCGACCTGCCGGCAGGCGCCACCCCGCTCGATTTTGCCTATCACGTCCACAGCATGATCGGCCACCGCTGCATCGGCGCCAAGATTGACGGCCGCATCGTGCCGTTCACCTACGCGCTGCAGACCGGCGATCAGGTGGAGGTGATCACCCAGAAAGAGCCGAACCCGAGCCGCGACTGGATGAACCCCAACGCCGGCTTCCTGCGCTCCAGCCGGGCGCGGGCCAAGGTAGCAACCTGGTTCAGAAAGCTGGATCGGGACAAGAATATCGTGGCCGGTCGCGAGCTGTTTGAGAAGGAGCTGGATCGCCACAACCTCAGCATGTCCAAGATCGACAAGGGCAACATGCTGCGGCGTTTCAATCTGGAGAGCACTGACGATCTGCTGGCCGGTATCGGCAGCGGCGACATCCGAATCAACCAGGTGCTCAACTATCTCGACACCTGCTACAACAAGCCGACGGCGGAAGAGGAAGATCGCCGCCTGCTGGAGAAGCTGGAGCAGAAGGCCAATGCGCCGATGCGCCACAAGCCAAAAGACCACATAGTGGTGGAAGGGGTCGGCAACCTGATGACCCATATTGCCCGCTGCTGCCAGCCCATTCCGGGGGACTCCATTCAGGGCTTTATCACCATGGGGCGCGGCGTATCCATTCACCGGGAAGATTGCGAGCAGCTCAAGGAGCTGTCACGGCGCAACCCGGAGCGGCTGATCGATGCGGTGTGGGGGGAGAACTACTCCGGCGGCTATGGCCTCACCATCCGGATCATCTCCAACGATCGCTCCGGCTTGCTGCGCGATATCACCACAGTGCTGGCCAACGAGAAGATCAATGTGATGGGGGTGCGCTCCCGCTCCAACGTGCGCGAGCAGACCGCCGAGATCGACATGGAGCTGGAGATTTACAACATCAACGCCTTCAACCGGGCGTTGGCCAAGCTCAGTCAGCTCAACGA
Source organism: Aeromonas sp. MTB (assembly GCF_056632455.1). Classification (NCBI taxonomy): domain Bacteria; kingdom Pseudomonadati; phylum Pseudomonadota; class Gammaproteobacteria; order Aeromonadales; family Aeromonadaceae; genus Aeromonas; species Aeromonas sp. MTB. The sequence goes on from NZ_CP147026.1 coordinate 758,598, forward strand.
TGTGATCAGCGCCAAGCGGCTTTGATAGCGAACCGACCGGCCCCAGTGGCCGGTCTGCATTTACGACCCTTTTTGAACGAATTGAAAGCGAATATCCCATGTCCCAACGTTATGACCTCTCCCAACTGCTCGACATGAGATTGCTCGACTGCGCGGCCTGATGTCGCTTCATCCCCATTTAACGAATCGAAAGTGAGTAGCCCATGTCCCAACGTTACGATCTGCCCCAACTGCTCGACATCATGGCTCGTCTGCGCGATCCGCAAAACGGCTGTCCCTGGGATCTGAAACAGGACTTCCAGACCATAGTGCCGCACACCCTGGAAGAGGCCTACGAGGTGGCCGATGCCATCGAGACCGAAGATTGGCAGGGGCTGAAAGGGGAGCTGGGCGACCTGCTGTTTCAGGTGGTGTTTTACGCCCAGCTGGGTAAAGAGCGGGGCTTGTTCGACTTCGCCGATATCGTGGATACGGTGAGTGAAAAGCTCATTCGTCGTCACCCCCACGTTTTTTCCGATGCAGATTTCTCCAACGAGCAGGCGGTAAAAGCGAACTGGGAGGCGGAAAAGGCCAAAGAGCGAGCGGCCCTCGACAAAGAAAGCGTGCTGGACGATATCCCGCAGGCGCTGCCTGCCTTGACTCGCGCCGCCAAGATCCAGAAACGCTGCGCCACCGTCGGTTTTGACTGGAAGACGTTGGGGCCTGTGGTGGACAAGATCCACGAAGAGATCGACGAGGTGATGGAAGAGGTATTGATGGCCGATGTGGACGAGGCGCGGGTGAGCGACGAGCTCGGCGACCTGTTGTTCGCCACCGTCAATCTGGTGCGTCATCTGGGCAAGGATCCGGAGCAGGTACTGCGAGGTGCCAACGCCAAGTTCGAACGTCGTTTTCGTCAGGTTGAGCAGATAATCGCCGCAGAAGGCTTGAAAATGACCGATTGCACCCTAGAAAAGCTCGATGCCGCCTGGGATAAGGCGAAGGAAACCGAGCAAAGTTGATTTGGCGCAAGATGGGGGGGCGGTGAGCCTGATAGATTTTTGCTCATTGTTTGGGAGAGGGGTTTTTGGTATACTGTTTCCCCGTCCTGCTTCATCCCCGAAGCACCCCTTAAAATTCCCTAAACTTCTTTCAGGTTCAGCATGACGACCAAATATATTTTTGTTACTGGTGGCGTTGTTTCATCCCTCGGCAAAGGCATTGCCGCAGCTTCTCTGGCAGCCATTCTGGAAGCCCGTGGTCTGGATGTGACCATCATGAAACTGGACCCGTACATCAACGTGGATCCGGGCACCATGAGCCCGACCCAGCATGGTGAAGTGTTCGTAACCGAGGACGGGGCCGAAACCGATCTGGATTTGGGCCACTACGAGCGTTTCATCCGCACCAAGATGACCCGTCGCAACAACTTTACCACCGGCCGTATCTACGCCGACGTACTGCGTAAAGAGCGTCGTGGTGACTATCTGGGCGCCACCATTCAGGTTATCCCGCACATCACCAACGCCATCAAAGAGCGGGTGATTGCCGGTGCCGAAGGCCATCAGGTTGCCATCGTCGAAGTGGGCGGTACCGTAGGTGACATCGAGTCCCTGCCGTTCCTCGAAGCCATTCGTCAGTTGGCTGCCGAAGTGGGCCGCAACAACGCCATGTTCATGCACCTGACGCTGGTTCCTTACCTGGCCGCTGCCGGTGAAGTGAAGACCAAGCCGACCCAGCACTCCGTGAAAGAGCTGCTCTCCATCGGTATCCAGCCGGATGTGCTGATCTGCCGCTCTGACCGTGCCATTCCGGCCAACGAGCGCGCCAAGATCGCCCTGTTCTGCAACGTGCCGGAGCGCGCCGTCATCTCCATGAAAGACGTCGACTCCATCTACAAGATCCCGGCACTGCTGAAATCCCAGAATCTGGACTCCTACTTCACCGAGCGTTTCGGTCTGGAGTGCAAAGAGGCTGATCTCTCCGAGTGGGAACAGGTTATCTACGAAGAGGCCAACCCGACCGGCGAAGTGACCATCGGTATGGTTGGCAAGTACGTCTCCCTGCCGGACGCGTACAAGTCCGTCAACGAGGCGCTCAAGCACGGTGGTCTCAAGACCCGCCTCTCCGTCAACATCAAGTACATCGACTCACAGGATATCGAGACCCGTGGCGCCGAGCTGCTGGAAGGGCTGGATGCGATCCTGGTGCCGGGTGGCTTTGGTGAGCGCGGTGTGGAAGGCAAAATTCTGGCGGCCCAGTATGCCCGCGAGAACAAGATCCCCTACCTGGGTATCTGCCTCGGCATGCAGGTTGCCATGATCGAATTCGCTCGCAACGTGGCGGGCATGGAAGGGGCTCACTCCTCCGAATTCAAGAAAGATTGCGCATACCCGGTCGTCGGCCTCATCACCGAGTGGGTGGATGAAGAGGGCAACGTCGAGACCCGTACCGAGAAGTCCGATTTGGGTGGTACCATGCGTCTGGGTTCCCAGCTCTGCCACCTGGTCGAAGATTCCAAGGTGCGTCAGATGTACGGCAGCCCGACCATTTACGAGCGTCACCGTCACCGTTACGAAGTCAACAACAAGCTGCTGCCGCAGATTGAAGCGGCAGGTCTGAAAGTGACCGGTCTCTCCGCCGACAAGAAGTTGGTGGAAATCATCGAGATCCCGGATCACCCCTGGTTCGTGGCTGCGCAGTTCCACCCGGAGTTCACCTCTACTCCTCGTGATGGCCACGCTCTGTTCGCCGGTTTTGTGAAGGCGGCAGGCGAGTATCAGAAGCGTAATTTGAAGTAATTGAAAATAAATGCGGTTGGGGCACTGTGCCACAGCCGCTTTTTTTGGCATATTTTTGTTGTTTTTTTACGAAACCTGAGGAAATACACATGTCCAAGATCGTTAAAGTGATCGGTCGTGAAATCATCGACTCCCGTGGTAACCCGACCGTTGAGGCCGAAGTTCACCTGGAAGGTGGTTTTGTTGGTATGGCAGCCGCTCCGTCTGGCGCGTCCACCGGTTCCCGCGAAGCGCTGGAACTGCGTGACGGCGACAAGAGCCGTTTCCTGGGTAAAGGCGTGCTGAAAGCCATCGAAGCCGTAAACGGCCCGATCGCTCAAGCTCTGCTGGGTAAAGATGCCAAGGACCAGGCCACTGTCGACCAGATCATGATCGACCTCGACGGTACCGAGAACAAATCCAAGTTCGGCGCCAACGCCATCCTGGCTGTTTCCCTGGCTAACGCCAAAGCTGCCGCTGCTGCCAAAGGCATGCCGCTGTACGCCCACATCGCCGAGCTGAACGGCACCCCGGGTGTTTACTCCATGCCGCTGCCGATGATGAACATCATCAACGGTGGTGAGCACGCCGACAACAACGTCGACATCCAGGAGTTCATGATCCAGCCGGTTGGCGCCAAGACCCTGAAAGAAGCCGTTCGCATGGGCGCAGAAGTGTTCCACAACCTGGCCAAAGTGCTGAAGTCCAAGGGCTACAACACTGCAGTTGGTGACGAAGGTGGTTTCGCTCCGAACCTGAAATCCAACGCCGAAGCGCTGGAAGTTATCGCTGAAGCCGTTGCCGCTGCCGGTTACAAACTGGGCACCGACATCACCCTGGCTATGGACTGCGCTGCTTCCGAGTTCTACGACGCAGAGAAGAAAGAGTACAACCTGAAAGGCGAAGGTCGTGTCTTCACCTCCAACGGTTTCTCCGACTTCCTGGCTGACCTGACCACCAAGTTCCCGATCGTCTCCATCGAAGATGGCCTGGACGAATCTGACTGGGAAGGCTTCGCCTACCAGACTGCTGAACTGGGCAAGAAAATCCAGATCGTGGGTGACGACCTGTTCGTAACCAACACCAAGATCCTGAAGCGCGGTATCGACAACGGCATCGCCAACTCCATCCTGATCAAGTTCAACCAGATCGGTTCCCTGACCGAAACTCTGGCTGCCATCAAGATGGCCAAAGACGCTGGCTACACTGCCGTCATCTCCCACCGCTCCGGTGAGACCGAAGACGCGACCATCGCCGACCTGGCTGTTGGTACCGCTGCTGGCCAGATCAAGACCGGTTCCATGAGCCGTTCTGACCGTGTTGCCAAGTACAACCAGCTGATCCGTATCGAAGAAGCTCTGGGTGCCAAAGCTCCTTTCCGCGGTCTGAAAGAAGTTAAAAACCAGGCTTAATTTGCTGGTTTGCCAGCCTCGGCTGGAATGAAAAAAACCGGAACCCTTGGGTTCCGGTTTTTTTATGCCTGCTGTTCAAGCCAGCGTTGCAGATGCTGCGCAAACAGCGCGGGCTGCTCGATGGGGTAGAGGTGCCCGGCGTGTTGCACCTGCAAGCGCTCGCAGACGGGAATGGCGTTGCCAATAGCCTCACAGACCAGCGCAAACAGCGCTCTGGTATCTGCGCCCTGCACGATGCAGGTGGGCATGTTGAGCATGGCAAGGCGCCCGGGTGACCAATCTGGTCGCTCGCTCTGGCTCAACTGCTTGGGCAGGCTATCGGCTTCTGCCAACTGTGCCTGCTGCCACTTGAGCGGTTGTGCAGCAAAATAGCCTGCATGACCACCCGAACCATCGATCAGGGTCGCCACGGCCTCTTGCAGCAAGCCTTCCGCAACCTGGCCAAACACGGGGCCAAACATGGCTCCGGCATCGGCCATAAAGGCAGCGATCCCCTGTTCGTCGAGGACTCCCGGGCAGCCCGGCTCCACCAGATAGAGGCTTATGAATTGCTCCGGAGCCATCAGGGCGGCGGTCAGGGCAACATCCGCCCCGTATGACCAGCCCGCCAGATGCACTGGCCCGCACGGCAATTGTTCCAGCAGGGCAAGCAGATCGCTGGCGTGGGTCTCCAGACCAAATGGCCCGTTTTTGCCCGCCTTGCCAAAGTGGCGCAGGGTGGGAGCATAGACGGTGTAGTGATGTGAGAGCTGCTCGATATGTTCGAGCCAGAGGGTATGGTTTGCCAGCGCGCCATGGATCAGCAACAGCGGCTCGCCCGAACCGACCTGCAGGCAGGGCAGCGGGCTGTCATTGACGATAAAGGTGTGAGTCTGTGATTGCATATCAACGCCTCCCCGGCGTGTCATAAGAGCACAAGAGTATATGACAAGCGTCCTGTGGCTCGTAATAGAGCTATTTCAGGCGCGAGTGGGCTGGCGATGGCCACTATAAGAAAAAGTTGGGTCATTGTCGGGAAACCCATAAATCCAGCTTATAGTGGCACCAGCGAGCCTTGTGTCGCCCCAAGGTGGCCGATATACACCCCGCAAGGGGATCTTCTGATCTTTGTTTATATCATGGCCGAGTGTTAATTTATCAGATGGCCTTGTGTGGGAATTCTATCAATAAAAATTAATGTAGGCTGTGCCAATTTCATTATGTTTTATTGATCTGAGTGTTTGGAATTCTCTTGCCTTATTTGATTGAAAGTGGCTTCGACCATTTGTTGCCCAAATTCGCCCATGCCATGATACATGGCTGACAAAAATTGCATTGTATTTTGTGCTGAACCAACCAATGTCCACTGGCAGTTATTAAAATCACAGGAGTCTAATGAGATTGGTCCTTGTCCCGCATATTCAATAATACAGCTTTTAAACACACAACCTTTATATTCGATGTTGTCTAAGCGAACTGTAGTATTGTCAAATGTGCAATTATTAAATTTAGTCATTGGTAAACCTAAAGCCTTGTTGTGCCAGCGTAGATTCAACGGTTACTTCTTTCACTTTACTTTTATTATTTGAGGCAAGGAAACCTTCATCATTAGTAAAGTCGCTAGGTGCATACAAAACTGAGTTGTTGAAATTCAATGTTAAGAAAAACATCACAACTAAGCATGATGGAAAACCTATTAAGAACCAAATATAAATTGCTTGAATATCTGCTCCAATAAATGGCAAAACCAACGTTGCACTTATTTCAACTATGCCAGCAAATATTGCAATTATTGTTAGAGGGTTCTTGATAGTTGTGATTTGTTGATTCACTTAAATCCTCCACGTGTTCTAGCAGCACATTATACGGAAAGTTGTCGTGTAGTAACGTTTTTTATTACGTACACACTGCAAAGATTTCGTATGAGTTTCTTAATAACAGCCGCAGTGAAAATGCTTGGTGACTCGTACGCTTCTGGCGATGAGTTTCGTGCATGAACAACAATGAAGCCTTCAACCTGCTGCCTTTAACCAACGGGATGGGGTTGGCATGGCTTATGGGAGACTCCGACGAGGCAAGTGTTGCCAAATGGCAATATTAACCATGGCGCTGTGGAGAGAAAGCTCAATATTGAGATTTTCTGTGCAAGATCAATAAATTAATCAAATGTCGCCTACGATTGATGACGTGCCGAGATAGCGTGAACAGCCATTCTTTATCAATCCCCATAGAATATTCATGGTCATATCTGGCTTGAACCAGCATAAAACTCTTTGTTATTGTCCGCACTCCCCGCTGAAACAGCTTATTTATCTATAAATCAACAAGATAGCATTATGCGGTGGCGTCGCGGGGGCATCAGCTATCGGGAAGGAGAGTTATGAAGTCGCAGTTAAAAGTGGCGCTGGCCATGTTGGCCCTGTTCGTCGTCCAAGGCTGCACAGCCCCGGATTCATCCACCAAGCACAATGCACCCGGCCCGGTGCTGACAGTGCATTACGAAAGCGCCCCCCTGATCCCCGTCACCATCGCCGGTGAGCAGTACCAGTTTTTGCTGGATACCGGGGCCAGTATCACCTTTATCGATCGTCGTCTGGCCAGCCGCTTCAAGGCGCTGACCTTAAGCGAATTGCCCAGGGCCTATCAGGCTGATTTTGCCAGTGTGAGCAGCGTGTCGAGCCAACTGGGCAGCGAGCAGCTTGGCTTTGTTGAGCCGCAACCCTTCTCGGTGGGGTCGGTCACCATTGATGACAGCGATCTGTGGGCAACTATTGATTTCGATCTCTTCTCCCAGTCTCTTGGCAGCCGTATTGATGGCATCCTCGGGATCGACACCATCCGCCGTTTCAACTGGGTGTTTGATCGCGACAAGCATCAGCTCACGGCTTCGCTGACGGCACCGTCGGCAGCCACCTTCGAGCGTTGCATCGGCTATGAAGATAGCTACAACCGCTCCCCGGCAGTCTATCTGACCCACGGCGAGAGCAGTGTGCGCATGTATCTGGATACCGGGGCCGATCAGAGCTATGCCGACCATGCCTTTATCGACTTTATGGCGAGTCAGAAGGCAATCTCTGGCGAAGATGCGATGCCACGCAAAGGGGTGGACGCCAGCGGTATGGTGGAGGGGCGTGAACATATCCTCGCCGGTCTGCACTTTGATGAGCGCCAGCTCGGTGAGTTGCGCGTGTCGGAAAACAGCAATGAGCAGTATGGTCTGGGGCTGGATTTTGTTAACCGCTTCAATCGCTTTGCGATCATACCCGGGCGGATGATGCTCTGCTACGACGCCGAAAGCCTGGCGCGCAAAGTGCCGCCAATCCTGCGCAATATCGGGGTGCGTTTTGATGGCGAGCATCTGCAGGTCTACTACAGCGACGAACGGGATCTTGCCCCCTATGGTCTGGCCAACGGCGACATTCTGGAGCAGATCAACGGGGTGGCTTATCGTCCCCTCGAGATCGACAAGGTGCGTGAGCTGCTCAGCACCGGCAAGCCGGGGTCGCTCAAGTTGCGGATTGTGCGGGAAGGAAAACCGCTGGATATCGCCATCTAGTCAAGGTGGGGGCGGCAAGACGAGCCGCCCCCATGAGCCTCAGCCCTTGGTTGGATTTTCCATGCAGGTGAGGGTTGGCTGGCCGTAACGCTCCAGCGTGGCTTCATCCCCCTTGGTGAAGAAGGTGAGGTTTTGCCCTTCATAACGGGCGCCGCTGGCGCTGGGGGCTTCATAGGCGAGCACTTGTTGCTGCTTGTCGCCCTCGCTCAGGTTGATCACCGCGGCGGGCAGCTTGGCATCGTTATAGAAGTAGGTAGAGAGCATAACGCTCTTGCCGCACTTGTAGTTGACCGGTGCCGGCACCATCAGCTGGCCGCCGCTGATCTGCAGTTCGGTGATCCGCAGCAGGTAGTTATCCTCCACACACTGGCGCAGATCCTGCCCCTTCCAGCAGTCGTTACGCCCCTTGATCCAGCCGCGCTGCATGGCGCGCTCGGTCTTGAGCTGTTCGGGAGAGAGCGCTGCAATCGCCTTGGGGTAGAGGGCCGCCAGTTCGTTATCAAGGGCGGCCAGTCCGGCATCCTTGCAAATCAGGGTTTCGACCGACCCGGAGGCTTTGGTGCAATCAAAGGAGGGGGTTGCGGCACTGGCCAGCAGAGGGGCAAACAGCAGGGTGGCAAGCAAGGTCTTGTTCATCGATAGATTCCAGCAATGAGGAGGGCATATCTGCCTACTACAGCACACTCTACAGGGCAATGCAGCAGGGGAGCCGAGCGCACTTGCACTGCTGAATGGCTGCCAAACGGAAAAACCCGACACTCCTGGCCGGAATGTCGGGTTTTTTGTGGCCGCGATAAAGGGGGGAGGCGGGTTGCCCGGTTGATCAGGCTAGCGCCAGTTGCTGACTGCGGGCACGCCACAGTCGCTCGTGGAAGAAGAACACCACGGTATTGATGGCCGGTTCGATCATCGCCATCACGCCGCCGGTGAGCAGCTCGCCGCTCAGCAGGAAGGCAACCCCGAAGGCCACCGAGAAGTGGACCACCGCGAAGCTGCTGGTCTTGGCCTGCAGGCTGTGATTTGGCTTGAGCTTGTGCCAGCCAAGGTCATGAAAGTAGAAGGCGACCGTGTTGACGGCAGGCTCGATCAGGGCGATCAGGCTGGCGGTCAGCAGTTCACCGGTCAGCAGGTAGGCCACGGTAAAGGCGACACCGAAGTGCAGGATGGCAAAGCTGATGGTCTTTTTCATGATGGCGGCTCCCTCTGTTGATGATGAGAGTATCTGCCGAAATGAGATTAAATGAAAACCATTCTCATCTATTGCCAGAATAGAGAGAACCTATCAACGGGCGAGTGGCCGGTGCGGTTCAGCGGTTGCCAATCGCAACCAAGGCGATAAAGTACAGGTTCTTCACACTTGCCCATGAAAAAGGATCTTTCATGAATATCAATGCCACCCTGCTTGGCCAGTTCATTGCGTTGCTGATGGTCATCGTCGGCGTCATCGCCTGGCGACTGGCGCGCCGCAAGAGCGAGCATCCGGCGCTGATCACCCTTATCTGCTCCCTGCTCTGTCTGTTTCCGCCCTTTGGCCTGCTGGCCCTGTTGCTGGTTGCGCTGAAACAGGATCTGCCCGCTCGTTCATAGGGCGCGCAGGTTCAGGCTGCCGCACACACCGGCCACACCAATAGCAAAAGCCCCGTGATGGGGCTTTTGCTTTTTAACTCGGTGAGCGCCGTAGGGGCGGGGGATCAACCCTCGGCCTTGTTGAGCCACTCGACCTTGTATTGGGCGCCGGCACCCTGCGCCAGCTTGGCACACAGCGGTTTCAGGAACGCTTCAATCTGCTCGTCCAGCATCCAGGGCGGGCTGATGATCAGCATGCCTGAACCGTTCATGCCCCAGTCGGCAGTCTGACCGGCCACTTCAAGCTCGGCCACCAGCACGTTGCCGAAGTTTTCCCGCTTGATGGCGCGCAGCATGTCGCGGGATTTGTCCGCCTCTTGCCCGAGGATCGGATACCAGAGGGCGTAGATGCCGGTCGCCCAGCGTTTCTGCGCCTTTTTCAGGGTATCGACCACGGCGAAGTAATCTTCTTTGAGCTCATAAGGCGGGTCGATCAGCACCAGCCCGCGGCGCGGGGTGGGCGGCAGCAGGGCGATCAGCCCCTCGAAGCCGTCACGGTGGTGTACGGCGACGCGAGGGTCATAACCCATGTTGGCGCGCAGGTCTTCGACCTCGTTGTTGTGCAGCTCCATCAGCGCCAGCTTGTCCTGCTCGCGGGTGAGGCGACGGGAGAGCTCCGGCGAGCCGGGGTAGTAGTGCAGCTGACCATCGCTGTTCATCTCCTCGATAACACCCAGATAGGGGGCCATGGCAGACCACTGGGCCCGCTCGTCCCACAGGCGGCCGATGCCGTCGGCATACTCGGCCTTTTTCTGGGACCAGTCGCCGCGCAGGTCGTAGAGACCGCCACCGGCATGGGTGTCCAGCACGATGAAGGGTTTCTCCTTCTTCTTGAGGGACTCGATGATCAGGGCCTGAACGGCGTGTTTCAGCACGTCGGCATGGTTGCCGGCGTGAAAGGCGTGGCGGTAGCTCAGCATATTAGATCTCTGAGGGGGCCCTGCTGGGCACCCAGTAACGATAGATAGTTCAACAAATTGCGGCTGTTGCCGCGAAACAGGGAGAGGCTGCGCAGGGTCTGCAACAGGACGCCCTGTTGCAGCCGCTCCAGCTCCAGTTCGTGGGCCAGCATCGACTGATACTGCTGTTCGTCGAGTCGCGTCTTGGCGCTCTGGCGCAGGGCGCGCCACGGGGTCAGCACCGCTTCGGTCTGCACCAGCGCCGGTTGCAGGTCGGTGAGATCGACCACTATGCCGAGCTGATCGAGCCGGTGCAGCAGCAGCGCCAGATTGACGTTGCCCCCCTGCTCCTGCACGGTGAGCCAATCCTGGCTGCGCTCACCATAGACCTTGCCGCTCCAGTGCCAGAAGCCGATCGGCGTCGGCAACTCGTGGACTGCGACCCGCTCGCTGGCCATCAGCTGTTCGTCACGCAAAGAAGGCCTGCTCCATGGTTTCCAGCTCCTCACTGAGGCTCATCCACTCCAGCTCCACCTCTTCCAGCTGCTCCTTGAGGGGGCCCTGGGATTTGAGCAGCTCGGAGAGCTTGGTTTTAGCGCTCTCTTCGTAGATGGCGGGGTCGGCCAGCTGGCTCTCGATGTCGCCAAGCTTGCCTTGCAGCTTCTCCATGCTCGCTTCGAGCTTTTCCAGCTTCTGGCGCAGGGGGCGGGTCGCTTGCCGGAACTCCGCCTCGCGCCGCTTCTGATCCTTGCGCGCCACTGCCGAGTTGGCAGAGACGGGGCCATCCGCCGGTTTGGCGTTGGCCTCTTTCTCCTGCTCGCCGAGCCACTTGTGGTAGTCGTCCAGATCGCCGTCGAACGGCTCGACCCGGCCACCGTGCACCAGATAGAAGTCATCTGTGGTGGTACGCAGCAGGTGACGGTCGTGGGAGACCACTACCATGGCCCCTTCGAAGCCTTGCAGCGCCATGGTGAGGGCGTGGCGCATCTCCAGGTCCAGGTGGTTGGTCGGTTCATCGAGCAGCAGGAGGTTCGGCTTTTGCCAGGTGATCAGCGCCAGCACCAGCCGCGCTTTTTCGCCGCCGGAGAAGGGGGCCACCTTGTCGAGCGCCTTGTCACCGTGAAAACCGAAGCTGCCCAGATAGTTGCGCAGCTCCTGCTCGGTCTTGTCCGGCGCGAGGCGGGCCAGATGATCGAGCGGGGAATCATCGAGACGCAGGGTCTCCAGCTGATGCTGGGCGAAGTAGCCGATGCTCACCCCGGCGCTCACTTCGAGCTTGCCCGACAGCGGCGGGTTGGAGCCCGACAGCATCTTGATAAAGGTGGACTTACCGGCGCCGTTGCGACCGAGCAGACCGATGCGCGAACCCGGTACCAGATTGAGTTTGATCTTCTCCAGGATCACCTTGTCGCCGTAACCGGCACTGAGGTTCTCCATGGCGATGAGCGGGGTCGGCAGGGCCGAGGGCTCGCGAAACTCGAAGCTGAATTCCGAGTCGGCGTGGGCGGGCAGGATCTTCTCCATCCGCTCCATCGCTTTCAGGCGGCTCTGTGCCTGACGGGCCTTGGAGGCCTTGTAGCGGAAGCGATCCACATACGCCTGCATGTGGGACATCTCCCGCTGCTGTTTCTCGTACATCGACTGCTGCTGGGCCAGCTGTTCGGCGCGCTGCAGTTCGAAGTCGGAGTAGCCGCCGGTGTATTCGTTGAGCTTGCCGTTCTCGATATGGATGATGCGGCTGATGACCGAATCGAGGAAATCGCGGTCGTGAGAGATGAGCACCAGCGTGCCCTGATAGCCCTTGAGCCACTTCTCCAGCCAGATCACCGCATCGAGATCCAGGTGGTTGGTCGGTTCATCCAGCAGCAGCAGATCGGAGCGGCAGAGCAGCGCCTGAGCGAGGTTCAGGCGCATGCGCCAGCCACCGGAGAAGCTGCGCACCGGCGAGCCGAGCTGCTCGTCGCTGAAACCGAGGCCGTGCAACAGTTCGGCGGCGCGGGCGCGAATGCTGTAGGCGCCGATGGTATCGAGGCGACCGTGCAGCTCGGCCACCAACAAGCCATTGTCATCCTGCTCGGCCTGCACCAGCTGAGCTTCCAGCGAGCGGAACTCCTTGTCGCCGTCGATCACGTACTCGAGCGCGGAGCAGTCGAGCGCCGGGGTCTCCTGCGCGACGCCTGCAATCTGCCAGCCAGCGGGCAGGCTGAAGGTGCCGCTGTCGATGGCCAGCTCGCCCCGTACCAGTGCAAAAAAGGTGGACTTGCCACAGCCGTTTTTGCCCACCAGACCCACTTTGTGGCCGGGGTGAATGGTGGCGGAGGCGTTGTCCAGCAGCTTGCGGCCGCCGCGGATCAGTTCGATTTGACTGGCAACTATCATGGGTGGGATCTGCTTGCTCAAAATGGAGGAGAAAAACTGGCGCGGATCTTACGTGAAATGACGCTGATTTGCACTGTAGCGAAGGGCTGGCCACTGGCTGGCGCTGCAAAAACATGCCATAACAGAGAAACCAGTTTGGTTACGGGAGGTTAGCATGCATATCAGGGATATTATGACGACCCGGGTCGCCACCGTTTCAATGGATGATCGACTCAGTGTCATCAAGGATATCTTCGAGCAGGCTCACTTTCGCCACCTGCTGGTACTGGAAGAGGGTGATCTGGTGGGGGTCATCTCGGATCGGGATCTGTTCCGTGCCATCAGCCCCTATCTCGACTCCGAAGCCGAGATGAGCCGTGATACCGAAACCCTCACCAAGCGGGCCCATCAGATCATGAGCCGTCACCCCGTTACCATCGCTCCCCATCTCACCGTGCGCGACGGCGTCAAGCTGATGTTGGAGAAGGGAGTCTCCTGCCTACCGGTGCTGGAGAATGGCGCATTGGTCGGCATCATCAGCTGGAAAGATTTTCTCAAGGCGGCGCTGGAGAGTGACGCGCTGGTTTGAGTCTGGCACTAAGCACCATCAGCTGACAGAGAACAAATAGAGAGAGGGGAGCCAAGGCTCCCCTCTCTCTATATTGGCTTTGCCGACAATGCCGGTTTGCACGCTGCCTGCATCATCATGGCTCGGGCTGCCCTGCGACAAGACAGGAGGGGCCGCAGCCGGAGAGGTGCGGCTGCAGATGGGTGCGGATCTCTTGCAGGGTGCGCTGGTACTGCTGGGCATGTTGATCGAGAAACGCGGGGCTGTGCTTGAGGCGCCGCTCCAGGGTATCGACCAGCAGTGCCACCCTGGGGGCGGCCATACCCGCAGGCCAGCAGTGTTGCAGCAGCTCCAGTAGTTGCCAGGCATCGCCCGGCAGGGCGGGGAACTCCTCCAGCAGCTGCAAGCCCGCTTGCAGGGCTGTCTGATATTGGCTGGCCTGCATCGCCTTGTGGCGCAGCTGGCGCAGTTCGCTCAGCCGTTGTTCTCTCGCCGTCAGGCGCTGGCCCAGCTCGGCCACCAGATGGTGGAACAGCTGGCGGGTGAGCGGGTGGGGCGCAACCCTGACGCGGTATTGGGTCAGCTGGATCAGGTAGCGCTGGGCGTGGTGGGGCAAACCGCAGAACTGGCTGACCGCAAAGCCGAGCAGCAGGGTGAGGTGGTTGTCGCTCCCCTCATCCGGCTGGTGGTGGGCAATCAGGATCAGCGCCTCGTCGAAGCGGTAATCCAGCCCCAGCATCAACGCCTGCAGCAGCTCATATTCGTGGGGTTGCAGGTGGACGGTGCGCTTGAGGTGCTCCCACTCCTGTTGCAGGGAGCGGATCCGGTTGCTGGAGGGGGCGTGCCACAGCACCGCCAGACTGGCATTGAGCATGAAGCTGTCGATGGCGAGCCGGATGCGCTGCTCGCTGAAGTGGCGCAGGGTCAGGCTGTTGGCCTGCTCCAGCACCTTCTCCTCATCTTGCAGCACCAGCCCGAGCAACATCGCCAGTTGATGCCAGCGTGGCTGATGGGGGCGGATCTGCAGCAGCTCTCCCATGGTCTCCCATGCCGCCAGCCAGTGATGCTGATGCAGCTGGCTGGCGAGTTGCAGCTCCAGCCGGGTGGCCATCGAGACACTGGCCTGATGGCGCTGCAAGTCGGTCCGGGCGCTCTGCAATTTGCCGAGCCCCAGCATGGCGTAGAAGAGCCCGGCCCTTGGCCAGCTCGCCTGATACTCGTTGGCACAGAGGGCATAGTGCTGGGCGGCCGTGATCCGCTCGGCTGATTGCAGCAGCAGGTAGCCCTTGAGTCGATCCAGCCAGGGGGTCAGCGAGCGATTCTCCCGTTGAAACAGCAGGTCTTCACAGAGGGCGGTAGCCAGTTGCCACTCCCGCAGCAGAATGGGGGCGGCCAGCGTACGGGTCAGGTTGCTTAACTTCACCAGCTGGCCGAGCACCGCGGTGAGCTGCTGGGTCATGAAGGGGAGGGGCAGATAGAGGGAGAAGTAGAGATCCGAGGGGAGAAACTCCTGCTCGCTCTGATCTGCATCGAGCAGCAGCAATACGCAACCGGGTTGCAGCAGGCCGAGATAGTGCGCTTCGTGCAGCAGCCGGGCTCCGTCAAGATCCTGCTGCTTGTCCTGCTGACAGATGATGGCGTCGAAGGTTTGCTGTTGCAGCAGCGTCAGCAGGCCACTGCGCTCGTGGTTTGGATGGCTGTGGTAGTGGATCCGGTCGGCGGGCACCCCCTGTTCGGTCAGTTCCCGGGTGATGGCGCTACGGAGCAGGGGATCCTCTTCGAGCAGCAGTATCGTCATGCAGGTACTTCCTGTGAGCAAACCATTAGGTTGATTATGGTAGACCCAAGAGGAACATAGGCACAGCACTCGCTGAGTGAAAAGCTGACAGTAGCCAGCAGGGTGCTGGAGGACGCACTATGGGCTGTTATTTCAATCGGTTATGCCACCTCTCAGGGCGGCAACCTGTTATTGCCGAGGGCGGACCTCCGTCCCGAAGGGGCAGTCGCTCTGGCGGATCAGCCGCGACCCCTTGCCCTGTTCCCCCAGCCAGCTTAATTCCAGTTTGCCGAGGCGGCCCAGATGGCGCAGCTCGAACTCGTAGCGCTGGCAGAGGTTGTCCTGGGGCAGGCTCGCCATCCCCGCTGGCAGTCGGTATTGATAGCGAAGGAGTGGCCCATCTTCCAGCTTGCTGGTCACCGGCACCAGCCCCTCTGGGGTGGGCTGCGGCGCCCCGAGTGCGCGGCGCAAACTGAGCGGGGCATCGATCGCCTTTTGATAGTGCAGGCCGTTCATCGCCGCCAGCTCCTCTTCCAGTCGTTGCAACTCCCCTTCCAGTCCATTGAGCGCGGCCCCCAGCTGTTGGTGGGTCGTTGACGAGGCGCAGCCACCCAGCAACAGGGTGGCAAGCAGCAGGGCGGCTCTGATGGGGGGCACGGCATCTCCTTGGCAATGACGATGAAGCGTGAAGGTCAGGTCGGCTGGCCCTGACTATAGCAGGGGATTGCTGGGGGGCGTCCCCTGCAGCAGTTGGGCCAGACGGGCCAGCCCTTCGCCGACCCGGGCGTCGGTGGCGGGTTGGCTCAGGCTCAGGCGCACCCCTTGCGGAGCGGCAAACTGACCGGCGGCGAAGTGTTCCCCGCTCGCCACGCCAACGTCAAGGGCGTCGGCGGCGGCGGCAAACTGCTGGCTGCGCCAGGGCTCAGGCAGCGGCAGCCAGGCGTGCATGCTGCCCGGCTGCCAGCGGGCGGCAGGCAGCAGGTGGCGCAGCAGTTCGCCACGGCGTTTGAGGATCTCCCGCTGCTGCTCGACCAGCGGCATGATCTGGCGCTGACTGACCATTTTGCAGGCGAGCTCGATCAGCAGCGGGCTCACCATCCAGCTCGACAGCCGCATGGTCTGGGCGAAGGCGCTGCGCAGGGCTGGAGGCGTGAGCACGAAGCCGACCCGCAGGCCGCCGCAAGCGATCTTGGCCAGACTGCCCAGATAGATGACCCGCTCCGGCGCCAGATTGACCAGAGGGATCACAGGTTGCTGGGGCAGCAGGCCGTTGACGTCATCCTCGATGATCAGCAGATCGTGGCTACGGGCGATGGCGACGATGGCCTCCCGCCGCGCCAGACTCATGATGGCGGTGGTGGGGTTTTGCAGGGTCGGGGTGAGGTAGAGCAGCTTGGCCCGGCGGGTGCGGCAGGCGGCGTCCAGCGCCTCGGGCAGCAGCCCCTCCTCGTCCATCGCCAGTCCCACCACCTGATTCTTCAGTTGGCGAGCGTTGCCCAGCATGCCAGGGTAGCTCAGCCCCTCGCACAGGATGGTCTCCCCCACGCAATTGGTCGCCAGCAGCGCCAGCATGATGCCGTGCTGGGCGCCGTGGCTGAACAGCAGGCGATCCTCACTGCAGGCCACCCCTTGCTCCGCCAGCCAGTTGACGAACTGCTGGCGCTGATCCGGTCGTCCCGCCTCCTTGTCGTAGCCGAGCAGGGCGTTGAGATCCCCGTCCGCCACTTCCCCCAGCATGGGGCGAATGATGGCCGCCCGATCCAGCTGCACCGGCAGGTTCTGCCACAGCTCGATGCGGTGCCCCTCCTCCTGGCGGATCACCCACTCATTGGCGGGATCCGTGTTCGCTCCCTTGACCCAGGTGCCGTGTCCCACCCGGGCGGCCAGCAGGCCACGCCGCTCCGCCTCGCTGTAGGCGCGGGTGACGGTGCCGACGGTGACACCCAGACGATCCGCCAGGGATCGGTGGGTAGGCAATCGGGTCTGCGGTGGCAGCTCGCCATTCACGATCCCCTGTTCGATCGCTTTGACCAGCTTGAGGTAGAGGGGGCCATCGAAGGCCGTAAGGTCGGGCGTCCAGATTGTCATGGTGACAATAAATCCATTGATCAAAATTTGCTGTCAATATAGCGTGAATTTCAACCTGATAACAACCAAATAGCACACATTGTATCGATACAATGTGGCAAGCAAGGAGTCACAATATGACGATGGAGTGGTATGTCACCCTGTTCGGTTTTGCCGTACTCACCTGCGGTACGCCGGGGCCCAACAACCTGATGTTGACGGCCTCCGGTGCCAACTTCGGGGTGCGTCGCACCCTGCCACATCTGCTTGGGGTCGGATTGGGGCAGCCGGTGCTGCAACTGGTGCTGGCGCTGGGGCTTTATCCGCTGTTCGAGCGCTGGCCTTTATTACGCCTCGGTTTGCAGATCTTCGGCAGCCTCTATCTGCTGTGGCTGGCGTGGCGTATCGCGGTGGCCGGGGCGCCGGGGGATCCGGCCCGGAGGGCACGTCCGCTGACCATGCTGGAGGGGCTGGGCTTTCAGTTCCTCAATCCCAAGGCGTGGATGATGGGGATCTCCGCCATCAGTCTGTTCAGCCTGCCCGGCGCCAGTTACTGGTCGAGTCAGCTGGCGGTGATGGTCATGTTTGTGCTGGTGGCCCTGCCGGTCTGCTTTGTCTGGGTACTGTTCGGCCATCAGCTGAGCAACTGGATCAGCTCGGATCGGGGCTGGCGGCGACTCAACGGCTCCCTCGGTCTGCTGACGGCGCTCTGCGTGGTGATGCTCTGGTATTGAGTCGTGTTGCGCTGATAGGGGAGGTGGCCGAGAAAGAGGCATTTCTGACTTGTCGCCACGGGGTTGGCTCTGCATATTAGAAGGCTTTCCCCATAACGGGGGCGTGGCATCGACAAGAGGTTGAGATGGATCTGAACTGGTTACTGCCCCTGGCGGGGTTTGCCCTGGTTACCTGCGGCACGCCGGGGCCCAACAATATGTTGCTCACCAGCGCCGGGGCGGCGCAGGGGTTTCGCCGCACGATTCCTCTGCTGGTGGGGGTGGTGGGGGGGATCAATCTGATGATCCTCGCCACCGCGCTGGGGCTTGGCGTGGTGTTCGAGAAGGTGCCGCTGCTGCACGATGGCCTCAAGATTATCGGCTCGGCGTATCTGCTCTGGCTGGCGTGGAAGGTGGCGACCGCCAGCGGCCCGGCCGAGGGCAACCGGCCGCTTATTCCCGCTCATCAGGGGGCCATGCTGCAACTGCTCAATCCCAAGGCATGGATGATGGCGCTCTCCGCCATCAGCGGTTTCACCCTAGCGGGGGAGGCTTACTGGCCCTCCGCGCTCTGGGTGCTGGTGATCTTCTTTATTACCGGCCTCTATACCGGGGCGTTCTGGGTGCTTTTTGGTGCCCAGGTGCGGCAAATCATTCGCACCGCCCGAGGCTGGCGGCGTTTCAATCTCGGCATGGGGCTGGCGACGGCCGCCTGTGTCGGGATGATCTGGATTTAGCCCGGGGTTAACCCGGGCCTTTACCGGCTGTCTTGTTGGCCCTGCGGGGCCTTTTTTATCTCGTCCGCGTGGCCTTGCCTGCAAGGTGGCGTGGTTCTGCCCTCCCTTGGGATGAAAGGAGTTCATATGAAATGTATCGGTCTGCTGGGTGGCATGAGCTGGGAGTCCACCGTCAGTTACTATCAGGCGCTCAACCGCGGGGTGCGCGCACAGCTCGGCGGTTTGCACTCGGCGCGGGTGCTGCTCAATAGCGTCGATTTTGCCGGTATCGAGCGGTTGCAGCATGCCGGTGACTGGCCCGCTACCGCCCGCCTGCTGGCGGCGGAGGCGCGCAAGTTGCAGGATGGCGGCGCCGATTTCTTGCTGATCGGCACCAACACCATGCACAAGGTGGCGCCCGAGATTGAGGCGGCTATCGATATCCCGCTGCTCCATATCGCCGATGCCACCGCGGCCAAATTGCGGGCTGACGGGATAACCCGGGTCGGCCTGCTCGGCACCCGCTTCACCATGGAGCAGGATTTTTACAAGGGGCGCTTGCAGGAGCGCTTCGGGTTGGCGGTGCTGGTACCCGATGAGGCTGGGCGGGAGCGGGTACACAGGATCATCTATGACGAGCTCTGTCTGGGGGAGATCCGCGAATCATCGCGGGCCGAGTATCTGGCCATTATCGAGGGGCTGGCGGCCGCGGGTGCCGAGGCGGTGATCCTCGGCTGTACCGAGATTGCCCTGCTGGTGGGGGATGCCCGGGCGGCAGTGCCGCTCTACGATACCACTGCCATCCATGCCGAAGCGGCGGTCGCGCTGGCACTGGCATCCGATTAATAAACTGGTCAGATCTCACTATTCATGCTTGTCTCATACCCCTTGCCATAAAAGCGTGTAAAATTGCGCCCTGAATTTTCCCCGGCCAACGCGGGTTGGCTGCGGTTTCCTAGCATGCAAGGCTGACATTGTGACTGAAGTAGATAGATTCGCGGATATTCGCCCCTACCGCGATGAAGAAGTGCCGGCAGCCATCGAACGGCTGATCCAGGATGATGAATTTATCGGCGCCATCGCCAAGTATCGTTTCGGTTCCCTGATGAGCTGGCTGGGTTGGGCCATCCGCCCGCTGATCCGCCTGTTCCTGCGCCGCAAATGGTCAAAAGTGACCACAGTGCATCAGGTCCAGATGGGGGTCACCCGGTACATGTCCCGCATGATCGCCACCTCTACCAAGGGGGTGACCTTCTCCGGGATCGAGCATCTGAAGAAAGAGCAGGGCTATCTGTTTGTCTCCAACCACAGAGACATCGCAATGGACCCGGCGTTCGTCAACTGGGGGCTGCACACCCACGGTTTCGATACCGTGCGCATCGCCATCGGTGACAACCTGCTGCGAAAACCCTGTGCCACCGAGCTGATGAAGCTCAACAAGAGCTTTATCGTCAAACGCTCCGCCAAGGGGCCGCGGGAGATGATGAAGGCGCTCGGCGAGCTGTCTGCCTATATTGGCAATTCGGTTCACGAAGGTCACTCCATCTGGATTGCCCAGAAGGAAGGGCGCGCCAAGAACGGCGATGACAAGACAGATCCGGCCATCCTCAAGATGTTCTATGTCGATGGCAAGAAGCAGAAGATCGACTTCGTCGACTATATGCGCAGCCTCAATATCGTGCCGGTCAGCATCAGCTACGAGCTGGACCCGACCGACAAGGCGAAGGCGCGCGAGCTCTACGAGAAGTCGGTCAACGGCAGCTACGAGAAGGGCGAGTTCGAGGATATCGAGAGTATCGTCGCCGGTATCGTCGGCATGAAGGGGCGGGTACACGTCTCCTTCGGCGCGCCGATCACCGAGGGATTCAGCGATCCGGACGAACTGGCCGCGCTGATCGACAAGGCGATCTGGAGCAGCTACCACCTCTTCCCCAGCAACTATCTGGCGGCCGATGTCTCCGGCAAGGCCAACACCATCGAACAGGCGGCCTTCCTGACCCGTCAGTCAGAGGTGCCGGAAGAGCACAAGGCGATCTGGCGAGCCATGTACGCCAAACCGGTGGAAAATGCCCAAAAGGCTTGAATGAAACCGGTTGTTAAACGGTTTTGCGAAAAAAACGGGCGCTGATGCGCCCGTTTTTGCGTCTGGTCAAAGTCGAGGGGGAAAGGGTGGTGAATAATATGGTTTCAGCTGGTACGATCACTATGAAAATGGGATTATGTCTCTTGGCAAGGTGCTGACGAGTGTGTAACAGTGCCCATATAGCTGAACATGAGCAAAAGCTCTAAACCGGTTTGCACGGATTGCAGACGGCATTATTGAAGGACCTGTCACAGGTCCTTTTTCATTGGCTGGCAAAGATGCCGCCCAGATATACCTAACAGGAAACAGACGCCATGATCACCGGTAGCCTGAACACCCTGCAGCGAACGCCGCTGCCCGCCCCGCTGGCCCGCATTATGGCCGAGGTGGTGAAGAGCGTGGCGCACTGGGGTAACGCTCCGCTCGGCAAGACCGAGATCGATGGCCTCAATCTGTTCTGTCTGGTGAGCGAGGATCTGACCGAGCCAGCCGCGGATCGCCGTGGCGAATTCCATCAGCAGTATCTCGATATCCAGTTGCTACTGCGCGGTGAAGAGTGGATAGGTGTGGGCCCCCACGACTACGTGAGCGACGGCGCCGACCATCCCCATCCCGACCTCTGGTTTGTCGATGACGAGCAGACCAGCTACCTGGCGCTGCAACCGGGCGATTTCGCCATCTTCTGGCCGGGCGAGCTGCACCGCCCGCTCTGTACCTTCAACCAGCCCGCCAAGGTGAAGAAGCTGGTGGTCAAGGTACACAAGGATCTGCTGGCTATCGCCTGAGCACTCCCATGAGGCGAGCCCTATGCTGCTGATGCGTTGAGGCTCGCAAGCATTGAAACCAGTGATACGCACCACAAGTTGCGATCACTCTTTCAAGAGCAAGAATTGAAACCAGTGATACGCACCACAGGTTGCGATGACTCTTTCAAGAGCAAGAATTGAAAAATTGGACGCACCCTCCTGCGACCATAAGCCCCCGGCAGGGGAATCCCATCCTCTTTTGGATGACACGACACTGTCGGCATAAAGCCGAAGCACAGGAAGATGTAGAAAATGAGCAAGTTGGTATTGATCCTTAACTGCGGTAGCTCTTCCCTGAAATTTGCCGTAATGGACGCCGAAACAGGTGAGGACATGCTGTCCGGCCTGGCCGAATGCTTCAATCTGGATGATGCACGTATCAAATGGAAACTCCACGGGGTCAAGGGCGAAGCCATGCTGGGAGCGGGTGCCGCTCACCAGGAGGCCCTCGACCATATCGTGGGTCACATCCTGCCGCAGGATCCGACTCTTGCCGAGCAACTGGTGGCCATCGGTCACCGAATCGTACACGGTGGCGAGCAGTTCTCCCGTTCCGTGCGTATTGATGATGGCGTGATCGCCGGTATCGAAGCCGCCATTCCGTTCGCCCCGCTGCACAACCCGGCGCACCTCATCGGTATTCGCGCCGCGCTGAAAGTGTTCCCGCAGCTGTCCGAGAAGAACGTGGCCGTCTTCGACACCGCTTTCCACCAGACTCTGCCGCAAGAGGCCTACCTCTATGCGCTGCCGCACAAGCTCTACCGCGAACACGGTATCCGTCGTTACGGTGCCCACGGTACTTCTCACCGCTACATCGCGGAAGAAGCCGCGAAAGAGCTGGGCAAGCCGTTGAATGAACTGAACATCATCAACTGCCACCTGGGTAACGGTGCCTCTGTCTGCGCCATCAAGAACGGCGAATCCGTTGACACCTCCATGGGGCTGACTCCGCTGGAAGGTCTGGCGATGGGTACCCGCTCCGGTGATATCGATCCGGCCGTGGTCTTCTTCATGCACGACCAGCTCGGTTACAGCGTGGAGCAGATCAACCACACTCTGACCCGTGAGTCCGGTCTGCTGGGGATGACAGAAGCGAGCAGCGACTGCCGCTATGTCACCACCAACTACGCCACCGACGCCGGTGCCAAGCGTGCGCTGGATGTCTTCACCTACCGTGTGGCCAAGTATGTCGGCGCCTATGCCGCTGCGATGGACGGTCGTCTGGACGCCGTGGTCTTCACCGGTGGTATCGGTGAGAACGCCGCGATGGTGCGCGAGATGGTGCTGAACCGTCTGGCTCTGTTCGGCTTCAAGGTGGACAAAGAGGCCAACAACGCCGCGGTACTGGGTGGCGAAGGTCGCATCACCACCGCCGACAGCCGTTGCGCCATGGTGATCCCGACCAACGAAGAGCTGGTCATCGCTCGCGATGCCCTGAGCCTGGTCTGCTAAGTCAGCCTCGCTTTGAAACAACGCCCGGCCTGTGCCGGGCGTTGTCATTTCTGGCGTACGCCGATTTGACATGGGGGAGGGGAGCGGTACCCTGACCACCACTGTTTTTGCAGCCTGCGGGCTGCCCGGTTCGGGAGAGAGCAATGAAAGAGGCGTTTTTTAACTGGTTGTCGGGCCTTGGGGTGGAAGTGACCAGCCTGATGGCGCTGGTGATCGCGCTGGGCTTTATCGTCATCACCTCGTTGCTGCTGCATATGGCGCTGCACCGGGTGCTGCTGGTCCGGCTGGTGGGGATCCTCGGCAAGGCCAAGCAGGTATGGCTGCCGCCCCAGCTGCAACAGCGCCTCTTCAACCGGCTCGCCTTTGTGCTGCAAGGGGCCGTGCTGCTTGGTCAGGCGGAGATCTGGCTGCCCCGTCAATCGGATAGTCTCAAACTTATCGAGATGGTGGCCCAGCTCTGGATCTTGCTGTTCCTGCTGCTGGCTTTCTTCGCCCTGCTCGACTGCGTTTTGTCGGTGAGCCGTTACACCCGCCTTGGTCGGGATTTGCCCCTGCGCGGCATCTTCCAGGGGGCCAAGCTGGTAGGCAGCATTCTGGTGGGCATCCTGATGATCGCCCTGCTGCTCGGCAAGTCGCCGCTGTTCCTGTTCAGCGGTCTGGGTGCCATGACCGCAGTGCTGATGCTGGTATTCAAGGACCCTATCCTCGGGCTGGTGGCGGGGATCCAGCTCTCCGCCAACCGGATGCTGAGCGTCGGTGACTGGCTGCAGATGGACAAGTACGGCGCCGATGGCGAGGTGACCGACATCGGCCTCACCACGGTCAAGGTGTCGAACTGGGACAAGACCATCACCACCATTCCCACCTATGCCCTGATCTCCGACTCTTTCAAGAACTGGCAGGGGATGACCGAGTCGGGCGGCCGCCGCATCAAGCGCAGCGTCAATATCGACATGACCAGTGTGCGCTTTCTGACGGCCGATGAGCAGTTGCAGCTCAAGCAGGCGCAGCTGCTGGCACCCTATCTCAGTCGCAAGGAGCAGGAGCTGAGCGCTTACAACCAGCAGCTGAGCGATGCCCTGAGCTGCCCCATCAATGGTCGTCACCTCACCAACCTCGGCACCCTGCGCGCCTATCTGGATGCCTACCTGCGCGCCCACCCCGGCATTCGCAAGGACATGACCCTGATGGTGCGCCAGCTGGCACCCACGTCAGACGGTCTGCCGCTGGAAATTTACTGCTTTACCGCGACCACCGCATGGGCCGATTACGAAGGGATCCAG
Source organism: Aeromonas sp. MTB (assembly GCF_056632455.1). Taxonomy (NCBI): domain Bacteria; kingdom Pseudomonadati; phylum Pseudomonadota; class Gammaproteobacteria; order Aeromonadales; family Aeromonadaceae; genus Aeromonas; species Aeromonas sp. MTB. The sequence goes on from NZ_CP147026.1 coordinate 782,652, forward strand.
GCCGATATTTTCGACCATATATTCGCCATCATTGAGCAATTTCATCTGCGGTTGCATCAATCTCCCACAGGTTACGATATGCGTGCCTGGCAACGGGGATAAACAGGGAAATGGGGCGGGTCGAGGACGCGGAAAAAACCGCATATTAATCATCGACCCGTCGCCACTTGTCAGTTGAAATTTGCCGTGCAGAGGAGAAAAATGGCGGCCTTCTCTTCGCGCCCCTGATCCCCTCTTGATCAGCTGCCAGCCCAGAGACGTCACTTCAAGTCATCATCATGGGAAAGTTATGAAGCTCCTTCGCAATAGTGTGGCAACACTCTGCTACAGCCTGCTGCTGACCGCTGCGCCGGTTTTCGCTGTTGAATATGCTCTGCCTGCGGCCAACAGCCGTCTGGTAGGGGAAAATCTGGAATATGTGGTTCCGGCCGAAGAGAACGGCCAGCCGCTGGAGGCCATTGCGGCCAAATTCCAGCTGGGGCTCACCAACATGACCGAAGCCAACCCGGATGCGGATCCCCTGCTGGTACAGACCGGCGAGAAGCTGGTGATCCCCCAGCAGCTGATCCTGCCGGATGCACCCCGTGAAGGGATCGTGCTGAACGTGGCCGAGATGCGCCTCTACTACTACCCCAAGGGTAAAAAAGTGGTGGAAGTGCTGCCCATCGGCATCGGCCAGCTCGGCACCGACACCCCGGAAAACTGGGTGACCAGCGTGCAGCGCAAGAAAGCGGGCCCGACCTGGACCCCAACCGCCAAGATGCATGCCGAATATGCCGCCCGTGGCGAGAGCCTGCCTGCGGTATGGCCAGCCGGCCCGGACAACCCCATGGGTCTGTTTGCCCTCTACATCGGCAAGATGTACGCCATCCACGGTACCAACGCCAACTTCGGCATCGGCCTGCGGGTGAGCCACGGCTGTGTGCGCCTGCGCAACGATGACATCGCCTATCTGTTCAAGCAGGTACCGGTCGGTACTCGCGTCCAGTTCGTCAACCAGCCGATCAAGGTCTCTCTCGAGCCCAACGGTGTCCGCTATCTGGAAGTGCATCAGCCGCTGTCGCGCAGCGAAGAGGAGTTCAACTCCAAGCTGCCGGCACCGCTGCCGATGACTCCGGCGGTGACCCGCTTCATTGCCCACGCCGACAGCGACTCCCAACTGGTGAAGCAGGCGCTGGAGCAGCGCAACGGCATGCCGATGGCGATCAACCGCTAACGGCAAATCCCCGTCACGACAAAGGGCGAACAGCATGCTGTTCGCCCTTTTCGTTTCTGCTGCGCTGACTCAGCTTCGCAGCAGATTTGTCTGCAGCTCGCTGCCGAGCTGATCGAGCAGCTGATAGCGCGCCTTGTAGCTGGCCCGCTTGCGGGAGGGGATCTCCTCCAGCGTCTTGCGGGGCACTTCCAGCGGCAGGCTCATCCAGAGTTCATCTTGCACGCAGCCCTGATGCTCCTGCCACAAGCCGTCGAGATCGAACTTGACCCGATCGGCGGTGCGCTTGCTGCTCTGATAGACGTGGCTTTGGGTACGGATCCCGAGCAGGCTCTTGCACGCCAGCCCCCGGGCCAGCTCGGCGGCCATATAGACCAGCAGGGACATGGGGCGCAGCCCGCCGCACGCCTTGGTGACCAGCTTGATCTCCTCGCTCTGCCCCTTGCCGCCCTGCAGCGAGCAGATTTCGAGGGTCGGGTTCGGCGCGGGGCGCAGATTGAGGGCCATGTAATAGAGCGCCGCGTCACCAAGCTTGAGGGTCAGGCTCATCTCCCCCTCTTTGCCCATGTGGGTTTGGTAATCCAGTTGCAGGGTGAGGGGGGCCGTCAGCTTGTCGCTCTGCCACTGTGCCAGCAGCAGGCCGCGCCCGCTGTAGATTGCCAGTTGTTGCGCTTTGGGCAGCTGACGTGCCAGCTGCTGGTAGTGGCCGCTGATAAGCCCGGCTCGCAGGCGCTTGCGGAGCCCCTTGTGGCGATAGGGGTGGATTGGCTTTTCCAGAATATCGGGGAAGCGGCTGATCGCCTGCGCCAGCAGCGGCTGCTCCTGCTGCTGGCGATAGAGGGCGCGGGCGCCGGGATTGAGCCAGAGACGCCCCACATACTTGGCCCGTCGGATGAGATGACCCGACTCCTCCACCGGATGAAGGCGGCGGGCGAGGGTGCGCAGGTGTGACAGATGAGATGACATGGTGCCGACCTCTGACTGGTGTGATGAGACAGGGCGGGGAGTGTAGGAGCGGGGCGCCGGCTTGTAAAAAAATGGATAGTAACAAAATGTGAAAACATAACGCTCAGTAGCGGCGGGCGCTGCGAGGTGACCGTCACGGCCACGGCAGGAAATCTGGCGCCATCCTCTTGATGCGGCAGATGATTTGATGCGCAAAGGTTTTTATTGTGTTTTGTGTTTGTTAAAAGTGGTTGAGCTGGCGCGAACGGCTGATTAAGCTAGGCCGGTTTTTTAGGGATGAGCCCGTCACCAGAGCGGGCAGAAAATGACACAAAACGGAGTTTTGCATGACAGCTAGCACACCCATGTTAATCACCTTCCTGGTGTATATCCTCGGAATGGTGTTGATCGGCTTCGTCGCCTATCGCGCCACCCGCAACTTTGATGACTACATTCTGGGCGGTCGCCGGATGGGGAGCTGGGTGACCGCTCTCTCTGCCGGCGCCTCCGACATGAGCGGCTGGTTGCTGATGGGCCTGCCCGGCGCCGTCTTTGTCAGCGGCATCTCCGAGAGCTGGATCGCTATCGGTCTGGTCATCGGTGCCTACCTCAACTGGCGCTGGGTAGCGGGCCGCCTGCGGGTACATACCGAGAAGAACCGCAACGCCCTGACCCTGCCGGACTATTTCACCTACCGCTTTGAAGATCACAGCAAGGTGCTGCGCATTCTCTCGGCGCTGGTGATCCTGCTCTTCTTCACCATCTATTGCGCCTCCGGCGTGGTGGCCGGTGCTCGTCTGTTTGAGAGCACCTTCGGCATGGATTACAACACCGCCCTCTGGGTCGGTGCCGCCGCCACCATCACCTACACCTTCTTCGGCGGCTTCCTCGCGGTGAGCTGGACCGACACGGTGCAGGCGACCCTGATGATCTTCGCCCTGATCCTGACCCCGGTCTTCGTCATCATCGCCGTCGGCGGGGTGGACAGCGCCATGATCGAGGTGGCCGCCAAGAGCGCCACCAACCTCGACATGTTCAAGAATCTGGATGTGATCGCCATTGTCTCGCTGATGGCCTGGGGCCTTGGTTACTTCGGCCAGCCCCACATTCTGGCCCGCTTCATGGCGGCGGATTCCCACCACTCCATGGCCAATGCCCGTCGCATCAGCATGACCTGGATGGTGTTCTGCCTCGCAGGCGCGGTGGCCATCGGCTTCTTCGGGCTGGCCTACTTCGCCCGCTTCCCGGAAGTGGCGGCTGGGGTGACCGGCAACCCGGAGCGGGTCTTTATCGAGCTCTCCAAGATCCTGTTCAACCCCTGGATCGCCGGTGTACTGCTCTCCGCCATTCTGGCGGCGGTGATGAGCACTCTAAGTTGTCAATTACTGGTCTGCTCCAGCGCCATCACGGAGGATCTCTACAAGCCCTTCCTGCGCAAGAACGCCTCTCAGCGTGAGCTGGTGTGGGTGGGTCGCCTGATGGTGCTGCTGATCGCGGTGATTGCCATCGCCGTCGCCATGAATCCGGAAAACCGGGTGCTGGGGCTGGTGAGCTACGCCTGGGCCGGTTTCGGTGCCGCCTTTGGCCCCGTGGTGCTGCTCTCCGTGCTGTGGCCGCGGATGACCCGCAACGGCGCGCTGGCCGGCATGCTGGTCGGTGCCATCACCGTCATCGTCTGGAAGCAGTTCGGCTGGCTGGGGCTGTATGAGATCATCCCGGGCTTCCTGTTTGCGCTGCTGGCCATCGTGGTGGGCAGTCTGCTGGGCGAAGCGCCCTCAAAAGCGATGCTGGAGCGTTTCCGCGATGCCGAGGAGGAGTACAACACCCCGGCCGAGAGCGCGGGAGAGCCGGTCGCGGTGAACTGATCCCCCTTACCGCTTTCTGATTGAGAGCCCCGCCCCCGGACAAGGAGCGCCCTGGTTGGCCATCCTTGCACCGGTTTGGCGGGGCTTTGTGCTATCTGATTCACTCTTGGGCACTTTTTTATGTTCGGCCGGTGGCTCCCGGGTGCTCGCTTTCTTTTGTCTTGGCACCGAATATGGGACACTAGGCCGCCTGAAGGAGACCTAGTGCATGCGGCTATTCACCCTGATCCTGATCCTCCTGCTGGGGGGACTGCAATATGACCTCTGGCTGGGGAAGAACGGGCTATCCGATTATCAGAACCTGTCGGAGGCCATCTCGCAGCAACAGCGGGACAACCAGACTCTCAAGGATCGTAACGACCTCATTTACCGCGAGATAGATGATCTCACCTCTGGCCTTGAGGCCATCGAGGAGTTGTCGCGCAACGATCTGGGTTACATCAAGCAGGGGGAGACCTTCTACCGGATCATCCCCAAAGAGAAAGACAAAGAGACAGCGCCTGACGATGAGCCCTACGATGACTGATGCCAGCCGGGTATCCGGCCTGACGGCGATCGTCCCTGCCGCCGGTATCGGCAGCCGAATGGGGGCCGATTGCCCCAAGCAGTACCTGCAACTGGCGGGTAAAACCATTCTCGAACATACCCTGGAGCGGCTGCTCTCCCACCCGGCCATCGCCCAGGTGATCGTGGCGCTGGCGCCCCATGATCGCTGGTTCGAGGCCCTGCCCGTGGCGGCCGACCCGCGCATTGTGCGGGTAGAGGGAGGCGCCGAGCGCGCCTTTTCCGTCCTCAATGGCCTCCATGTGGCGCAAGGGGAGTGGGTGCTGGTGCACGATGCGGCCCGCCCCTGCCTGACTCACGGCGATCTCGATGCGCTGATTGCCGCAGCCATGAACTGCGGCGGTGCCATTCTCGGCAGTCGGGTGCGCGATACCATGAAGCGCTCCGATGGCGAGGGCAATATCATCGCCACCGTCGAGCGCGAGCAGCTCTGGCATGCCCTGACGCCGCAGATGTTCCCGACCCCTACCCTGAAACGGGCGCTGGAAGAGGGGCTGCTGCTGGGCGCCACCATCACCGACGAGGCCTCCGCCATGGAGCGGGCCGGATTCACGGTGCGGATGGTGGAGGGGCGCGCCGACAATATCAAAGTGACCCGGCCGGAAGACTTGTCGCTGGCGGGGCTGTTTTTAAGCCAGCAGGCATAAGCCCCTCAGTCAGAACAGACCGTTCAGAGCAGAGCGTCTCGAACAAACAGGCCCGAACAAGGAGTTAGCATGATCCGGATTGGACATGGTGTGGACGTACACAAAATTGATGGGGTTGGTTTCAGCATGTTGGGAGGTTGCCGCTGATGATGCGCATTGGTCATGGTTTTGATGTCCATAAATTTGGTGGTGTTGGCCCCTGCATGCTGGGTGGCGTGCCGGTTCCCTACGAGCAGGGACTAATCGCCCACTCCGATGGCGATGTGGTGCTGCACGCGGTGAGCGATGCCCTGCTGGGGGCCATCGGTGCCGGTGACATCGGTCGCCACTTCCCCGATACCGCTGCCGAGTTCAAGGGGATCGACAGTCGCATCCTGCTGCGGGATGTCTTTGCCCGGGTACAGAAGGCGGGGTATGCCATCGGCAACCTGGATGTGACCATCATCGCCCAGGCCCCCAAAATGGCGCCCCATATCGACGCCATGTGCGCCGTGCTGGCCGCCGATCTGCAATGTGATTTGAACCGGGTGAACGTCAAGGCGACCACCACCGAACAGCTTGGGTTTACGGGGCGCAAGGAAGGGATCGCCACCGAAGCCGTCGTCCTACTGGTGAAACAATAATGCTGGAACAACTTGCCTATCTGCACGGGGCGCCCACTGCCCGCGGTATCCTCAAGGCCGAGGCCGCCGACTTCGTGGTCAATGAAGAGCTCGGGTTTGAGCCTTGCGGTGAAGGGGAACACATCTTCGTCCGGGTGCGCAAAACCGGCGAGAACACCGCCTGGGTGGCGGGTCTGCTGGCCGATGCGGCCGGGGTCAACCGCAATGCGGTGACCTGGGCGGGCCTGAAGGATCGTCACGCGGTGACCGAGCAGTGGTTTGGTATTCACCTGCCAGGCAAGGCTGAACCGGACTTGTCGGTTATCGAGAGCGACAGCATCCAGATCCTGCAAGCCAGGCGTCACAACCGCAAATTGCGGGTTGGCTACCTCAAGGGCAACCACTTCACCCTGCGTCTCACCGGTCTGGAACAGGCCGACGGGCTGGAAGCGCGCCTGCAGGCCATCGCCACTCAGGGTGTGCCCAATTACTATGGTGAGCAGCGTTTTGGCCGCGATGGCAACAACCTGGAAGCGGCCAAGGCGATGTTTGCCGGCAAGCGGATCAAGGATCGCAACAAGCGCTCCCTCTACCTCTCTGCCGCCCGCAGCATGCTGTTCAACGCCATCGTCAGCGCCCGTATCGAACAGGGGCTGGCCCATCAGCTGCTGGCCGGTGATTGCGTGATGCTCAAGGGTAGCCACTCCATCTTCAGCGAAGAGAGCGTGACCCCCGAGCTGGAAGCGCGTCTTGCCTCCGGCGATGTGCAGCTCACCGCGCCCCAGTGGGGCCGTGGCCGTCTGGCCAGTCAGGGCGCCGCTGCCGAGTTCGAACAGGGCGTGCTGGCTCCTTACAGCGATTGGTGTGACGGGCTGGAGAAAGCCGGGCTGGATCAGGACAGGCGCCCCCTGCTGCTCAAGCCGGAGCAGATGAGCTGGCAGCTGGATGGCGAGGCGCTGACCCTCTCCTTCTTCCTGCCGGCGGGCGCGTTTGCCACCAGCGTGGTGCGCGAGTTAATGCAGGCCGAAGAGGCCGATCACGGTTTCAGGAATCAGACCGATGCGAATTCTGGTCAGTAATGATGATGGTGTGCATGCCGAGGGGATTCGTGCCCTCAGCGAGGCGCTGCGCGCCTGCGGCGAGGTCATTGTGGTGGCGCCGGATCGCAACCGTAGCGGCGCGAGTCACTCCCTGACGCTGGAAGTACCGCTGCGGGTTACCCGCATCGCAGAAAACGGCTTTAATGGGGGCGAGAGCTATGCGGTGAAGGGCACGCCGACCGACTGCGTGCATCTGGCGGTCAACGAGCTGGTGCGTCCTGAACCCGACATGGTGGTGGCCGGCATCAACCACGGTGCCAACCTGGGAGATGATGTCATCTACTCGGGCACGGTCGCCGCGGCCACCGAGGGGCGCCATCTTGGCTACCCCTCCATCGCCATCTCGCTGGTAGGCAAGACCCACTTCGCCACGGCGGCCCACTATGCGGCCCTGCTGGTGAAAGGGCTGATGAAACACCCCCTGCCTGCCGATCAGATCCTCAACGTCAACGTGCCGGACTTGCCCCTCGAGCAGATCAAGGGGATCAAGACCACCCGCCTTGGCAATCGCCACCGGGCGGAGTCGGTGATCTGCACCGAGGATCCCCGTGGTCAGCCCATCTACTGGATCGGCCCCCCCGGTAGCCAGCAGGATGCCGGTGAAGGCACCGATTTTGCCGCCATCGAGCAGGGCTATGTCTCGATTACCCCCCTGACCATCGATATGACTGCCTATGACAGTCTCGCCGGTCTGGGGGCCTGGTTAGATCTGCAGGGATGAGGGTGGTGTGATAGTACAGCGCCTGTTAAATCAGCTCATTGCGCAGGATATTCGCGATTTTCGCGTGCTGGCGACCATCGCGAAAGTGCCGCGCCAGTTGTTCGTGGACGAGGCCATGGCGCACAAGGCGTGGGACAACACCGCCCTGCCCATCGGCCACGGCCAGACCATTTCGCAGCCCTATATGGTGGCGCGAATGACCGAGTTGCTGATGCAAAACAATCCGGCCCATGTGCTGGAGATTGGCACTGGCTCGGGCTACCAGACGGCGATCCTCGCCCATCTGGTGGAGCATGTGTATACCGTTGAGCGGATCAAGTCGCTGCAGTTCCAGGCCCGGCGCCGACTGCGCCAGCTCGATCTGCACAATGTCTCGGCCAAGCACGGCAACGGCTGGCTGGGGTGGCCCAATAAGGGACCTTATGACGCCATTCTGGTGACGGCCGCGGCGAGCGAGATCCCGACGGCGCTCACCGATCAGCTGGCCGAAGGGGGTCGACTGGTGTTGCCCGTGGGGGACAGCCAGCAGACCCTGCAACTGATCGAACGATCCGGATCCCAGCTGACCAGCCGTATTCTGGAGCCGGTACGTTTTGTTCCCCTGATTGACGGAGATGTTGAGTGAAGTTGTTTTCCCGTTTGTACGTACTGGTTATGCAGTGGGCTCGCCACAAGCATGCCCCCTGGTATCTCTCCATCACCGCTTTCATCGAGTCGGTGTTCTGGCCGATCCCGGTGGATGTGATGCTGGCGCCGATGGCGCTCGCCAAGCCCCACAAGGCGTGGCACTACGCCACGCTGGCCACCCTCTTCTCTGTGCTGGGCGCCCTGTTTGGCTATGCCCTTGGCTATGCCCTGTGGGATCCGGTCGTGCTGCCACTGGTGGAGTCTGTGGGCTATCAGGACAAGATCGAGATTGCTCGCAACTGGTTTGAGCAGTGGGGGATCTGGGTCATTTTCATTGCCAGCTTCACCCCTATCCCCTACAAGGTGTTTACCGTGACGGCAGGGTTGTTGCAAATGGCTCTGCTGCCCTTCATCATCACCTCCCTCATCGGTCGTGGCATGCGCTTTTTCCTGGTTGCGGGCCTGATGCGCTGGGGTGGCGAGAAGATGGAACGCAAACTGATGCACTACGTAGATGTGCTCGGTTGGCTCTGTATTGGTCTGGCCGTGGTGGCCTATTTCTGGTTTAGTCGTTAAGGATCCATTATGCGTTCGCGTATTTGGCAAGGAAGCAGTGTCGTGGTGTTGTCATGGCTGCTGCTTGCCTGCTCCTCCAGTAAAAATGCAGCTCCGGTAGATGGTGTTGATGAGGGGCAGTTTGTCTCGACCATTCCGGCTCGCCAAAGCGGTGCCCAGGTCAGCGCCCCCATTCAGGGCGGCAGCTATGTGGTGAAGCGGGGCGATACCCTCTACTCCATCGCCTTCAACTCCGGCAACGACGTGCCGTCGCTGGCCAGCCTCAACAACATCAGCCCGCCCTACAACATCTATCCGGGGCAGCGACTGCGACTCGATGGTTCCAGCGCCAGTGTTGGCAGCAGCCGCAGTGCCGGTACCTATGAGGTGCGCCGCGGCGATACCCTGAGCAGCATTGGCCGCCAGTTCGGCATGACACCGCAGGCGCTGGCCCAGAGCAATAACCTGAGCGCCCCCTATGCGCTGCAACCGGGTCAGGTGCTCAATGTCCAGACCGCAGGCGGCGGTTCGACCCAGATGGTGGCTGCGACTCGTCCGGCAACCGTGACGCCGGTGGCCGTTAGCCGTCCGAGCAGCGGTCCGCGTCCGTTGGCCGAGCCGAGTGGATCTGGTCAGACCACGCCGTTCATCTCTCAGAAATCCGTTGCTCCGGCAGCACCGAAGGAATACGCTCAGGTCAAAGAACAAAAAATAAACAACTCCCAGTCGAGACTTGCTTGGCACTGGCCCGCAAAAGGCCGGATTGTCGAGGGGTTCTCTGTTGCAGAACAGGGTAACAAGGGGATCGACATAGCCGGCCAGAAGGGGCAACCCGTCTACGCCGCCAGCAGCGGTAAAGTGGTATACGCTGGCAGTGCTTTAAGGGGGTACGGCAAGCTGATTATCCTCAAGCATGATGATGACTATCTCTCCGCTTACGCACACAACGACGAGTTGCGGGTGAAGGAAGGGGACAGCGTCAAGGGGGGCTCGGTCATTGCCAACATGGGTAGCACGGACGCGCCGGATGTGCGATTGCATTTCGAGATCCGGTACAGAGGCAAGTCGATCAATCCGATGAGCTATTTGCCAAAGCGTTAACCCCAGAGAGACCGTCTTACTCTGGTAACGTCAGGGAGACACACCATGAGCCAAGAACAACTGGTAATGCAGGATGCAGAGTTAGAGTTTGACGCTGAACCCGAATCTCACGAGGTAGAAGAGTTGCAGGAGGTAGCCGCCGAGGCGGACGAGACTATCTCCGATGAGTTGCTGGCACCTGAGCTGAACAAGGTGATGGATGCCACGCAACTCTATCTGGGGGAGATTGGTTTCTCCCCGCTGCTCACTGCCGAAGAGGAAGTCTATTACGCCCGTCGTGCCTTGCGGGGCGACAAAGCCGCCCGCAAGCGCATGATCGAGTCCAACCTGCGACTGGTGGTGAAAATCGCCCGTCGTTACAACAACCGCGGCCTGGTGCTGCTGGATCTCATCGAAGAGGGCAACCTCGGTCTTATCCGTGCGGTCGAGAAGTTTGACCCCGAGCGCGGCTTCCGTTTCTCCACCTATGCCACCTGGTGGATCCGCCAGACCATAGAGCGGGCCATCATGAACCAGACCCGTACCATCCGTCTGCCCATTCATGTGGTCAAAGAGTTAAACGTTTACCTGCGCACCGCGCGTGAACTCTCTCACCGTCTCGATCATGAACCGACCGCCGAGGATATCGCCTTCGCGCTGGATCGTTCGGTGGATGACGTGAACCGCATGCTCAAGCTCAACGAGAAGATCACCTCGGTGGACACCCCCATTGGTGGCGATCGCGACAAGGCGCTGCTGGATGTGCTCTCTGACGAGCGCGGCATGGGGCCTGAGCTGGAGTCTCAGGAAGATGATATGCGCAGCAGCATTGTCCACTGGCTTGAGGAGCTCAACCCCAAGCAGCGGGAAGTGCTGGCCCGTCGTTTCGGTCTGCTGGGTTACGAGCCCGCCACCCTCGAGGATGTGGGGGCCGAGATTGGCCTGACCCGCGAGCGGGTACGCCAGATCCAGGTGGAGGGGCTGCGCCGTCTGCGGGAGATCCTGCTGAGCCAGGGGCTCTCCATCGAGGCGCTATTTCGTACCAATTAAGCATCCGCACCAATTAAGCCCGCACCAACGGAATGCGGCATCAGCCAGATAGCACGAGGGGAGCAACTGCTCCCCTCGTTTTTTATTGCCTGTCGTCTGGCGATGGCTTCGTGGTTATACCAGCTCGGCCAGCATGGTGTCGGCGTAGGGCACCAGCGCTTCTCCCTTCTTCACCTTGGTGAGGTAGTCCGGGTTGGCGATAAGCGGACGACCGATGGCCACCAGATCGAAGCGGTTGGCCTCGATGGCCGCAGCGGCGCGCTCGGCGTCGTAGTTGCCCACCCCGACCAGATTGCCCTTGTAGTGGGCGCGCAGATAGTCGGAGGCGCGGCCACCCAGATAATCGAAGGTGAGATTGTCATCGAAGATGCCGAGGTGGATATAGGCCAGCGGGCGATCGTTCAGCTTGCCCAGCAGATAGTCGAACACGGCGCGATCTTCCGGGCTGCCCGCCAGATGGACATAGGCACCCGGGGAGAGACGAATACCAACCCGATCACCGCCGATGCGGGCGCTGATGGCATCGACCACTTCCAGCGCGAAGCGGCTCATCTTTTCCGGGCTGCCACCGTAGTTGTCGGTGCGCAGGTTGGTGGAGTGGTGCAGGAACTGGTCGATCAGGTAGCCATTGGCGCCGTGGATCTCCACCCCGTCAAAGCCCGCCTCGATGGCGTTGGCTGCGGCTTGGGCGTAATCCAGCACCAGCTGGGCGATTTCGGCCTCGGTCAGGGCGCGCGGCACCTGATAGGTCAACTCGCGCATGCGGGGCACTGTGCCCTCGTGCGCCACGGCAGAGGGGGCCAACACTTCAGCCTGATGGAAGAAGGGGTGGGAGAGGCGGCCGACGTGCCACAGCTGGGCGAAGATCTTGCCGCCTTTGGCATGCACGGCGCTGGTCACTTTCTTCCAGCCATCGATCTGCGCCTGGGTGAAGAGGCCCGGGGTATTGGGGTAGCCCTGCGCGTCGGGGCGGATGATGACGGCCTCTGAAACAATCAGGCCGATGTCGGCGCGGCGGCCGTAATAGGCAGCCATCTGCTCGGTCGGCACCAGACCTGGGCCTGCCATGCAGCGGGTGAGCGGGGCCATCATGAAACGGTTGGCCAGGGTCAGAGTGTCATTGAGTCGATACGGCTGAAACAGGGTATTCATGATAGGTTGTCCTGAACGGGTTATTCTTGAACGTGCATTCAAGACGTTTTTTGCGTCGGGCGCAAGCTTTTTTTTGAATGCGCGTTCAAGAAGGTTGGCCCGAGTGGGCGGCTGGGGTAAACTTGCCGCCCTTTCCAGCCACTCTTTATCGGCGGGCCCTGTTGCCCCTTGCCGGTGAACCATTTCCCACGGGAGGAACCATGCGCATAGCCGAGTTTGATCGGGACGAGGTACTGCGAAATGCCATGGAAGCGTTTCGCGCCAAGGGATATGCCAAGACCACCATGCAGGAGCTGGTGGCTGCCACCGGCCTGCACCCGGGCAGCATTTACGGCGCCTTTGGCAACAAGCGCGGCCTGCTGCTGGCTGCGGTGGATCACTATGTCGAGGGTAAACGCACCCAGCGCCGCTCCTTGCTCGACAACCCGAGCCCGCTGGCGGGCCTTGCTGCCTATCTCGACCGGATTGTGGGGGAGGCGCTCTGCGGCTCCTGTCTGGTGACCCGCACCATGATGGAGCTGAGCGAGCAGGATGAGGAGCTGACCCAGCGGGTCAAGGGGATCTATGGCGAGCTGGAGCAGGATCTGGCCGAGTTGCTGACACAGGCGCAGGCCAAGGGCGAGCTGGCCCCGGATAGCAATATCCACACCCTCACCGCCCTGCTGCTGATCAACCTGCAAGGGCTGGTCACCTTCGCCCAGTGCCGCCCGGACCGCCCCCTGCTCGACGACGTAGTCGCCCAGCTGATGCGGGCCCTGCGGGCGTAAGTTAGGTTTCCCCTTCTCCGTTTTTGCTTTTTGAATTGAGGGGAAGGGGTCAATCGGATTGGCGTAACGAGAACAGGATAAAATCCAGCACGGAGTTGAGCCTGCCCAGTACATCGTTATTCCACACTCGGATCACCCGAAATCCCTGCTGATTGAGATAGGCTGTCCGAGCCTCGTCATGCATCTGGTTCGCTTGTGTTCCGTGTTGCGAACCATCCACTTCGATGACCAATCCCTGTTCAAGGCAGATAAAATCCACCACATAGGGGCCGATGGGCATTTGGCGGCGAAATTTCAGCCCCGCCAGACGGCGATTGCGCAGCTGTTGCCACAGTTTCTGCTCTGCCTGCGTGGCATCCCGTCTCAGCCGCTTGGCAAAGAGGTTGCTCTCCATAAATTGCCCCTGCTCCGTATCGCCCTATAGATATAGCCAGCTTCCCATCTGTTTACCGGTTGGGTATTGCGTCCCCTCACCCTAGCCCTCTCCCGGAGGGAGAGGGAACAGATCGAGTTGTGGTTGGGATTGGGCTGATCATCACAGTGTTCATTGCCGGATTCGAGCAGGGGAAGCTGGATTGGGTAATACGAAGATGACGGTAACTTTTTGAATGTATGTGGAATCGCCTGACTGACTGGCTAACTGGTTGTCCGCGGTGCTGCAAGTTGTAGCGTAACGGCTCCCTTCTCCCCTTGCGGGAGAAGGGCTGGGGATGAGGGGGAGGGAGCAGGAGCAGCCCTCACCCTAACCCTCTCCTGGAGGGAGAGGGAACTGATCGAGGTTCTGTGCGGGCATAGTGGTCGGTCAACAAGCTCCTTCATCAAATCCTTGAGCCACATCTGCACCGGTTGTTGCGTATGCGCCTATGGAGTATGCCAGACGCCGCCGTCTTACCTCGGCCCCACCAGTTCCTTCATCAAATCTTTCAGCCATACCAGTGCAGGCTGCTGCGCGTGAACAGGGTGCCAGACGCAGTTGAGGTGGTAGTCGGGCACGTCTTCGGGCAGCGGCAGGCTTTTCAGCGGCCAGTGGGTGGCGAGCAGCTCGGCCACCATGCTGGGCAGCACCAAAAGGTGATCGCTCTGACTGACGATGGCGGCGGCGGACATATAGCTCTGGCTGTTGACCGAGATGGTGCGGCTAAAGCCCTGACTCTTCAGATAGCGGTCGAGGCTCGCCTCCGAAGTGCCAAGGGGCGAGTGGAACACATGGGGCATGGCGATGAGCTGCGGCAGGGTGATGCGCTCCTGCCACTGGGAGGGGTCATCCTCGGCGCCGGCGGGGGCCGATTTGGCAATGGGCAGATCGGCGCGCACCAGTCCGGCCAGCGGCTCGGTGAGCCAGGTCTCCTTGCCGAGATACCCCGGTACCTGCATGTATTCGTCAAAGCCCAGCACCAGATCGATCTCGCCGCTCGCCAGCTCGGCTTCGGGCAGGGTGTCGCGCAGGATGCGGATCTCGATGGTGACCCCGGGCGCCAGCCCTCTGAGCCGCTGAATAAGCGGCGGGATCAGCACGCACTCCACGTAGTCGGTAGTGCAGAGCACGAAGCGCCGCTTCGACTGGCTCGGCTCGAACTCTTCTTCCTCGGTGAGCTGCTGCTCCAGCAGCCGCAGCGCCTGCTGCACCCCGAGATGCAGCCGCTGGGCGCGCGGGGTCGGCAGCATCCCCTGCGGGGTGCGCACCAAAAGCGGGTCGCCGAGAAAGGTGCGCAGCCGGTTAAGGGAGTGGCTCATGGCGGGCTGGCTGATAAAGAGCGCTTCGGCGGCGCGGGTGACGCTGCCCTGTGTCATCAGGGCGTCAAACGCGAGCAGCAGATTGAGGTCGAGCTGGTGCAGTTTCATGGGGGGGATTATTCGTCGTGTTTATGGGACAATCCATCCTATTCATTTGATGGATGGGGGCGCAACGTCTTAATCTGCGACCCACTGTTATTTTTCCGGGTTCCCGCGCCGCATCGGGCGTAAACGGGGGCCTCAATCCATGCAAGGAGCCTTGCGATGAGCATCAAGACCATTAACTCCACGCCGGCCGCCGACGGCTTCACCATGCCCGCCGAGTGGGCGCACCAGCAGGCCGTCTGGATGATCTGGCCGTTTCGCCCGGATAACTGGCGCGTAGCCGGTCGCTTCGCGCAAGAGACCTTCGCCAAGGTGGCCGATGCCATCGGTGGCGCCACCCCGGTCTTTATGGGGGTACCGGCCCAGTTTATGGAGCAGGCCCGCGCCATCATGCCCGCCCACGTCACTCTGGTCGAAATGGACAGCGATGACTGCTGGGCCCGCGATACCGGCCCCACCATCGTCACCAACGCTGCCGGCGAGTGCCGTGGGGTGGATTGGGGCTTCAACGCCTGGGGCGGTCACAAGGGCGGTCTCTACTACCCGTGGAATCAGGATGAAGAGGTCGCAGCCCAGATGCTGGCCCAGCACGGCATGGCTCGTTACGACGCGCCGCTGATTCTGGAAGGGGGCTCTATCCACGTCGATGGCGAAGGTACCTGCCTGACCACCGCCGAGTGCCTTCTCAACGAAAACCGCAACCCGCACCTGACCAAAGCGCAGATCGAAGCTCACCTGCGCGATTATCTGGGCGTCACCAGCTTTATCTGGCTGGACGAAGGCGTCTATATGGACGAAACCGACGGCCACATCGACAACATGTGCTGCTTCGTGCGTCCGGGTGAAGTGGCCCTGCACTGGACTGACGATCAGAACGATCCCCAGTATGCCCGCTCCGTGGCCGCCCTCAAGGTGCTGGAAGCGGCGGTCGATGCCAAGGGTCGCAAGCTGAAAGTGTGGAAGCTGCCCCAGCCGGGCCCGCTGTTCTGCACTGAAGAGGAGTCTGCCGGTGTCGAGAGCGGCAGCGGTGTGCCGCGCGAGGCAGAAGGCCGTCTGGCCGGTTCCTATGTGAACTTCCTGATCACCAACGATCGCATCGTCTACCCGCTGCTGGATGCTGCCACCGATGGTGAAGCCCAGCGCATTCTGGAAGAGATCTTCCCGGAGCACACCGTGATCGGCGTACCGGCTCGCGAGATCCTGCTGGGCGGTGGCAATATCCACTGCATTACTCAGCAAATTCCTTCTGGCAAGTAAGAACCTGTTCCAAGCCAGCTGAGGTTGGTATTCCAAACCCCACGCCGTGGGGTTTTATCTCTTGATGGTGTGATGGTCGCAGGCGCTGATACGGCGATCATCATGACAAACAGTCACCCTTTTACAGGAGATCCTAAATGATCGAAGTGACCGAGGTTTCCATTGCCGAGCTGCGTGCCGCGCTCGAATCAGGCCGCACTACTGCGGTCGAACTGGTCAAGGCCTATCTGGCCCGTATCGAGGCCTACAATGGCCCCGAGACTGCCACCAAACTCAATGCCGTGGTGGTCGCCAATCCCGATGCGCTGAAAGAAGCCGAGGCTTCCGATGCCCGCCGCGCTCGTGGTGAAACCCTGGGGCCGCTCGACGGCATCCCCTACACCGCCAAAGACAGCTATCTGGTCAAGGGGCTGACCGCTGCCTCCGGCAGCCCGGCCTTCAAGGATCTGGTGGCCCAGCGCGATGCCTTTACCGTTGAGCGGCTGCGCGCCGCCGGTGCCATCTGCCTTGGCAAAACCAATATGCCGCCGATGGCCAATGGCGGTATGCAGCGCGGCGTCTATGGCCGTGCCGAGAGCCCCTACAACGCCGACTACCTGACCGCGCCGTTTGCTTCCGGCTCCTCCAACGGGGCCGGTACCGCCACCGCCGCCAGCTTCTCTGCCTTCGGTCTGGCCGAAGAGACCTGGTCGAGCGGCCGCGGCCCTGCCTCCAACAACGGCCTGTGCGCCTACACCCCGTCCCGTGGCATCATCTCGGTGCGCGGCAACTGGCCGCTGACTCCGACCATGGATGTGGTGGTGCCCTATGCCCGCACCATGAACGACCTCCTGGAAGTGCTCGATGTAGTGGTCGCCGACGATGCCGATACCCGTGGCGATCTGTGGCGCATGCAGCCCTGGGTGCAGCTGCCCAAGGCCTCCGAGGTGCGTCCGGCCTCCTATCTGGATCTGGCTGCCAAGGCCGATGCCCTCAAGGGTAAGCGCCTCGGCGTGCCGCGCATGTTTATCAACAAGGATGAACTGGCTGGCACCAGCGAAAACCCCGGTATCGGCGGCCCGACCGGTCAGCGCATCCATACCCGCGAGACCGTGATTGCCCTCTGGGAAGAGGCACGCAAGGCGCTGGAAGCCGCTGGTGCGGAGGTCATCGAAGTGGACTTCCCGTTGGTCTCCAACTGCGAAGGGGACAGACCCGGTGCGCCGACTGTGTTCAATCGCGGCATCGTGAGCCCGGAGTTTCTCAACGACGAGTTGTGGGAGCTCTCCGGCTGGGCGTTCGACGACTTCCTGCGCGCCAACGGCGATCCCAAGCTCAACAAGCTGGCCGATGTCGATGGGCCGAAGATCTTCCCCCACGATCCGGGCACCCTGCCAAACCGCGAGGGCGATCTGGCGGCGGGCATGGATGAATACGTCAATATGGCCAAGCGCGGCCTCAAGCGTTTTGACGAGATTGCCTCGGTGCCGGACGGCCTGCGCGGTCTGGAAAAGACCCGCAAGCTGGACTTGGAGGACTGGATGGACGGGCTCAAGCTCGACGCCGTGCTGTTCCCGACCGTCGCCGACGTCGCCCCGGCTGATGCGGATGTGAATCCGGCCTCTGCCGATATCGCCTGGAGCAACGGCATCTGGGTTGCCAACGGCAACCTCGCCATTCGCCACCTTGGCGTGCCGACCGTCACCGTCCCCATGGGTGTGATGGCCGATATCGGTATGCCGGTGGGCCTGACCTTCGCCGGTCGCGCCTATGACGACAACAACCTGCTGCGCTTTGCCTCGGCTTTCGAGTCCACCGGCAGCAAGCGCAAGGTGCCGCCACGCACGCCGCCGTTGGGGTGATTGCTGTTGTGAGTTAAATATTTTGACGTGTCCGATGATGATCGGTCTAAACACCCACCTGTATTACAAGTGGGTGTTTTTTATCATCTTGAAATAAATTAATTAATAGATGGCGTGAAGGTTTAAAACATAACCATTGGATGTAGTTTCACATGTTTTTCATTCATGTTTTTCATAAAATTAGTCTGAGTCTGAAACTCCCTAAAGTCGTTTTCTGTAAAGCTGTTTTTACCTCGGTTGAACTTATGCTCTATAGAGGAGAGTAGTATGGATTCATTTAAAAAGCAGAATCTATCTGACATAAGGTGCCGATATGAAAAAAGAGCTTCTGCGGAGAAAAATGCTTTTAACGCTTTGGAAGTGCACTCATTATTTCCAATTAGGCATGATGAAAATATAATTACTTTTCCATGGTTTTTTTCTGGAATGAAAGTATCTGTATTTTTATCAAGGCAATCTCCATTTGAAAAATAGAAGCCATTTTCATTACCATGCCCTGAAAAGATAATAATATCCTCTTTGATTTTTTTTGAGAAAAAATACTTAAGGTCGTTTAATGAATGGATCCGCTCATAATTAAAGTTCCATCCTGCTGATTTACAAAATGGTTTCCAAAAATCAGCTGAGTTTCTTGAAACCATATCTCTTGTATTTTTACCATCTAAAACAGTATCGAAAACACGAACTCCGTTGAACATATTAATACTCCACTTAAGATAAACAGGGCTGCACCATCAAAGTTGACTTAGTCTACTGCCTGATGAGTCTCGTATGAAGTCATGGAGTGTGCTGAACTTCGCAGAAATAAGGTTATGTACCCAATAGTTAAGAGTATTCGGACGATCGCGGTAAACGGACGATTACGCTGCGCTAATCGTCCCTACATCAAGGCGCTGATTGCGTGTTTTGAGCCTTTACCTCTCTCCACTTCTCGCACCGTCAATCGCCATATTGGTCGTGGCTCGCTGCCGATTCCCCCTGATTTTTCCGGACTTCCCCAGACTTCACCTTCTCTTCACACAACCTCATTTTCCCCTCACAAATCCCCCGTATCTTCTGCCCACTGCTTAAAAGGCCCGGCTTGCCACAGGGGTGGCGAGGGGGCGATTGGTTCGAGGGAGCAAGATGATGAAAGGTTGGATGAAGTGCACATTGGCCGGGGCCGTGGTGCTGATGGCGAGTTTCTGGGGTGGCAGCGTGCGGGCGGCGGGGATCTCCCTCAAGCAGGTGAGTGGCCCTGTTTACGTGGTTGAAGATAACTACTACGTAAAGGAAAACTCCATGGTCTATTTCGGGGCCAAGGGGGTGACTGTGGTGGGGGCGACCTGGACACCGGAAACCGCCCGCGAGCTGCACAAGCTGATCAAACGGGTCAGCAGCAAGCCGGTGCTGGAGGTGATCAACACCAACTACCACACTGATCGGGCGGGCGGTAACGCCTACTGGAAGTCCATCGGGGCCAAGGTGGTGGCGACCCGTCAGACCCGGGATCTGATGAAGAGCGACTGGGCCGAGATTGTTGCCTTTACCCGCAAGGGGCTGCCGGAGTACCCGGATCTGCCGCTGGTGCTGCCGAACGTGGTGCACGATGGTGACTTCACCCTGCAAGAGGGCAAGGTGCGTGCCTTCTACGCGGGCCCGGCCCATACGCCGGACGGCATCTTTGTCTACTTCCCCGATGAGCAGGTGCTCTATGGCAACTGCATCCTCAAGGAGAAGCTGGGCAACCTGAGCTTTGCCAATGTGAAGGCGTATCCTCAGACCATCGAGCGGCTCAAAGCGATGAAGCTGCCGATCAAGACGGTGATTGGCGGCCACGACTCGCCGCTGCACGGCCCCGAGCTGATTGATCACTATGAAGAGCTGATCAAGGCGGCGCCGCAGTCATAAGGGTTGCGCGACAGACTGGCAGCAAGCCGTGCCATCGCTGCAATCAGCAGCCATAACGGCACATCACAAAACGCCCGCTTTCAGGAAATAAGCGGGTGTTTTGCATTGGCGGCTTTTTTGGTGACTGTGAGTGCGTGGCATTAACGCTGTTCAAGGGAGGGAGGCTTTCATAAGATGGCCCTCTCTCTTTTTCCTGAAAGTTATCCATTTTCGTTATGCAATATGCCTCTCTCGCGCGCCTCAAGCAGGCCTTTATCACCGGGATGTGGGCCTCGCTGGTCAGCATCGTTATCGGCTTCGCCTTCAAGGTGTGGCTGGCGCAGTGGGTCGCCAAGGGGGAGCTGGCGCTGTTCAACAGCGTGGTGGATTTGATCTCCCTCTCTTTTATCCTGATGACAGGTTTTCGCTCCTCCATGGTGGTGAGCTACTCCCAGACCAAGAACGATCGGGACATCATCAATATCTTTCGCTACTTCCTCATCGGCATCGTGCTGCTCACCTGGGGAGCGGTGATCCCCTATATCAAGCACGGCCTCCATATCCGGGTGGAGTATCTGCAACTGGTGGGGGTCATCTTCGGGCTGGGGCTCAAGGTCTACTTCACCAACCTGGTGGCCATGTACCGGATGTATCAGCTCTCCAACCGGGTCACCTGGCTGGAGCCGCTGGCCAATGGTCTGCTGTTTATGGCCTGTTACTTCGGGCTGGGGATGGATGCACTTGCCTCGCTCTTCTACGGGCTGACCTTCTCGTCGCTCGCCATCGCCGGTTATATGTATGTTTCGCGCCGCCGGGCCATCGCCACCAAGCCGCTCGCCAAGGTGGCGCTCGGCCCCGAGATGGTAAGCTATGTGAAGAAGAGCTTTACCGCATCCCTGGAGGCGGGGGCCAGTATCCTGATGATCTACATCACTGTGTTGCTCACCATCCGCCACTTCAGCATCGACGAGCTGGGGGATTTTCAGGTGGTGGTGCGCCCCATTTTCACCTATATGACCACCTTGTTTGTCTTCCCCATCTACCGCTTTGTGCTGCCGGAGCTGGCGGTCAATCTGCGCAATGGCGATCACCGCCAGATAAGGCTTATTCGTCGCTGGATCTTCCGTCTCTCCGCCATCGTCAGTCTGGCCTTCTTTGGCTTGATGCTGCTGGCGGGCAAGCCGCTGGTGCTGTTGTTCTTCCCCGCTGACTACGTGGGGGCGGTGCCTGTGCTGTTCCACTTCTCCATCTTCTTTATCTTTATGATGCTCAACGGCTATCAGCTCGCCTATATCAAGGCTCACGGCCACTTTACCCAGAGTTTGCTGATCCGGCTGGCGGGCATAGTGGCGCTGGTCGCCGCCTACTATCTGGTGGCCGAATTCACCGCCAACGTGGTGGCGATTATCGTGGCGCTGGGTCTCGGCTATATGGTGATGTTTATTCTCTCGACCCTGGCGGAGCGGCAGATCTTGCGATCCCTGCCACTGGTGCTGGCGACCCGTTAGGGGGTTACTCGCCAAGAGCTGGCCCCTGTCAGATAACAAAAAAACGCCCGTGCGGGCGTTTTTTATTGGCGGCGCAGGGCGGCTTAGCGTTTGCCCTTGCCACCCTTGTTTCCAGCGAGGGCCTGCTTTCTGGCGCGCTGCTTCTGGGCCGCCTTGCTGTTGCGGCGCGGCTCGGGCTCGAAGCGGGTGAGATCCGGCTCAAAGCCCGGAAACCACTGCTGGGGCAAACGGGTGTCGAGCACAGCTTCCACTTTCTCCAACAGCGGCGCATCTTCCGGGCTGAACAGGGTAATGGCGAGCCCCTTGTTGCCGGCGCGACCGGTGCGCCCGATACGGTGGACGTAATCCTCCGCCACAAAGGGGAACTCGAGGTTAATCACATAGTTGAGATCGCTGATATCGAGGCCGCGGGCCGCCACGTCGGTGGCGACCAGCGCTTGCAGGGTGCCGGCGCGAAACTCCAGCAGCACTTTTTCCCGCGCGCTTTGCGACAGATCGCCGTGGAAGGCCAGCGCATTGATACCCGCCTTGCCAAGCTGCTGGGCCAGCTTGTCGGCCCCCTGACGGGTGCGGCTGAAGATGAGGGCCGGTGCCCACCCTTTTACTTTCAGCATGTGCTCGACCAGCGCCAGCTTGCGATCGCTGTCCACCGTGTAGACCCGCTGTTCCACCTCGGCCGCCGTGGTATTGCGTGGCGCTACTTCAATCAATTCGGGGTCACGCAGCAGCACCTTGCAGAGGACAAACAGGTTGTCGTCGCAGGTGGCGGAGAAGAGCAGGGTCTGGCGATCCGCCGGGATCTGTTTGAGCAGCGCGGTGATCTCGTCCATAAAGCCCATGTCGAGCATGCGATCCGCCTCGTCAAACACCAGATGGCGGAGGTGTTCAAGGCTCAATGCCCCCTGACGCAGATGGTCGAGCAGGCGGCCCGGGGTGGCGATCAGGATATCCACCCCGGTTTGAAGCGCCGCTACCTGAGCCGCGATGCTCACCCCGCCGTAGACCAGCGTGCTGGTGAGACCGGTACCCTGGCCGTAGCGTGCCACGCTCTCGGCAACCTGCACCGCCAGCTCGCGGGTCGGCACCAGCACCAGCGCGCGGATTGGGCGTTGGGACTCCATTTGCGGCTGCGCAAGCAACTGCTCCAGCAGCGGCAGCACAAAGGCGGCGGTCTTGCCGGTGCCGGTTTGGGCCCCCGCCATCAGATCCCGCCCCGCCAGAATGACCGGGATGGCGCGAGCCTGAATGGGGGTCGGTGCGGCATAGCCGAGCTCGCTCAGGGTCTGCTGCAGACGGGGGGAGAGGGCCAGTTCGGCAAAGGAGGCTGTGGACATAGGGGCACCAGTCGGGGTTATCGCGGCCTGCGGCCACGATGCAGTGAGTGATCGTGGCCGCGATGGTAACAGAAGCAGGGGGAGCGGCAGAAGGCGGCTATGCCTCTGTGTCGTCCGGCAACGGGCGGATCAGCCGGATCTTTTTGCCCTCGTAGCAGGCGATGTTGTGCTTGCCGTGCTGTTTGACGTGGTAGAGCAGCTCGTCGGCCAGATGCACTGCCTCGGTGACGGTGAGGTAGTCGCGAATGCGGATCACCCCGGCGGAGAAGGTGATGGGGGTGGGCAGCTCGGGGATACCCAATGGCCGATCCAGCAGGCGGCCAGCGGAGTGGATCATCATCTCGTCATCCTCCATCCCCTTGAACAGCACAATAAACTCCTCGCCGCCCCAACGGATGGCGCTGTCCACCTTGCGGATATTGCTTCTGAGATGGCGGGCAAAGGCGACCAGGGCCAGATCCCCGACGCTATGGCCATAGGTGTCGTTGATCGACTTGAAGTTGTCGATATCGAGGATCATCAGGTAGTCGTGCTCATGGAGCAGACTCTGGCAGAGTACATCTCTGCGGGGCAGCCGGGTCAGGTGGTCGGTGTGCGCCAGGGTGCGCAGCCGCAGGTAGATCTGCTTCCAGGCCACCATGCCCAGCAACAGCACGATGAGATAGACCTTGAAGGCCGCACTTTGCAGGGCCAGCTTGACGAAATCGAACCAGCTGTAGGACCACTTCAGATAGAGATCATCCCCCGCCTTGGTGCGCATAAAGGGTTTGCTCAGGCAGAGATGCATCGGGCGGCAGGGCTCGGCGGCTTCAAACGATATGTTGGTGCGGGTCGGGTTGATGGTGTCGAAGGGTCGCAGCACATCGTTAAATGCTTCATCGACGGCGATATCGATACCGAGCAGCCCGTATTTGTAACCGCCGCGCCCCGACTGATGAATGAAGGGGAAGTACATCACTATGGTGTTGCGCATGCTGAAGCTGTCGATCTCGATATCGGAGACAAAGGCTTCATCGGCGCTGCACAAGGGCGGCCGGGGGCAAAGCTGGCGCAACCGAAGTAGTGATACCAGGCGGGCAGGGTCATCAGATCCACCTTGATCGGCGCCAGTCTGGTGGGCAGCACATTGTTGTCGGCCACCATGCCGATCAGCCGGTAGTCATTCCAGATGGTGTAGATATTGATCACCTCCGAATAAGAGAGGGCATAGCGGAAGGTGTTGAGGATATTGGCGGCCGGGTATCGCAGCGGAATATCGGCAAAGCGGTATTTGCTTTTGAGGTCATACCCGTAGAGATAGTCGCTGCCGACGCTATTTGGGGGCGGTGGCTGATCGAGCAGATGGTGTTGTGCCAGATAGCTGGTGATGTTCTCCACCTTGAGGATCTTGGCTCGCTGGTAGAAGACCTCGAACACGTTCTTCTGTCTGGCGGTGATGAGATCCATGTCGTGCTGGATAGTGAGATAGGTGTAGTAGAAGACAGTGCCCAGCCCGGTCAGGGCGAGCAGGGCCAATCCGGCCACTTTGACGATAAACTGGCGAGCACACGCCGATGGCCAGCGCAAGGCTGGGAGGTTACCTGAAAATAAGGTCATAGGTGTCTGGTTAGAGTACCGATAGGGGCGCGGGCGCCATACGGGCAAAGTATACGCGAAGGAAATCCCGACAGGATCCACCGACAAACCTTGCCAGAAGCTGAAGCCCTCACCACTTATTTATCCCTACTCCACGATCAGCACGCTCTCGCTGGCCAGATGGTGCAGCCACTCCCTGACGATCAGCAGCACGGCGGCAAAGTGCTCGTCGCGTGGCAGCAAGCTGGCGGCGAGGGGATCCCCTTCCGCCATCGCGGCCAGCTGGCCAAAGGCTTGCTCCACCAGATCCCGGTCGAGCTGGTTGTCCCCCAGCGCTTCGGCCAGTGATGGCTGGCTGCGCAGGGTCAGCTGCAAGCCGGGCGGGATCTGCGGGGCAATGCGCATCAGCTCATCTTCCACCACCATGATGGCCCGCTCCAGTTCGAGCGGGGTGGGTGGCGCATTGCGAAACGGTCCGGGCTGGATGGCGTGGGTGCCAAAGGCCAGCGGGTATTGTGACGGGGCCGCATCTGGCTGGCTCAGCCAGAGCTGGCTGCTCTGTTCACCAATCTCCAGCAGCAGGGTCATCATCTCCGGTACGGGTTGTGTCATGGTGCTGAGCTCCTGTGTTGTAAACGTTTTCCTGTTCTGCTTTTGATACCCCCGCCGCCGACGTTTGGCGAGCACAATTTCTGCGAGTCGTTCCTCACTTTGTTGCAAACCCCTTGCAAAAAAATCCATTTGTGGCAGTCTGGATGTCTAAATGGCTGTCGCCGTTTCGTTATCCTCAGATGATTCAGGAGTTCAGATATGGATATTCGTACCGCTCCCCGCGCCATTGCGCTCGCCCTCATGCTGGCAAGCTGCATCGCCGCTGCCAACGAAGCGCTGGTGATCCAGACCGATTTCGGCCTCAAAGATGGCGCCGTGTCGGCCATGAAGGGGGTTGCCTTCGGGGTGGATCGTACCCTGCCGCTCTATGACCTGACCCACGAGATCCCGGCTTACAACATCTGGGAAGCTTCCTACCGCCTCTACCAGACCCTGCAGTATTGGCCCAAGGGCACTGTGTTTGTCAGCGTGGTGGATCCCGGTGTCGGCACCGAGCGCAAGTCAGTGGTGCTCAAGACCAGGAGCGGCCACTACATCGTGACTCCGGACAACGGCACGTTGACCCTGGTGGCCGAGCACTTCGGCATCGAGGCGGTGCGCCAGATCGATGAGAAGCTCAACCGCCTCAAGGGCTCCGAGAAGTCCTACACCTTCCATGGCCGCGATGTGTACGCCTATACCGGCGCACGGCTCGCCTCCGGCGCCATCAGCTATGAGCAGGTCGGCCCGCTGCTGCCCGCCGAGGTGGTGAAGATCCCCTATCAGCCTGCGGTCGCCGAGAAGGATGGCACCCTCAAGGGCACCATCCCGATCCTCGATGTGCAGTACGGCAACGTCTGGACCAATATCGACGATGCCCTGCTGACCAAGGCGGGGATCAACAAGGGGGATAACGCCTGCATCAAGATCCGCGAAGGGGATGTGGTCAAATATGACGGCAAGGCCCCTTACGTCAGCAGCTTCGGCGATGTGCCGGAAGGTCAGCCGCTGGTCTACCTCAACAGCCTGCTGCAGGTGTCGGTGGCGCTGAACATGGACAGCTTCGCCGCCAAGCATCAGGTGCAATCCGGTGCCAACTGGCATATCAGCCTGAAGAAGTGCTCCTGAAGATTGTCGGGCTTTCGACAATCGGGTTTGAAGCAAGAGAGGGCAGCCAAAGAGGCTGCCCTCTCTCATCGGGTGGTAAGGCGTTGCTGATAAGAAGTTGTTGTCAAAAAGCATATTAATTGAATGCAATTGATAATGATTGGTATTTGACTGGATAATCGCACACTTGTCTGACCACTCAACCATACCGAATGAAAACCAGCCTCTTACTGCTCAGCCTGCTGGCTCTGGCCGCATGCAATGACAATCACAGCAATACGTCGGTGACCCCCTCACCCGAGGTGACCCCGCCGGTCGTCAAGCCGACCGAACCGCCCATCACTCCGCCAATAGTACCGCCGGAAACCCATACCCGGGTTCCTCTGACCATTGAGGTCAATGTGGCCGATCGGTTGGGGGTGGGGGCACAGCTCGAGGTGAAACAGGTCGCAACCGGGATCCGCGTGCAACAGGCAATCGAACCGGGCCAACCTGTCAGCATCACCTTGCCTGCGGGTCTGCAACTGGATCAGCCACTGGAGCTGCTCGCTAGCGACGAGGGCTATCTGCTGCGCGCGGTATCGGTGCGGGTGGCGGATCTCTCGGCCGGGATCACTCTGGCGCGCCGCAACAGCGTGCCGCGGCTGGGATTGAACGAGGAGGAGACGGCGCTCTTCCTGCTGGCGGATCAGAGCGGAGATGGCTCCCTCAGTCAGGCCGAGTGGGGCAGGGCAGCGGAGATCCGCGTGCAGCAACAGGCGGCTATTGAGGATTACGCTGCCTTCCTGCTGGCCCAGCGCCAGCCGGGCGCCGTGCTCGACTATGCCGACAGCTGGCAGATGCTGTTGGCCCTGCGCGATGACAAGCAGGCGCGCAGCTGGTATCAGCGCAGTAACAGTGCCCAGATCCAGTCCGCCCGTACCCAGCTCTATCCCGCCAATCCAAGTCAGCCGGACGAGCCGGAGACGGCAGATCTGCTGCGTCTCGATGAGCAGGGGCTGCTGGTGGTGCGTGGCCCCTGGCAGTGCCTGCACGATGTGCGCACGGTCAGCGGGGTCAAGGGTAGCCAGTACTGGCTGTATGGCAGTGACACCAGTGCGTTGAAGATTGCCAGCCAGCCACAACTGGCTGCGGGGCTGACCGCTTGCGGCCGCAGCGACTGGCGCCTGCCGACCCTCACCGAATTCGAACGGCTGCTGAGCAGTGACAAGTCGGCATGGCGCTATCCCAATACCTTTGCTGTTGGCCTGCCCGCCCAGATCTGGCTGCAGGATGGTGCGGGTCAACCCCGTCTCTATCAACTGGCGACCCGAACCTGGCTGGATGAGGGAGAGGGGAGTCTGCTCTGGTATGCGCTGGCACCCTATCCGGTGCGCCCCTCTGTGGTGCGCGACAGCAGCAAGCCGGACATGGCGGCCCTGCGCGCCCAATACAGCGGTTCATCGGCCCAATGGCCTGCCGCCCGGGTGGATGAAGGGGTGGAATGGCAGGAGCTGGGGCCGCTGCCGGCGGTTCCCTTCCCGGCCGACAACCCCTATAGCCGGGCCAAGGTGGTGCTGGGTCAGCAGCTCTTTTTCGACAAGCAGCTCTCCAAGGGGCGGGACATCAGCTGTGCCAGTTGCCACGATCCGCAAAAGGGGTGGAGCGACGGCCTGAGCGTCTCGGTCGGCCATCTGGGCCAGAAGGGCAATCGCAACGCTCCTTCCATCCTCAACAGCGCCTTCAGCTCGACCCAGTTCTGGGATGGGCGGGTCGCCACGCTGGAGGAGCAGTCGCTTCACCCGATCCAGAACCCCATCGAAATGGCGCTGAGTCATGACGAACTGCTGGCCCGCTTGCAGGCCAGCCCCGACTATCAGGCTGCTTTTGCCACCGCCTTTGGCGATCAGGCGATCACGCTGGAGCGGATCGCCAAGGCGATCGCCACCTTCGAACGCACCATCATCAGCCGAGACAGCGATTTTGAGCGCTTCGTCAAAGGGGATAGTCAGGCACTCAGTGACAAGGCGCTGTGGGGGATGCATCTTTACCGCACCGATGGCCGCTGCATGAACTGCCATTCCGGCCCGCTGCTGAGTCAGCACGGGTTCGAGAGTGTGGGGCTCACCTATTACGGTCGTGGCAAGCTGGAAGATCGCGGGCGCTTCCTGCAGACCCGCAACAAGGCGGACATCGGTCGCTTCAAGACCCCCAGCTTGCGGGACGTCGCCTTTACCGGCCCCTATATGCACAACGGCATCTTCCCGATCCTGGCCCAGCGTATCGGCGGTTCGGTGCAGGGGGTGGTGGCCATGTACAACTTTGGCGTGACCAAGTGGAGCAGCGGGGTCGGCTTCCCGACCGGTGCGGATCAATATGATCCCTTCTTCCCCAAAGCCTCCGCTCACCTGCATGCTCTTGGCCTCAGCAATGACGAGCTCGATGCCATCGGCGAGTTTTTGCGCAGCGCCTCGGCCGAGCCGCGCCGCACCCCGGCCACGGTTGCTGAGCTGGGGGTGAGTGAGGTGGATGACCCTACTCCGGTGGGGGCTGTGATCACCGGATTGGCTGTGCTGCCTGCCCAGCCTCAGCTGGAAGTGGGGCGGACGCTTCCTCTGCAACTGCAGTGGCAACTGAGCGATGGCTCTCTCGGCCCGCTCGATGGGCCCATTGAGTGGCGCAGCGAACAGCCGGAGTTCGCTACCGTGAACACGCAGGGCGAGGTGCGCGGTGTGGCGGTCGGGACGGCACGACTGGTGGCGACCACGGCGCGTCACACGTTGACCGTGACGGTGCAGGTGGTGGATGCCCAGCCCGATTTTGCCCGGGGCTGTCGTCAACCCGAGCTGGTGGCGGGCAAGCTTGCCTTTGTCTGCCAGCTGACCATGGACGAGGCGGATCGTCTGTCCATCTCCTATGACGGTGTGAGCAGTGACAGTGATGGTGACTACAATCCCTTCCCGCTGGAGTATGTGACCATGGGGCAGGCGCGGGCGCGGGATTACTGCCAGCAGCTGGTGGCGCGCGGTCACGATGACTGGCGTCTGCCGACCCGGGCCGAGCTGGAGGTGCTGTTTGCCGCTTACAACAAGGATGGCGCGACGGATCAGTTGCTTCAGCAGCAGGGGTGGCCGCTCTACAACCGCTACTGGAGTAGCGATGCGACTGCCAATGACGATGGTGAGTTGCCGCTGCTGGACCTGAGCACTGGTGATCCGCTGTGGGATCTGGCGGATGAGGCTCATGCCGCCACCTGCGTCAGGGCCATCTAGCCTTCATATATAGTCAAATGAAAAACGGGCGCCTCGGCGCCCGTTTTGTTCTCTGGTAATAAAGAAAGGGATCAGAACTCGTTGGAGAGCGCCTTGTACCCTTTGACCAGATCGATATTGGTGTGGGCCACGTCCTCGGAGAACTCGGCGGCATCTACCGAAACCCGCGGGATATGGGTCAGATCGCTCTGTTGGTTGATGCGGGTGGTGGAGGGGACGTAGAACTCCGGCGGCAGATCGCAGCCATCGATCACCGAGTTGTGACGCACCACGGCACCGTCACCGATATGGCAGTTGAACAGCACGCTGTTGAAGCCGATAAAGACCCGGTTTCCCACTTCGCACGGTCCGTGGACGATGGAGCGGTGGGCGATGGAGGTGTACTCGCCGATGGTGACGGCGGCGCCGGATTTGGAGTGGATCACCACGCCATCCTGGATATTGGAGTTGGCGCCGATGACGATGGGTTCCATATCTCCACTCTCATCCACCTCGTCGGCACGGATCACCGCATAGGGGCCGACAAAGACATTCTCTTTGATGATCACCTTGCCGCAGATGATGGCGGTTTTGTCGATATAGGCGGATTCGTCGATGACAGGCAGATGGCCGGAGGGATTCTTGCGGATCATGTTACATCCTGTGGTTGCTTGAAATGATGCGGTGGCGCACCCGGCGCCAGGATGCCAGCTTACGCCTCGTTATTATCCGGTGAAACCCCGAAGTGGTCTGACCCTTGTCGCAAGCCTTGGCGGGATCACTGTTTCCACGCGCTGGAATATGGGAGCA